>CAZVVY010000018.1:0-1999 GCA_964630975.1 Microcaldota archaeon | reverse complement strand
TAACCGAGTTTTACGACGACCGGTTAACCCTGCACGTCGGCGCGAACATAGATGCAGCCAAACTCAACGACGAGGGCCTGGTGGATTTCGACGAAAAACAAGCCACCCTGACAATTGATTTAGGTTCCACTTTTTTGGTGGACTCCTTCAAAAAAGAGGTTTCGTTGAAGCTGGTGGTCAAGCACAGGGAGCCCGCCGTCGAGGAAGGCGAACCCGCGGGCTTCGAGGAACTGCCTGATGAATACCCCGCCGGCTCGGACGCGTGCATAACCCCGCCCCCGGGAAGCGTTTACGGCATAGTCGTGGACAAAAACGAGGACGAGGGCTCCCGTGACCAGCGCATCTACGTGTTCAAGAACGGCGAGTTACTTGACGGCTGGCCCAGACCGGTTTCAACGGGCATCAAGACGGGAGAAGTTTCAGTCGGGGACACGACGGACCATCGCACCCCCACTGGAACATTCTATGTTACCAAGGACGTAAGCGTGGCCTCTAAGCCCAACGCGGACGACTTCGGTCCGTTACACCGATTCATGTGCATTGACTTGAGGGGAAGGATTTCCTCCACGAACCCGGGCTGCCTGATAGGCATTCACGGAACGCCTTTCGCCGATTCGGCTATAGGGGTCCCGAATTCCCTTGGCTGCATAATGATGCGGAACGACGACTTCGCGGAATTACGCGAAATGCTTTTGAAAGACGAGGCCCTCTCAACCAAACAAACCAAGATAAAAATCTGCCCGTGAAAAACTACTGTGGAATTACTTTTACCGCGTTCAACTTGATGGTTACCGGAATGGGCACGGCGACTTCGATGAGTTCCACGGTGACCTCGTCCTTGTCCTCGTTGACCACGGAAACCTTGGCGCGCTCTCCCTTGAAGGGCCCGCTGGTTACCTCGATTATGTCGCCCTTGTGCAACTCGATTTTTTGCGGCTTGCTTTCAAGCATTCCCTTGATTTCTTCGAATGGGATTTCGTTGCTTAAAACGCTTTTCACGTGGGGAACGTTGGTGATGAGTTGCTTGGCTTCGGTTGCGTGATGCGTTTCGACTATCAAGTAGCCCTTCAGCTTCGATGAGACGAGTAATGCGTCAATCGGGTTCTGCCCTTGCTTGGACGCCTTCTTCGCCTTTTCGTAAAGCATGTCGGCGACTATGCTTTCCTGTCCCGCCGTAACCCTGTAAGCCAACAACATTTTTTTTACCTCAACCAATAAGCGACCATCGTAATAGTGAAGCCGAGCAAGCCGAGCAAAGCCATTCCGAGCCCGGTAGTCAAAGCCATTTGACGGTATTCGTGTTCCTTAGGCTTGTGCGTAATCGCGATTACGCGCTCGCTCTTTTTTACGAAGTCACTTAACAATTCAAACAATTCTTTTTTCACCCTAACAAGTCGAGTTCCAAGTCCTCGGGCAACCCCTCGTCGGGCTGCGCCGACAAGTTGCGTATGCCGGTTATTACAGCTAGGACGCGGACCGAACTCTTCTTCATTCCGCGGTCCACCGAAGCACCCCAAATAATGTGCGAATTCTTGTTCATTTTGGAGCTGATGCTTTGAACCGCCAGTTCGGCCTCGCCGAGAGTCATGTCCTGGCCGCCCGTAATGTTTATGAGTGCCTTGTCGGCTTCGCTGATATCCAAGTCGAGGAGCGGCGAAGACAACGCTTTTTCGGCGGCGTCCAACACGCGGTTTCGCTGGTCAACGTTCTCCACTTCGCCGAGGCCAATCATGGCGGTCCCGCTCTTTTCGAGTATGGTGCGCATGTCCGCGAAGTCCAGGTTGACGAGGCCCGGCTTCGTGATGAGTTCGGCGATTCCCTTTACCGCGTTAGTCAACACGGCGTCGCTCGCGCGAAACGCCACGTCGAGCGGCTGGTCCGCCACGAAATACAACAATTTGTCGTTGGGCACCGCAATAGTCGTGTCCGCGGCAGGCTTCAATTTTTCCAAGCCGTCCAACGCGTTGCGCGTGCGCTTCGAGCCCTCGGAAGTGAACGG
>CAZVVY010000017.1:0-3102 GCA_964630975.1 Microcaldota archaeon | reverse complement strand
AATGCGCCACGCGGTTGGTGGGTGAAGAAGTTTCATGAAATATATGACGAATAGCTTCCTTTTACATTTGGTATTTGAAATAGTTTTTAGTGCTTGAATTAAGGGGTAGTGGCCCAACATAATTACGCTTGCGAGATCTGCAAAGATTTCGGAAAGCCAAATAAAGCTTAATCCACAAGTAAATATAATAAGGCAAAATTTTAAGATTGGTGCAGAAAGAAAATTTAGAAATAAACTCAGAATAAACAGGCAGGCTCCTGTAAAGAAGCCAATTATACCTAAAACTAGAAGTAAAATATTGTGTGTTTTTTGATGTTCTCTCTCATGTAAAATTGCTGCGGCGAGCATCGTTTTTTGTTTTTTTAACTTATTGAAGTATTTTTTTCCCGTGCGTATTTTTCTAGTAATTAAACACATTTTTACGGGAAAACATGGGTCGTCATTATCAACGAAAAAATCAATTTTTTGTCCATTAACTTCGATACTCTTCTTTTCTTCGTTTTTAGTGGATGCTCCAAACCACGCTTTAATCGTTTCCATATTCATGTTTGCATTACCTGATTCAATCTATGAACTTGGTGGTAAATAATCAAAAATGTAATTAGTCCTATTCCCAAACACACTGGCGGGAGTTTTGAAATGATTTCTAGGAGTGGAAAGATGGAGATGGCCAACCAAATTATGGTTATCTTTAAAGTTGCAAAAGTAATTTTTTTTGCTTCCTCCGCAATTTTAACGGCTTCGAGTTGCTTAACTAAAAGGTAACCTTTTGGCGAGATTCTATACCATTTTTCTCTCTTTTGTTTATTGATGTGCTCTTCTTCTGTTAAGTACTCTTGTTTTACTAATTCTTCAACATAATCTGGCGCTATTCCTTTTGTTTTAAAATATTTTTTTGACTTGTAGCTCCCTTTATCTCTGGATAATTCTTTCAAAATTTTCATTAATTCGTCCATTTCACTCCCTCTTCTCCACCAACATTATTTTTTGAAGTTATCGCTTCTTTGTATTCTTTTATGAATTTTTCAAATTCTTCCTTGTTTCTTGCAGTTAACTTATCATAGCTCTTGAAGTACCTTGAACAGTGCAGTTCTTGTTCTTTTTTATGTGATAAAATTAATTCTAAATTTTTTAATAATTTGTCATTCATTTTTTGTAAGTCTTCTTCCGTTATTTTGAAGAAATTTAAGGATTCAACTTCTTTTTTCGTAATTTTTATTCTCTTGGGTTTGGGAAGTTCTTTCCAAGCCATTTTTGAAAATTTGTTTGGACCCTTTTCCAGTTTTACCTTAGAGTAAATTGCGACTGAAAGTGCTTGCAAATATTTTTGGGCGTAAGAACCTTCGCGATCGGTTAGTTTTGATATTTGCTTTGGCAACCAAACAAGGTTTGGAACGAATGAATTGGTTAAACAGTTTTTTGAAGCGAGAGATTTATCAGTTAGCACTCGCCATACATGACTGGCGACGAAGCCATTTCCCATTTTTCCAGATAAGTATTCCTTTTTCGAATTTATTCGAAATTTCTTTGGAATACTTTTGAGAAGGCTATTATCATCTCGAAAGTAACCTTCCGAATTACACGCGCCCCATTGTTCTTTCCTTTTCTTTTTTTGTCCTTGTCGACAAGTGGCATCTCTTATAACGTACGGGCGCAGAATGGGTATTTTCTGGTATACTTTTAATGGAAACCAAATGCTTAAATCATGAATTAACCGGTGCGTGATTTTTTTGCCTATTTCCTCATCGGATTTTAACAAATCTTTCTGAAAGTAATGGTAGAGAACGTGATTTCCATCAATGCGTTTTGATTTCATTCTCTTTTCTCCACTAACTTAATCCAAGTGGTTTCGCCTCTCGTGAGGAACGGCTCTATCTTCTCGATGACTTCCGGTTTAATAGCGCCGCAGTTGAGTGCTTTGGTGAAGTCGTATCGGTCGAGGGTCGAATATTTTTGGTAAACTCCATAGTCGGATAGAATGGTTTGGAGGTCGTTCGCCTCAGGCGAACCCTTACTCGGGAAACCGGTTTTCGGGTAGAAGCGAACGATTAACTCGTGGTTTGCGCCCGTGAGCCGCGAGTAATTGTGTTTTTTTGTGTAGTCGGCGATTGCTGTTTTGAGTTCGTCGAATTCAGTGTCGAGCTCGCGTTTCTTGGCCATGAGGGTTTCGTAGTGGTTCACGAGTTGCACGCCGTCGTTTTCCGCGAAGCGATTCGGCGGAGCCGAATCCATCTCCAGCTTGTGCGTCCACTCCGGGCATTGGTCCTTGTACTCGCACCAGTCACACAAAGCGGATTTGCGAGTTGGGAATGCTTCGCGTTCTTGGGCCGCTGCTATTGCGTTGATGGTGGCGCGCGTGTCTTGTTTGAGTTGTTCGATGTCGGTGGCGTCGCGTTTCGAGCGGAGTGTTTTGTCGAATGAGAGGAAGTGCCACGCGAGTTCCACGGTTTTTACGTCGGGTAGTTCTTGTTGGATGCCGATTTGGTAGAGCGCGAGTTGGGGGTTTGAGTCGGCCCATTCTTGGCTGGGTAGGTTGTTGTTGGTTTTGTAGTCGTGGATTACGTACTCGCCTTCTTCTCCCTCGCTCAACCGGTCGATGTAGCCTTGCAGTTTGAGGCCTTCGCCTAAGTCAATCATCACGCGTTTTTCGACGGCGATTGTTTTATCGTCGAAGGGCTTGTAACGGTTGTAGTAGTCGACTAGGCACTCGCGGCCTTTGTTCTTGTAATCGTCGATGGAGAGGCCCTCGCGGTTGATAATCGGTAGCTTCGGCGCAGCCGAAACATCCGTTAAAGTGGTTTGGGTGTTCGGGGGTTTGATGCGTTTGTCCCACTCCTCGTCGTAATAGTCGAGTAACTCGTCTAGGGTGAGTAGGCGCGTCATCATCTTGGTTTTGTATAAGTGTTCGAGTGCTTCGTGGACGCGGGAGCCCATGAATGCTTCGATGGTGTCAAACCCTTCGACGCGGATTTTGTCTAGGTAGTGGAGTTTGAATTTGTAGGGGCAGTTCTTGAACGTGTTCAGGCGCGAGTGCGAGTAAAGCATGAAATGTTTTTGGCGGTCAAAGGTTTTAAGGGGTGTTGTGGCCCGTGCGCGCCGTTT
>CAZVVY010000016.1:0-6407 GCA_964630975.1 Microcaldota archaeon | reverse complement strand
TTAACGAATGAAGAAGGCAATCGCGTTGCTGGGCTTCGAAGGCGCGGGCAAGAGCACGCTCGCCTACTCGCTGTCCAAGCACCTGCAAAAAAAAGGGATTGAAGCCGAAGCCGCCAACTTCGACGCAGGCTGCCGACACATTAAGTACGACGCCGCGTTCGACGTGCGCAACCGCTACTCCTTGTCCGAAGTAATGCGCAAGTACGGTTTGACGCAAAACGCGGCCTTGAAACGCATTTATTCCTCGCTCGCCAAGGACGCGACAGTCAAGAAGGCATTGGAGGCGCTGGACTGCGACGCGACCCTGCTGGACGTGGAAGCGCCAGTAGAAGTGTTCTTGTCGAACCCTTCCTTCGTGCGCGAGTACGCGGACGCCGCACTCTTCGTGTGCGACGCCGGCGAATTCGGCGAACTCGAAGCGCGCGCCCTCTCACGATTACTGGGTTATTCCGCGGGAGTGCCGGTTCACGCAGTACTCAACAAGTGCGACAAGGAAGAACGCGGGGAAAGCGCGCAAAAAGGGCTTGAAGGGTTCTCGGCTGATGCGGAACTTAAACGGGGCTTGGAAGCGGTCGCCGAAAAAGCGAAGTGTTTTCGCGTGAGCGCGATGGATCGCCGCGGCTTCGACGCGTTATACAAGGAGTTGGATTGAAAATGCTGGGGATCGTCACCCAATTGTTGAAGGTTTTGAGTGTTGCATTGGCGCCGGTACTGTTGATTTACTCGCTGGTCGCGTGGCGCGGCGTGAAGGGCTCGAAAATGCTGCCCGCACTCGTCGCGCTCGGCGTTTTGTTGTCTTTGCGCGCGGCCACTTGTTACTCCCGCGAATGGCTGGGTCAAGCAATGTCCGATTTCCTGGGTTCGCTCTCACTCTCCCTCGCCATAATACTACTCATCTTCTCGTTGCGCGCCTACGTGCACTTCAAGTTGGAGGGCGGCGAAAAGGAAATCAAGTGGGTATCCAAAAGTCAGCGAACGCGCTCGTAATCCTCGTTGTAAGAGTTGAGGAACTGCGTCTTGAACCAGTTCTTCAAATGGAATGAAACGAGTTTGGCGTAACCCCACTTCCTGAGGCGGCGCGGCGAAACGAATGCCACCGACGACTTGCAGTAAACGCTTTTGCCGTGCTTCAACGCCTTGCGCTGAAGGAAAACGTCTTCGCCCGTAGCCATTTCAACGTCGAAGCCTCCCGTCTTATCGAACACCGAGCGCCTTATTGCCAGCGAACTCCCGGCACCGTTGGGAAACCCCAGCCAATTCGATAACGCCATCAACGGAGTCAAGCCTTTTCCGGTCAACAAATTTTCGAGGTGGGTGCCGTCGTCCACGAGTATGCGGCCGTGGGCGACGACGACTTTCGGGTCGTCGAACGGCTTCAACAATTCTTCGAGCCAGTCGCCAGCGTAAACCGCGTCCGCATCACAAAAAACGAGCAACTCGCCTTTGGCGGCTTCCGCTCCCTTCTGCCTTTCGGCGGCGGGCGTCCTCTTCTTCTCCTTGACGACTCTCGCCCCCATTCCCCTCGCAATCTTCCTCGTGGAATCCTTGCTGTAGCCGTCCGAAACGATTACCTCTTTTTCCCCGGAATACGACTGAGAATTCAAGGATTGCAGGCAGCGCGCCAAAACTTTTTCCTCGTTGAGCGTTGGCACTATGATGCTTATCACGGTTGCAACACCTTGATTTCGGCGAGCAACTCTTTTTCTTCCTCGGTCAACGCCTGCAAGTACTTGGACTCCAATTTTTTCAAGTGCGGTTTCGGGATTCGCGCGAATAACTCTTCATTCTCGTTGATTTGTCGCCCGAAAGAAGGCCCCGCAAGACTTATTGCGAGCTCGTCCCCTTTCCTGGCTTCGTCCACGCTTTGCTTTTCTTTTTGAATCGAGCGCACCCGCCCGATTACGGCGCCTTTTGAATTCAATAATTCCACGTCCTTCTTTAGCCGCCCCTCCACGACTCGAATCCCGCAAATGCAGGGGTTGCTTGCCCTGAAACAACAGCCGGGCAACACAACGAGCTTCGCCGGCAATACGAGGCTGGAAAAAGCTTCCCTGCGCTCTCTCTCGGTTTCGCCGGCAACCCAGTGCTCGTACCCGTCCACCAAAGCGTAAATCACGTTTTCCTCAATCAAGTGCACGCCCGCCTCTTCGGCGGCGCGCCTCACTTCTTCACCCGCCTTTTCGTGGAAACACAATATTGCGCCGCGCAGCTTGTCTCGCTCGTGAACGGCTTTCGCCTCCATCACGTCTTTTTTGGAGGGCGAGCCGATGGACGCCGCCTTCACGGGCACGCCCTTGTCCTTCAACATTTGTGTGATTGCTTCCAGGCTGCCGAGAGCGTCAGCCTTCACAATCACGCCGTCGCCTTCCCGGTCGAAGGACAACTCGTGCAACTCGTTCTCTATTGATTCGCGCGCGCCTTCACCTTCGGTGAGAAGGGAAGACCCGGCGAGAGCGCGGTCCGCCGAGTCGCACGCGACCTTGACTCCGCACGCCGCAAACGCTTTTTTGACCGGGGCGTACTTCTGCTTCGGGTCCCTCATTTCATCCAAGGGTTTGGGCTTGAACAACGCCTTGACCTTGGACTCGACTGCGCCGTCGCGCGAAGCGAAAACTATTCCGTCGCCCACCTTCAACACGCCGTCGTATAAGATGACGTCGAGGGTGTGGCCCAAGCCCTGCTCTTCGCGCACTTCGAGGATGCTTGCCTTGCCGCTTCCCTCGTGCAGTTCGAGCCGCCCCGCCAAATATTTTTGGGCGAGGCCGGCAACGAACAACAATAGTTCGCTCATCCCCTCGCGCGTCTTGGCGCTGCACGGGATTATGAGGGCTTGCTTGGTAAAATCGGTTACGCGGTCGAACCTCTCCGCGCTGATTGCATAATCCTCGTAGAGTTCGCCGAGCAACGCGTAAATCTTTTCGTCAAGGCGCTGCAACACGTCGGGGTGCTGCGAAGAAAAATTGGAGCACGCGTTCTTGGAGCTCTTCCAACCCGTCAACGAGTCGACCTTGTTCAACGCGATTACGAACGGCGTCTTCCTCTCCTTGAGTATGCTTATGGCTTCCCGCGTCTGGTTTTGAATGCCTTGGTTCACGTCGATTACGAGGACCGCGATGTCCGCGATGCTTCCGCCGCGCTTCCGCAGGTTGGCGAACGCCTCGTGGCCGGGAGTGTCAATGAACAAGAGGCCCGGAATGGTCAAGTCAATCTTCATTTTTTCAAGCATTTCGCCGCAAAACCCGCGAATCACCTCGGCGGGAACCTCGCTCGCCCCGATGTGCTGCGTGATTGCCCCGGCTTCACGCGACTGCACGCTGGTATTGCGCACGCTGTCCAGTATAGTGGTCTTGCCGTGGTCCACGTGGCCTAAAACACACACTATCGGTTGCCTGAAAACCATTTTTACACCATTAATAGGCGGCTACCTGATTTTTAAGGTTCTTTTAACGGAGTGCTCCGGCTTTTCGCCCCCGCCGCCGAAGAGCTTCAAGGTAACGGGAAGCGTTGGCTCCAACGTCTTGGGAACCCGCAAAACTTTCACCCACTTTTCAGGGTCGAGCTTCACTAGGCCGCCGGAAACGCGGCGCGCCGAGGCCTTCACGCGACCCGAACCCTTCACGAACACGTGCAATTCGCCGCCTTTTTGCAGGACTTTGAAGGAGTAGCGCGGGCTGAACAAGTAAAGTAAGAGCAAGGTTAACAAGAGCCAGGCAAGGGGCACGAATTTCCACCACTCGAACCTTTTTTCACCGGATTCGACGACCGTTTCGGGGAGTTCCCAGTCGAAGGACTCGCCTTGGAACTCGTAGTACACGTGGCGGTACCCGCCGGGCCCGATGTTGTCGAACACCCAGTAAGCCGAGCCGCCGCTTATCGAGGACGGAGGCGTTTCAAAGTCGTACTCGCCAATGTCCACCTTCAACTCTTCCTTGATTTCAACGTTTTTCGCGGAAACGTTGCCTTCGTTGTAAAGCGTCAAGCGTACTTTGGTCAGGTTGAAAGAGCCGTGGTCTTCCACGATTACCTCGCGCCACACGAGAAGAACTTGGCCTACGCCGAACTTGCAGACGTCAGCTTCGGCGGAGTCGGGCGGCGTAACCGTGGGCGACGCGAACGGGGGGGTAGGCGAAACCGTTGCGCTGCCGCCGGGGGGAACAGTCGCCGTAGCCGTGGGCTGGGCGGTTGGCGAGGGTTGCGCGCTCGGGCTCGGAACCGGGCTGGGTTGGGTGGTGGGGGACGGCTCGGGTGAGGGAGTCGGCGTGGAGCCGCCGCCTCCGGGCGGAGGGCTGGGCGAAGGCGACGGGGACGGAGAGGGAACGGCTTGGTCGTAGAACCACAAGTAGTAAGTGGCGCTGCCGCCGGAAGGCGTGGGCACCAGGAACTGGAAGCCGACTTGGCTGCCGTTGAATGCAACCTTGCCTTCTTCGTAGGGCACCGCGAAAATTATGTTGTCGCCGTCCGTCAAATAGTATTGCGGGAAGAGCGCGGAAGGCGCGTTGTCGGAGTAAGTGTATGCAACGGGCACGTCCGTGATGTTGTTGGAGTTGAGTACGACCGACGAATTCGTTGGGAAAGTGTTGGTTGCCGAGTCGTCGCCGGCACCCGTAATTGAGTCGAGCCAGGCAAGGGGCCCGGGTTGCAGGGCGCCCATGTCGATTACCGCCGTGGAATTGGTTACGAGGAGGTAGCCGAGGCCCGTAAACGTGTAGTTGAGGTTTTCGTAAGTGAGGTTGCCTCCGGAAGCGTTTTGTTGGATGGGCGTCGCGTTATAGGTGTAAAGCCCGGAAACGTTTCCGTAAAACCCCTGCCATTTCAGGGTGGACGAGTCATTGGTTAAGTGGATGAAGGTGAGGTTTCCTCCGGCCGCGGTAAGCGAGTCCGCGGAAATGAAGGCGAGGAAGCAAGCCAAAAAGGCGAGCGAAAGCATTGTAAGAAGTGGTAAGCGACGCATTTTCAAACTTATTTCTTACGCTTGCGCCTTTTAACTTTCTTGCGAGGCGGCTCTTCCCCTTCTTTTTCGCGCCTCTTTTGGCGGTCGAAAACAAGGGCCGCTATTATGACGAGGAGCACGAACACGAGAACCCACCACGCCTCGATTTCAAAGGCGTACTCAACCGGCAACTCTACTTCCTTGTTCTCCAACAACACGAGTTCGCGCGAGCCGTACGTCAGCGAAACGACTCCGGTCAAGCCGTCCTCCTTCCTCAAACTCGCATCAGAAAACTTGACTTCCACGGCCTCGCCGACTTCCACGGGCTTTCCTTCCGTCTCGAAAACTTTGCCCTGCACTTCCACTCTCGCGTGCGCGAACGCCCCCGTCTCCGATGAAAGCACGAGGACGAGTTCGCGCTCGGTCGACGAATACACTAACCGCTCGGCGTCCACCTCGGAATCGTCCTTGACGCTCACTACTTCGACCGGGTCGAAAACAGTTTGCACTATTTTTTCGAGTGCCTTGGCGTCCTCGCCGTAAAGGGTTCGCACGTCGGCGCGAACCGCGTTCCCCGAAGAAACCTCGTAATTCAAGTCCACGTCGTAAGCCACGCTCGTGTCCCTGCCCGCCTTCAAGTAAACCGCTTCGCCGTCCCCCGCGAACTTCATCGACTCGCCGGCCGACACTTCCAACGTGTTCTTCGAGAAAGCCAACTGCTTTTCGGCGCCGTTGCGCATAACCAACTCGATTTGCCGCGTCTCCGCATTATAAAAAGCGTAGGCAACGCTCACGTTCAACTCCAAGGCAGGCAAACGCATTATGTCTAGGCCCCTCACCTCGTTGTAAAAGTCCCCGGCGTTGGTGAGGCCCTGGCCGTAACGAATCAAGACGGTGTCCAGCACTCCCTCATCCTTGAGCCGGCGCGCGTTATTGTACAACTCGTTCCCGAGCACGATGCCGATGGAGTAGCCCGCAGTCCGCAGGTATTGTTGTTGTTGGTCCGGCGCGACGTCGGACCCGATTAACACGATTGGGAACTCGCTGGTAATCAACCCCATTTCGAGGAGTTCGCCGTGAGTCAAGTAAATCTGGCGCGTGTCCACCAACGGGCCCAAGCGCTTCAAAATCTCGAGGTTGTTCGAAAAGCGGTCTCCCTCGTTGATTCGCTCGGCGCCCGGAAACGCGGCAACCACTTCCTCGTCGAGCTGGCCGTACAACAACACGTCGTCCACGCCCTGCGAGTCGGCGTGGCCCCTGACCTGGTCCGCATTATCCTTGTCCGCGAAAACCACGAAAGAACCCGTCTTGACCGCGTAAGGGGCAACCGAAACCGCGTTGTAGCCGTAAGTCGAATCGATAACCACCCATTTTTTTACTCCTGCCTTGTCGGCGAGCTCCAAGTTTCCGAAATCCTTCAACCGAATTTCTTCGGTTACTTCGAACCCTTCGTCGCGCAGTAGGCCAACGTAATTGA
>CAZVVY010000015.1:0-6709 GCA_964630975.1 Microcaldota archaeon | reverse complement strand
AACCCGACAAAGCGGCACCCGTACTCAATACGAGAGCGAAAACCGCGTACTCGGTGGGCCCTAATAACCGCGCGATTAAAGGACGAGCGAGGAAGCCAGCGGCTAAGACCACTAGGTTCGCGATGAATAGCCACGAAGCGCCCTTCAAGAAAACCTTGCCTTCGCTCATACGCAAAGAATTGATTTAAAAGGTTTTAAACCAAACCCATTGTGTGAACCGAATACGATTCGCCAGAATGGCCCTCGCCGAGTGCCCGCAATACTGGTGGGGTGACTGGCTCGACGTGCGCTTTTATCTTCGAGAATTACTCTCGAAATTACGCGGCAAGACAGTGGCGGATATAGGATGCGGAGCATGTCTCGTTACAAACGCGTTGGATTCAACAAACAATGTGACCGGCGTTGACACGGATTCAAAAGCGCTTTCAATAGCTAGGAAAAAAATGCCAAAAGCAAAGCTCTTGAATTGCACGAGCCAAGAGTTACCGAATGGAAAGTTCGACGCGGTAATCATCGCAAATGTAATCGAAGTTGTGGAAGACAAAAAGGAATTAGCAAGAGAGGCAAGTCGTTTACTTAAACCACGAGGAACGCTTTTTTTGACGACTCCGAATAGGGCACACCTCTGCTATAAAAATAAAAAAAAAATTAGTAAAAAAGAGTTAGAAAAAACTCTCGAGCCATTCTTTGAAATTGAATTGAAGGGATGGAACCCCTTTCCACCGTTTCCCTTATGGCTTCCCGCGCGCCTCCTCGCGCGCTTGCCGGGTTACTACGAATTATTGAAGTGGTTATGCGAACGCGGTTGGTTCAAGGAAAGCGGGAAAACATTCATAGTAAGCGGCGTGAAAAAGCGTATTTAAAAAAGTTCAGCTAATTACTTTAACAATGATTCCATTAGCAAAACCATCATTCAGGACTGAAGAATTGGATGCTGTTAAGCGCGTGCTCGATTCGGGTTGGGTAGCCGGGCAAGGTCCGGCGAGTGCTGAATTCGAACGCGAATTCAAAGATAAATTTAACTATCTTAATGCGGTTGCGGTCAACAACTGTACTGCAGCACTTCACTTAGCGTTGTTATCCTTGGGTATTAGTCGTGGCGATGAAGTTTTAGTATCGGACTATACTTACCCCGCAACTGCACACGCAGTAAAGTACTGCGGTGCTAAACCCGTTTTCGTCGATATTCACGAAGAAACTTACAATATGAATGTGACGGATGCAGAGGAAAAGATAACCAAGCGTACGAAAGTTATTTTACCCGTTCACACTTTCGGTCAAGCCGCGGATTTAGACGCGGTTCATGATTTAGCGCAAAGATACGACTTGAAGGTTATAGAAGATGCGGCATGCGCGGTTGGAACAAAATTCAAGGGGAAATTCGTTGGTGCGGACAGCGACTTCGCATGCTTTTCGTTCCACGCTCGCAAAGGAATAACGACCGGCGAGGGAGGAATGCTAACCTCAAACAAAGAATCTTTAGCCGATCACGCACGAATGCTTTCCTGTTTTGGAATTCAATCCGCATTTAATCGGCAATCGGATGAATTCATAGTTCCGTCCTTCATGGAACTCGGATATAACTATAAATTGAGCGACATTCTCAGCGCCATAGGCACGGAACAGCTTCGTAAACTCGATGAAATCATAGCGCGCAAACGCGCTCTCGTAAATGTTTATCGAGAGGAATTAGAATCCATGGAAAAAATACGAGTTCCATTCGAAGACCCTAATTGTGGGCATATTTATCAGTCGTTCGTTTGCTTGCTTGAAAAGGGAATCAACAGAAACAAGTTGATAACCGACTTAAAAGCCAAGGGAGTAGGCGCGCAAATGGGGACTTATTCGTGTAGCATCCAACCAGTTTACGGTGCACCACGTGACTGTCCTGTTTCCGAAGATGTGTTCAAGCGCGCGATTGCGCTTCCCCTATTTACATCCATGACTGACTCCGAAGTATGTAAGGTAGCCGAAGCGTTGGAGGCCTGTCTTAAATGATGAACGAAAACTTTTTGGTGACGGGCGGCGCGGGCTTCATCGGCTCGCACCTGGTCGACCGGCTCGTGAAGGAAAAGCCCAAGCGGCTGGTCGTGGTCGACAACTTCTTCCTCGGAAAAATGGAAAACCTTGAGGAAGCCAAACGGGCGTTTCCCGCGTTGAAGGTTTACAACCAAGATGTATGCGATCAAAAAGCAATGCGAAAAATAATTGAAGAAAATGAAATACAAGTTATCTTTGACTTAGCGGTATTACCTTTACCGATGTCCTTAGTTAAACCAAAATTTACTTTTGAAAAAAACGTGGAAATGACTTTGAGTATGTGCGAATTGCTTCGTGAAGACGCTTATGAAAAACTCATACACTTTTCTTCTTCCGAGGTATATGGTTCTGCATTATACGACCCGATGGATGAAAAGCACCATCTTGGAAGCACTACGCCTTACGCGGCGAGTAAAGCTGCGGGCGATCTGCTCGTGCAGTCTTATAACTCTACTTATGATACTTACGCGACTATAGTGCGCCCATTCAATAATTATGGCCCGCGACAAAACGATGAGAGCTACGCGGGAGTAATCCCATTAACCATGAAACGAATAGCCGCTGGAGAAAACCCCGTCATATTTGGTACTGGAGAACAAACAAGAGATTATACTTATGCAACTGATACGGCGGAAGCGACGGTAAATATTTATAAGGCGCCTGAAACGCGAGGCCGAATTTTGAACGTGGGTAGTGGAAAGGAAACTTCGATATTAGATTTAGTTCAATTAATCGTTAAGCATACTGGTTACAAGATGCCGATTAAGTTTGAAGATAAACGTCAAGGGGACGTGATGCGACACATCGCGGATATTTCAGAACTTAAAAAGTACGTGGATTACGCACCAAAAGTAGAATTAAACGAGGGCATAAAGCGAACGGTTGAATGGTATTTGAAAAAGAACGGGAACGGGGAAAAAACTGAGTTATGAAAAATCAAATGAAAGTATTAGTTACGGGGGTAACCGGAGGCGGCGTTGGATTCGGCATACTTGAAACCTTAATGAACGCGGGTTATCAAGCGTTCGGAGCTGACGTAACCGCTTATTCAGTAGGACTCGTCAAAGCGAAAAAAGGATTCATAGTGCCGTTAGCCAATGATCCGCAATACTTAGATGCAATAAAATCCATTTGTATTAAGAATGGGATAAAATTGATTGTTCCGGGTTCGGAAGCGGAATTATTTGAACTAACCAAGAATATATCTCAATTCGAGTCGGAAGGAATACTCATTATAGCAAACGAACACGCTTTGATAAAAAATTGTCGCGACAAATGGGATATGTTCCTTATGTTCAAGGAAAAGGGCATACCTTGCCCGGATTCAGCGCTTCCGGAAAACTACGAGCAATTCAAGGAAAAGCATGGTTTTCCAATAATATTGAAGCAAAGAACGGGTAGCGGTTCAAGAAACCTTTTCGTAGTGAGAAACGAACAGGATTACCTTTTTTATTCAAAACGGTTGAAGGAAGAAAAAGTTCCATTCATTCTTCAAGAGTATATCGGGGAAGGCGCGGACGAATATACGGTCGGCGTGGTTTGTCGAAAGGATAAATCCGTTGTCGGTTCGATAACCGTACACCGATTACTTAGCGGGTTATCCAGCAAACAAAAAACAGGCTTAGGTAAAACGAAAGTCGAAATAAGCACGGGTATCAGCCAAGGCACGATAGAAAACAATGAATTAATTCAAGGGCAATGCGAGGATTACGCGAAAAAATTAGGCGTAACCGGGCCGGCTAATTTTCAAGGAAGGCTCGTAAACAATGTTTTTGTTTTATTCGAGTTAAACCCCAGATTTTCCGGAACCACACCGTTCAGAGCAGGAGTTGGATTCAATGATGTGGACTTGGTTATCCGAGATCGGCTGGGAGAAGTAACCAAAAAACCGAATTTCAAAACAGGGATAATCGTTTTGCGTAGCCTGGAAAACGTTTTCGTGCCGATAGAGAAATTAAAATTTAGTTGCGAGTAGTGATATTAAAGAATGCAGGAAAAAAATGCCGAACTTAATTCTTGGGTTATTGCTAAGGCAAAATGTGAAAAAGAATACGATGCTTATTCAAAAGAAAGCTATTCGTTAGTTATCAAAAGGATAAATGAATTACTAAATAAAGGAAAAATATTGGACATAGGTTGTGGTACTGGCGCTTTTTCATTTCGTTTTGAAAAAGCTGGTTTCGAAGTTGTTGGTTTAGATCTTTCTTACGAATTGATTAAAATCGCTAAAAGTATTGCTAGAAAAAAGAAAAGCAATGCTAAATTTATTGTGGGTGATGCAGAAAAATTACCATTTGATAATGATTGTTTTGACATATGTTTTTGTGGTGCAATGCTCCATCACTTCACTGATTTTCAAAATGTGATAAAAGAAGCAAAAAGGGTTACTAAGCCCAAAGGTTTTGTTATTGTTCTTGAACCTAATGCAGATAATTGGCATATAAGACTAGCAATGGATACAAAATCTCCAGTTAGATTCTCTTCTATAACTGCTAATGAAAGGGCGGTGTCAAAATCAGAATTGAATAAAGTATTCTCTAAAGTTGATTTAAAAAAAATGACACATGAGTATTTATTTATGACTTCTAGAAAACACAAAATTCAAGAGAAAAAAAGTTGGTTTTCAGCTTTCTTCTATTCTATTATTGGTTTTATACCTAATTCAATACAAGGTTTTTGGAAGCGTTTACTTGCATTTATTTTATTTAACTTAGTTCATATCCTAGCTTTTTTTCAAGGTCCGAGTAGAAAAAATAACTACATTTTATTTTATGGAAAAAAGGAGGGAAATCGTTGATATTTATTACTGGCAGTGGTTTTATTGGATTAAATACCGCCAAAGCTTTTGCGAACGAAGATAGAAATATTATTTGTACTTACTTAAAAAATCCGCGAAATGAAATAAAAAATCTTCCTGCCAAATTAGTTAAATTAGATATAACAAAACCAATAAAATTAAATGAACGACCTAATGCAATACTGCATACGGCCGCGGTAATTAATACTCCGGATAAAACAGAATATAACCGGGTAAATGTTGAAGGGACACGAAACGTACTTGAATTTGCAAGAAAAAATGATTGTAGGGTAGTGTTTTGTTCCACTTGTATGATTTATAATCCTTTTACTGGAAAATCACATACTGAATCAGAAATTCCAAAACCTTTGAATATTTATGCAAAAAGTAAGCTTATGGCTGAAAAATTATGTGAACAGTATTCAAAAGATTCAGGAATAGAAACCATTTTGCTTAGATATGCTTCGGTATATGGACCAAATCAACGTAGGGGCGGTGCCTTTGATACTTTCATTCAAAATGCATATGCAAGTAAACCAATTATAGTGAAAAGTAATGATGAATGGGATTATGTCTATATTGACGATATAACTTTAGCAAATAAGTTAGCTTTGAAAAGTCATGAAACTGGAGTATTCAATATTGGTTCTGGTAACTCGATAACCGTAAAAAAATTAGCAAAATCCATTGCTAAACAATTTAATGCTAATGTTTTGATTAACAAAAATAATTTACGAAAAAAATCATTTGCGTTGAATATCAAAAAAGCAAAAAGTAAGCTCGGTTATCATCCTAAAACTTCGCTATCAGAAGGCATAATCAAAATAAAAGAGTCGATGGTTAAATGAAAATCGCTTTAATCTCCGATATTCACGGCAACTACTCCGCTCTCGAAGCGATTTTGAAAAGTTCTGCTTATCAATCAGCAGATAAAGCGTACTGCTTAGGCGATTTGGTTGGCTACTATCCATACCCTGAGGACTGCGTAAAGCGGATAAAAAAAGAGCGAATTCCTTGCGTAATGGGAAACCATGATCATTCACTCGTTAAAGGTAAACCGTGTCTTAAGAATCAAGTAGGAATAAAATCTTTTGAATTGACCCGCAAACTCGTTTCCAGTGAAAGCATTAGCTTTCTTTCAAAACTACCCGAAAAACTAGAATTAGAAGCCACTGGGAAAAAACTTTTTCTCGTGCACGGCTCTCCCTCTAATCCATTGAATGGTTACGTAAATCCGGATGATGACGTCAAGATACCTAGCGGTTTTGACGTGTTAGCGATGGGTCACACGCACAAACCATTCGCTAAAAAACAAGGTTCAAATTTAGTAATAAATCCGGGTTCCGTTGGACAACCGAGAAACGGAGTAAAAGGCGCGTCTTTTGCTGTTTTGGACTTGCCTTCAATGAAAACAAAGTTTTTCAACGAACAATACAAAATTGAACAAGTGATCATGAAAACACGAAAGTTGGGGTTTGAAGAAGCGGCGAAAGTTCTGGAACGATAATAAAATGAAAAAAATTAGTGTTTTGCATGTTGGAAATATGCTCGGAATAGGTTATAGACTAGCAAAAATACAACGAGAACATGGAATAGACGCACATTTGTACATTCCACGAGATTCCACTGTTACAGAATATTGTCGCATGAGTTGGCAAGGACAAAAAAAAGAACCTTGGGTTCATCATTGGCATTTGAATGGATTTTTAGGAATTCCTGAAAGATTATTATTCATGCAAAAGTTTGATATAATACAAACTTATGCGATGGCTAACGCATATTGTTGGCTTTCTACCAAAAAAATTGTTGCTTACCCAATGGGTTCGGACCTAAGAAAAGACTCTCAAAAAAATAGTCTTATTGGTTGGCTAC
>CAZVVY010000014.1:0-11642 GCA_964630975.1 Microcaldota archaeon | reverse complement strand
TGGGCGCCGGCTTGCTGGGGCCGGTCGCGGGTGTTGGAAGCGTTCTCGCGGTTCAAGCATTCGAGTTCTTCGTTGCCGGCAAGGAATTCGCGCTAGACAACTTGTTGCGCTTGTTGCCTATGGCGTTCGCCGCCGCCTACTTCGGTTCCGGTAAAAAGCCGGTGCTGGCCGCAATTGCTTGTATGGCCTTGTTTTGGATGCATCCCGAAGGGGGCGCGGCGTGGGCTTACGCGTTGTTTTGGGTGATTCCAATAGGCGCCAAATTGTTGGCCGAAAATAATCTGTTAGCACAATCGTTGGGGGCCACGTTTACCGCGCACGCCGTGGGCAGCGTTGCCTTCTTGTACGCGTACAACATCCCGGCCTCCGCTTGGTGGGCGTTGATTCCGGTTACCGCTTTCGAGCGACTCTTATTTGCGGCCGGCATAACAACTTCCTACCTCGCATTGAACGCGGCTTTCGCGCGCCTGCCGACGAAAACGCCGGTTAAGCATTACTCGTTATTCGCTTACTAATTTCTCGGCTTTTTTCCTGAGCCGCTCTTTTTTCTCCTGGTGCTTGGCAAGGTAGTCCTGAATCTTCTTTATTCTTCGCGCCTTGCATTCGCCGCAGGACAGGTTGCCCGCCTCGCAGTCCTCGCGCATCTTCGCCAACTCGGCGTCGTCTTCCTCGAAGTGGAAGAGCATTAACTCGTAGACGACGCACTTCCACCACTCCGCACCTTTTTCGCGTTGTTCGGCTACCGTGGCGCGGCCCCCGGTCAACGCTCGGCCCACTTTCTTTTTCACGTCTTTTGCGGAGTCGTTGAGGGACAACACGTTGAGGGGGTCGCGCTTGCTCATCTTGGTTTCGCCGTTCAAAGCGCGGAAGAAGCGGTGGTAGGTTGACGACGGCGGCAAAAAGCCGAGTTTGGGGGCTACGTCGCGCGTGAGCCTTATGTGCGGGTCTTGGTCGACTCCCACGGGGACGACGACGCGTTTGGGTCCTCCGAACTCGTCGAGTTGGGGTTGTAAGATGTCGCCGATTTGCGTGAGGACGGCAAGGTAGAGCGCCAGGTCTTGGTGGCCGTACAACGCGGTCATCATAGACATCGTAACTTTTTTTGACGCTATTTGGGCGGTATTCAAAACGTTGAGGCACTTGCTTTGCTTGTAAATAAAGGCGTTGTCCGGGTCGAGGCCGAAAGCGAGCAGGTCGGCTACGTTGTCCACGGCCAACGGGTGACTCTCCTCGTAAGACAACCCGTTGTCGGCGAGGGCCTCGTTGTCGGCTACCGCGTAAAACACTTTTGCGCCGAACCGCTTCTGGTTGAAGATTATTTCTTCGGCCGTGAGCTTGCTGCCCAAATGGAATTGGCTGGACGGCTTTATGCCGCTCATCACCGCGACCGGCTTGCCTTTTTCGGCGTCCTTGACGAAGGCGCCGTAGCCGCGGTGCGCGAACAAAATGTTTCTTCGGAACAGGCGCGAAGAAGAAAACTTTTGCGCGTAATCTTCGGGTAAGTGCTGCAAGCCGAATTGCTTGAACAGGCCTTCGTAGTCGTCGACCAAGTCCGTGCCCCAAGGATTGATTTTTTTCATAACCGAAGAATAGTTGGGGTTTACGCAGTTAAAATTCTACCGAAAAAAAAGCTCCGATTTACGGCGAATTGCTTAATAAGCTTCGCACTCGGGGGGCTCCCGACAATCAAGCTTAAAAACGGTTTGAACAACATTTTTTCGGTGTCTTTATTGCAGGCATCGGAGGGCGGGGCGCGAATGGCTCGCTTTGAATTCGACGACGAAGATGAATGGGACGACGAAGAAAACGAGGAAGACGAGGAGTAGCGGCTTCACAACCGGCTGAAAACGCTTACCTACCGCCAAAGGAGGTGAGTAAACTTGGCTAAGAAAAAGAAGAAGGCCGCTGCAAAGAAATAACGGTTTTCCCCGTTTCGCGAATGGCTCTCACCAAGGAGCCGTTGAAAAACGATTTGATTTTCTTTTTTCCTTTGACTGATTCTCCTTTTAAGAATATTAACCAATAAAACTAATTGTTTCTTTTTGAAAGAAAAAACGGGAGTGCTCCCGCCGGGATTTGAACCCGGGTTGCAGGATTACTCTAACTTCTTTCTTTTTAGTGAAGCTTTTTCTTTTGAAAAGAAAAAAGTTCTGAGAGTCCTGCGTCCTTGACCGTGCTAGACGACGGGAGCATACTCCAAGATTAGTGCTTGAAAAGGTTTTAATGCTTTTACTCGTCTTCGAAGTCGAGTTCATCGCCGAAGTCTTCGTCTTCCTCCCAGCCTTCTTCGTCTTCCCACTCGATGGCGAGCAGGCTGCGCTTTTTCTTGGCGGGCTTTCGCTTGGCTTCTTTTTTCTTGGTTTTCCTTCGCTTAACGGTTTTTTTGGAGGTTTTCCTTACCGCTTTCTTTGTTTTCTTCGTTTTTTTCTTTGCCGGCATAATCCTTTTCCCCCTTGAATCGAACGCAATTGTTTTGCAGAACCCTTTTTTAAAGGTTTTGGGCTGCGGGATTGGTCGGGGGCGGGCGGTTAAAAAGAAGTATTCATTATTTTTTTCATGGATTTCAAGGTTCGCTTGTTCGACGTGGAACAAGGAAAACGTGAAATAATTTTGAATGCGGAAGAAGCGCTTGAACTTGATTACAACGTTTTGGACCGCGTTTTAATCATTGCGGGCAAGAAGAAGGCGGAGGCAATAGTGGACCACGCCGAGGAATCGATTAAGCGCGGCGAAGTCGGGGTTTACCGCGAGACGGCGGCGGCCTTGAAGCTGCGCGAAGGCCAAAAAGTGAGGTTGGAGTCCGCGCACCGACCCGCGAGCTTGGACGCAATAAAAAAGAAGTTGGACAACCAGATTTTGGAGGGAAGCGAAGTCGCCGTCATAATCCGGGACTTGATGGAGGAACGCTTGTCCGACGCGGAACTCGCCTCGTTCATTACCGGGGTTTACGCCAACGGTATGAACGCCGAGGAAACGGTTGCGTTGACTAAGGCGATTTACGGGTCCGGAGGCGTTTTGAAGCCGGGTAAGGGTGCGGTAAGCGTGCACAGCATCGGCGGCGTTGCCGGGGACAGGGGTTCGATGCTGATAGTACCCATACTTGCTTCGCTGGGATTCAAGGTCCCGAAGACTTCGACGCGCGCCATCAGCAGCGCTTCGGGGACCGCGGACGCTATGGAGGTTCTCGCGCCCGTAACGCTTACCCTCAAGAAAATGGGTTCGGTAGTAAAAAAGGCGGGGGGCTGCATTGTTTGGGGCGGCGCCGTGAACATGGCCGCCGCCGACGACAAGCTGATTCACGTGCGCAGGCCGTTGCGCTTGGACCCGACCCCGTTGTTGTTGTCGAGCATTCTCGCCAAGAAAAAAGCCGAGGGCGCGCAATACGTGTTGCTCGACATTCCCATCGGGCGCGGGACGAAGGTTGAGGGAATCGAGGAAGCGCGGGAGTTGGCCAAGCAATTCGAGGGTTTGGGTAAGCTGTTGGATATGCAGGTCCACGTAGTAATAACGGACGGCAGCGAGCCGTTAATCAACGGGATAGGGCCTTGTTTCGAGGCGCGCGCGGTCTTGGAGGCGTTGCAGGAAAAGGATAACGACAAGCTCGTGGACAAGGCTTGCAAGCTTTCCGGGATAATCATCGGGATGGTGCGCGGCGTAACCAACGAAGAGGGTTACAGGATTGCGTTGCAGCAAATCAAGTCGGGCAAGGCGTTGAAGAAGTTCAGGCAAATCATTGCGGCGCAGGGAGGCAACCCGGGCGCCGAACCGGAAGACGTTATAATGGGAAAGCACAAGGCCTTGTTCAAGGCGCCCGAGAGCGGCAGGGTCGGCCACATCGACAACCACGCGATTTCAAGGGTTTGCCGCACCTTGGGTGCGCCCGCCGACAAGTGCGCCGGAATAATGTTGAAGGTGGAAAAAGGCGACGAAGTGCGTAAGGGGGACGCTCTCTACGAGTTGTATTCCAACGACAAGTCCAAGCTTCGGCACGCGTTGAAGGTCGCCGGGAAGGCGGGGCTCGTGGAAGTAAAGCGCGTCATAATGGAAGTCATTTGAGCTTTCTTCGGTCAACTTTTAAAAGTTTTAAGTTCAATTGAATAGGCGGAGGTACAAAGGAATGATTGAAGTTCGTTTTCACGGAAGGGGAGGCCAGGGATGCGTGACGGCCGCGGAAGTGCTTGCAATGGCGGCGTTTTACGACGGCAAGAAGTCGCAGGCGTTCCCTTACTTCGGGGTGGAGCGCACGGGCGCACCCGTTCAAGCGTATTGCAGGATTGACGACGAAAAAATCAAGTTGCACCAGCAAGTGTACGAGCCGGATTACCTCGTAGTTTTGGATGATTCGCTTCTCGACGTCGTGGACGTGTTCTCCGGGTTGAAGGAGGGCGGAACCGCGGTAATCGCGAGCAAGAATCCGATTGAGCACGGGAAAACGAAAATCATGACCGTGGACGCCTACGAAATAGCGAAGAAGCACGTTGGCAGGCCGATCGTGAACATCGCGGTTTTGGGTGCGTTCGCCAAGGCAACCGGTCTCGTGTCTTTGGAGTCGCTTGAAAAAGCGGTTTTGCAGGCTTTCGAGGAAAAGCCGGGAATAGGCGAGAAAAACGTGGCCGCTTTGAAGGAGTGTTTTGAGGCAACCAAATGAAGGCTTCGGCGTTGACGGCGTGGCTCGGGCAGGAACTCGGCGAAGCACCCGAAGACGCTTCGTGTAACGGCCTGCAATACCCCGGCAAAAAGCAAGTGAAAAAAGTGGGGTTGGCGGTCGACGCGTGTCTGGAATCATTCGAGCTCGCCGAAGACGCGGGCTGCGACTACTTAATAGTTCACCACGGCTTGTTTTGGGAGAAGGATTTACCTAAAAAAATAGATGATTACTGGAAGGCGCGCTTGGATTGTTTGAGCCGCGCCGGGCTCTCGCTGTACGCTTCTCACTTGCCGTTGGACGCCCATGCGCGCTACGGCAACAACGCGGAACTCTTTCGGTTGCTCGGCTTAAAGCGAAAAACGCGTTTCGCCGAATACAAGGGGACGCGAATAGGTTTCAAGGGAATGCTGCCGAAAGCGCTGGCCGCCGAGGAATTCGCGGAAAAAGTGAGTGAAGCATTGGAGTGCGACGTGCGCTTATTGGAGTGCGGCCCGAAAAAAGTGCGTGAAATAGGTGTTTGCTCGGGCGGCGGCGGTTTCGCGGCGCGCGGGGTGGACTGCCTGGTAACCGGCGAATTCGGCCACGCCGACTTTCACGGCGCGGTCGAAGCCGAAGTAAGCGTGGTTGAAGCCGGGCACTACGCTACGGAAACGCTCGGCGTGAAAGCGCTTGGGCGCGCAATTAAGAAGAAGTTCAAGGTTGAAACCTTTTTCCTGGACGCGCCTACCGGGCTTTGAATCACTCGCTCATCATTTGTTCGAGTTGTTTTTTCTGGTAATACTTGTAGGCGGCGTAACCCAGCATTCCGAAAGCGATTAAGTAGACCAGGGGAGTCAAAACGTCTAGTTCAACGTCGTCGTCCACTCGCTTCGTCGGAGAAGCCGTGCACTCGGCTTGCTTGGAGTAAACGTAATCCATTTTTTCGCTTGCCTGCGGCAACAACTCGTTTAGCTTGGAGTAACCGAACTCGTTGTCTTTTTCGCGGTAGTATTCCACGTCCGACCAAACGGATTCTAGCTCGTTTACCTCGCTTTTGAGGCCGCAACCGTAAAGCATTTGCTTGCTTGACTGTATTACCGCGTACCTCTTGGACTCCACGGAGTACGCTTGGGCGGAATCGATTCGGTTGCGGCGGTATAGGAAGGAAGCCACCGAGTCCTCGACCCACGCTTGCTTGCGGTTTTCAAGGACTTCGAGGGAGGCGCGCGGGTCGCCGGACCTAAACTTGGGGTACAAGCCGGACAAGCCGCATTCGCGCAAGGCGTCCAACGCCTTGTAAAGGTTTTCGTTGTCGGGGTCGGGCACGGTCGAGTACACTTCGGACTGCAAATCGGATAACTCGTTGGAAAAAACGTCGAACGCGTCGAATAATTCCCCTAGAGAACCCATTTCAAGCGAGTAATAATCGTATAATTGGGTCAAGGAAACCGCGGTGTAATCGGATTCGAATATGTTTTGTTGTGCTTCGCCTTCGTACGCCCGCACCGAGGCCTCGGTCGCGCTTTCAAGCAAGGCCTCCAAAGAATATTCCACGCCCTCAAACGAGATGTCGGGATAAGCCGCCGAAGTTTGCGCCTGTATTTCGTAGAGGGACGCCTGGTTTTTTTGTATGGTGAGCACCGCCGAGTTGAGGGCGGGCGCGAGCTGTGAAAAAGAGTAGCCTTTCGACTTGAGTTGCTCGACTATAACCGAGTAATCGTAGGCGTGGCCCGCAATCGCGGAAAGCGTTTGCTCGTCTCCCACCAATCCGCCTTCGTCGTCCTCAACCGCGACTATTATGCGGGTCGCCGAAGAAGAATAAATAGGGTTATAAAAAACCCAGTAAGAGTAAGGCCCTACTTCCAAGGGAGCCGAAAGCGAGGTCGAGGGCTCGTCCAACAAGTAAGTGCTCGCTTTTTGCGCGGCTTCATCGCTGGAAATCGCGGATGCAAGGGTGCACCCCAGGAGAGCGAACAACAGCAAACGCTTCATAAACAAGGTTACGGCAAGACAATTAAAAGGCGCTACGGCGCGCCCGCCTTCAGGGAAGCAATCGCGTCGGTGCCGTTGGCGAGACCTCGCTCGGCTTCGGGTATGGCTCCTCGCTGTAAAAGCAGGAGAACGAGTAATACTAGGAGTATGAGCCCGCCCAAGAGGAAGACGTATTCAAAGGACGACTGCGCCTTCAAAATCATCCGCTCAAGACGATTGTCTTAATCACGTAAGTGACTCCGGTTACCAACAGGATGGCTGCGGCAACCAAGACGACGTATTCCATTGCGGTTTGGCCTTTTTTCAACATGTAATTCCTTCTCCGCCCACTATGAGCACGCTCATCCACTTGCCCGCCTCGAAAACGAGCAAGGAAACCAACACCATTACTGGGGAGTACAATATAAATTTAGTCATTTTGCCGTCGCGGATTATTCCTATTGCCAGGCTGGCCAGAATGGTTTCCGCGGTCAAGAAGAACAGGAAAATAGTGTTGAGCATGCATAAGTCGAATCCTTTAGCGCCCTTCATCGCCCCGCTTATGCCCGTGCTGATGTAGTTGACGATGGTCAAAGTGAACCCGAAGATGAACGGCGACAAGAGCACGCTCGACGTCAGGATGAATAGCACGTGCATCATCGTGCGCGAAACGCGTTCTCTCTTAATCCTTAACACGTCGCGCGAGTCCTCCGCGATTTCCGCCATCACTCCCGCCAACCCGGCTCCCGCCTTCTTGGCGTCCACGATTATGACGGCGGTGCGGTGGAACAACACGGAGCCGCTCTTGTCCGCGGCTTCCAATAACACGTCGTCGAACGTCTTGCCTTCCCGCAAGTCGTGCAACGCAACCTTCAAGTCTTCGCCGAGCGGGCCGTACCCTCCTTGCGCCGCTTCCTGCAACGCGCTTTCAACCGTTCCTCCCGCCTTCAACACGAGCGCCATGTGCTTGAGCGCGTCGGGCAGGTTTTCCTCGACAGCGGAAACGCGCGAGTTGCGGATGCTTATGGGAATGGTTATCACCATACTCATTATGGCGCCGAAAGCCACCAAAGCTATTATGCCGGTTATGTTAAGCAGGAAAAGAATTAGTGCAACCATTACCGCGGCAACGAAGAACGCGGCAACGAATGCTTCAAAAGAAAACTTGAAGCCGCTGGACGCGTAATACTTCTTCAACAAACCGTATTGCTTCCTCAAATTCATTTTACCACGCCACCGGCTCCATCGACTTGGTCGCGTAAATCACGACGGTGGTCCCCGCCAATACCCCGGCGAAACCCACGTAAATGAGTTCGGGAGGCAGGCCCGCCGAAAACATCGGTATCTGCATTATGGCCGACAAAATCGCGATTCCGACGGGAGCCACCGTCCCAATCATTATGTACAAGATGTTGACGAAGTTGAGTTTTTCCGTGAAGTCGCGGATGCTCATCCTCGTCTCGAACGAAACGTCGTCCGCGATGTCGGAAATTATTTGGGCGAGGCTTCCACCCGAACGAAACGCGCGCATTATTTGAGTCAAGGCCTTTCGCAACCCCTTGGAGCGCGTGCGCGCGTGCAAAGACTTGAGGGCGTCTTCCGTGCTGACGCCGTTCGCCATGTCGCCGAGCACTTGCTCGAACTCCTCGCTCAACACGCCGTAATCGGTTTCGGAAACCGACCTCAACGCGCGGTGAAAAGAAACGCCGGCCTTGATTTGCGTTGCAAGCTGGCGTAAGGCAAAAGGCAGGACGCGGTCCACTTTCCTGGCCCGTGAAGCCGCCAACCCGTTGGGTATGGTCGAAGCCAAGAGCGCCACCGCGAAAAAAGCGCCGACTCCCACCAAGGGGGCGAGAGACAACAAGAGGGCGTCTTCGAACAAGGCGCCGAGCAAGCCGAATAAGCCTGAGAAGAGAAGGGATACTACTACCGCGCCCGAAACGCTTAAAGCGAGGTAGGTGGGGGCCTTCATCTTCTTCATGCCCGCGGCATCCAAGGACTCCTGCAAGGTAGACATCATGGGCAAGCGCGCCAAGCCGGAAGCAATGAAGGACAATGGCCCCTTGAACGAAGAGTAAACCGCGGCGGGAAGCGAGAGGGGGCCTTGCTTGATTTCGGATACGTCCACTTTCCCGAATTCTTCGCGGCGAATGTTGGACTCCTGTTTTTTCGGCTTGGACTTTGAATCCTTTTTCTTGAGCCTTTCAACTATGCGCTTCACGTTGTGCTCGTGTTTTTTTTCGACTGCTCCCCGAATCGCCTTCAAGCGCCTTATGTCAGCCACGCGACTTCACCCACGCAAAAGCCGCGGCGGCCAAAGCAAAGGCCGCCGGAACGGAGGGAACCGGCCTCGGCTCGCCCGCGACCACGTTCACGGTCGCCGAAGCATTTATAGCTCCGTCAAAAGAAAGCTCGTGTTCGCCGGAACCCGTTGAAACGACTGCACTGCAGACGAAGCCGTTGCACTCCGTGTTTCCAACCTCCCCTTCGTCAACCGAAATGACTCCTTCGCACTTCGTGCCATTGTTGCAACAAAAAACGCAGGCCTCGAAGGACGGCTGTTGCACGGGGGGCATCCCGAAGAATTCGGCGAAGGACCCGGTGCAGACCCCCGAGTAAACCGGGCAGGCGGCGGCGAAAGCGGACAAAGCAATCAAGGGGAACAGCTTCACGAAACAAGTTACTGAAAACGCAATAAAAACACTAACAGGTCAACACGACGTTCGAAGAATTGTTTTCGAGGGAAGCGAAAACCCAGCCCGCGCTCACGGGGCGCCCGCAGTCCACGAACACGGGGGCGCGCGTTCGCGAAGCCAACCTGTTTTCGGGGGGTTCGGCGTAATCGGGCGGCATCAAGCAAAACAGTTCTCCGGCTTCGAAGTATAAGCAGTTCACGGAGGAAGGGAGGAACACGGCGAGGGAGCGCCTTGAAGCGTTTCCTTGAAGCCACGCCTCGTCGGACGCTTTCGACAATCGGTCGAGGGAGGTTTTGGCGAGGTAGGCGTCGTCCAACAGGCGCGTGGAAGAGTAGAGGCCGGCGTTGGATTGGTAAATCATTATGGTGAGCACTACGGCGAACGAGGCGACCAAAAAGAATTCAACGCTTATTTGTGCTTTCACGGTTAGTTAGAAGCGCGCCCGAAATAAAAAAGGCGTCGTGGTAAACTCGTTTCTTTTCTGTCAAGAAGACGTCTTTCTTTTACAAAAGAAAGAAAGATTCAGCGGGCCCGAGGGGAGTATCGGCCTTTTTCTTTTAGTGCAGGTCCCAAGCAAACGCGAAGCGTTTGCGGGCACAACAAAACCCTACGAAGGTTTTGCCGTGTTTCTTTTTCCGCGAAAAAGAAAAAGTGCATTCGAACCCCCGACCTTTTGCTCGCTCCAGCGCCCTCCAAAAAGGAAGAGGGTCAGAGGGAGAAACGCAGTTTCCCCTTTTTAGGAGGCAACCGCTCTATCCAAGCTGAGCTACGGGCCCGCCAATTATTTATCGTCCTTATCGTTTTTTAAATTCACCTTGCATTCCTTAAATAGTATGGTGGCTGAAGCGGTGCACATCCCTATAATAGACATAGGGTTGATAGCGCTTGTTGCAATGGCTCTCGGCATTCTGGCTTCCCGGCTGAAGTTGTCGAGCGCGGTGGGATACATTCTCGCGGGAATATTCTTGGGGCCGCTTGCTTTCGGCTTGCTCGTCCCGGGGCAAGGCATTACGCCGGTGTTTGCGGAGTTCGGCGTGTTGCTCATAATGTTTTACTTGGGTTTGGAGTTGAACGTGCGCAAGTTCAAGGAGACCGGCGCGGTTTCGTTCGTGCTAGCAATAGCCCAGATGATGCTTGTTTTCGCGCTCGGCTTCCTGGCGGCAAAGCTTTTCGGCTTCATGGATTTGGAGGCCGTGATAGTGGGCGCGATGCTGGTTTGCACGAGTACCGTGATGGTCGCCAAGTTCTTGATAGAAAAAGACATAATAGGGAACGTTGACTCGCGAATTGCGTTGTCGGTCCTCATATTGCAGGACTTTTTCGCGATTTTTACGCTGGTGCTCATCTCGAGTTTTTCGGTGCAGCGCTCCCTGAACTCCCTGGTACTCACCGCGTTGTTGTTCATGGTAGCCGTGTTCTTCGTGGTTCGTAAGGCTTCCAAGGCCTTGCTTGACTGGCTGCACTCGATTGGGCACGACGACAAAATGGTGTTTTACGCCATCGGCGTGGGGGTAGTGTTTTCGTTTGCCGCTGAAAGCGTGGGGCTTTCCCCGGTTTTGGGCGCGTTTTTCACGGGACTCGCCCTGGCCGAAACAAAGTACGGGGAGCGCATCAAGCGCGAGATGGGGTTGTTCCGCGAGTTCTTCGTTTTGTTTTTCTTCGTTGCATTCGGGACCACCGTGTTTTACGATGCGGACGCGGGCTCGGTCGTCCTGCCGACGCTCTCCGAATTCCTTCCCTTGCTCGGGATGAGCGCGGCCCTCGTAGCGGTTTACATCACGGGTTCGCTCATCGCCTTCACTTTGTCGGGGATGGCGATGGGAATGGATAAGTACACGATGTCCAACGTAACCATGTTGCTGATTCCATTGGGTGAATTCGTAATCATCATCGCCGCCGCGGGAGAACCCTTGTTTTCACAGGCGGCGTACGCCAAGGTCAGCGTGATAGCCTTCTTGTTGATACTCATCACGGCTCCCTTGGCCCCCATAATGTATTCGCGCAGCAGACAAATAATGGATTTCTTGTTTTCACTGCTTCCAAAGCAAACGCAGGGAGTGCTTAACGCCATAGGCCAAAACTTTTACGCGGCCGAATCATTGGTGCAGGAGTCCGCACTCAAAAACGAGTTGTTCAAGCACGTCGAAGGCGTGGTCAAGAACGCGGTAATAATGCTTTCAATAGTTTACATAAGCGTCTTGTTGAAGGAAAGGTTCGTTTCCGCCGACTTTACTTTATTGCCCGGCATAACCCTCAGCGCATTCATCCTCCTATTCATTACTTGGCCGGCTTACAAAATGGTTTCCGGGATGAGGCGCCTCGTCGCCAAACTGTTCCGAATGTTCGCG
>CAZVVY010000013.1:0-14327 GCA_964630975.1 Microcaldota archaeon | reverse complement strand
GCGCCGACGTGCAGGGTTAACCGGTCGTCGTAAAACTCGGTTAGTTCGGCCACGAAATAGTTTTTGCCCGTTCCCGTCAGCGTCTTCTTGAACAGGAGGTTGCCGGACGCCGGCAAGTTCACGTTTATGTGGTCGTAGTCCTGGGGCGAGTCCTCAGAAACCGAGAAAACGATTTCGTCCGGGATTTGCTCCTCAAACAGCTTGCTGAGATACTCCTTGTAATCGGTTTTCTGCTCGTCGCTTTGTGAAGCATCTATCTTGCGCTTGCTTATTGCGTCTGCCGCGTCGTAATCCGGATTGGTTATCTTGGTTTCGGTAACGTTTTTCGCGTAGTCCACGAGTTCCTCCAGAACCGAGTAGTTGCCGAAGACCGTTGCAATGGACAGGGCTTCGTTGAGTTTTTTCTGTAACGCGATTGCCTCGCTTGCATTCAATTCGAGGGCGGACGCCTTGCGCAACACGCGCTCCCAATCGTTTCCCTGCGACTCGTTGCCGGCGAGGAACAAGGGTGCGCCCCCGTCTGCAAGCGACACCGAGCGGTTGAAGGGCGAGCCGGCGGGCACGTCGTCCGAAAAAGCGTTTTCGGTTATCGGGGAAGGGTTAGAGGGAGGCCGTGAAGAGGTTTGCTTGAATTCGGCGTCGGCGGGCAGGACCGTGAACAAGCTCATGGTGTACGGCGCGGTTATTGACGCGGTGTAATTGCCTTCCAACGAATAAGTTTCGAGTACGGCGCCCCCGATTTTTTGGGTGCTCAACAACTCGGCTTTCATTGTCGGAGAAGGCGTCGGTTCGAGCTCTTCAATTGGTTGCGTGAAGGCGAACGAATAAATTAGGAGGAGTGCGAGTAACGCGGTTGCCGCGGCCAAGGCGCGCTTGAATTCCATACACTTAACCTAAAACAACACGATTTTATATTGGGTTCACTCATAAGGTTGGAGAACGGTTTTTCTTTTGGATGTGATTGCTTATGGCCGAGTTGGACCCCATAATCGAAGTTTTAAACGAGTTGAGTTCGGATACCTCGGTTCCGAGAAACGTGCGGGCCACCCTTTCGGGCGCCAGAAAAAAGTTGTTGGAGAGCGACGACAAGGTTGCCGCCATGAGCTCCGCGATTTACGACTTGGACGGCATCAGCAGTGACATCAACCTGCCCGCCCACGCCCGCACCCTGGTCTGGAATTTGTTGAGCGAGTTGGAGTCGTTGAAGGAAGCCGAACTCGCCGGGCAGTGACGAACCGCCTCAACCATTAAATATTTCTTGCGCCATAAACGTTGTTGCTGCTCATTTCAAGGGTGGGAGAGCGTTTTCAGTATGGATTGTCGCCTAGTAGCCGAATTGGCCAAGAGAAGGGATTTGCTGGTCGAGCCGGCGGCAGCCGACGCAATAGCTGCTTTGGATGACGAGGAAGCGCGCAATTTGTTGGATGAAGCCGTTACTTCGGCGCTTGAAAGCAATGCTTTCGTGTTGACCGAGTCCCTAGTGAAACGCCTTTTGGACGAGCACACCACCGAGTTGAAGGCGTCCCAACCCGTTGCAGTGAAGGCGGAGGGGTACGAGCCGCCATCAAAAAAGTTGAAGGCCGAACTGCGCTTTCACGAAGGGTGCGACGTGAGCGACAACAGCCGTTGCACCGGAAACATTCAGGACTTCGTCTCTTTTTTCAGGAACCGGTTCAACCGCCAAAAAGCCTTGTTGCGCAGGAGGCGCACCGACTTGCCCGTGATAGGCGTTAGGGAAGCCAAGCGGTTGCAGGAAAGGGAGAAGGCGCGCTTGATTGGAATGGTTGCCGACAAGAGGGAGACGCGCAACGGCCACGTAATCGTGGAGTTCGAGGACGAGTCGGGCGTGATGCCCTGCCTTTTCTCAAAAAAGAACGAGGACGTGCTCGCGTTGGCGCCCCGCGTAATGCTTGACGAAGTGGTTGCTTTCGACGGCTTGCGCTGGAAGGATTTGTTCATAGTGGAAGCCGTGGAATGGCCGGAAGTGCCTTTGCGCGAGCCCAAAAAGGTTCCGGGCAAGAAAGGCACCGTCGGGTTTTTGAGTGACTTGCACGTTGGAAGCAAGTATTTTTTGAGGGAGGAGTTCTCGCGGTTCCTCAAGTTCTTGAACGGCGAAGGCGACGCCGAACAAGCCGAGGCCGCGGGAAACATTAAGTACTTGTTGTTGGCCGGCGACTTGGTGGACGGCATAGGAATTTACCCGACGCAAGAAGAGCAACTCGTTACCAAAGACATTTACGAGCAGTACGAGGCGTTAACCGACTTGTTGTGCCAGATACCCGATTGGGTTGAGTTGGTGGTCGCCCCGGGAAACCACGACGCTGTTCGCACCGCGGACCCCCAGCCCCGGCTTCCAAGCGAGTTCGTCGGGGAGTTGGAGAAGCGCAAGAACGTGCATTTGGTGGGCGACCCGGCGTACGTGGAAGTGGCGGGCTTAAACGTTTTGATGTACCACGGCACGAGCGTGGACACGTGGATTTCTTCGTTGCAGCCCTTGCGTGACGGCTACCGCCGGCCCGAAATAGTGGGTCGCGAAATGCTTAGGAAGAGGCACTTGCTGCCCTTGTACGGCGAAAAGCCGATTGTTCCCGAGAAAAAGGATTACCTGGTTATAGACGCGGTTCCCGACGTGTTCCACTTCGGCCACGTGCACAAGAACGGGTACAAGAATTATCGGGGGACGACAATAGTCAATTCAGGCACGTGGCAGGACACCACTGACTTCCAGTTGCGCATCGGCCACGAGCCGTCCCCTTGCGAGTTTCCCGTACTCGACCCCGAAACCTCTTCCTTAAAGGTGTTTAACTTCAAATGATTGCCTCCCCGAAAATGCAGGGTTACTTGGACGGCTTGAAGGCCAAACTCAAAAACGCTTATGCGTTGGCCAACAAGGCGCGCTCCAAGGGATTGGACCCGGACACGGAAGTCGAGATTCGAGTTGCTCCCGGCGTAGCCGAACGCGTCGAAGGGTTGGTGGGGCCGAAAGGCATTTCAAAGCGCATACGCGGTTTGTTGGACGAGTGCGGGCGCGAAGAAGCGTGTTTCCGGCTTGCAGGAGAAATAGTGGATGGAAAGCATTGCGAGGGCTCCAAGGAGGAATTGGTCGAGCAAGCCGTGCGCACGGGTCTGGCCTTGTTTACGGAGGGCGTGGTGAGCGCCCCAATCGAAGGAATATCCCGGGTGCGGGTGGCCAAAGGCGACCGCGGTTTAGCCAATAAATCCGACGGCGACCGTTTGCCGAAAAACCCCGACGGCTCCTCTTACGTAGCCGTTTATTTTGCGGGCCCGATTCGCGGCGCCGGAGGGACAGGCCAAGCATTCACCTTGTTGTTGGCGGACCACGCCCGCAAAAAAGCGGGCCTCGCCGATTACCGGCCTACCGGCGACGAAACCGAGCGCTACGTCGAAGAAATAAATTTGTATGCGGCGCGCACGCGAACAGGGCAATACACGCCCAAGGAAGACGAGATACGCCTCATAATGAGGGAGTGCCCCGTGCGAATCGACGGCGACCCCACGGAGAAATACGAGGTCAGCGTCCACAAGGACGTTGAAGGAATCGGTTCCAACCGGGTGCGCGGCGGAATGTGCCTGGTGTTCAGCGAAGGTGTTTGCCTGAAAGCAGCCAAGATTAGGAAGATTGCGAAGAAGGCGGGGATCGGCTGGGAGTGGATAGAGGGCTTGATTAAGGTTTCCAAGTCAAAGGACTCCAAAACCGAGATAAAGCCCGTCAAAAAGTTTATGAAGGACTTGGTGGGTGGAAGGCCCGTGTTCGCGTACCCGATGCGCCGCGGCGGGTTCCGCCTGCGCTACGGCCGCACGCCGTTGTGTGGAATACAGTCCAAGGCCTTGCACCCCGCGACAATGCAATTGCTCGACTCTTTTCCGGCAATAGGAACGCAAATCAAGACCGAGCGCCCCGGAAAAGGGGCGATTGCAACGCCGTGCAAGGAATTGTGCGGGCCCGTAGTCGAGTTGGATGACGGCTCCATTGAGCGCGTGCAGTCCAGGGAACGGGCGCGCGAGCTGGAAGGGCGCGTCAAGAAGATATTGTTTATCGGCGACCTATTGGTGTGCTTCGGCGACTTCTTGAAGACGAACCACCCCTTGATTCCGGGGGCTTGGTGCGAGGAATGGCTTCAGGCATTACTCGAAAAAAAAGGGGTTAAAAAAACACGGGAAGAACTGGGGGATATTTCCTTCGTTGAAGCCGTAAAACTCGCAGGTGAAACGAATACGCCGCTCGCGCCCGCACACACTTTGCCGTGGAACGACTTGTCGCGCGACGAGTACGCGGAGCTGGCGCAAAAAGTTTTTGAAGCCGAGGCGTCCTACGACTGGTTCGACTTGAAGGGCGTGCGCCTCGACAACTCCGCGTTTCCCTTGCTTGAATTGCTGGGAGTCGAGTGCTCACACAAGGGCGGCGGCGTAACCGTGGAAGGCGACGCCGCAAAGGCGTTGTTGTTCGGGTATGGTTACGACGCCAAGCAAAAGCCGCGAAAGGAATTGTTTGAAGAGGCGTTCAACTCCGAAGAAACGGTTTTGGGATGCGTTTCGCGCTTGTCCGGCATTTCAGTCAAGGCGTGGGCGGGCACTTACATAGGGGCGAGCATGGGTAGGCCCGAAAAATCGCGCGAGCGCGCAATGCGGCCCCCCGTCCACTCCTTGTTTCCCATCAAGGGTTTGGGGGGCAACACCCGCAACGTGGTCAAGGCCGTGCAAGTGTTGAGCCGCCGCGGCGAGTCATTCGTGGAATTGGAGGTCAACAACCGCGTTTGCCCGCAGTGCAACAACAAGACGTGGGAGTTCAAATGCGCGAATTGCGGGGAGAGAACCCTGCAATTAAAGGAAAAAAAGTCGGCCTACCAGAAAGTGGCTTTGCCGCGAGTTTTCGACGAAGCAGTGCGCAAGACGGGTTTTCGCCCCAAGCAATTGAAGGCCGTAAAGGGAATGATTTCGGATTCCAAGACCCCCGAGCCAATGGAGAAAGGCGTGTTGCGCTCCAAGCACGGGGTAACCGTTTTCCGCGACGGCACGTGCCGTTTCGACGCAATCGAAGTGCCCTTAACGCATTTTCGACCCGTGGAAATAGGTTTGACCGTTGAAAAAGCACGCGAACTCGGCTACGAAGTGGAAGACGAAAACCAAATCGTGGAATTGAAGCCGCAAGACATAGTGGTATCCGATTACGCGCTGGAGTATTTGCATCGAGTTACGCGGTTCGTCGACGACTTGCTCGTATACCAATACGGCTTGCCCGCTTACTACAATTGCGCGGGGCCGGAAGAATTGTTCGGCAAACTCGCCATAGCTATCGCGCCCCATATCAGCGCCGGCATAACCGCGCGCATAATCGGGGCCAGCAAGGTGCGCGGCTTGTTGGCGCACCCCTACCTGCATTGCGCGTGTAGGCGCAACGCGGACGGCGACGAGCTCTGCATAATACTGTTGTTGGACGCGCTCCTCAACTTTTCTTTGCATTACTTGCCGTCGTCGCGCGGAGGAAAAATGGATGCCCCCCTCGTTTTAACCGCGTTGTTGGATCCAAGCGAAGTCGACGACGAAGTGCACGCAATGGATTGTTGTTCGCGTTACCCCCTCGAATTGTTCGAGGCGGGCGAGAAATTGTTGAATCCTTCGGAAGTGAAAGTGGAGACGGTGGGAGACCGGTTGAAGACGGAAGGGCAATACGAGGGTTTCGAGTACACGCACGAGCATTCGTTGGACGCCCCCGTGACGACGAGTTACGTTACCTTGCATGACATGCAGGAAAAAGTCGAAGCCGAGTTGGACTTGATGACTCGGATTCGCGCGGTAGACCAAAACAACGCGGCCGAACGCGTCATTTTGTCGCATTTCCTGCCGGACTTGTACGGCAACCTGCGCGCTTTTTCGCGCCAAAAGTTTCGTTGCGTTAACTGCGGCCAAAAGTATCGGCGCGTACCGTTGAGCGGCAAGTGCAACAAGTGCGGCGGAAAATTGTTGTTGACCATCAGCAAGGGAAGCATTGAAAAGTATCTTGGAATCAGCCAGGAACTCGTCGAAAAATACGAGTTGCCGAATTACTTGAAGCAGCGCCTGTCGTTGATTCAAAAGGAGATTGACAGTATTTTCCAAGACGATAAATCAAAACAGTTTTCGCTCGCGGATTACGCTTGATACTAAAGAGTTTCTTTTTGCTGAATCTTTTTCTTTTTGAAAGAAAAAGGTTCGATTGACAAGTCAAAACAGTTTTCGCTCGTGGATTACGCGTGAGCGCTATTTGTTCTTTCTTTTCATTAATGTTTTCTTTCTTGTAAGAAAGAAAAGATTAGCGGATTACGCTTAACGGCCTGCGAGGGAGTTAACCCAAGAAACCAGTGTTTTCAGCCAGCCCTTGAGGCCGCCGTTGTTGTCGCCCTTGACGAGGTATTCTTCTTGTTCCGCCGGCTCTTCCATCGCGATTTGTTTCACGGTTTCCCCGACTTTTTCGGGGGATGCGAACGGCTTGAACGCTTGCTTTTTTTCTCCGCTCGAAATGGTGTTGACGTTGCCGAACAAGACGGGGCGCGTGTTTCCGAAAACGTCGATTGTGGGGCCGCGCGAAACACTCATTCCGTCGAAGAACACCAAGCCGGTCGTCTCGTTGTCGCACGTGAACGGCATTCCGCCGGCGTAGTCGCCGTTTCGGCAAACGAATTCGCCGTCTTCATATTTCTCCATTTCGTAGTAACCGTTTTCTTCAACAGACAACAAGCGCCACTCGTAAGTGGTTTTGTAAACCGTTGTCCAAACGCGAGTCGCGTTTTTTCCTTCACACACGTAAAAGTCGAAGTATAATTGTGCTTCGCGGCCCTCGTCGCACGCCAACGCATTGATTTTCGCGTCCATAACGTATAGTTCGCCGCTTTTCGAGGAAATTGCCGGTGAGCGGCGTGCGCCCAGGTTTTCGATTGTAATCCATTGAACGGGCCAGCCGTACTCGCCGCCGCAGTTTAATTCCTCGCCAACGCCGACTTCGTCCGTACAGTAATATTGATCGTCCCAGGAGTAGTCTATTGTCGCCGTGCCGTTCTCGTCCAAACCGGTCAAATTCCATTCGTGCACTTTGCCGTATTGCTTGGTCCACGCGATTCCCGGGTTTCCGTGGCGCTCGCACAACTCGAATTCGCGGCCTACCGGCTCGAAACGGTTTTCGTTGCAGGCCTCGGTTTGGATGGGAGTTGCGAAGGGCAGGAATGCGGCGGTCGTTGAGGCAAGCAATACCGCCGCCAAAAAAATCTTTCTCATAAGGAAAATAATGGTTTTACGCGTTTAAAACGTTGTTTACAATACTTCCACGTATATTTGCACGGTGTCCCCCCCGCCCACTTGCCCGCCGAGGTTGCCCGGAATGCGTATCTCGTAATCGCAAGTGTCCGTGTACGCGCAATCCCGAGTCATGTTGATGAAAGTGAAGAACACGGTTTCCTGCGACTCGTCGTACTCGGTTCCGCCGTCGCTGGAATCCCAGAGTATGCCCGTCTTGAAGTTCGTGTTGTTAGTGGAGTTGGCGAACGGAACCCCCGAAATCGAGTTGCCGAAAACGGTTACCGAGCGCTCGTCGTCGCCTTCCCCGTCGTTGTCCGAATCCCACAACTTGGTTATTGACTCTTCGTATGGCGCCGCGTTGAATTCGTCGTCCAAGTCCGCGAAGTCGTCGTCGTCCGCCCGCGACCCGCCCGGCTTCCAGCCGATTGCTACGAGTGACGCCCAATCGATTGTCGCGTCATCGTCGGCAAAGTAAATGAATCCTTCCGTGGAATTCCACTTCGTAAAGTTCGTTACGCTCACGTCGGCGGCGAGCAGGCGCGCCGACCAATTCCCGTAATAAATGTGCCATATTTTTCCGCGGTTCGTGTGGGGCGCGGCGTCGTAACAGGCATTGTCTTCTTGGTTTGAGTTCTCGGTCCAGTACGACCAGGAGCCGTTCAAGGGCAAGCCGTTTTCCACGTGCCATTCCTCGTCGGCCCACCCGTCGCCGTCCGAATCGAATATTTGCGAGGGCAGTTCTTCGTAGTAGTTGCCTTGGCCCGCGCCGCCAATCGTCGTGTTGAAGTAATCCTTTTCACTATCGTAACTGCAATTAGTCCAAAAGTGGTAACCCGAGCCGCCGTAAAAATAGTTGTGGTAAAACCGGTTGTTGCTTGCCCCGCCGTTTACCCTCACGTTGTTGTTTGCGTTGAAAGTGTTGTTGTAAAGAACGTTTCCACCGTTGTTAGCCCATATCCAGAAGCCGACGCGGAAGGAATCCTCGAAAGTGTTGTTGCTTATTGTGGAGCCGTTGTTTTGGGTTCCGTGAAACATTAATCCGTCGCCCGCGGTGGAGCGGCTGAAGTCGTTGTAGGACACGTTGTTGTTTGCAAAGTAGTATGACGAGTAGCACCCGAAGCGGCTGTCCGTGAACTCATTGTATGAAATGTTGTTGTGCGCCGTGTAACGCGCAACCAGCGCGGAAACCGTGTTGTAGGACGCGTTGTTGAACGTAATCCAGTTGTAGTCGCTTTCCCCGGTTTGAAGCACCGTGCTCGTCCACGACCGGTAATTGTTCAATCCGATGCCGCCGAAAGCGTTGGCGTTGTTGCCGGCTGCCGCGACCGGGTGCGTTGCGTCGTTGTAAGTCGCGTTGTTATGGGAAACGTTGTTGTTTTCGGAGAGCCACAAGCTGATGCCTCCCGCGCCGTTGTAGGACGCGTTGTTGTAGGACACGTTGTTGTAGTCCGAAGTGGACAAGTGGATTCCGTACTCGTTGTTTTCGTTGGCCTCGTTCCAAGAGGTAGTGGTATAACAATCGTCGGTTTGCAGGGATACGCCCACGTCGTTGTGCTCGAAGTAGTTGCGGGAAACGTTGTTGTTGTCCGAAGACGTCTGCACGTGGATTCCCTGACCCGAATACTCGTATAACTCGTGGACTTCTTCTGGCTCAAGCGCGCGGTTGAACAACGCGAGTTCGTCCATCGACCCGTTGTAAAAATGGTTCGGGTAAAACCCGTTGTAAATGTCGTTGTTGGCGCCCAAGTAACCGATGCCGAAGTCGTAAGCGACATTCGTGCTGTACGTGTCGAGTTCGCCGTTGATGTAAAACATCGTAGCCGAAGAGTTTCGGACGACCGCGACGTGGTGCCACGTGTTCGCGACCAGCTGGGTTCCGCTGGACGCTTGCGTGCCGTTTTCCGCGTAAAGCGCGAGGTAGCCCCACTTGTTGAGCATTAAGTACTCGTAGTGCAATTTGTCCGTGAAAAACATCGAGAAGTCTTGGTCGGAAACGTAGGTGCTGTTGAACCAGAACGCCCAAGTGAAGTCTTCTTCTTTCTCGAACCGCGCCTGCGAGTACAGGGTTACGTAATCCCGTTCGCTTCCGTTGAAGTATAATGCGCCGCGCAGTTGCCCGTTTTCAACGGGTTCGGCGCCGTTCGATTTTCCCGGGTTGTTGTTCCCGGAGTAGTCCTCGATGCTCCACGGCTCGGAAACGTCTCCCTCGTTGAAGTGGTAGAGTAAAACGTTTCCCGACATGTTGTAGGAAGCGTAATCGCTTGCATACGCGGGCAAGCCGTACGGATTCTCGTTGTGGCTCGCGTTGTTGTACGAGAAGTTGGCGTAGTCCGCGCCCGTCAAGGAGAGGCCCGCCGAATTATTCCAAAAATCGTTTTCGTAGAGCCAAGCGTTGTCCGCCGAGTCGCCGACTATGGATACGGCGGCATCAAAGTTGAGTATTTCGCAGTTCGTCACGTTGAGCCCGGAATTGTCTTTATTGTAAATGCCGGCGCCTTCGCCCTGGCCCGTAATGGTGTGGCCGTCGCAATCGATTTCCACGTCCGCCGCCGTAATGTTGAAGCAAACGCCGCTCCCCGAATAATAATCGCGGGTAAGCGTCATACTGGAAGACACTTCGCCCGGGCAGTTGCCGAGAATTATTTCGACGGGGTTGTAGTAATTGTAGTTCTTCATTTCAAAGTAATTCCACGTGTTGTCGTTCAACCCGTCGTTGCCCCAGTTGCTGCCGTTAAAGTAATTATCGGAGTAATACATTTGGAAGCCGCCCATCAGCGAGTCGTCGAAAATCCAGTCCGTCATGTTTACGGGCGGCGCGTAACCCGTGGAATTCGTGGACGAGTTGAACACGGTTTCGTAAGTGTAGCCGCTTATCGAATCGCGGTAAAGCGTTGCATTCAAAACGCCTCCGTCAACGGGCGTGTCGTCATACTTCAAGAGGCGCGAGTAAACCGTCCACTTCTTGGTTACGTTGCTGGGGTTGCTCACCGTGTGTTCGGGCCCTACCTCCGTATCGTTCACGGTTACGTTCACCAGTTCGAACCAAACGTAGTCGAAGATGTTGTAATACTTGCCCGGGTTGTCGCCGTCCATCTCCGTGTTGTGAATAACGCTCTTGTCCAGCGTGGATTGGTTGGTCGCGTAAAAGTAGACGCCGTGCTCGTCGCAATACGAGTAATTCGAGCCGTAATCGTAAAAATTGTAAATCGAGCCGTTATCGTTGCTTGCATCACTATTCGAAAAATTGAAGTAGAGCCCGTAGTCGCACGCGCCCGCGGCGCGGTTGTCCTTGAATTTGGAGTCGCGCCAAGTCGACTGCATCTCACCGGTTTTTGACGCGGTGTTCGGCTGGTGAACGAGCACTCCCGAAGAGTTGGCGAAGCGCAGGCCTTGCACGTCGTTGTTATAGGAGTCGTAGCCGTCGCCCTCGGATTGCGCTTCGACTTTGAATTCCACGCAATACCTGGCTTCGCCTAAATCCGTGCACTCGTTTCCGAGAACCAAGTAATCCTTGAACGGGTCTTGTACCGAGCCGGACACTCCCGCGTAAACGGTTTCGAACGTGATTCCGGAAGACGTGGAAGAGTCCGGGTAGCCGCGAATCGCGTTATAGGAAACGTTCAGCGTCGTGTACTCGCCGGAGTCGAGCTCGTCGTAGTCCACGTAAATTGCTTTCGTAAAGTTGTCGAAGTCGTTGTCGTGTATGAAGGCGCCCGCCAAGCTGCCGGCGTTGGGCTCGCCGTCCTCGAAGCGAATCGCGTGAAAGTCCGCGGCCGAACCCGGAATCATCGGCTCGTCGTAACTCATCCCGTTGTCATCCGAAAAATTGCTGTACGAAACGTTGAGGCCGTTCGAGTTGTTGGCGAGAATCATTGCCGGCTGCTTCGCCTCGCTGCCGCCCTGATAAGAAAAGTTGTAGGATGAAATGTTTACGTTGTCCGAGCCATTCACGAGGAAAAAATAGTTATTAGTGTTTGAGTAACCCGCGTCCCCGAAGCAACCCCCGTTTTGAAACGCGTTATCGTCCGCGCCGTGCAAGGCAACGCACCTCGCCGCGCCCGTGCTCTTTACTTCCACGCTTACGTTGGTGAACGCTGAGTCCTCGGCTTCCTCGATTCTAATCCCTTCGGTGGAACCGCTTATTGACGTGTTTTCAGCCGAGAACACGACTCCGGTGTCGAGCAAAATACCGTAATTAGTGTTATCCGTGAACTCGCTGTTAGCTATGGTGTTTTGGTTGGTGGAAGAATAACTCGTGCCGGCTTCGTTTGTCGCGTTCAAGCCGACCGCGTTGTCGTGAGCCGTAAAGTTGTCGAACTCGTTTCCGTAAACCACGTTTTGGAAAAGGGCTCCCGCCAAAGTGTTGTAGGACGCGTTGTTGTCCTCGAACAACAAGCCGTTTTGCACGCCTGCGGGCCCCGTGAGCGGGCCATAAACCCTAAATCCGTGTTTACTGTTCGAGTAAACCGTGTTGTCCGTGAAATTTGAATTCGTGGTTGTTTGGCCTACGTCTATCCCATACGTGTTGTCGTAACAAGTGTTCCCCTCTATTTCGGAGTCGCTTATTTCATTCAACTGAATTCCGGAATCCACGTTTGAATAACACGTATTGTTTTTCACGAGGTGGTCGTCGTTGCGGTGTAAATAAATTCCGTAATTGTAATTATTTATCCGGCAGTTCTTGATTGTTACGTCGTCGTGGTAAGTGCTGTTCACGCCGTACTTGGTGCCCGGGCCCGACACGCCGATGCTGATGAGGTGGCCGTGGCAGTCCAAAGTGATGTCGTCGGCCATGATGTTGAAGCAAACGCTTCGCGCCATCGGCAGGTTTACGTCCTGCGTTAAATCATAAGTGGTGCTCGAACTAGATAAGTCCTGGCAACTGTTAACGTTTACGGCGCCGAGCGCTCCCAATAAAAGCGTTAAAGCCAAAAATATTTTGAAGGAAGTGCTTGCCCCTCTCAATCCCCGCCACCTATAACCGGGCACCTTTCAATGGTTATCCCGCTGAACGCGTTATCGTCGCAGTCGTCCTCAATAGCCCCGAAATCGCCGTTGCGCGTGAGCCCCGCGCCGTTGAACGAGTTGTTATCCGAATCCTGGCTCAACCAAATCGCTTTATAGGAATGCGTTATCGCCGTGCGCTCGAAAACGTTGTCAATCGAATTGTAGTAGATGAATACGCCGCTTTCCCTACAACCCTTTGCCTCGTTGTCCTCAAACACGTTGTAGTAACTCCAAAGCACTCCGTAACAATTCCTTGCGTTCTCGACGTAATTGTTTCTTATCGCGTTGTTTCGCGGGTAATCCATCAAATAAATGCCTTTTCGACCCGAATCCTTCACCGAGTTTCCTTCGATTAACCCGTTTGAAACGCCGTTGAATTGCACGCCGTAACCGAACCCGCTTATTTCAACGTTTTTTATTGAAACGTTTTTCACTCTCAAAGCTTTTATTGCAATGCTTCCGCTTCCCCCCGGGCCCGAAAGCGTTTTGCCGTTTCCTTTAAGGGTCAATTCGTCCGAGGAAATAAGGGTGCACGTGCCGATGAGCGCGTCATAAAAAACGTCTCCGCCCAAAGCGTAAACCCCCGGCTCCGAAATGGTTTGGCAAGAGTAAACCGGGTTTTCGCTGCGTTTCTTACCGGAATTCAGGGATACCATTATGGATTCCCTTATTTGGTTGAAGGGTCCGGACAAAAAGGAGACGAATTTTTCCCTTGTTGCTCGGATTCGAGGCCCGCCTTGGGCCGCCGCGAAATTCTTTGCCGTGGGCGCCGCTGAAAACAATGAAAACAAAATACTTGAAAGCAAAAACGTTTTCCTCATTCAAACCCATCCCCGAAACGGTTTTTTCGCCGGCCCGCTACGCCCCGCAAGCGGCAACCAAAACCGCAAACAGTACTCTGTAACCAAATAAATTCGTTCTCCAATACGGGAATGTTTTTAAAGGAACCGTGATTAACTGTTTTAGTTCCACCAAAAAGGAGGAGATAAGTGTATGACTGCCGGGAGTAAATTGTTGTTCGTCGTTTTCTTGTTCGGGTTAGCCGCATTAGTTTCGGCGAGCGATCCGCAGAACGCGACCTTTAACCAGAACGTGAATGTAACTCCTTACGAGGGTTCTTCAAGCGCTTCGGCCGTAACCGCGGTGGGCGGTAACCTTACTTACTTGGACGTGTCTTCGGACCAGCAGACCGGCCGCTGGCAGGCCTTCTTCGGTTTGGCCGCGGGAAACATCGTGTTGCGTGACTCCAACAGCGACACTTTTTACACTTGGACGGTTGCCGCTCCGTCCGGCGAAGTAATCGCCGTACAGGATTATTCGTTTGACTTCAGCAGTGTTGCCGCCGAAAACACGGCGGGTAATTTGGACACGGCTTGGTCGTTTGCGAGCGGCTCCGACCAAGTTGCCGACACTTTCGCGGCTTCGGCGAACGCCGAGGTTGAGATTGCCGGCACGACGATTGGGGCTGGAAGCGCTTTGAGCACCGAGGCTTCGGACGGTAACTTTAACACGACCGTAGTGAACGACGGTTCGTCGGCTGCAAAGGACGACTTCGCTTTCGTGTGCCCGATAGTTGATAACACTGCGGGCTATAATGGCACCGACTTCGACTTCGAGTTGTTGGTTCCAACTACGGACGGCGGCTCGGACAATTATTACCTGTTCATCGAGCTCGACTGAGCCACACGGCAAACCTTTTTTATTTTTGTTTTTCTTAACGTTTTCAATTAAGGAGGGGTTAGTGGTTCCTTGAAAAAAGTTTTCGCGTTACTCGTTTTCGCTTTAAGCGTTTCCGCAACAACGGCCGTGATTAACTCGCGCGACTGGCAAGACGTTTACTCGGGCCTCGTGTACTCGCGGCTCAAGGGCTTCGAGCCCAGGTTTTTGGCGAGCACTCCGCACGCCGACTACTTGCACGACTACCTGCCCGACTCCGACGTGGTAGTAATCGAGTCCGAGTCCGCGCCTTGGTCCTTCAATTACGTTGGCCTACTGCGCGACGAAGGGTTCGAAGTAACCGAAGAAATTCG
>CAZVVY010000012.1:0-15862 GCA_964630975.1 Microcaldota archaeon | reverse complement strand
CTCACCGAAAACGAGGAAAAAATTTATTCGCTGGTCGAAGACGGAATGCATTCCGGCGCCTTGTACGCGGCAGCCGAAAAAGCGGGCGTTGAGTTGAGCGAGCGAAGCATTCGAAACATTCTGGGTTCACTGGAAAAAAAGCGGTTCCTGGAATTAAGGGATTCGAGCGGTGCCGCCGGAAGGACGCGGGTATTGAGGAGGTTGGAGTAATTTGACTGCGAAAAGATTGGAAGGCCTAAATTACGCTATAAGAGACGTTTTAGAGGAAGCCCGAAAAGTGGAGGCGGGCGGCAAAAAATTGTTGAAACTGAACATAGGAGACCCCAACGCATACGACCACGACACGCCCGAACACGTAAAGCGCGCCTTGGTTGGCGCCGTGCAAAACCGGAAAAACGGGTACTGCGACTCGCAAGGCGTACCCGAATTGAGGCGGGCAATATGTGATAAAAACAATTCCCGGGGAGTCGACTGCACTCCCGACGACGTGTTCGTGTCAAGCGGGTTGAGCGAAGCAGTCAACTACTTGTTGGCGGCGATGGTAGAGCCAGGCGACAACGTATTGCTTCCCAGCCCCTGCTACCCGTTGTACAAGGCGTTCACGGCGTTTTACGGCGGAGAACCCCGTTTTTACGCTTCGGACGAGGAATGGAACCCGGATGCCGACGACTTGCGCGGGAAAATAGATGACAAAACCAAGGCAATAGTCCTCATCAACCCAAACAACCCGACGGGCGCACTCTACCCCGAAAAAACCGTTAAGGAAATCGCGGGTGTTGCAGCCGAACACGGCACACCGTTATTCTCCGACGAAATATACGATGAAATAATCTTTGAAGGAAAACACGTTTCAACCGCTTCCCTGACCGACGCCCCGGTAGTAACCATGAACGGGTTGAGTAAGAACTACGTGGCTCCGGGCTGGCGAATCGGCTGGGCCACGTTCACCAACTTCGACGAAGAATTAAAGAACTCCGTGTTGAAGCTGGCGCGCCTGCGCTTGTGCTCGCCCACGCCGATGCAGTACGCCGCGGAGGCCGCCGTAAAAACCGGTTTTCAAAAAGAGTTCCTCGAAAAGCTTCGGCCGCGCCGCGACCTGACCTTCAAGCGCTTAAACGAACTGCCCGGCGTTTCCTGTGTAAAGCCGCAAGGCGCGTTTTACGCTTTTCCAAGCATTGAAGGCCCGTGGGAAACGGACAAGGAATTCGTGCTCGAATTGTTGAGGGAAACCGGCGTGCTCACCGTGTTCGGCTCGGGGTTCGGCGCCCCCGACAAACACTTCCGCACCGTGTTTTTGCCCGACGAAGCAACGCTCAACCAGGCGTTCGACGCGATGCAGGGCTTCCTAGAAAAAAGGGTTTGAACAAAAACCAATTCGCTTCGCGAATTCCTTTTATGGAAAAGTTAGTTTTACGAATTCAAGAAGCGGGAACAATCGTGTTCACGAGCCACTCGGCGTTGAACGGCTTCAAGTCCTCGTAGTCCTGGCCCGTGCCGAAGAACAAAATTGGTGACTTCAACTCGTGGGCAATCGAAAAAGTGTTTCCGCCCTTGGCATCGCAATCCAGCTTGGTTAGTATCACGCCGTCTATTCCGCCCACGGCTTCACCTAATTTCTTTGCTTGTTCGACGAGGGCGTGGCCCGAAGTCGCTTCGCCTACGAAGAGCTTCAAGTCGGGTTTGATTACGCGGTTTATTTTCGCCATTTCGCGAACCAGGTTGGTATTCGTTTCCTGGCGTCCCGCCGTGTCAACCAATACCACGTCGACTCCTTGCGCTTTTGCGTGGGCTATCGCGTCAAAGGCAACGGCGGCCGGGTCCGCACCGTAATCGTGCTTGATTACGCGCACCCCCAGTTTTTCGCCGTGTTCCTGTGCTTGGTGTATTGCGGCCGCTCGAAAAGTGTCGGACGCGGCTATCACGCTTTTCTTTTCGCGCTTCGACAAGTGGTAGGCGAGCTTGGCTATGGTAGTCGTTTTTCCTCCGCCGTTCGGTCCGAAAAACAATACGGTGAACGGCTTTTTTTCCTCGGTTTTCTTGAAGAAGTCGAAGGAAGGAAGGGAGACCACGTCGATTAAGGCGTTGCGCACTTCCTCGCTGACGCTTTCTGCTACGGCGTTGCGCGCCACTTTCTTGCCTATCAAGCGCTTGCGCAAGTCGTCGACCAGGAATTGGGCGGTTTCGAAGGAGACGTCGCTTTCAAGCAAGGATATTTCGAGTTCCTCGAACAATTCCCTTGTTTCCTCCTCTCCTATCTCTATTTTTCCCGAGAAAACGCCGGACACTTTCTTCAATAACCCCACCTTCGGGGCCAACGGCTTTTTTTCTTCTTTTACTTCGAACGCGGGCTTCGCCTCTTTTTCGGTTTTTGGTTCCGGTTTTTCAACGGGGGCGGCTTCAACCGGCTCGCTCGGCTCGGTTTTTTTGGCTTGCTCCGGCTTGCTTTCAACGCGCCGGGGCGCTTCGGGTATGGAATGCTCGAACTCGGTTTCTAATTCCTTGGCGGGCTCGAACTCTTTTTGTTGTTCTTCGACTACTTCGCTTGCAAAAGCTTTTTTTTCGGGTTCCGGTGTTTTGGGTGCGGGCGGCACTAGCTCGCGGGCTTCGCGCTCCAAACCCTCTTTAATGCTTTCGTCAGGTTTTTCTTCTCGGCCCGAAATTTTTTTGACGAACGAAGACAACTTGTTTTTTAAGCCGCCGAACATTTCAACCGTTTAACTCGTCTTCTATTTTCTTCATTTCCACGGTCAGGCGCTGGGCTTCCTGATTCGTTTTTTGAATGGATTCCTCGATTTGCTTGCGCCTTTCCCCTAAAAGTTTTTTCGCGTCTTCAACGTTTTTTTCGGCGATGACTCCCGCACCCAATTCAACCGCCACTTTTTGCGTGTCGGCGACTTTGGCTTTCACGAGGACTCCCGATCCCAGCGGAAAAAAGGTTTGTTCCGAAGGCAGGTTGTCGAGAGCGGTTGAAGCCGCTGAGTTTTCGTTGAGCAACGCGGAAAGGGTTTGCGCCTGCTTTGATAACTCTTGTACTCTCGCGCCGTAAGCGCGGTAAGCGATTATTTTTCCTTGCTTGTCTTTTTCCATAATACTTCAGTCACCCGATAATGCTTCAAAAACCCTTTGGGTTTCGACTCCGCTCGACAAGTCGCCGATTACGGCTCCCTTCGAGTTAGCAACGATTGAAAGCGAGTTGAAAGGCGTTCCGTAATTCGTGGAGCCGTTTAACCCGTTAACCTCGAATAATTTTTTCAAGTGCTCGAATTCGGCGTCATTCAAGTCGTTGTAAGCGTAAAACCCTTGGTTGGTTACCGTGGTCGTGGACGCGAACGCGGGCATTCCCGCGAACGACTGGTGCAAAACTTTGACTCCGAGCGCGTTTTTTATGCGGTCGCAGTCCTCCGCTTCAATTGCTTTGGATACGAGGGCGGCCGAGTCGTTGCACAAAACCGTGTTGCCCGGGGCGTGGTTGGTTGAAAGCACGCACACGCTTAACTCGCGCTCCAGCGCCTTCACTTCCTTTTCGTCGGCTAAAGCCGGCAGAACGCAGCCGTTCGAGTTGAGCGACAAGTAAACGCCTATGAAGGGAGACTCGTTGACTAGGATGTTCAACGCCTTTGCGCCCAGCGTTTCCTCACACAATGAAACGAATTTTTTAGGCGCGCGAGGCGATGAAACGATTAGCTCGTCGCTTGTGCGGGCGTACAAGCCCACGAAAGGGTTCTTGTTGACGTTGGATTTTGAGAGTTCGAAAGTCAAGCGAGCTGCACCTTCACGGTGCCGTCCTCGAACTTTGATGCCTTGACTTTGACGCGGGGCTTGGGCTGGCCCGAGGCGCGCACGAATTGCGCGAGTTCGGGGTCGAGCTTTACGTCTTCGCTCTTCAAGTGTTTGGATGCTAGCTTGCGCAAGAGGCGCACCGCGTAATTGGCGCGCTTGTAATAAGGCTTTTTGTATGCTTTGCGCAAGTTAAAGGTGTAAACGCGTTCGAGTACGGGCTTTACCTCTTCTTTTTCGGGTTCCTGCTTTTTTTCCCTTTCTTCTTTTTTTTCGGGCGCTTTTTCTTCTTTCTCTTCAACCGGTTTTTCAACGGGCTTGTGTTCGGCGCGCGCCTTTTCCTGCTCTTTTTGTGCTTCAACAGGTTTTTCTTCCGCTTTTTTTTGTTCCGGGGAAGTGAATCGCTCTTCGCTCATTCGTCTTTCACCTTGAGTTTCTTGCGGCGCCAGTTGCGGGACTCGCTGTTGCGGGTCACGCGGCGCGCGGTCTTGGCCATCACGAAGATGGGGATGCGGCGGTTTTGCCGGATTTTTTTGGCTAGGGCCGCCTTCTTTTTTTGTGACTTGTTGCTCGACATCTTTATTTCACCGTTTGAAAGTTATCTTGGTTTCCTTGCGCGGGTTCACGCGCGCCAACAGTTTTTGGAATTGGTCTGCGGAGAGCTTGTCCTTCAAGGAGCCTCGTTGCGCGAGGGCGATTACGAGGTCCGCTATTTTTTCATAGAGTTCCGGGTTGGCCGCCCTGATGTTGGACGCCTTCTCGTAAGCGCCGGGCGACAAAAGGCTTTGAAGCATTGCGCGCTTCCTGGCCTGAATCGCCTTGCGCCTCCTCAACTCCTCCAATCGTTCTTTTGAAACTACTCCCCCATCCATTTTTTAGCCCTTCAAGGCTTGGTCTACGAACTTCATTCCTTTCGCGGTTACCACGCGGCCGCGCGCCTTTTTTTCGACGAGGCCGGCGGACTCGAGTTGTTGTAGTGCGGTGCGAATCATTTTTCCGGCTCCCTTGCCGTGGTGCGGCGAGCTGACTACGTGGCGCTTTTTGCCGCCGAACTTGTTGCGCAATCTTTCCACTCCCACGGGGCCGTTCAAGTGAATGGTTCGCAGTACCGCTGCACAACGGCCGGGCCAAAATCCCTTGGCGGGCAGGCGCTCGCGCACGGAACCGGTTTTGACTCCGGCAAGCCAGTCCGGCTCTTTTGCAACGCCGTCCTTCTCCAGTTTTGCGGCGATGCGTTTTACGGCTTCACCGGGTGTAACACGCTTTAAAGACATAATGAATTACCTTTGCTTTTTTTGGGAAGAATACGAGTACTTCTTCACCTTATTACAGGACAAACACGTATATAAAAGAGTTTGCGACTTGGCTCGAACGCGCAAGGTCAAGCCAGGAATGCGGGGCGCGCCGCAATTCTTGCAGTACTCCTTTGAAGAAATCGAGAAGCGGTGCTTTTGCGCTATTTTTCGGGCGCGTTCAACGTATCTCTTCGCCAGTTCAGGGTTTTCGGCGTACTTTTCGCAAGCTAATTCAACCAGTTTCTTGACGCGGCTTCTCGCAACGCTTTTGGCGTCCACGTTCAAAGTCCTCCGAGGAGTTGGCAGGCGGTAGCCGAAGGAGTCAAGTCGTGGTCGCCCAAGGAATAGCGAGGCAATCCCTCCAACGGGTTTTCGAGGTTTCCTTCGGGGAAGCCCCCTATTATGGCGCCGTCCAAGCCCTTGCAGCCCGGAAACCGTTCTCCTGCCTTGTCCAAGACCGCGAATTTTCCGTTCAAGCCGTTCAACAAGTCGGAGAGCCGGCAGTCCTTCAAAGACAACAAGGTTTTTCCGCCTCCTTCTATCACGCGCTTTCGGTACAAGTCCTCCAACAACCCTTCGAACGCGTTGTAGGAGGGAGGCAAGCGGGTTTGGGGGTGTATTGAAAGCACTTCGTCGTTTCGAGTGTGCACGAACACGCGTAATTCACCGTTTTGGTTGGCGAGGGATTCCTGGCACAACGACAAGAACTTATAGCATTGGTCGGGCCTTCCGCGGCGCTGCCAGTCGTCGAGGCGCTTCATTACTTCCGAGTGCAGGGACCAGTCGAGTAGCATTTCCTCCGGTTTTTTTCCGCGTTTTCTCGCCGCCGAAACGACCAAGGGCTCGTTGCACAACTCGGGGGGAACGCGCTCCAAAGCGGTTTCCGCGAAGACGATGGTAAACACACTAAAAAAAGGGGTCGCCGAGTATTTTATGGTTTCATTCGCGCTCGTGCTCTTCAAGCGGGTAAGGGCTCGCGGTTGAAAGCAGGTGAGCCAATGCATTCCAGCGGAATGCGTCGTGTTCCGGGTTGTAAAAACTCTCGTAGAACGCCTGCTTGTCTTTTTCGGCGTGGCTTGGCACTACTATTAAGTCGCGTATTGCGCCGTTGAATAAGTGTTCGTAAAACGGCACGGTTTGAGGAGTGAGGGGGCCGTCGTCCAAACCCAAGTCGCGGGGCTCGCGCCCGGCACACCTAAGACCCACGCAGGCCTCGCGAAACAGTTTTTGAAGGTTTTCGCGTGTTTGAGGCGGCAAGCTGCTCTCCAAGTGTTCGGGGCTCGAAAAAACGACGTCGATGCGGGCTTCACGAATGTCCCCCGAAGGGTGGAGGAAAGCGATTCGGCCGCGCTTCAAGAGCTCGTGGTTTCGCTCGACCAACTCTCGGTACTTGTCCAAAGGAAAGTGTTCAGGCAACTCGAAATAGTAGCCGAGCGGGTAAGCGTTGCTCTCCGACCCCTCGGGCTTTTCAAAGGTTTTTCCCGTAGTGCTTCCCTCGTTTTTTGGCAGGCTGCCGTCGTAATGCCCGGAAACTTCTTCAATAATTTTTTCGCGTTCTTCAGGCGTCAAATCCTGGAATTGTTGGTTGTATTGCAGGGTTTGAATCGCCCTTTCCTGGGTCAAACCTTTTTGCTTCAAGTAATTAACGTAATCCGACCACGACTGGAGGAATTGGTTAAGGCGCGCGTTGTCGGCGTCGCGATAAGAAGCGATTTTTGAAGGGTCCCGAGTGTAAACGGGTTGAAAGCCGTATGCGAGGCCCACGTTGTGAGCCGCGGTTACGGGCTGAAAAACCCCTTTCTTTTTCATGAAAACCTTTGGCGCGAGGCGCTTGTCTAGTATTATCCTCGGGTTTTCGCCTGCGAGCTTTTCGTACTCGACTTTTCGTATTGGAAGGCCGACCGGCGGCTTCGGCGATTTCCGGTCCCAGGCGAACCGGCTCAACAAGGCTTGCACGCCCATCAAACCGGCAGTCGACAGTATAGTGAAAAGGTTTGCGCGCCTACGCCTTTTTTTCGCTGAGGGGGATGGAGCCATTGGAGTGGGCCTGCCGGGATTTCCGCGAACCCTTTTCTTCTTCGTTGAAAACCGTTTTTCCAAGAAAAGGGCTTCATTTGAACCCGGGACATCCAGTTGTCTCAGTCAACGGCGGGTGCAACGCCCCGCCGCGCCATATAAGACTGGCGCTCTAGGCCAGACTGAGCTACAAGCCCGTAAGGCAACAATTTAAGTGGTCGAACCCCCTTAATTGGTTTTGTGTTAAAGCTAAAGGACGGGGTTACGTTGGCCAACGCGGCCAGCGGTTCCCTCGCGGTTTTATTCGCCTTGCGCGGCGCGGAGTACTGGGTTTGCGCTTTTTTGGTGGGTTTGGCCGCCTTGTTCGACGTTTTGGACGGTAGAATCGCGAGGAAGACGAAGACGGCCGACGATTTCGGCAAGGCATTGGATTCGTTGTCGGACGCGGTGTCGTTCGGAGTCGCCCCCGCCGTACTCGTCGTTTATTGGGCGGGGGCAAGCGCCCCGTTGTTGTTGGCTTCGACTTTCTTCATTTGCTCGGCCGTGCTGCGCCTCGCCAAGTACGACGTGCAAAAGGACAAGCATTACAGAGGCTTGCCCGCCCCCGTGGCCGCCTTGTCTCTCTTGTTGCTCGCGCCGTTTACGGGCCACGAATACGCGTTGACTGCCTTAATCGCGTTTGCAATGAATCTGCCGTTCACGGTTCGCAGGCCTTGACGTTGAAAGGCGTTTCAAACAAAACCACACAAGAAAGAGGCGGGGGGCATCAAACACCTACAACGAAAGCGTTAATTAAATGCGTTAAGTGAATTGTTTGGAATGAAGAAAGCGATTGTATTTTTGTTGTTGGCCTCCGTAATTTGGGCCGCGGACTTGAGGGTTATAGCCCCCGCACCGCAAACCATTTCGGGCGGCCAGGAACTGGACCTCGGTGTAATGGGTCCGGGCCAAAAACTAGAGCTCGTAGTGAACCGCGGCTCCGGAGTCACGGCAAAAGGATGGAGCGGCGGAGAAGCATTATGGGACGAGATAGGTTTTACCGACTTGCCGCCGGGTTGGTCGTCCGAAGACTCCAAGGCTTACGAGCAGCCGATGCGCGCTTATTTGGAGGCTTCCAAGGACGCGCCGGACGGCGTTTACTTCGCGGAGTTGACTGCGTGGGACGAGTACCAGGGCGCACCCACCACGAAGTTCAGGATTCGCGTTCAAGTGAGAAGCGACTTGTTGAACCCCGAATTGTTGACTCCATCGGTTGTCGCGGGAGCCAACCAGCCCGCGCGATTCCAATTCATTTTGAAGAACGATTCGAATGCCGGGGACGCCTACGAAATAACCGTCTCGGGGTTGCCCGGAAAGTGGCCCGCTAAAAAAGTGTTCGTACCCTACCACTCCACGAAAACCGTTTCCTACGAGGTGGGCAGCAGCGAGCGCGGCGATTACGACGTCGGCTTCACAATCCAGTCCATTTCAAGCGACCGCATTTCCACCGAGAACAACGGCAAGCTAAGCATTCAAACCAACGTTTTCCTCGATATGCTGGCTACGTCGCACGGCATCCTGTTGTTTCCAAGCATAGAGCAACCCGTTTACTCGCTGATAGGGTTGTTCGCCAACCTGAAGTGATGAGGGATTGGACGTAGAAAAATTCAAACACCGCCTCTCCAAGGAGCGCGGGCTTGACCGAGTAATGAGTAGCGCCGAACTCGCAGAAGAATTCGGTGCGAAACCCGAGTTCAAGACCAAGAAGACGAGGAGTGCGAGCGGGGTCAGCGTTATAGCCATAATGACGCGGCCCTACGAGTGCCCCGGCAATTGCACTTACTGTCCTTCCTGGGACGCGCCCAAGAGTTACACGGGTGAAGAGCCGGCGGCGAGGCGCGCAAGGCAAAACGGGTTCGACGCGTTCAGGCAGGTTGACGCGCGCCTCCGGCAATTGGAGGCGATAGGCCACGAGCCCAGCAAGTGCGAACTCATCATAATGGGGGGCACGTTCAACTACCAGCCCAGGCAATACCAGGACGCGTTCGTGAAAAAGGCGTTCGAGGCGTTCAACGGCAAAAAAAGCGGTTCGCTGAAGGAAGCAGTAAAAGCCAACGAGAAAGCGAAGCACCGCGTCATCGGGTTGACAATAGAGACGCGGCCGGACTGGTGCACTCCAAGAGAAGTCGAGCGCTTCCTCGAATACGGCTGCACACGGGTCGAGTTGGGCGTGCAGTCCCTCGACGAAGACGTGCTCGAAAAAGTGGACCGCGGCCACGGGCTGAAGGAAGTCGCGGACGCGACGCGCGCGTGCAAGGACGCCTTCCTGAAAGTCGTCCACCACTTCATGCCCGGGCTTTATTCCACGCCTGAAAAAGATGCGGAAATGATGAGGCAACTCTTTGAAGACGAACGCTTCAAGCCCGACATGATAAAAGTGTATCCGTGCCTCGTAATCAAGGGTTCGCGTTTGTACGACGAATGGCGGGCGGGAAGATTTGAGGCATACGACACTGAAACGGCTGCCGAAGCAGTGGCGTTGTGCAAGGCCGAAGTGCCGGAGTACTGCCGCATAATGCGCGTTGAACGCGACATCCCGACTCCCCTCATAGAAGCGGGGCCCGACAAGAGCAACCTACGTGAAATCGCGCGCAAAAAAATGGCGTCGCCGTGCAAGTGCATAAGGTGCCGCGAAGTAGGGCGAACCAAGGCGCGAGGCAGAAAAAAATTGTTGGAAAAAGTTTACGGGGCGAGTTGCGGGGACGAAGCATTCATTTCAATCGAAGACGAGTCCGCGTTGCACGGATTCGTGCGGTTGCGGCGGAACGCGGACGGGCGGACCGGAATACGCGAGTTGCGCGTTTACGGCGAGCAAACGCCGGTGGGAAAAAAAAGCAGGCAAGCCCAACACAAGGGATTGGGTTCGCGCTTGTTGAAGGCCGCCGAAGGCAGGGCGCGCAAGTGGGGTTCGAAAAAAATGTTCGTGTTGAGTGGAGTGGGCGTGCGCGAGTACTACCGCAAGCACGGCTATAAATTGCGGGGCTCTTACATGGTTAAGGGGTTGTAAAAATTGTATTCCGCTCGCGCAAAAAAATCGTTGGGAAAAGCCAAGCCGGGAGACAAAGTGAGGTTGCACGCCGAAAGCGGCGAATTCGAAGGCGTTTTGATGCCGGGAAGCGGCGACTCAATAATAATCAAGCTGGATAACGGTTACAACGCGGGCTTCAAAGCCAGGAAAGTGGAGTTGTTGGGGAAAGGCGCGAAACTGGAGTCGTTCGCCTCCAAAAAAGCCGTGAAAAGAAAGGGCTTGCCTTCGCTTGCATTCATTGCAACCGGCGGAACCATTGCGTCGCGCGTGGACTATGAAACGGGCGGCGCGAAAATGGTTTTGACGCCCGAGGAATTGTTTGCGGTAGTGCCCGAAATACGCGGCAAAACCAACTTCACGGTTTCATCGCCGTTCACGCTGGCCAGCGAAGACATGGCGCCCGAGGAATGGGTTACGCTCGCAAAGGAATGCGTCAAGCAACTAAACTCGGGAGTGAAGGGAGCCGTGGTAACCCACGGCACGGACACCTTGGGCTATACCGCGGCCGCATTGTCGTTCATGGTGGATTCCCCGAAGCCTATTGCACTCGTGGGCGCCCAACGGTCTTCGGATCGCGGCAGTTTCGACGGCGCCCTCAACTTGTCTTGCGCCGTGCAATACGCTTTAAGCGATTGTTCGGAGACGGCAGTGGTAATGCACGGGGAGCCCGACGACTCTTATTGCCTGGCTCACCGCGGCACGAAAGTGCGTAAAATGCATTCGACTCGGCGGGACGCATTCAAGAGCGTGAACGACTCGCCGATTGCCCGAGTCACGCCCTGCAAAACCGAATTCTTGCAGAAAACCGCGGGGAGGGGGAATGGAGACGCAAAACCGCGTGCGGCCTTCGAGAAAAAAACGGGTTTCGTCAAGGCTTACCCCGGGGCGAGCCCCGAACAACTCGAATGGTTCGTTGACAAGGGCTACAAAGGCGTGGTAGTCGAAGCTTACGCGTTGGGCCACGTGCCAACCCTCACGCTCGACAAGAAAAAGGGCTGGTCTTCGGCGGTAAAGCGCGCCTGCCAGGAAATGCCGGTTGCCTTCGCAACGCAGTGCTTGTACGGCCGCGTAAACCCAAACGTTTACCGTAACGCGCGCGAAATGAGGGGGCTCGGCGTAATTTATTGCGAGGACATGCTGCCGGAGACGGCGTTCGTTAAAATGGGTTGGCTTTTAGGGAGAAAAGAAGACCCGCGCGAAAAAATGCTGGAAAACGTTGCCGGCGAACTCAACCCCCGCCTAACCGAAGAACACTTCATTTAATCTTCGAAGTCTTCGGGCTTCAATTTACGGGTGAACTCCCTTATTTCCCTGCGCTCGTTTTCTTCGAGGGTCGCCAATCCCTTGGATTCAACCCAATCGTAAACGTTTTTTTTGAGGGCCGCCGCCTCTCGTTGCAAGGACAACCCGCGCTCCCTGTGAAAAAGCATTTTGTCCCTCCAATAATCGGGGTTTTGCTCTTGCATCAATAAGTCGGCTTCCCTTAAAGTGTCGCGGCTGATTTTTCCCAACTCGGTTTCGAGGCCGCGTTTGAAGCTTGCCTCAATCAAGCCGAGGTCCTTCCCGCCGTCGAAAGCATCACTCAAATTTGTTGCAATAACTAAATGGTGGTTTGCACGCGCTCTCAAGGCGTCAAACAATCGTTTTCTTGCTTCGCGCCAATTTGCGGGTGGTCGTTGTTTGCCCGAACGCGCGGCTTCAAGCGAGTCAAGGAAGTGGTTGCGTAAGGCGTCGATTTTCACTTCGTCGGGCAATGGCTCACAGACAACTTTTTCCTCGGGAATTCTTTCACGCCACTCAACCATGTTACAAGAGTATGGTAAACCGATTTTAAGTCGTTTTCGCTACAAAAGTATATGAATTACGCTTCACTCGGCTTCAAGTGCGGGGTTGAAATACACCAGCGCCTGGACACGCACAAGTTGTTCTGCAATTGTTACGCCAACCCTTCACAAAACGGTTCGGGCAAAGCCAAGTGCCACGAGTTGAGGAGAACCATTCGCTCGTCGGCAGGCGAACTCGGCAAAGTGGATGCGGCGGCGCGCTTTGAGGCCGCCAAAAAAAAGGAAACCCTTTATTTGGTTCCCGAAGGAGAAGCGTGCCTCGTGGAATGCGACGACGAGCCGCCGCACGACCCGGATGAGGAGGCGTTGAAGGAGGCGAGCCGCATAGCCAAGGCACTCGAAATGAATTCGGTGAACGAAGTCGTTTTCATGCGAAAAACGGTTGCGGACGGAAGCGCGGTCAGCGGTTTCCAGCGCACGGCCCTGTTGGCGACCGGCGGCGAAATCGAAGGCGTTGGAATTCAAACGCTTTGCTTGGAAGAGGAAAGCGCGGGAATAGTGCGGCAAGGCGTTTACCGGTTGGACCGCCTCGGCATTCCCCTAGTCGAAATAGCTACCGAACCAGACATAAAGAACGGCGAAAAATGCCGCCGCGTTTGCGAGGCGCTTGGCCTCGCCTTGCGCGCGAACGCCCGCGTACAAAGGGGCTTGGGCTCGATTCGCCAGGACGTAAACGTTTCAATTCGTGACGGGGCGCGCGTTGAAATAAAGGGCGTTCAGGACTTGAAGTCGATTCCCGAACTCGTGGAAAACGAGGTGTTGCGGCAGCAATCCCTTTCCAAAATCAAGAAGCCGAAGAAGGTAACCGCGATAAAAGACGTTTCAAAACTGTTCGAAAAATCGAAGTGCCGAATACTCAAGGGAAAAAAGGTTTACGGATTTTCGTGTTCGCTTCAAGGCGAACTCAAAAAAGAGCTGCACCCCGGCAAGACGCTGGGCAACGAGTTGGCGGGTTACGCGCGGGCAAACGGCTCAAAGGGAATCATTCACTCTGACGAGGACTTGTCCAAGTACCCGGTCGACGGGGACGCCGTTCGCACCGAACTCGGCGAAGGCTTGTTCGTTTTGTGTGCGGAGAACGAGCGCGCCCTGCAAGCCGTGAGAGAGCGAGTCAAGTTGTTGGGAGTACGCATACCCGAGGAGACGAGGCGCGCCAACGGGGTGAAAAGCGGGTTCATGCGGCCTTTGCCCGGCAAGGCGCGTATGTACCCGGAAACCGACGTTCCAACGTTTTCGTTGAAACCCTTCTGGGATGCGGCGGGAACGCCGAAGTCGTTCAAGGGATTGGTAGAAGAATTCAAGGGAAAAGGGTTGGGTGAACAACTCGCCGAAAAAATGGCGCGTTCACCGAAAAAAAGGTTTTTCAACGAGTTAGTGGGGGCAGGAGTCGAAGCGACAACGGCTGCAACCGCCTTGCTTGAAACAGTGAAGGAGTTGAAGCGTAGGGGGGCGGAACCCAACGAAAAATGCGTTGAATTCGTTTTGAATGCTTTTCGAGACGCCTTGATCGTGAAGAGCGCGATTCCGGTTGCATTGGAAAGGGGCTGCATTGATGAAGGATGCCTCAAGAAAAACGGGTTGACGGTTTTGACAAAAAAAGAGTTGGCGCGAATCGCCGCGGAATACGCGGGAAAGGGGTCGAAGGCGTTCGGCGCGGCGATGAAGAAGTACCGCTTGCGCGCCGACCCAAAACAACTAAAAGCCGCTTTTGAGAAAGAATTGCATGGATGAAGAGTTTGGGGCACGCATTCAAGAGTTTTTCGAGCGCTTGCCCGCGCCGTTGCGCGACCCAAAAAAACTGGTTTTGGGGCTGGCAATACTCGCAATAATTTTTTGGGGATTGTTCTTGAGGCCGAGGCCGGGAACGCTTACGATAACGGTTGAGCGGTTGGACTCCGGCGAAAAAGTTGCGGGGGCGACCGTTGAATTGACTGCGCCCGACGGCAGAGTGGAACAAACCGAGTACTCGGATAACGCCGGCAGAGTCGTTTTTTCTTCGGTTGGCTCGGGAGTGGAGTACGGCGTTTTCGTGGACCCGGGGCAGGGTTACGAAACCGAAACCGAATACGTTTCCATTGAGTCCGGGGAAGCCGCTTCGTTGAGCGTCGAAGTGGCGCGAGATTACGGCCTGGAATTATCGGTTGAACAAGAAAGGTTTTCGGTGGGGGCGGGATGCAAGGCCCGCATACCCGTCGAAGTCGTCAACAGGGGGGAAGAACCCGCCGAAGTCGAGTTGGTTACGGGCGGCGGCTTGAAGTCGTGGCCCCACGAATCCGCAAAAACGACGGTGGGCGCAAAAGAAGCTCGCCAACTCGTAATAGAGTTGGGCGTACCCGAGGGCGAAGAAGGCGAGGCTTCGGGCGAAGTGCGCGCCAAGTACACCGATGAAGGAGTGAAAATAAGGTTGGAAGTGGTCGGCGACCCCGAAGTCGACGTTTCGCCGAAAAGCATTTCGGAGTCTTTGAGCGACTCCGAAAACTCGTTTATTAAAACAATCGAGTTTTCGTTGGAGGACGCGGGAAACCTGGAAATGAAGGTTGAATGCAAAGTAGTCGGCTCGGACTTGGAGGGCAAGGCGCGCGTTACTCCGACCGATGATTTGTTGTTGAAGGAAGGCAATCCGAAAGTGTTCAAGGCGGAGTTAGGGCCGTTTTCTTCGGGGACGCACATCGGCAAAATCATTTGCGACACGGGTTGCGGTGAATACACTTTGTTGGTTGAAATAGATAAGTAGAAAACGAGCCCGCGGGGATTTTCACATCCTTTTTCTTTTTCGTCAACTTTTTTCTTTTCAAAAGAAAAAGGTTGATTCGAACCCCGGTCTCAAGCTCCGCAAGCTTGCATTCTATCCAAGCTATACTACGGGCTCGCCTTATTATCGGGGAGGCAAGGTATTAAAACCGTGCGGAGCCATAATCGTAACCGTTCTCTTTGTTAAAAGGTGGAAAAAATGAATTGCGTTAGTTGTGGAAAGAAGGCGCAGGTTTCGTTCAAGTGCCCGAAGTGCGGGGCAGTCATCGCGCGCTGTTCGGATTGCCGCAGGAACGAGGTAACCTATACGTGCAGGTCGTGCGACGAGTTCACGGGACCGTAATCGCTTTCGGCTGTTTTGACGTGCTTCACGAGGGGCACGAACATTACTTGAAGGAGGCGCGATCGCTCGGCTCGCGGCTCGTGGTCGTGATTGCGCGCGACTCGAATGCGGGTCGCGAATTGTGGCGCGACGAAGAGGAAAGGAGGAAATCAGTTGCGGGCCTTCCTTTTGTTGACGAAGCCGTTCTCGGAAGCGAAAACGACAAGTACGCGGTTTTGAATGGGTTCGGGCCGGCCGTGGTCGCGCTTGGTTACGACCAGGAAGCAGACGAAAAAAAAATTAAGGAGAACGCGCCCGAAGCGCGAATAGTGCGCTTGAAGGCGTTCAAACCCGAAAAATTCAAGAGTTCGATAATAAAGGAGTTGATTGGGAATGGGAAAGGTTTTGACGGCGTTAAGGGTTTCGCCCGCGGAAGGAGTCGACATAAACGAGTTGGCGGAACAACTCGGCAAAGTCGAAGGCGCAAACAAGGTTAGCGTCGAAGACTACGTTTTCGGCACGAAGATAATCAAGGCGTCTTTCGTCGGGGAGTCCGAAGAGCAAAAGGATTTCGAGGAAATAATCGGCAAGATGAAAGGCGTTGAAACGGTTCAAGTCGAGGAGTGCGGCCTCATTTCTTGAGCGCCTTACCACCAAAACTCTTTTTTCTTGAAGAAATCGAGTGCTTCGGCGGGCGCTGCTCTTGCGAGTTGCGTTCCCGACAAGAATTTTGCCTTACGCAGCCCGGGCTCGAGGTAAGAGCCGGAAGCGTAAACGTCCGTGTTTTTGG
>CAZVVY010000011.1:0-18224 GCA_964630975.1 Microcaldota archaeon | reverse complement strand
CGGCGAAAAGTATTCGGGGGACGACGCGCGCGCTTACGAGAACGCTTTTTCGGTGTTCAAGGACTTGGTTTCGAGGAGGAAACACAAAATCGTGTTGAAGGCGTTGAGGGATTCGCGGAACGACGTGTTCGTTACCGACGGGTTGGCGCGGCAGGAGAAGAAGTTGTACGAGTCCTTGATGGGGTTGTTCGGCGATTACTCGCGGGAACTCGGTTTTTCGAGGAAGCCCGAACCGGAAAAAGCGGAGAAGGAAGAAGTTGCGATAAGAATATTAATGGATTTACCGCAATTTATGGCGTCGGACACTAGTTTCGGCCCGTTCTCGAAGGGTCAGGAAGTGGTGTTGCCGGCCGACGCCGGCGCGTTGTTGTTGAAGCGCAAGGCGGCCGAAAAGGTGAAGGAAGAATGATTGTACCCAAGACGATGAAGGTTTACTGTCCCAAGTGCAGGAAGCGCACCGAGCACAAGGTGAAGGTTACTACTACGAAAATTAAGCCGGGACGCACTCTTGCGTGGGGGACGCGCCGCCACGAGCGAAAAATGGCGGGTTACCACGGGAAAGTGAAGGGCAAGGCCAAAGTGAAGAAACAAGGCATCCGCAACAAGGTGTTGTTGGAGTGCAAGGATTGCAAGTACAAGTTCGAGCGCACGTTGAGCGGCAGAATGAAGAAGAAGGCGGAGTTGAAGAAATGAGTAGTTTTTACGTTGTAGAATGCGGTTGCGGTAACAAGCTCACCGTGTACAGCAATTCCACGAAAGCGGTTTCGTGCCCGAAGTGCGGCACTCAAATCGCGGTTCCATCGGGCGGACGAGTCAAAATCGTGAACGGGCGAGTTTTAGAGGCGTCCAAGTGAGTTCCCCGGGTTTCAACGAATCCGTGGTTATTCCGCGGGAAGAATTGTCTTTCGACAAGGCGTTCCTCGTCGTGGGCGTTCCCGGCGTGGGCCTCGTGTCCAAACTCGCCGTAGACCAATTGATTAAAGCCACGAAGGCGCGCCCGGTTGCAAAGCTTTACTCGCCCCATTACCCCAACCAAACGCTTGCCTTGAATTCGGGCAAGCTCAAGGCGTTCACCAGCGATTTTTATTTGGCGGAAGTGAACGGCGCCAACTTGTTGTTTATGAAGAGCGACTTGCAGCCGATGACGGTTGAAGGCCAATACGAAGTGGCTGCCAAGGCGTTGGAGTACTTCAAGTCCATAGGCGGAAAAGTAGTGTTGTCTTTCGCGGGGTACGTGACGCCCGGCGTGAAGAAGCCGGGGGTATTGGTTTCCTCCAACTCCAAGAAGTTGTTGGGCGTGCTCGAAGAGCACGGTGCCAAAAAACCGGGAGTCAAAGTCATCCCCATAGTGGGCTTGGCCGGCTTGATGCCTTCGATTGCCCGCGCGCACGGGTTGCACGGTGCGTGCCTGCTCGTCGAGAGCACGGGCGCGCCGTTGGATGCGGCTGCAGCCAAGAAGACGGTGTCGTTCGTAAGCGAATTGTTTTCGACTAAAATCGCTTGCAAAGGAATAGACGCGCGCGCGAAAAACGCGCAAAAAGTGTTGGCTCAATTGAAGCCGCAGGAGAAGCCGAAGCCGGCTGGCGCGCCCGCGGTTTCCGAAGACCGCTTGTCCTACATTCGCTGAAGAACAACCCTTTTAAACCATTTTTTTTACATTAATACGTGCTCTTTTTACGGTTTGCCCGTAAAAGTGGGGAGTAAGCAATTCGCTTGAGAACCACGGAATAGGTTGCTCGCGATTAGTTAGCGGAGTGATTCGTATGACGATTGACTTGAACAAGAACGTGCGCTTGTGCGTTGACTCGGGGAAGGCGGAGCTCGGCTCCAAGAAGGCGTTGAAGTGCTTGTTGTCGGGGGAAGCAAAATTACTGCTTTTGTCGCGCAACTGCCCGGAGGAAACCGCGAAGGACTTGCGGCACTCGGCGCGCCTTGCCGGCGTGAACGTAGTGGCTTACCCCGGCACGAGCTTGGAACTCGGAGTGGCGTGCGGAAAGCCGTTTCCGGTGAGCGCGTTCACGGTGTTGGAGGAGGGCGACTCGGAGTTCGCGTCGCTTTACCAGTGATTCAATCATGTTAAGGCTTTCAAACGAGGAAATGCAGGCGATGGCGCTTTTTTCGCGCTTTACGGGCGTGGCGCCCAACGACGTCGTTTTCCTCGAGGACGGAGTGGCTTTCCTGGTCCCGCCGGATTCGGTGGGGCGCGCGGTGGGCCGCGGCGGGGCAAACGTTCACCGCTTGTCGGACAAGTTCGGCAAGCGCGTAACGGTTTACGCTTCGCACGAGGACGCGCGCCGCTTCGTGGAGGTTTTGGTGGCTCCCGTTGAAGTGACGGGGTTCGAGGTTTCGGACGGGGTCGCGGTGGTGCGCGTTCCCGTGAGGGACAAGGGCCGCGCAATAGGGCGCGGCGGAGAAAAAATCAACAGGGCTCGCGCCTTGATGAAGAGGCGGTTCGGCTTAAAGGACTTGAAAATCAGTTGAGGTGTTCGATGTTATGGCGAGAGGAGAATTCGCTGGAAGGGTTTTGAAGAAGAAGAGGCAAAAGCACCGCTGGCTAGAAAAGTGGTGGAAACGCAAAACGTTAGGCCTCAAGAAGAAGTACGACGCGATGGAGGGTGCGCCCCAGGCAAAGGGACTTGTTCTCAAGAAGGAAGGCAAGGAGCAGAAGCAGCCGCACTCCGGAATCGTGAAATGCGTTCGCGTTCAATTAATCAAGAACGGCAAGAAGGTCAGCGCCCACGTGCCGCGCGACAAGGCGATTACCAAGATTGACGAGCACGACGAAGTCACCATCGAGGGGCTCGGCGGCTCGCAACGCGGGCAGATGGGTTCGATTCCCGGCGTCCGATACAAGGTGGTCGCGGTCAACGGCGTTTCGCTCGACCAGTTGAGGCGCGGAAAGAAGGAGAAGCCCAAGCGCTGAGGTTGATGTTCGATGGCTGAAAAAAAGGATGAAGTGAAGAAAGAAGAGAAAGAGGAAACCGTAGAAAAAGAGGAAGCGTATTCGGGGCCCAACTTGTTGTTGTTCGGCAGGTACTCTTTTGAAGGAATCGAAGTGCGCGACCCCGGCCTCAAGCAAGTCATTTGCTTGAAGCCCGTAACGCTGCCTCACACTTTTGCGCGCCACGCAAACAAGCGTTTTGCGAAGGCGAAAGTGAACGTGGTGGAACGCCTCGCCAACAAGTTGATGCGCGGGGGAACGGGTCGAAAAATCAGCGGCAGGCTTATTCGCACGCACGGCTCCCTTCAAGGAAAGAAGTCCAAAGTGGTGAAGGTAATCGAGGAGGCGTTCGACGAAATCCACGCGAAAACCAAGAAGAACCCCGTGCAACTCCTCGTGAAGGCGTTGGAGTACAGTGCCCCAAACGAAGACATTACGCGCGTTCGTTTCGGCGGCGTGTCCTACCAGCAGTCCGTTGACGTGGGAACGCAGCGCCGCCTCGACTTGGCTTTGCGTAACCTGGCTACCGCCGCCATTATGAGTGCTTTCAACGATAAAACGACGCTGGCGCAGGCGCTGGCAAAGGAAGTAATGTTTGCCGCGGAAAACAACCAGGACAGTTACGCGGTGAAGCGCAAGAACGAGACCGAGCGCATTGCTCGCAGTGCAAGGTGATTTGAGTTGGCTAGAAAAGAGTTGGTAGTGGAAGAAGTAGCCAAGTTGATGAATTCCCCGGACCAAATCCGGAACATCGGCATCGTGGCCCACGTGGACCACGGCAAGACCACGCTCAGCGACTCGCTCGTGGCGCGCGCCGGCCTGATTTCCAAGGAGCTCGCCGGGGAACAGCGCGTCCTCGACTACGACGAGCAGGAGCAGGCGCGCGGAATCACGATTAAGTCCGCCAACATTTCGCTGGGCTTCAAGTACGACGGCAAGGATTACCTCATCAACATGATTGACACGCCGGGCCACGTCGACTTCGGCGGCCACGTGACGCGCGCGATGCGCGCCGTGGACGGAGTCGTCCTCGTCGTGGACTGCGTGGAAGGAATCATGCCCCAAACCGAGACCGTGTTGAGGCAGGCGCTCAAGGAGCGCGTGCGCCCGGTGTTGTTCGTCAACAAAATCGACCGCCTCATCAACGAGTTGAAGTTGTCGCCCGACCAAATGCAGCAAAAGTTCATGAAGGTGATTACGGGCATCAACAAGCTCATCGACAATTACGGCCCGCCCGAGTTCAAGGAAGAGTGGACCATCAAGGTGGATAAGGGCAACGTTGCGTTCGGCACGGGCTTCCACAAGTGGGCTCTCAGCTTCCCAATAATGCAGAAGACGGGCTTGACGTTCAAGGACTTGTACGAGTTGTGTGAAGGCGAAAAGCACAAGGAGCTCGCGCAAAAAGCGCCCATCGACGACGTAATCCTGCGAATGGTTATTACGCGTTTGCCCTCGCCCAAGAAAGCGCAGAAATACCGCATACCCGTGATTTGGCACGGCGACGAGGAAGGAAAATACGGCAAGGCAATGATTAACTGCGACCCGAACGGCAAGGCCACTTTCATGGTTACCGCCATTCAAGTGGACGAGCACGCGGGAGACGTGGCCGTGGGCCGCATTTATTCCGGAAAACTGAAGAAGGGCATCGACTTGTATCTCGGCTCGCAGTTCAAGACCGAGAAGATGCAGGGCGTAGCCGTTTACATGGGCCCCGACCGCCTTCCGGTTGAAGAGGCGACTCCCGGCAACATCGTTGCCGTCGTGGGCCTAAAAGACGTTTACGCGGGCGAAACCTTGTCCGAAGGCGAAATGGCTCCCTTCGAAAAAATCAAGCACAACGCGGAGCCCGTGGTCACGAAGAGTATCGAGGCCAAGAACCCGCGCGACCTCGCAAAGCTAATCGAAGTGCTCCACAAGATTTCCAAGGAGGACCCGACCCTCAAAGTGACCATCAACCAGGACACCGGCGAACACTTGATTTCGGGTATGGGAGAACTCCACCTGGAAATCATCGAGTACAAGATTAAGAACGAGCGCGGAGTCGACATTCAAACCGGGCCGCCCATCGTCGTGTACCTCGAAACCATTACCGGCAACGGCCCCGAACTCGAAGGCAAGTCACCCAACAAGCACAACAAGTTCAAGATATTCGTTGAGCCCCTCGAGGAAGGCGTGAAACAAGCGTTCATCGACGGAAAAATCGATTCCAAGATGAAGGGAAAAGAGCTCTCCGAACGCCTCGTGGAAGCCGGCCTCCCGCGCAACGAAGCCAAGAAAATCCTCTTCATAGAGGAAAACAACTTGTTCGTCGACGCGACCAAGGGAGTCCAATACTTGCAGGACATCCGCGAACTCGTGGTGCAGGCCTTTAAGGAGGCGATGGTCCTCGGGCCGTTGTCCCGCGAAAAGTGTACCGGCGTAAAAGTGAAGCTCACGGACGCCAGCATCCACGTGGACCCGGCTCACCGCGGGCCGACTCAAATCGTTCCCGCAATACGCAACCCGATTTACGCTAGCATGCTTGAAGCGGGAACCGTGTTACTCGAGCCCAAAGTCAACCTCTTCGTTTCGACTCCCGGCGAGTTCATGAGCGGCGCAATCAACCAGATTCAAGGCCGCCGCGGGCAAGTCGTAAACATCGAGCAGGAAGGCGAAGCCGTGTCCATCCACGCCAACGTCCCCGTATCCGCGCTCTTCGGGTTTGCATCCGAAATCCGCGGAGCGACCCAGGGCCGTGCAACGTGGTACCACGAGTACGCTGGCTACGAAAAACTGCCGTCGGGCTTGCAGGAACAAATCGCGAAAGAAATCCGCAAGCGCAAGGGCCTCAGCGAAGTCCTACCCACGGCCTCCACTTACATGGGCTGACCTTTTTTTTTAATTCTTTTTTTTATTCCTTTTTTTTACCCGGCGCGAGTCCTCCCCCCGCGAAAAGCCTTTTTAATGCGGTTAAGGTAATGAATCACGCGGTTTTAACCCGCGCAATTGATTTGATGGAGGAAACAGATATGCCTAAGAAAACGACGAGTAAGAAAACCAAGAAAAAAACCGTGAAAAAGAAGCCGCGCAAGAACGTGAAGCCGTTCGGAGGCTACACCGTCAACTTCAAGGGGCAAACAAAGACCCTCGAAGAATTATTCGGAAAGAAGCCGATTACCCCGAGCGCCATGACCAAAATCCTTTGGAAGCACGTCAAGGGCAAGAAGCTCGCCGGCAAGTAAAATTTTTTTTTAAACTTACTTTTTCTTTTTAATTCTTCATTTTCAATTCGAGAACGTCTCCGTCGCCCAACTCATAGTCCGTGCCCACTTGTTGCCCGGGAAAGCGCGCGCTCCCCCAAACGCGCCCGCACTCCAAGTTTCGCGCGAAATCCTTGTGAACTTCGCGCGCCGCGTCCGCCACCGTGTTCCTTCCCTTAAACAAAACGATGGGCTTGTCGAAATCCGGCTTGCCGCGGTTGGCCTTCGTGAACACGCGGACGAGCCGCAGTTCTTCGTAAATTTTTTCCTTCAACTCTTCGGCGTCCCACTCACCCTTGGTAACGCGCAACTCTTTTTTCGCCTTCATTTTGGCGAAGAAATACTCCTGCCCTTTTTGTTCGGGGTCAATGACGAGAATCGCGAGGTCGGCGTTGCGCGCCATACCGAACACGAGGGCGCGGTTGGCTTCGTGGGCGCTCGGCGCGTCCACGAGTTGAATCTGCACTTTTTTGTGTTCCAGCATTGCCGGCGTTGCCTCCAACGTCTCGAAAGGCGCCTTGGTCGACGGCAAGTCGGCGTTCGTCAAAGCATTCACCAGAAACGTTTTGCCCGCGTTCGCGAAGCCCACTACCGCCACTTGCGCCGCGCCCTGTTTCCTCAAGAAGTCGCCGCGCCCGCCGCCCCGTGACTTGCGCCGCGCTTCTTCCTTTTCGTGTTCCTTGCGCAATCGCGCCATCTTACCCTTTATCTCGCTTAGGATGGAGTGCGCCGACTTGTGTTTCGGGCAGTGCTTCAGCATTTCCTGCAAGGCAGCCATTTTTTCGTCGTGGGAAACGGCCTCGCGGTACTTTTGCTCCGCCAAATAGTATTCGGGTCCCGCGTTCAAGGAAGCCATTATTTTTTCACCGCTTTGAGTACGCACAGCTTCTCGAAGAAAAACGATTGCGTGCCTTCAACGCTAACCTTGAAGCCTTCATCCAATAATAGTTTTTTCAATTCCTCGTCTTGTCCGCACAACGAAGTGGCAACCAATAACACTACGCCTCCTTCCGCCAAATGCGCGTTAACCCGCTTCAAGAAGCGTTTGGTAGTACACAATCCTTTTTCTCCGCCGTCCAAGTCGGAGTGCCCTTTGTCGCCGGGTAAATACGGGGGGTTGAACGCGATGCAGTCGAACGCGCCGTCAACGCCTTCAAACAAGTCGCCGACAACGAATTCGGCTTTAAGCCCGCGTTCGGCGAACTCTTTGCGCGCCGCCTCGACCGCTTCCGCATCGGCGTCCGAGCACGTAACGCGGCAACCTTTTTCTGCTGCGGCCAGCCCTTGAATGCCGGAGCCGCAACCCAAGTCGAGGAAGCGCCCGGCCGCAACCTTTTTTACGGCTGATTCGAGCAAGTAAGAGTCTTCGCGCGGTGAGTAAACCATTTTCGTTATCAGTACTCGTGTAATTCCTTCTGCTTTTTTTGCAGGCCTTTTATGGTTGAGCCCGGGTTGTGCACTTCGTAGTCGAGCTTGAAGTATTCGAGGCCTTCGTTGCAAAGCATGGTGTAAGCGTTCGGCGTTACGTGCGGCGCTACCAAAAAGCCGCGAACCGCGCAGCCCTTCCTCTTCCTTAACTCGTTCACGTACCTCTTCAACTGCGTTACGGCGGCGAGGCCCGCCTTCCTGCGCTTTACCTCGATTACGACGAGGCAGCCGTTGGAGTCTTCGGCGAGAACGTCGATGCTTCCCTTGCGCACCGCGCTCTCCGTCTTAATCGCCTTCAAACCCTTTTCGATTATTGACAGGTCTTGCGCTAGCAAGTCGCTTAACTCGCGTTCGCTGCCGAACAACTTCAACTCCTTGTCGTCCTTCATCGAAAAGCATTTCACGGAGTCCACGCGCGAGAACTCGACTTCGATTACTTCCTTCAACGGCTTTCTTCGCACCGCCGTTATTTTGAGGCCGCCTTCACCGGACACTTTGACGTGCGCCCCGGGTCCTTGGTAGTTGACGGCCTTCATTCCCTTGGATTGGTGTACGAGAAACGTGCCGTCCGGCTTGATGATTAGGAGGCGGTCGCCCGAGCTGAGCTTGCTTATCGCCCTTCCCTCGTAACGCACGCGGCACTCCCCCACCACGATGCACAACTCCTCGTTTCTAAGGGCGGATTGCACTCGGCTCTCATAATTCCCTTGCTTCATTTTCAGCGCTTTCCCTTGCAAACGACTTTTCGACTTCGGCCAAGCTTTGCCCTTCGAAAGGCGTTTCGCCTCTCTCAACCCGGTTAATGTAATGCTTCATAGCCTTAGACAATTCTTCCCATTCTTCCGTGTTCAACTCGGATAAACCGGGTTTGTTTAGTTCGGGGTTGGCGTGCCCTAATACCTCCCCTATTCTTTTAATTGCTTCTTGTTTTTTCGTGTGTTCGGCCAAGGTTTTCAGGCGCCACGCCAACTTGTACGTGGTCCTCAACGCGTTTTTCCTTATTATGGAGTTTGTTTTTTCGTCTTTCAACGAGTCAACGTGTTGCGCGAACCATTCCACCACGCTTTTCGCTTCCTCAACCATTTCCTAGTTTCGCCCGCATTTCGTGTTCTTTCAACATTTCCTTAACCGCTTTAACGGCTTTCGGGTTTTCCCTTATTCTGCCCGTCAAATTTTCCCATAACGGGGTTCCGTATATAACTTTCAAAGCGCGGCCCGTGCTTTCTAGCGGATTGCCGTCGGTTAGGCGCCGGTTCACTTGTTCTTCCATCAAATCCAAAAACCGTTTTTCATCGGGAAGTATTCTGTCTTTTCTCAGCGAATCCGAGTAAGTCAACGCATTTGCAAACGTTTCCAAATCATTTTCAAGTATTCGGGTTACCCTGTTTTTTTGTTCGGGGTTCAAGTGCGTGAACCAGATTTGTTTCAAATCTTTTGCGTTACCGGGATTTTCTTTTCTAGCGTATTTAGACATTTCGTGCATTATTCGTATCGGCAACAATTCTTGGAAAGCCCCGTCCCTTAACGGCTTCAACTTCGGGTTTTCAAGTATTTTCCTTATCGTGGGCAATTCGAGTTTGGCGTGTGTTTCAAGGCGAACATCGGAATCACTTATGCCTTTCCAAACCCCTACTACGCGCTCCAAATCCTTTCTCCTGTCGTGAACCAAGTCTTCCACGGCGTTTGCGAGAATAGAAGTGGTAATCCCCCTTATCTCGGCCGTGTCCTCGGGAGTTAACGGCTTACCCATTGGAATTGATTGTTTTAGGTCTTGAATCGTCTTCTCGTCTTGTGGGCTTAAACCCAGGCTTTTTTCCAGCAAACCCAACTCTTTTTCGGCTCTAGTTTCCGGCTTCATCGAATCACCACTTTCCTGACTTTTCCCCTCACTGCATTTAGGGTTTCCAACAATTTATTGGTTGTAGGCACTTCAACCGAGTCGAAGGACGCGTCCAAGCAGTTGCCGGGTTGGAAAGCACGCAAAACGAATTCATCGCAGTAAAGCGAGACATAGGACGCGATTTCGGCTACGCTTTCGGGTTCGGTGTCCGGAAACACCGTGAAAGAAAATTCTTTGCGCACGCGCGAACCGTTTTTTTCGAGGAAAGTGAGCGAACGCAACACGTTGCTGTACAGCGTTTCGGGGTCGCCGCGGAAACCCGCAGCCGCCTTGTATTCTTCCGCGCCGAGGCGCGCCTTGAAGTCGAGCGCGACTTCGTTTACAAGGGGCAGGCAATCGTTCAGCGTCTCCGGGTAATACCCGTTGGTTTCTATTCGGGCGGGCGCATCCAAGCCCTTCAATAACCGGAGTACGGCGTTGCCTTGCATCAAGGGCTCGCCGCCCGTCAAGACCACGGCTTCGGCGTCGGCTAACTCGTCCAAAAAATATTCCACGGGCTTTTCATCGAATCCCTCGGAGTGGACCAGGGAAGGAGTGTTGCACCACGGGCAGTTGAACGGGCAGCCCGCTAAGTGGATTACGTCGGCCGAGTGGCCGGGCCAGCGCTCTTCGTCGCCGTGCAGTATGCTTGCGAAACGCAGGTTCACGAAAGTATTGCGGTTTTACTTGGAGAAAAACGTTTTGTTTAAACGCGGTAAAAGTAGATGGCGAGGGCGGACAGCCCGCAGGCCGCGTACAACGAGAGCGACACTAAAACGAGTTTTTTCTCGGTGAGGCGAAAGCGCGACAACAACAAGTTGAACAACGTGTATTTTTCCGCGCCTTTAACCGGCTTCAACACGCCGTTGCGAAGTACGCGCGGGTTTTGGCATTTTTGGCGGCGCTCCACGCCCTTCAACGAATAGTGCGCGGTTGCAACGAGTTCGTAGAACGCGGGAAGAATGGCTATCACGGCGAACGACTCCATGTTTCCGAGTATTGCGGCGGCCGCCACCGTAGTGCCGATTACGTACGTTCCAATGTCGCCGGGAAACGCGCGCGCCGGAAACCAGTTGTATTTGAGGAACGCGAGGCAAGACCCCAACAAGGCGGCGAGCAGGATTGCTGAAGCGAACGCATTAGAGTAAACGGCGATGGGCAGCAAGGCGAGGGAAACCACGACTCCTATGCCCGCTTCGAGCCCGTTGTAACCCGCGCTCATATTCAACGCGTTGGCGGCGCCCGTGACCCCCAAGGGAATTAACGCGAGCGCGTAAAACAAGCCGAAGTCGACGCTTCCAACAAAAGGCAAAACCATTTGGGTGTTGCCCGCGGTTATCGCTACCAAGGGCAAGGCGGCTGCGGCAATGAGGAAAGGCTTGGTCTTGCGGGATAACTTGAACAAGTCGTCGAACACGCCGATTAACGCGGCCATCGTTATGGATGCGAAGGCGGCTAGCAGCGAAGTGAAGAGCGCGTCGTCGTACGGCCCCAAAGCCATCAACAATATTGCGAGGGATACGGCGGCCGAGAGGCCGGTGAGAATGGTGAATCCCCCCATATTCGCCACGACGGGTCTCCTCTTTTTGTTGGAGTCGCGCGCCGTAACCCCTTTGTTGAAAGCGCTTCGAATGTAGACGGGCGCCAGCAACAGGGTTGCCGCGGTTGCGGCGAGAAAAGTGATTGAAACCAGCCAATTCATTTTCTTACGTACTCGAATATTTTTACCATTCCGTTTTGGGACTCGTAGGCGAGCTTGAAGCCCGGCACTTCCTCGAAGAAGAAGAAGCGCGTGAAAGCCGAGTCGAGGACTTTGTTTTCAAGGCCGAGCATCGACAAGTCGGGGTTGACGTTGATGAAGCGGTCGCTTCCAATGTCCACGAGGTAAGCGGCGTCCCCGCCTATTACGGGTTGGTCGGGTGCTGCCGGGTAAATGGCGCGCGAATAATTTTCTTCTAGGCCGTTCATCCCGAGCAACAGCAAGCCGTCCTGCGTCAAACAGTAAGCCGGGCCGAAACTGCTTTGGTACGCGGGGATTTGCACGGGCGAAGCGACGGGGCAGTTGCCCGCGTAATTCAAGTACTCGTAGTAGTGCTCCGCTTCGTACTTGCTTTTTCCGGGTCCTTCAACCCAATCTATTTCGGCTTTTTCGGGGCAAACCCGGTTCAAATCCGCGTCACAAGAACCGCTCAAAAACACGAGGGCGCCCCACTTACCCACCAAGTCCGAGTCGATTAACACGTGGGTCGCGTCGTGGTAATCCATTAAATCGTACAAGTCGTTCAAGTCGCCGTCTACGAATGCGCGGGCAACGCCTTGGTTGAAGTCGCCGCGCGCATTGTTGGGGTCGATTACCGTGTCGCGCTCGCCGAAAAACGTGGTCCAATGCCCGTAATCCCACCAACTGATTACGCGCGCGTCTTCCGGCGCTTCGGACCGCATCCACTCGTAGGCATCCATCCAATCCGAAGGAATACGCGTGTAATTCAGTTCAAGCATTGATTGTTGCACCGAAGGAGTGGAGTAATCCTTGACGGTCATTCCCGTGAATTGAGTGGTTGCCAACAGCGCGCCCAATAAGAACAGCCCGAGAGTCGCGGCGCGCGCGGCCCGGGCTTGCGAGGCCAGGTTGAAGGCGGCGGCGAGCTTAGCCAACGAGTTGGTTCCCTCGCCAAGCAAATAGCCGGCTGCCAGTGCGAGGGCGAGCGCCAAATGCACCATGTACTTCAACTTGTTCAACCCGATGTAAGCGATTGGGAAGAACACGAGGACGAACAAGAGGGCGGCGCGATTCTTTTTCTTGGAGTAATAATAAGTCATAGTGGTCGAGGCGACGCCGATGAACAAGTAGACGAACACGTCGTTTTCAGCGACGAACGTTGAAAGCGAGGAAAAGAATTCGCTGCCGAGCCAGCCCGCGAACCAAGCCAGCGCCGAGTCGAACGCGCCGTTGAGGAACACCGCGATTGCCGCGAACGCGCCCCAGGCAACGGCGTACTTCTTTCTCTTAGAGTAAACGTTGATGCACGCGATTGCCGCGCCCACTACCGCCGCCAACAACAGTATCGTGGGCGGGTGAAGCACGCCGTACGAAGAAGCGAACATTGCGCCGGAAGTCGCGCCTTCTTCTTGAATGGTTTTCGCCAACGCGTTAGTAGCGTGCGCGACCCGGGTTTGGTTGCTTATAGCGTTCAACACGGTGTAACCGAACGGCGTAACCAGGAACGCGCCGATTAAGCCGAGGAAGGCCAGCGCGCCGAAGGCCTGTAATCTCTTGTTTTTGGAGTCCAAGGGAATGCGGTTGCGAGCCAAGTACAAGGCTGCCGAAAACAGTACGCCGAGCGCAAGCAACTGCGTTACGAAAACGATTCCGCGAGTCAAAAAGAATTCCTGGTAGGCCGCAAGCCAAACGTTGCCCAATAATGCGGCGCCTGCAACCAACGCGTTAATCTTGATTTGTTTTTCGTCGAGTTGGTCCGTGAAGTAATCCATCAAGGTTTGCAGCCACACGTAAGCCGCCATAATCATTACCGGCCACACGTATTGCTGGCTGCCCAAGTAAGAAGCGATTATGCTTGCGGACGCTAGCAAGGCAAGCCGGTAGCTCTTCCTGTTCACCGCCAGCAAGTAAACCGCGAATATTAACAGCGCCGTAAACAACCCCCAAGGCTGTTGTTCGGCTACGCCCGCACTCAACTTCTTGATTAACTGGGGCGTGAACGCGATTAGCGCGGCCGTGACCAGGCCCGCGTGCTTGCCGTACTCTTCCTTGACGAGTAAGTACCCGAGGAAACACATTAACGCGGCCACTATCGGGGGATAAAACTGCGACACCCCTATCAACAATTCCTTGGAGTAGCCCAGACCCATTACCGCGGAGTAAACCGAGTGCCACGAGCCCGCAAGAAAAGAAGTAACCGGGGCGTGGTGCAGGAAAGCCTCCGCCGGAAAGTAGGCTTCCCGGGACCACGTCTCAATGAAGCCTTTCTGCACGAGTTTTTCGGTGAGCTTCATATAAAAGTAGGGGTCGAACTCGAAGAAGTTCGGCGCCCAAGCCGTTGCAAAACGAACGTAGAACGCGGCGAACATCGTGCCCGCCAAAACCAACGCCACCCAATTACGCTTAACGAATTGCAGGGGCGTCGAATCCAGTGAAACCGAAGGAATTGAAAGCGCGCCCTGCAAGTGCAACGCGAACAAAGCGATTGCCGACGCAATCAAAGAGTTGGCGACGACTACCGCGGTGTTGAATGGAATGCCCGCCATGTTTTCGGCGAGCGCCATCAAGGGGACGAGGAACAAGCCGAGCACGAGGCCGAACAACGCTTTTTCGAGCCGGCTCAAGCCAACGCCGTTCAACAAGGCGAACGAGGCGAGCAAGCCGGGCACGAACATTATTATCGCGGTCAGTATAACCGCTAGAATCGAAGCAAACAAATCAATCCCCCCCTTGAAAACCTAATAATGAAAGGATAATAAGTTTTAAACCCTTCCAATTACCGATGAGGGTCCTGCACACCGGCATAAAGGAGTGCCCCCGAAAACGCGGGGGTTGCACTCCCCCGTTTTCTAGGGAGTTTTCCGACCCCCCGCAAAAAGAGCGTTGATTGGAATGAAGGTTTTGCACACGGGAATAAAGGAGTACCCCCCGAATTCGTGCGACGACGACCGCCCCGGCGGCGGAATGGAGTCGTACGCCTACGGCCTGCTTCCCACCCTATCAAAACGCGTTGAAGTAACCCTCGTAACGCGAAAATGCGGGCGAACCAAAAAAGAGCCCTTCAAAACAGTGCGCGTTCCCTGGGTTCGCGGCAAGGCCTTGCGCAACCTCTCCTACAATTTCACGGCTTTTATCGCGTCATTGCGCGAGGACTACGACTTGTTGCACGCCCACGGACTAGTTGCCTCTTTCTTCGCTTTGACGGCCTCGAAACTCAGGGGCAAGCCGGTCGTGTGCACGCCGCACGGCCTGGCAACCGGCCAACCCCAATACGGCGGCTTTTACGGCGCCGTGCTCGGCGCCCTCGAAAAATTCACTTACAAGCGCGTGCCCTCCATTTTCCTGAGCGAGGAGGAAAAGGATTCCTTCAAGAAAAAACTCGGCTTCCTGCCGCGCGAATCATTCATCTTGTACCCCGGCGTCGACGTCAACCGCTTCAAGTGCACGGCTGCACGCCGCAAAAAGGCGCGCGAGGCCCTGGGCATCAAAAAAGAGTTCGCTTATTGTTTCGTGGGCCGACTCGAAAAAGTGAAGGCCGTCGAAAACCTGGTTCGGGCGATGCCGCGCGGCGCCGTTCTTCTAGTCGCGGGTTCGGGGCCCGAAGAAGCGCGCCTGCGCAAGGCAGCCCGCAAAAAAGACGTGCGTTTTCTTGGCCGCGTCAACGAACCGGAAAAAGTGTTGTGGGCTAGCGACTGCTTTGTCTTGCCGTCGTTGTCCGAGGGCTTGCCCCTAGCGTGGCTGGAAGCAATGGCTGCCGGCCTGCCTTGCGTGGTAACCGACGTGGGACTACCCGTGAAAAAAGGCGAAGCAGTAGTCGTAAAGAAGGGAAGCGTTTCTTCTTTGCGAGCCGGACTGTTCGAAGCGCGCCGCAGGAAAAAGCCGTTGTCGCGCGCTTCCGTAAAGAAGGCGAAGAATTATTCTTGGAACAAGAATGCCCGGGAGCTAGAAAGGATTTATTCCTTTTTGGTGCCCCACGCCGAGTAGTCGCCGCCCGCTTCCTCAATCGTTTTCGGGTCGAGCATTCCGACTCCGTCGAAAACCGTTTTGCCATTCATTTCTTGTAGCGCCGAATTCCAATCGATTTCCTTGAATTCGTCGTGGTTCGCCGCGATTATTACGGCGTCCAAGCCCTTGAAACCGCTTTTCGGTTCGGCCCCGAACTCCTTGATTTCCTCGTTCGAACACATCGGGTCGCGCGCAAAAACGTTGATGCCTTTTTCTTTGAGTAGGCGAACGATTTCCACGCCGGGACTCTTGCGGAATTCCTTTACTCCGCCGCGGAAAGTGAGGCCGAGCACGAGCACGCTTCGCGCCCCTTTTTCGATTAGGCGTTCCACGGTGCGCAACGGCATCGCGTCGTTGGTGCGGCGCGCCAGGGCAACCAAGGGCGTGTCTTCGCCCATTATGAAGTGCGGGTAGTAAGGAATGCAGTGGCCGCCCACTCCGCAACCCGGCCGGTGAATGTGGGAGTAGGGCTGGGTGTTGGCCGTTGAAAAAACTTCTTTTGCGTTTATGCCGAGGCGTTCGCACACGCCGGCTAACTCGTTGGCGAGCGCGATGTTGACGTCGCGGTAAACCCCTTCGAACACTTTTACGGCTTCGGCCGCCTTAACGCTTGAAACCGTGATTACTCCTTTTGAATTGATTTTTTCGTATGCTTCCCTCAGTTTTTTTGCCGCTTCGGGATGGCTTGCCCCGATTACTTTTGGGTACCGGCCGGTTATGTCACGTATTGCCGTTCCCGAAGAAGTGCGTTCCGGGCAGTGCGCCAAGTAAAAACCTTCGTTTAATTTCAGCCCGCTTTCCTTCTCGATTAACGGTGCGAGCGCCTCGGTTTCGCCGGGCGGCATCGTGCACTCGGTTACTATGATTGCATCGCGCGAAACGCTTTTTCCAATCGTTTTTGCGACGGCGCGCACTATCGACAAGTCGGGTTTTACTCCTTCACCGGTTTCGCTTATGAGCGTGGGCACGAGTATGATTATGATTTCCGAGTCCTTGCAGGAGGCGCCGTCCGTGGTCGCCGCCAGCGCGCCGTCTTCAACCGCCTTGGCCAGCAACTCGTCGACTTCCGGCTCTTCGGGCAGGCACGCTTCCCCCGCGTCCACTTTTTTTACGAGTTCTTCGTTGACGTCGACTCCCGTAACCTCGAATCCTTTGGACGCGAAGGTTACTGCGAGCGGCAAGCCCATTTTTCCTATGCCGAAAACGGTTACCTTCATTGATTAATCAATTCCCTGTAAACCTTTAACTCTCTTTTCTTGAATTCTTCAAGCGAGTATTCCAACGCTTTTTTCCTGCACGCCTTCCTCATCCGCCCGCCGTTTCTTTTCAGCTTCTTCATTGCCTTGGCAAGCGAATCCGAGTCGTACGCCTTACACAAATAACCCGTTTTGCCGTCTGCGACCATTTCGCGACTCCAATCCAGGTCTGCGGCGGCTGCCGGCAAGCCGCAGGCGAATGCTTCCAACAACGTGAAGCCCGCGGTTGCAGGCGCAACGAAGAAACCGTTTTTGCCGAGTATTTTCGGTAACTCCGCGTGTTTTACGCGCCCGAGGAATTCAACGTTTTTTCCCGCTTTTTTCTTGGCTTCCGCGAGTAGGGGGCCGTCGCCGACCATCACCAATTCGACTCCCGCTTTTTCAGCCGCCTCAATCGCGGTGAGCGGCGCTTTCACAGGTGTGAAGCGGCCCACGAACACGAATTTTTTGCCGTTCCTGACCGGCTTGAATTTTCGAGTGTCCACGAAGTTGGGGTGTTTGACTATTTTTTTCGGGTCGGCACCGCGCCTTATCGCGTATTTCCTGATGTGTTCGCTTATCACCCCTATTTTGTTCGCCCATTTTAACGACAATGGCTCCGCGATTTTGAGTAACAGCGACTTCAAGGAGCGGCGGCCCGCGTCGTTTGAAGCAATTGACTCGTCGGTGTGCACCGACAGGAAAACGGGCGTGCCCGCGAGTTTTCCGGCGATTCCCGCCACGAAGCCGCTGGTCGGCGCCAAGGCACGAATTACTTTCGTGTCGGAGTCGCGCGCAAGGTGCCAAAGCCTCCAAAAATCCTTGAAGGGCGACAAGTAGTATAACAAGGGGTGCGTGAAGCCGTTGCTTTTCACCTTGATTCCTTTTCCCAAAACGTATTTTCGGTTGTCGCGCGGCGAGATTACGGCGACTTCGTCGAACTCGTTCAACGCGTTTTTGAAGGATTGCATTAACACGTCGAGGTGGCCCACGTCGACCTGGTTTTGAAGCGGGTAATTCAATAGGAAAACGATTCGCTTCATTTCTTGTTGCCTCCGAAGAACGCGAAACCCTTCACGGTTTCAATTAATTCGCCGACAAGCTTTCTTTGGATTGCCATGGTTGCGAAGGCGAACGCCGCCAAACACAGCGTTTTCAAGACGAATCCCGGCTCGTCAAACAGCCAGTAAGCGGCGGCGAAACCCGCAAACAAAATGAGTTGTAAGACGGATTGCTTCACGCCAACGCCAACGCGCGAACGCAAGTCCAACGTACTCGCACTCAAAACAATCAAATAAGTCAAGAGAGTAGCCGTTGCAGCACCTAAAGCGCCTTGCGTGGGAACGAGCCAAGAATTCAACAAGACATTAACGATAACCAAGGATAAAGCGTAAAAAGCGGCTCGCTTGGGCTCGCCGAGCCCTTGAAATGACAGGTTATTCAAGTTCTTGAAGCCCATCACGGGCAAGGCAAGCGCTAGAACCCGCAGTATACCAACGCCTTCGGCGAGGTACGCTTCGCCGACCAGCAAGTTGATGACGACGTCCGCGTAGTAATAAAGAGTCAAACCCGCGAGCGTCAAGAACGCTGCGTTCGCCGCCGCGATGCGCGGGTAATACGATAACGCTTTCTTCGAGTCGCGCGCGATGCTCGGCATCATCACGTTCGCGAGCGAGACGCCGAACGGTAGCAAGGCGGTAACCAAGACCAAGGAAATGTCGTAAGGCGCGACTGACTCGAGTTGCGCGAACGCGGCGATGAAGTACTTATCCACCAC
>CAZVVY010000010.1:0-18947 GCA_964630975.1 Microcaldota archaeon | reverse complement strand
TGAACCGCGAGAACGCTTCCAACACCCGCGACCGGCCCCAGCAAGCCGGCGCCCACGGGCCCCACGAACTGGAAAAAAGTGAATTGCTGGCCTTCCCCGCCTATTACCGCCGAAAAATCGAGTTCGTACGCGGCCAAGGCAAGAGACGCGAACAACAACGCCGACAAGAACCTTTTATTCATTGAACAAGTCTTAGGGTGCCGCCGGTTTAAAGCCGTTTCTTCAAATCGCCGGCCAGAAACAACGACCCGGTTGCCAACACGGGTCCCTTTTTTTCGGCCGCCTTCACTGCTTCAACGCAGTCGTCGATTGCCACTCCTTCACCTACTCCGTCCAACAACTCGATTGCGGAAAGAGAGCGCTCGTTTCCAACTTGAGTGCAGTAAAACCCTTCAACGAACGGCCGCAGTTCGCCCACGATTCCTTTCACGTCCTTTCCCCGCATTACTGCCAAGACCGCTCGGGGCCTCCACTTCAAGGCGCGCAGTGTTTCGGCGAGGGCGCGCGCCGCCCCCGGGTTGTGCGCGCCGTCCAACACGATTCCCTTGAATTCCTCGAATCGCCCCGGCCACTCCGCTTTCCCAAGTCCTTCCGCAATTTCTTCGTCTGAAAACCCGAGCAAGCGGCACGCTTCGATTGCGGTTGCCGCGTTGCGCGCTTGGTGAACGCCCACGAGCCGCGTGCGCCACTCGCGGCCTAAGTACTCGAATTGCGTACTCTTCCACGACACTCCCACGTTTTCGGGTTCGCCTACGATGGACGGTTTTGAGGCGCGCTTCAAGCATTCAGCGAGCGCTTCTCCCTTGCAGGCGAGCACCGCCCTTTCGCCTTTTATTATCGCGGCTTTTTCGCGCGCTATTTCCCTTGCGTTGCCACCCAGTTTTTCGGAGTGGTCCATTGACACGTTAGTTATGACAGGCAAGGAGAAAGGCAAGACGTTGGTTGCATCCAAGCGACCCCCCAAACCGGTTTCGATTACCGCCAGTTCCACTTCCTCGTCCAAAAAATGCTTGAAGGCAATCAGGGTAACGGTTTCAAAAAAACTCGCCGCCTCCTTTTCCTGGAACGGCTCGGCCCACTCCGCCAATTCCGCCAGCCGGTCTTCCTTGATTTTTTCGCCGTTCACTTGAATGCGCTCACCCAACCGCACTAAATGAGGGGAAACGTATAGCGCCGTCTTCTTTTTTTGGCGGGCAACGCGTTCCACCATCGCGCAAACCGAGCCCTTGCCGTTCGTGCCCGCCACGTGAACCGCCTTCAACTCTTTCAAGTCGAGGCCCGCCGATTCAACCAGGGAATGCATCCGCTGCAAGCGCCACTCCTTCGGCGCGGGAAGCGACTCCAACCACTTCAAGGCATCCATTACCCATATTAATTTGGTTCGCGTTTTAATGGTTGGTGGGTTGATTGACTGAAACAAAGCTAAACGTGGTTTTATTAGAGCACACACCCGACCCCGACCGGCTGTGCGCCGCCGCGGCAAGGCAGTGTTACAGCGCGCGCGGGGCAAGCGAACTCTCGCAATCGCTTTCACGCGAAGAAATCGAGAAACTAATCAAGATGGTTGTCAAGAGCGGCCACCACTCCGTGCTCGAACACGCTTCTTTTACGTTCGCAATAGAAGGCATTTCACGCGCTTGTTCCCACCAACTCGTGCGCCACCGCATCGCCTCTTACTCACAGCAAAGCCAACGCTACGTAAAAGCCGGCGGCTTCTCTTACGTAATCCCGCCAAGCATTCAAGGCGATCATCGAAAACGCTTCCAGGCATTTATGGGGGAGGCGGCGAAGCTTTACGCCGAAATCGTCGATTCCGGAATCAAGAAGGAGGACGCGCGATTCCTTTTGCCGAACGCCTGTGAAACCAAGATAGTGGTGTCGATGAATTGCAGGGAACTCCTTCACTTCTTCGAGAAGCGCACGTGCACGCGCGCCCAATGGGAGATTCGCGCCATGGCCGAAAAAATGTTGGAGTTATGCCAGCAAGTTTCACCCCTCATCTTCTCTAACGCCGGTCCGTCCTGCGTCAGCAATTTGGAGTGCCGCGAAGAAAAGTCGTGTGGAAAGTGGAAGGCAATCGAGGGCGCGGTGCACAAAAAGTGATTTTCGACGAGCCCGTGGCAAAAGCCATTCGTGCCGAAGAAGAACGCCAACAAAACGTTTTGGAACTCATTCCCAGCGAAAACCTCGCCAGCCCCCAAGTCCGCGAAGCGCTTGCCAGCGCGTTCACCAACAAGTACTCGGAAGGATATCCCCACAAAAGGTATTACGGCGGAAACGAGTTCGTGGACGTCGTGGAAGAACTGGCAATCAAGCGCGCCAAGGAGTTGTTCGGATGCGAACACGCAAACGTCCAACCCTATTCCGGCAGCCCGGCAAACCTCGAGGTTTACGCCGCGCTGCTGCCGCTCGGCGGAAAAGCCATGGCCTTGTCGCTCGCGGAAGGAGGCCACTTGACGCACGGCCACCCCGTCAACTTTTCGGGTCGCGCCTATTCCTTCACACATTATTCGGTCGACCGCGAAACCGAGAAACTCGACTATGGCGCCGTGGAAGAACTCGCGCGCAAAACCAAGCCCGAAATCCTGTTGTCGGGGTATACCGCGTACCCGCGAACCGTCGACTTCAAGCGATTCGCCGAAATAGCGGAATCCGTGAACGCTTACTCGATGGCCGACATCGCCCACGTGGCCGGACTCGTTGCAGGCGGAGCCCACCCTTCGCCGTTTCCCTTCACCGACGTGGTTACCACCACGACTCACAAGACCTTGCGCGGCCCGCGCGGAGCCATGATAATGTGCAAGGCAGAATTGGCGAAAAAAATCGATAAAGCCGTTTTTCCGGGGATACAGGGCGGCCCACACGAAAACGTTATTGCCGCAAAAGCAATTGCCTTCGGCGAAGCGTTGAAACCCGAATTCAAGGATTACGCGCATCAAGTCGTGGCAAACGCCGCCGCCTTGGCGGGCGCCCTCAAAACCCACGGCTTCCGCCTGGTTTCCGGCGGAACCGACAACCACTTGATGATAATCGACTTGACGGACAAAAAGGTAACCGGCAAGCAGGCCGAGCGCGCCTTGGACAAGGCGGGCATAACCATTAACGCCAACACGATTCCGTTCGACCCGCGAAAGCCGTGGGACCCGAGCGGAATCCGCCTCGGCACGCCCGTGCTCACCACGCGAGGAATGAAGGAAAAACAAATGGGCGAAGCGGCACTGTTGATTGCAAAGGCAATCGACTCGGTCGGCGACGAGGCAGCGCTCGAAGGAGTGCGCCGGCAAGTCAAGGAATTGTGCGCGCGCTTCCCGGTTGAATACTGAGCGGGCCCAGAGGGATTTTCACGAACCTTTTCTTTTCAAAGAAAAGCTTCACCAAAAGAAACTCTTCGGTTTCTTTCCCAAAGAAAGGGTTTCGATTTGAACCCCCGACCTTCTGCTTAGAAGGCAGCTGCTCTATCCAGGCTGAGCTATGGGCCCGACCTAATACTTCCGTTTTACCCCCTTATTATATCCGCGTCCACTCCATTGAAACCCGTCGCGTCCGTTTTGAAGCTCGCCACAAGCATTTAACTTGGCTGAAAACCAATTCAATTGTATGGCTTCCCGTGAACGCCTTGCAAAAAAGGCATTAAATGAAGTAAATGAGAGAATCAAGGAGAAAGGCAGCGACCTTTTCACTGTTCAAGATTATGAACGCGGATTCTTGACCGACAAGAGCCGTTCCAACAACGAGGGCGAAAACGAAATCGGCAGGAGAATCGGACACTACTCATTACTTCAAGCTTTTGAAAACCAGGAGGACGCCGCCGCAATTCTCGTCGAAAGAGTCAAACGAACCCACGGCAAGTACGGCCTCGACCAAAACTTGAAAGTGCGCAGGGAAGCGGTGAAAGCCTTGGCGCACTCGCTTATATTCGGCGAAGCCGGCGAACACGAGGAAACCTTGTTGAAGTCGCTGGAACAACACGCCTTGAACGCCGACGAGCAAACCGCCAACTTTGCACGAGACGCCTTGGCCCGCTTTTACTCCGAGCGCGGACACGGCTTTTCGCGGTTGAAGCCATCGATTGCAACCGCTTCATCCCAACGCGAACGCGAGCGCAGGGCGAAAGAGGCAAGGGAACACGTAAAAAACGCTATTGAAATGGGTGTGGTTGACTTACGCGGCTCGACCGGGGCGCGCAGGAAACCCAAATTGCCTGAAAAATTTAAGTTGAAAAAACCATTGTTCAAGTTACCAGGGCCGAAAGATTTTTCTCATCGCCCGGGACGCCGCCGCAAGTAAAACCTTATTACCCGCGCCAACCATTTCCTTCTTTGAGTGAAATCGAATGCCGCGAACCGAAGCAGAAAAAGCGTTGCGTGAAAGCCGCTTGCTTGACTTGGCCGAATTAGCGCACGACAATTATTTGAATGCCGAAAGCGAGGCCGAGAAGCGAAAGCACTTCGTTGACGCGGTTGCATTCATGAAGGCGGCGGGCCACTACTCCGGGGAGGAAGCCGCCAAAAAAATCAGTGAAGCCTATTCGGGTCGCGGCCCGGGGTTGAATAGGGGGGTTCCATTCAATGAAGCGGTACGGCAATTCGCGGAAGACCATTTGAACCGCCGCGAACCCGGCGGTCGCCACTACCCGTTAACCGAGAAATTCGAGAAGTTGAGGGCGCGCACGATTTGGTCGTTGTTGCCGAAAATGAGGAAGCTTGAATTGGGCCGCAACGCCAAAAAAAATTTTCGCGAGTCGAAGGGCGCGGTTTGGTGGGGCTTTGACAAGCGCGGAAAGCCGTTATACGTTTCAAAAAAGGATTTACGGGTTGCTGAAGAGGCGGAAGCCAAGAGAAAAGACCCGATACGGGATTCAAACGATTTTTTGAGGGGGTTGGGCTTCAAGCCCGACGAGCACGGAGTATACCGCCACGCCGAAAAAACGCGTTCGCTTCGTGAACTGGAAAACTCGTTGCATTCCAAGTTCCACAAATGAAAAAAACTAGTTTTTGGTTCCGAACATTATTTCCATGAACGCGCCGTACGCGGGGCGCGTCACGAGAACGCCGATGAGCACGCCGATTATGGTGGACAACGCGAAACCCGTTATTTCGACTATTCCGCTGAGTAGGAGAGGAAGCATTGACGCCACCGCGATTCCGGCCGCGGTCAACACGACGTAGAACGCGCGCGCAACGCGTTCCTTGGCGTCGCGCTTCGTGCTTTCCTCGCCCGGCTTCTTGCCGCGAAGCATTTCGTCGGTGATAATGATTTGGTCGTCCACGCCCGTACCGATTAAAGCGATTATTCCCGCCATGGCACTCAAGTCGAGGGTGCCGAAAGACCCTATTATGGTGAGCGTCAACAATATTTCGAACGAGTTAACGATTATGATGGGAATGCTGAGTATCCAGCGCTTGTAACGCAACACGATTGCCGCGGTTACGGCGAGCACCGCCAAAGCCAGGGCCACGAAACTGTAAAACGTGAATCGTTCGCCGAGTTGCGGCGCCACGTTATAGTAACTTCCCACAGTAGTGCTCACGGGCAGGCGCCCCCCGCTCAAAACGCTTTTTAAGGCGCGCACTTCATTTGCCGCTTCTTCCTCCGGGTTTTCGGAGGCGGCGACGGTGCCGCTAATCGAGTAAGACGTTATCTGTTTCTGCTTGATGGGCTCGGTTTGCAGGGTGGGAGCGCTCATCAACCCGATTGCCTCCCATTCGCTCAAGAACACTTTACCCATTCCCGCGTTAAAGTATTTCGGAGTCAACTCTTCCTCGCTCTTTACCACGAGCTTCTTTTCGGGCGCTTCCTCCATTGCCTCGACTTCCTCGAATCCGGCGGCAGCCAAAGCCGCGTAAATGTCTTGCTCGTCGACTGCCAGCGAAGCCGGCACTATCGCCGTAGTCTTGTTGCCTATTTCAAACGAGCCGAACTCCGAGTAATAAACCAATTCAATGTCGTCGCCTTCCTTGGACAACGCTTCCGCGAGCAACGCCTCGTTTCCCTCGCCGCCTACCACGAGCGAGCGCGGTGCGACCATGAACGCGTTCTCGGGACGGTCCAAAAACATCAACACGGGGTACCCGTACTTGCCGGAAGCCACTTCCGCGAACCTCTCCTGGCCCTCGCCGGTAATCGCGAAATGAATTTCCCAGCGCGCCCCGCCGCCTTTCGCGGGCTCCACGAACTCGGCTTGCGCGCCTCCCACCGCGTTGGGAATCACGTCCGAGCCGTCAAGGGCCTGTTTTCCGTTTATCACCGCCTCGAAGTGGCCTTGCTCCCGCAAAATGTCTTCAACGTGCCGTATCACTTCGGCTTCGGCTCGAGGTATTTCAACGATTATCTCCTTGTTTCCAAGGGGGCGAACCACTGCTTGCTTCAACCCGAAAGCGTTCACGCGCGCCTTCAAGGTTTCAACCATTGAATCCATTGTTTGCGCGTCAACTTCCTTTTCGAGGGAAACCGGTATGCGCACCCCTCCGATGAACTCGATTCCGTAATTGATTCCCTTGAAGCCCAGTATTGCGCCGGCCAAGAGCACGGCTAAGAGCGCCACGCGAATCTTGTTGTTATCGGTTGCTTCGGCCAGCTTCATTTCCTTCCCTCTACGTGCCACAACAATATGACGGCGTTAAAGCACCAAGTCGTCACGAAGTCGGCTACCGCGCCTATTACGACTACTACGCCTATTTGATAGTAAGTAGGTATTTGGAGGAGGCTCGCAATCAATGCGAGCACCGTGAACGCGATTATAGTCGTCAAGTTCATCATTCCCGCGGTCTTCAAGGTGTTGGCTGCGCGCCCCGCGGGCGAACCCTCCCTGCGCTTCACGACGCGCACCGTAAGCAAGGCATCAGTGTCCAATGACAAACCTATGAGCATCAGCAAGCCGGCAATCGACGCGAGAGTCAACGGTATTCCAACGGCACCCATTACACCCGCCGTAATCAATATGTCGGCGATTGCCGCGAAGATTACGGCGAACCCGGGCACCAGCGAACGGAAAATCGCGAAGACCACGATGGTCGACAAGACAAACGAGTAAATCAAGATTTCCTGCGTCTTATTGAAAAAGAATTTGGAGAGCGACGAACCGATTTCCTTGAAAGAATAATTCTCGACGTTGGCAACCGAAGAAACGCGTTGCAACAACCCGCTCCGGTACTCGCTTCGCGCCTCGTTGAAAGATTCCTCGGCGAGCACCACCGCCTCGTTCGCGTCCTGCGGAACGCTTTCGCCCGAAGTCAATTCGAGGACGCGCGCCGACTGCTTTAACACGAGTGCTTCAAGACGAGCCTTCTCCTCGAACGCTTTTTGCTTCTCCGAAGCGTTGCCTTCCCCGCCGCCCTCGTAAAAAGCGGCGGCGACCTGCGCCCGCGCATGAGCCCGCGAGTTGTAGAGCAACTCCTTCAAAGCGTTGTCCGCTTCCTCGAGTGCCGGGTCGTTAGGCAACTCTATTTCCACGCCCGAACCGACCGGGTTCGAGAAACCGCGCACTTCCACGTCCGAGTAATCCGACAGTGCGCCTTTTATCGCGGCTTCGTCCACGGCTTCCTCCGAGTAAACCGTTAAGAGGAGCCCGCCGCGCAAATCGATTCCCACCGGTATTTGCTGGGCGTAGTAAAGGCTGGCCGCCATCAACAACAACGGGATGACCGCGAGCCACTTGTAATTCTTGTTTTCATAAACGTTTGGAATGTTCAAAATCGCCCACTCTAAGATGTTGATTGTCTTAAACTCTTACTCCTAACCAAATAAAAAACCTTTTAGTTCGCCGTGACGCTCATACTAAACTATGCGGGGGTAGCAGAAGGCAACCCTTTTCTTTTGTAAAAGAAAAGGCTTGTTAGCCCAAAAGAAAACGTTTAGTAAATCAATGCGCCTACTCATAAAAGGAAAAAATTCGCAGGGGTAGCAAAGCCTGGTCAAATGCGCGGGGTTTAGGACCCCGTCCGTTAGCGGTTCCTGGGTTCGAATCGACCTTTTTCTTTCGTGAAAGAAAAACCTCGACGAAAAAGAAAGGCGGCGAGTATCCCAGCCCCTGCATTTCGAGCTCGCCCGCCACCTTTTTAAGGGTTCGCCCTTTTTTTTGTTTTTGGGGTTAAGGGGTGAATCGCAAATTAGTGTTTTCGGTTTTGCCGGCCTTGCTGGTACTAATCGCGCTTTCGTCGCCCGCGAACGCGGCGTTCTTTTCCTTTTTTTCTTTCACAACGCCCAAACCAAGTAAAACCGAGCCGCACTACTTTCTGCAAGGCGGATTATTATGGGCACTAATGAACCTCGTGCAAGGCAAGGGCCCCGTAACCCCTCCAAATCGCCTTCGAAATTAAGGGATGGGTAGAGCACGAAGAGGATTTACGGGCCTTGCAAGAGGACTTGGGGCGGGTACACTAATCTATTCTAATCGCCTTGCCGTTAGCCAAGGCGTCCCCCACTTTTCTTACTGCCGAAGACAGTATGCGGTGTAGTGTAGGCTGGGAAACCCCCATTTTCCCGCCTATTTCGGTTTGGCTCAAGCCCTGCCCGCGCATTTTCAACGCCTCCACTTCGGCGGCGGTCAAAACCACTTCGTCCAACGAGCGCATGGGCACGCCCGCCGGCTTGAAATAACGGCTTCTCGGCTTTGTTGACAGGATTCTCCTCTTAAACGGCCTCGGCATGTTTTGAATATGTATGCGAAACTATTAAATACTTCTTAATGAATATATATTCATTGAAACCGATCAAATCCCTTGCCTCCGCTTTGTGCTTCGGCTTTTGGATTTGATTCTGTTCACGGAACTAAGAAAAAGGTGAGAGTATGGAAAAAGGAATACCTAAAAGGGACGGCTCGGGAGCGGGCCGAAGGTTGAATCGCGGCCGCGGGGGATGCAACCCGCCAATGGATAAGAGCGCGCGCGGCTTCGCGGGCCGTGGCGGTGGTCGGGGATTCGGCCGAAGGCGCATTATCGCGCCCGACGTAACCGGAGAAGATTTGAGGGAGCGCGTGGCCTTCCTTGAAAGCCAGTTGGCCGAGTTGAAGGAGCGCTTGGCGCGCTCGAACGAAACCGGTTAAGGCGTTAATCGGTGGCGGTCGCGCGGGAAAAGCGACGCTTCGCGAATGTTTTCAAGGCCGCACAACAGCATTGTCAGGCGTTCCGCCCCGATGCTCCACCCCGCGTGGGGTATCGCGCCGTATCGGAAGGCGTCCACGTACGACTCGAAATTCTCGGGGTTTAATCCCTTGGCCTTCAACTGTTTAACGAGCAGGTCGGGCAAGTGTATGCGTTGGGCACCGCTCGCCAATTCCATCCCCTTGTATATCAGGTCGTACGCCTTGCATTTTTCTTCGTCGCCTTCAACGGGCATGCTGTAAAACGCGCGGCACTTGGTGGGCCACCTCGTAATAAATAATAAGTCCGTGCCGACTGCTTCGGGGATGCGTGCTTCTTCTTCCTTGGAGAAGTCGTCGCCCCACTCTTTTTTCACGCCGATTTTTTCCAACGCCTTCAACACGTCGTCGTAAGTATGGCGCGGAATCGAGTCGTAGTCGCCCGGCTTTGCGCCCAACAATTCGAGTTCGGCCGCGCAATTATTTTTTACGCCGTTGAGGATGTGGAGAAAAACGGCTTCCAGGTAGCCGAGCGCGTCTTCGTCGTTCGCGAAACCGATTTCCACGTCCATTTGCGTGACTTCGTTCAAGTGCCGAGTGGTGTTGTGCTTTTCGGCGCGGAACACGGGCATCGTCATGAACACCTTGTCGAGGCCCCCGACAACCGCCAACTGCTTGTATAATTGGGGTGACTGGGCGAGGAACGCTTTTTTTTCGAAGTAATTGACTTCGAACAAGTCGGTGCCTCCCTCCGTGCTGGAGCCCACTATTGCGGGGGGATTGATTTCTTCGCAGCCCAGTTCGACGCATTTTTCGCGGAACGCGCGCTGGGCTTCGGCGCGCACTCGGAACACGGCGTTGGTTTCGCGGCGCCTCAAGTCGATGAAGCGGTTGTCGAGGCGCACGTCCAAGTCCGCGGGCACTTTTCCCGTGACTTCGAACGGCACCTTTTTTTGCACGCTTCCGATTACCTCGATTTTTTCGGGGTACAATTCGCGTCCCAGCGAAGCGATTTTTGATTCCTTGACTTCGCCCGTGATTCGTACGGCGGTCTCCTTGACGAGGCCGTCCAATGCTTGCAGGACTTCGTGTGCGCACTCCTTCTTCTTTATTGTTACTTGTATAAGTCCTGTCTTGTCGCGGAGTATGACGAAGGCGAGCTTGCCGAGGTCGCGGATTTCGTGCACCCAACCGGCAACCGTTACTTCGCCTTGCAAGGCGTCTTCAACGTAGTGGGTCCTAAGCATCCTTTTTCTTCCCCTTGATTTTGTTGATTATTGCGCGGTGCGGGCTTCGCTTGTTTATTTGTTGGAAGGCCTGGTGCTCGTAATTCTTTTCCACGTAGTACTGCCCGATTACGCTGAGCGCGTAAAACGCTATTGCTATACCTATGAACAAGTAGCCCATCGTAAACATTTTGGACAACCGGTTGGTGGGCGTCAAGTCGCCGTAGCCCACCGTGGTAATAGTGGTTGCCGCAAAGTAAAACGCGTTAATCCACGACCAATCTTCGAGGGTGTGGTATACTATTCCCCCGACGAGCCACACGCCGATGAACGACGCGGCCGCACTCAACGCCTTGTATTTCGCTTCCATGACCATAACCTTACTCTACGCAACTTAAAAACCGTTGAAGGCGCTTGAATTAAAAATGGGGCCGCTGAGATTCGAACTCAGGTCGCCAACCTTTTCGCACTTTTTTTAGTGCGGGCTTTTGCCCCGCAAATAAAAAAGCGCCCCGAAGCTGGCAGGATACCAGGCTACCCCACGGCCCCGCTTCTTTTAATTTTGGTGTTGAAGCGAGTTATAAACTACTCGCTTTTTTTGGCGGCGCGTTCGCGGGCCTTGCGGCCGAGTTCGGCGCGCGCCTCCATTTTTTTCTTGAATTTTTTGAGGTCTTCGGGTTTCATCGTTTTTTCGAGGATGTGGGTCGAGAATTGTTGGCTGGCGAGTGAAGCGTCGACGAGGAGGCCTTGTAAGTCCTCGTTTTCAAGCGTCATTTTTTCGGGCTTCATTATTTCGGCTGCAACGGGCCCGTATTTGAGTGCGAGCGCTACCAGGGCGCGAAAGCTTTTGGCGAACAAGGTTACTTCGGCTATTGCCGAGTAAAGTTCTCCGCCTTCCTTTTCGAGCGCTTCCTCTATCCTGCCTTCGCCGAACACGATGCCTTCTTCCTTTGTGAGGCGGGACACGAAGTCGACGAGCGAGTCGCGCACCGCGTCCTTGTCCTTACCGTGCGCGTCGAAGTAAAAATTTGCGTACACGCCGCCGCGCTTGACGCCTTGCACTATTAATGAGTCGAGGTTTTCGTCGTCTTTTTTCTTTCCGAACAGTTTTTCGAACACTTTTATCACTTTATTTCTTGGATGAACCCGTTTTTCACTTTGTATTGCGTTCGGCAATGCGGGCAACGATAGTTGTCGCCGCTTTTTTGGAGCTTGATTGAATAACCGTTCGCGTTCCAACAGTTCTTGCAGTTGAGTACTATGTCGTCGCCTATGACCGTCATGAGTAACGCAACTTTTTGGTTTCAAGGCTTAAAACGGTTTGCGTTACTTGCGACGCGAACACGCCTAAGTAGTCGGCCCAAGTGGGCTCGGGCTCGAAAACGCATACTTCGGGTGCCGCGCCGAGCCCCGCCATTTCGCCGGCGAGGTCTTCGGCTTCGTCGCGCGTTCCGGCAAAGTCTATGAGGCCCGCGTCGAGAGCCATTCGAGTGCTGAGCACGCGGCCGTCCAACACTTCGTGGTACGTGCCCGAAAGCTTTCCGGAGCGCGCTTTCTCCAAGTCGGATTTGAAGTTTTGGAATGCCTCGTCGATTATGGCTTGCAGGAGGGCGCGTTCTTCCTCGGTCATGTTTCGGGTTCCCGAGCCGATGTCCTTCATTTCCCCGGTTTGAATGGTTTCCTCACGCAAACCTATTTTTTGGTAGAGTTCGCCGTAGTTCAAGAGCGCCATTCGCGCGCCTATGCTTCCCAGCAATGCGTTGGGGTTGGCCACTATTTCCCGGCAGGAAGCGGCGGCGTAATACCCTCCGGACGCGGCAACGTCTTCGACGTAAGCCACGCACGGTTTTTCCAGGGTTTCGAGTGCATCGAACAATTCCTTGGTTGCGGCAGCGCTTCCGCCGCCGCTGTTGACTTCGAGGAGTATGGCTTTAACGCCCGGGTCGGAATCGGCTTGGCGCACCAATTCAATGGTTTCGTAGACTCCGTGAGGCGAGGAGTAGTCGATGAAGCCGTCGACGCGGATGCTTGCAATGCATCCCCCACTCGAGAAGTCGGAGGAGCCGCCGAACAACGAGAGCGTTAGGACGGTGAACAGGAAGATGGCGGCGAGTATTACGACGGGTTGGTTCCACTTAAACATAATTTTAATTACGTTGGCGGGTTATTAACGGTATGGACTTCTTACAGCTCGTTGCCTTCGTTTTTCCGGCTTGGGTGGCGAACGCGGTGCCCGTCGTGTTCGGCGGCGGCAACCGCATCGACTCCGGGAAAAAGTGTCGGGACAACAATCCCTTACTCGGCAAGAGCAAGACGTGGCGCGGGCTGTACAGCGGCATAGCGTTCGGCTTCGCTTCGGGCGCAGTCATAGTGGCTTTCTTCAACGCGTTTTACTTACCGGGTTACTCCGTGCACGAAAAGCTTTACTTCGCTTTCCTGCTTTCGTTGGGGGCAATGCTCGGCGACTTGCTGGGGAGCTTCATCAAGAGGCGCAGGGGTTTCAAGGAGGGCCGGCCGTCCCTGGTAATGGATAAGTTGTTGTTCGTGGCCACGGCCCTCGCTTTTTGTTTTTGGTATTCGCCGGCGTTGTGGGGCGAAGTGGGTTGGACGGGCCTCGCATTCTTGTTCGCGTTGACTTACGCCCTCCACGTGGTATCCAACGCTTTCGCCCACTCGTTGAAGTTGAAGAGCGTGCCGTGGTAAAGTGGACGAAAAAGGCAAGAGTTTTTTGGTGCGGTTCCTGCCCGCTTTCTTCATCCCCTACTTGTTGATTCACTTCATTCCCTTGGAGCCCTTGAACTCCGCGGTCGCCTCGACTCAAAACGCGTTCTTCGATGCCGCGGGCTTTGAAACCGAGTTGGACGGCTCCCTCCTCGTGATACGCGGCGCAACCGAGGCGCGCTACCGCATAATCACGGATTGCTCGGGCCTCGTAATGGTCTTCCTATTCGCCGCCTTGTTGTACGCCTCCAAACCGTCTTGGAAGGCGTTGTTAATCTACTCGCCGCTCCTGCTTGCATTCAACTTGTTGCGGCTCTTCATTACCTTGTTCGCCGGCGTACAACATCCCCCGTTGTTCGAGGCGACGCACGCCTTTTTCTGGTTCGTTGACTCGGGAGTGGTATTACTTGCGTGGTCGCACGCAACCGGGGTGCGCTTGTGGTAGTGAGCGTGAAAAAGCGCGCTTTGTTGAGCGCGTTGCAGGGCGCGCGGGAAACGCATCCCAACGAGTTCATCGCGTTTTTTTCGAGTGATGGCGGACAAGAATTGGTGGACTTGATTATTCCTCCCCTTGCCCAAAGCAACGGCTGCTCGGCTTCCTACGTGCCCTGGTTTTTGCCGGTGGCCAGTGGCGGGGAAGCGTCTTTTCACTCTCATCCCTCGCACTCCAACAAGCCGTCCAAGGCGGACCTGCTTCAATTCGGCAAGTCGCGAAAATGGCATTTCATCGCCTGCTACCCTTACCGGGTCGGGGACGTGGCGGCTTACGACAGCGAGGGGAAACGCGTGCCCTTCACAATAACCTGATTCGAGGCCTTCCGTTTTTTTCGTTGACGAGCACTTCGTGCACGATTGCCTTGCGCCCCAAAAATTTTTCGAGCATCCACTTATCGCTCGGAATCATTTTTTTCGGCAGTCCCGCTTTTTCGAACCATTCCACTTCGCCTTCCTCGCCCGAAGCGTGTTCGCCGCGCCCCGCCTTCACTTCGGTCAACATCAAGAGGAATGCGTGCTTGAACTTTTTTTCCTTTACGCGCTCGTGCAAAACGGCTTTTACGCCGGCGAACCGCGGGTTTTCGAGACCCGTTTCCTCGCGCGCCTCGCGCAACGCGTTTTCCTCCACGGTTTCCCCCAACCGCATCTTGCCCCCTATGAAACCCCAATACCCTTGGTAGGGGCGCTTCTTTCTCTTCAACAAAAGTATTTTTTTGCCGCGCGTCACGGCTACGAGGACCACGGGAAGCACTCCCACTTCCTTGTTCGTGAACTGCTTGAGGAATGGAATCATCGACTCGCCTTTTGCGGTCAGGCAGTAAGCGCGCCCCTTCTTGCGGATTACGCCGTCCGAGCGAAGCACGCGCAAGTGATAGGATAACTTGTTGGATTCCATGCCCGTCGCCCGCGCGATTTCCGCGAACTTTTTTTCGCGGTCTTCCACGAACAACTTGAAGATTTGCTTCCTTTCCCCGTTCATAAACTAATCGCGTAAAAAGGGAATAAAAGGGACGCGGTCAAATTTTTTTGACTTGCCTTAGTTTTCGACGCGGGGAGCCAGGAAGTACGCGAGCCCTGCCTTTTCAATCGAGTAAGAGGTGCGCACGGGCGCGTCCGTCTTCATTTCAAGCGTTATTTCTGCGTCGTCCGGGCACGCGCGCGTCACGTCGTCCAAGTACTCGTAGGGGTACATCGCGGTTGCAGAGCCCTTGATTTCGCTTACTGCCTTACCCTTCTTGGATTCGACTTCGAGGTCGCCCGAGTCGCCGTGCGCTTCCACCAAGAACGAGTCTCCGTCCACTTTCAGCGTAACGTGGGATGAAAGCAGGCCGGCGTCGCGAAGCATGCTCTTGAACTCGCCGCCTTTCACTTTCACGGTCGCTTCGAACGCAATCTTGGGTTCGCGCGGGAACTTGGAGGAAGAGTCGAGCAAGGGAAGCTTGAAGTTGCGCGTGCTCGCGCCCTTGAACTTGAGGGTGAGCCGCGAATTCTTTTCGTCGAGCGACATCGACAAGCTTTCGTTGGAGCGCGTGCGCGCCAAAACCTTACTCAAGTCGGCGAGGTTGACGCACACCGATTCGCCTTCGCCGCAATCGAATTTCTTGAAGGCGGCGGACGGCAGCGAAAAGTCGACCATCGCGATTTGCGAGGGGTCCATCGTCCTCAACTTGAGGCCTTCGCTTGACGCTTCGAACGTGCCTTCGTCGACGAGGTTGACTATGGCGTCAACACATTGCTTGAAGAATTTGGCGTCTTCCACAACTAATTCCATAACCGGTTCACCTTGAATAGTTAGGTATGCTTATGTTTTCACGGAGTTAAAAGCGTTGCCCGAACGAGTCAAGCTTTTTCAATTGTCTTGTCGCATCCCACAGGCTCCTCGAACTGCATGAACAAGAACAATTTCACGTAGCCTATCAACGGGACGCGGGCGAAAACGCGGCCTTGAACGCGTTCCTCGGGCACGAGCGTGATCCCCGCTTGTTGGTCGGCGAAACGGTTGTTATCGCCTTTGGTAACGTAGTAAACGCCGTCCTCGGCCTTGATTTTCAATAATATTCGGTGGATTATGAGGCCGTACTTTTCCGGCTCTGCAAGGTAAACTATTACGTCGCCGTCCTTCAAGTCCGCGAATCGCCGCCCCCCGGCTTCCACGGAGTGCGTGCAAGGCTTTGTTTCGGTTTTCCCGCCGCGCGTGGCGACCGTGCAGGCCCCCAACCCGTAGGAAAGCACTTTTTCTCCGCCTACGTATGCCTCCGTAAACTTGTAGTATTCGCCGCCCACCCTAAACGTTTTTTCAATGTATTCGGCTTTCGACAAGTCATAATCGAGTTCTACTTCCCGCGCCTCGTAATCCGCGCCCTGCAATATTATGAAGTCCCCGCGCTCAAGCACGGGAACCATGCTGCACGACGTGACCACGTTCAGCGGGGAGCCCGTGTTCAACAAGAATACGAGGGAATACCACGCCGCGACAGCTATTGCAAGCGAGACGGCCGTTTCCTTCAACTGCAACTTAACCGAGTTGTTTTTCGACGACGGCCTCCAAAAATCAAGGAGTATGATGCCCGCCAAACACAAAAAACCGGTTACCGCGAAAAAAGGGGTTACAAGCGCCACGTAAAGCGCTATGCTCAACCCGAGGCCCGCGGCCAAGGCAATCGAAACCCTTTTCTCGGACTCCTTCTTCATTGCGTCGACTGCACCGCGACCTTGAATTCTTCCATCGCTGCTTCAAGGGCGTCCACGGCTTTAACCAATTTTTTCTTGGGCGACTTGCACTTCAAAGACAACAACACCTTTTTTTCGAGGGGGTGCGTGTAATCACAGGCCGCATACGAAACTTCTTTATCGTCGATGAGTTTGCGCGCGACCATGTTCACGATTCCCAAGTCCGCGTTTTCAAAGACTACCTTCAACTCGTCTTTTTCGTCAACCAAAACCTTCATTTCCTTTCACCCGAATTTTTCCTTCCTCCTGTATTTGGCGTACTTATCAACCGGAGAGTACTTGGGCGGGTGCGGGTTCTGCGTGGGCGCGCAACACTCGGCGCGCATAGTATACTTCCCGCACTTCAAGCACTTCTTGAGCTTCAAATTCACTTCACTTTCTCGAGTTTCCACGAAACCTTGGAACCCGCTTTTTCAAGCGTCTTCCTCATTTTCGACAACTCTTTTTCGGCGACCTTGTAATCGTCCGCCGTTATTCTAACCAAGTAATTCGGTGCCCCCAAGTAATGCACGGACGCCTTCTTGGTTGCGAGCTTCTTCAAAATCTTTTTGAGTTCCCCAACGCCTTTCGAGCCGAAAACCGTTAACTCCAATTCGGCCTTCAACCCGACTTTCTTCGGCTTTATCTCTTTTTGAGCGGTTTCAGCCAAGGCGTCCAGCCACTTCTTGGAAATCTTGGATTTAGGCTTGCCCCCTTTGGACAAATCCTCGAACGCCGAGTACAAGTCGCCGTATTCCTCGACCAACTTGTTTCCGGCCTCCTTCCACGCTTCCTCGGGCGTCTTCTTGACTTGATGTGCGACCCGGTCCAACAATTTCGCGGCCCGCGTAGCGCTTTTGTGCGCCTGCATCTTCCTCTTTTTCTCTCCGTCGTTGACGCGCTTTCGGCTCACGTCGATTTGCCGCTTCGCCTTCTCAATGCGCACCACTTTGACGACGGTTTTCTGGCCCTGCTTCAAGTGCTCGCTTACGCTCTTGGTCCAGCCCCGCGAAACCTCGGAAATGTGGAGGAACGCTTCGGCGTTCCCGTATTCGTCCAGCGAAAGGATGGCGCCGTAAGGAAGAATCTTTTTTACGGTCGCTATCACGAGCTCGTTCAGTTCCGGGTATTCCTGCATCTTATTTCACTCACTATTTTTTCGGCTACTCCTTCAGCGTCCAACGCCGCCGTATCCAACAACGCGGCGTCATCCGGCTTGCCCCACTTGATTCCGTACGCGCGCGAATACCTCGACTCGTTGGAGGCATCCCGCGCCCTCGTTTCCTCGACGGCTAGCCCTGCCGGCTTGCCTTCGCGCCTTGCTATGCGTGCCGCGCGAACTTCGAGCGGCGCGTCCAGCCAAAACTTGTAGTCAAACGCGTACTTCTTTTGCACGCCGAGCTTTTTCAACACTCGGTCGTCGTCCAGCCAAACGGCGAGCCGCGTTGCAACAACGCAATCGCCTTCGGCGGCGAGCCCCACGAGCTTTTCATCAAGCTCGTAGTCGAGGCGGGGAAAACGCTCGTCGGCCAACCCATGAAACTCGTTGAAGGGCATTCCGCGCTCTTCAGCCATGTTGCGGAGCGTGTAATTGATTCTCTTCAACTCGAGGCGTTGCGCAACAATCCCGCTCACGGTAGTGTTACCGCAGCCGCTGGACCCGCTTATTGCAACCCTCATTTCAACTGCTTCAAAAACTTCAATCTCTTAACGGGCACGTCTTTTTCCTCGATGTACCCGTTTTCCAGGCGGGCGCGCTCCTTGACTATGGACTGCACGCACTTGCCGCACAACACGCCGCCGAAAACGCGTTCCGGCCGCTTCTCGGTCTTGGACTTGTTTTTCTTGTCGCGGGGAACGCCGTGCAACTTCGCGCCACACAACGCACAAACCCGCTGCGACTCCTTATCGCCCTTGTAAACCTTTACGGGCCTTCCCTTAGGGCTCTTCTTCTTCCTAGTCTTTGCCTGCCTGAAACGCGGTTCAACCATTTTTCTTCACCTTTTCAACCATTTTTTCAAGTAATTGTAGCGTCAACCCGAACAACAAAAGCGAGTAAATGAACAACCCGCGCGCCCCCAAGTAATCCTTCCACGGCTGCCAAAAGAACAGGCTGGAAGGCAAGTGAACCGGCAGATTCGTTATAATGAATTCGGAGAACAATGACGGTAGGATGAACGCGTAAGCCCCCCAAAACAACGGGAGGATTAATATCAACGGCTTGAAGGACAGCGTCATCATTTCGCGCGTCTTCTCCATTACCTCGTTCTCGCGCTTGTCGAGCTCCTTCAACTTCTTCTTGTCGTTCGCCTTGGTCGCCGCATTCAACTCTTTTTGGAAGGCTTGAATCTCCTTATTGATTTTCTTCAACTTCTTTCGGTTGCCGAACTTGTTGTTGGCGAGCCACGACAAAATAGAGAACACGAAGGCTACCGCCATCACTCCCTCCCACGAATTCGGAATCATTATGCTTCAACCCTTTTGCGATGCCCCCCATTAACCGAAGGGCTCAAACCACTACTAGCGGCTTTAATCGTTTTAATTGTTTCACTCGCCCACAATTAAAAGCGTTGGCTTCGCAAAACTTCCCTTCCAAAACGCGAGGAAAGCGTCTTTTTTTTCAATGCAGGGGAGTTGTTTCCAACAAGAAAGACGCCTACGGTTTCTTTCTTTACTATCCCCCCCTTTCCTGCGTTTCTCTTCTTTTATGCAGGGGG
>CAZVVY010000009.1:0-28077 GCA_964630975.1 Microcaldota archaeon | reverse complement strand
TAATTAAAGCGGTCCCTATTTTTTATGGTTGAACAAGCCCTTTCCGAGGCGTCCTTGCAAGGAGCACACGAAATCGTTCAAGGGTTTCTTAAGGGGAGGGGGAGTCAAACTGAGCGGTGCCCTGACCGAAGAAAAACCGCCTTTGCCCGAGGACTTCACGGGCTTCAAGCGCAAGCAAATAATCCTTAATTGTCTGGTCCCGCGCAAAAGTTAGGCATTTCAAACGTCTTCAAGTCGCCGGGCGGGAAATCCAAGCAATGGCACAAGAGCGCCTTGCATTTACGAGTCGAAGTTGTCGAAGAGTTAGTAACCCCGCGCGAACAGCGGCGTGCTTTTCGCAGGCCTCTCACAGTAAACGCAGGTTCGCGGGGTTTCGTCTTCTTCAAACGGCAGCAATCGAATCGTGGCGCCGGTCTCTTCTTTAATGGCTTCCTCGCACTCGGGGTCGCCGCACCAGCCCGCCTTGATGAACCCTTTTTCCTCGCTTATCACGCGCTTGAATTCCGCGAACTTGCGGATTTCCCGCGTGTTTTCTTCTTGGAATGCGCGCGCTTTTTCGAGGAGGTTTTCCTGAATTTTTTCGAGTAATTCTTCGATGAATGCCGGCGCTTCGGCTTCTCCAACCTGCTCTTTTTCGCGGGTGTCGCGGCGCACTACGGTAACGCTTTGCTTTGCCAAGTCCTTCAACCCGATTTCGATGCGTACGGGCACTCCTTTGGTTTCCCATTCGTTGAACTTCCAGCCCGGCGTGCGGTCCGAAGCGTCCACGAAATACGAGCAACCCAGTTTTTCGGCTACGCGGTTGCACGCCTTCAAGGTGAGGCCCTTGTCTTCTTCGGTCTTGTAAATGGGCACGAACACCGCTTGCAAGGGCGCGATTTTGGGTGGCAGGACCAGGCCTTGGTCGTCGGAGTGAACCATTATCACGGCTCCGATGAGGCGCGTGCTCACGCCCCAACTGGTTTGCCACGCCAACTCTTTTCCGCCGTCCTCGTTCTTGTATTCTATGTTGAACATTTTCGCGAAGTTTTGGCCGAGTTGGTGGCTCGTGCCCGCCTGCAATGCTTTTCCATCCGGCATCAATGCCTCGATGGTGGTAGTGTAATCGGCTCCCGGAAACTTTTCGGCTTCGCTCTTCTTTCCTTGAATAACGGGTATTGCCAGCAACTCCTCGCAAACCGATTTGTAAGCGTCGAGGGCGGTGCGCACTTGCGTGTCCGCTTCGGGTTTTGAGGCGTGCACGGTGTGCCCTTCCTGCCACAAGAATTCGCGCGTGCGCAAAAATGGCTTCAACGCCTTCGTGTCCCACCTGATGACGTTGCACCATTGGTTCACCTTCAACGGCAAGTCGCGGTGCGACGAAACCCAGCGCGAGTAAGCGTCGTACATAATGGTTTCCGAAGTCGGCCTCAACGCCAGTTTTTCGCCGAGTTCCTGGTCGCCGCCGTGCGTAACCCACGCAACTTCGGGTGCGAAGCCGTCGAAGTGCTCGGCCTCTTTTTCGAGGAATGCTTGCGGAATGAATAACGGGAAGTAAGCGTTTTGCACGCCGTCGGCCGCAAACTTTTCGTTCAAAAAGCCTTGAATCTTCTCCCAAACGAAGTAAGCGCGCGGTCGAATAATCATGCAGCCCTGCACCGGCGAGTAATCCATTAACTCGCCTTTTTTCACGGCTTCCAAGTACCACTCGGAAAAATTTTCGTTCTTCTTGTTTTCAAGCGCCATAACCAGTTTTTTGTTGTCAATTGTTTAAAGTGGTTGTGCTTTATCGAATTTAATGGCGTTATGGCTATTGTGTAGCCGCCTTTGTTTTGTGTGTTTGGGTTTCCGCCGTTTGAGGGTGACTCCTTTTATCCCTTTACGTCGTATGCCGCGCGCGCTTTCGGCAACCCTTCGACGTCGACTTCCACTTTTTGTTTTCCGCGGAGTTCGCCGAACGAAACGCTTGACGCGCCCACGTCCCCCGACAAGTCGCCCTTGAAGCGCTCCAATTCCTTGCCTTTAACCGTTAACTCGATGCGGTCCGATACTTGCAGGCCCGCCTTTTTGCGGCTTGCTTGAATGGCTCGCGTTAACTCGCGGTACAAGCAGAGTTCCTTGATTTCACCCGACATTTCCGCGTCAACACCGGTTTCTTCGCCTTCAAAGCGCAAGTCCAACGCGTTGCACGCGCGCAACAAAACGCTTTTGACTCGCCCCAGTTTTTCCTCGTGTTTTTTAGCGGCGACAACCGCCTTCAAGGGCCAGCGCAGCTTGTAACCCTCTTCCTTTCTCTTGGAGAGAACTTCTTCGGTTACCTGCATTGCGAGAGACATCGCTTCTTCGAGTTCGGCGTTTGACTCGCCGGCTTCCGGCCAGTGCTCGAAGTGCACGCTTTCCTTGCCGCCCAATAAATCGAACATTTTTTCGGTCGTGTGCGGGCAGAAAGGCGCCAGCATTTTCACTGAGTCCAGTAATACGCGGTAATACGTTTGCTTGCAGGAATCGAAGCGGTCGCGCACCAGCTTGACGTACCACCGCGAAAAATCGTTGAGAATGAAGTTTTGCAGGGTTCTGCCCGCCAAGTGAAACTCGAATTTTTCTAGGTGTTCGCTTACCTCGCGGTTCACCGTATTCAAGCGCGACAAAACCCATTTGTCTTCGATTTCTTTTGAGGCGGGCTCACCGGCTTCGAAGCCGGGCGCGTACGTCTCAAAGAATTGCAGGGTGTTCCAGAACACGTTGAGGAACCGGTTCAAGCCCTTCGCCGTCTGCAAACTGAATTTTTGCACGTCCCACGGCGCGATATCCGAACAATAATACAAGCGGAGCGCGTCGGCGCCGCATTCTTCCACGCCTTGCTTGGCGGGAATCACGTTGCCCAACGACTTGCTCATCTTCTTGCCGTTTTCGTCGAGCACCCAACCCATCATCGCGATGTTCTTGAACGCCGGCTTTTCGTGCGTTGCTTGTGCGGCAAACGACAAAGTGTAAAACCAGCCGCGAATCTGGTCCTGCGACTCGTTGACGAGGTCCACGGGGAACACTTCCTCGAACAACTCCTTGTTCTTGAACGGGTATCCCAGGGAAGCCCAAGGCGCGATTCCCGAGTCGAACCAAACGTCGAACACGTCGGGTATGCGGCTCATCTTTCCTTTGCACGAAGGGCACTTCAAGTGAATCGAGTCCACGGAGTGCCTGTGCAAGTCGTCGAGTTCGCCGGGGTCCTTCAAGGCCTTGCCGCGCAACTCGTCCGCGCTGCCGATTACCTCGTAACGGTTGCATTTCTCGCACTTCCAAATAGGCATCGGAATCGCCCAATACCTTTGCCTGGAAATGCACCAGTCCGTGCTGTTCTCCAACCAGTTGTGGAAAGCGTCCTTGCCGAAAGCAGGCATCCAATTCGTTTCCTCGTTGGAGTCCAACAACCTTTTTTTCACGCCGCGGTTCGACAAATACCATTGCTCGCTCAACCGGTAAATCAACGGCGACTTGCAGCGCCAACACAACGGGTAACTGTGCGTAACCGTTCCGCGGTGCAACAACTTGCCTTGCGACTCCAACCAATCCATTATGTCTTCGTCGCAGTCCTTCACGAAGCGACCCGCCCACGGGCCCACTTCTTTAGTGAAACGGCCTTGCTCGTCAACGGGCGAAACCGCGGGCAAACCGTAATGCAGTCCAACGTAATTGTCGGTGGAGCCGTGGCCCGGCGCGCAGTGCACTATTCCGGAGCCGTCCGTCAAAACCACGAAGTCGTCGAACTCTTCCTTGTCTTCGTTGGTTTGCTTGTGTTTCTTGTACTTCTTGTTAGACATTATGGGGATGCTCGCGTAAATCTTGTGCGCTTTTTCGCCGAGCACTTTCTGCTGGTCCACGTCCAACAACGCCTCGTACTCGCGGCCGACCAACTCGCTTCCCTTGAATTCGTCGACTACTTGGTAACCTGTTTCACACGTTTCAACGAGCACTTTGTCCAACAACTTTTTTCCCAGAACGTAGGTCTCGCCGTTATTCGCCTTCACGCGCACGTAATCCTCGTCGGGGGCAACGAATAACGCGACGTTTGACGGAAGCGTCCACGGCGTAGTAGTCCACGCCACGAAGTATTCGTCGGCATCCTTCGCCTTGAACTTGATGAATATGGACGGGTCAGTAACCTCTTTATACGAGTCGCTGACCTCGTAACCGCTCAACACGGTCTCGCATTCGGGGCACCAAAAAGTGGGTGCCTTGCCCTTGTACAACAAACCTTTTTCGTGTAAGCGCTTCAAAGTCCACCAAGCGCTCTCAACGTAATACGGCTTGTAAGTGAAGTACGGCTCGAAGTAAGCGCGCCACGCGCCCAACGCCTTGTAATAACTCATCCACTCCTTTTCGTTATTCAAAATCTTGTCCAAGCAAGCCGCGTCGAACTTGTCGATGCCCATCTCGTCGATTTCCTTCTTGCTTGCAACCCCGAGCTCTTTTTGTACGACTACTTCCACGGGCAAACCGTGGCAGTCGAAGCCGGGTTGAATCACGCAGTCGAAACCCTTCGCGTACTTGTAACGCGTCCAAACGTCTTTGCACACCGTGGTCTTCACGTGGCCCACGTGCGGGTGGCCGTTCACGTAAGGCGGGCCGTCCAACAAAAAGAATTTGGGTTTTCCGGCACGCTTTTCCGCGAGTTTTTGCGGAACTTTTTCGCGCTCCCACTTGACCCGCGCGTATTCCTCGACTCCTTTAACGTCTAACTTACCCAAAAGCGACACCCACCAAAAAAGCAGTTGCCGCAACCTAAGCAATAATGGTAATACACTTGGTTATTGCGTTGAACGGCTGCGCCATATACTCTAAACCATTGTTTTAACCTTTTAAAAAAGGTTTAGCCCAGAATGATTTTTGCCGCGTCCCCCACTTCAAGCAGTTTTTCTTCCCCGCTTTCGAGGTCGCGCAAATTGATTTTTCCTTGGGCGAGCTCTTTTTCGCCGATTATCGCCGCGAAACGAATGCCTTGCTTGGACGCGTATTCCAGGTTTTTTCCCACGCCGCGGCCCGCCAAATCGATTGCGGTCGGCACGCCTTCGCCGCGCAAGGCATCGGCAATCCCGGCGGCTTCCGCGAAAAATCCTTTTACGGGGACGACAAAACACTTCGCGGTTGAAGAAGAGCCCTCGAAATCCTTGGCGGCGGTAATCACGTCCAACCCGAACGAGATGCCGGCGGCAGGAATCTTTTCGCGGCCCGCGAACGCGCCCACCAACGAGTCGTAGCGCCCGCCCGCCGCCAAACTCGACGTTATTTTCGAGCCGACGGCAAACGCCTCGAACACGGTGCTCGTGTAATAATTGAGTCCGCGCGCGAGTTCAGGCGACAATTCGACGAAGTCCTCGACTCCGAACGCCTCGCAGTCAGCAAACAATTCTTCCAGTTCGGTTACTCCTTCGCAGTCCCCGAGTTTTTCCTTTAACAACGCCAGTTTTTCCTCGTTAGTCTTTCCGCCGAACTCCTGCAACGACTCTAAGGCGGCGCGCGCAACTCCTTCTTCGAGCCCGCGTTCCTTGACGAGTTCTTCGAGCACGCCGTTGAAACCGATTTTTTCGAGTTTGTCAATGGAGAGAATGGCGGCAACCTCTTTTTCCTTTGGCACGCCCGCTTTTTCGAGCAAGGCGTTCAACGCCTTGCGGTTATTCGCCTTCATTTTCGCGGGAAAATCGAGGGATTCGAACGCGTCTTGTGCCAGGCGGATGAGTTCGGCTTCCGCCTTCGTGGATTGCACGCCGACAACGTCCACGTCGCACTGCGTGAACTCGCGGTAGCGCCCGGCCTTGATGGGGCCGTCGCGCCACACTTGCTGTATCTGGTATCTTTTGAATGGCAGTGAGAGGTGCGGGTTGGAGGCGATTAACCGGCAGAACGGAACGGTCAAGTCATAGCGCAATCCCAAGTCGCGGTTGCCTTGGTCTTTGAGCCGGTACGTTTCCTTGAGTATTTCTTCTCCGCCCGCGAACTTGTTTGAAAGAGTTTCAAAGTTTTCGAGGGCGGGGGTTTCAACGGGTGAATAACCGTATTTTTCGAATGCCTGCCTAAGAGTGCGGGTTACGCGCGAGCGCGCAATGGCTTGTTTGGGCATGAAGTCGCGGCATCCGCGCACGGGAGTCAAATCCATTTTCTTTCGATTATACTTGTCGCCGTCCAAAGTAATAAAAGTAGGGGCTTTGCCCTCCCCCCTTTTTTTGGGTTGAAACGTTTTTCCGAAGAAAAGGGAAAAGTGAGGGCCAGGGCCGGGATTTCCACTCCCTTTCTTTTTTCGTCGAGAAAATGTTTCTTTTTGGGGTGAAACACTTTTTCTTTACCAAAGAAAAGGGTTATTTGAACCCGGGTCTGAGGAGCCACAATCCCCAATGCTAACCAAGCTACACTACCCTAGCCATTCTCGGTTCAATTGTTTGGGCGCGAAGCATTATTTATATGCGTCGCTTGCGTGCTTGAAAGAGGGTGTTGGAGTTTGTTGGAAGTTGACAAAGAGAAGTGCATCGGCTGCGGCCATTGCGAGGCAATCGCGCCGAACACTTTTGAGATGGCGGACGGCAAGTCGCAGGTGAAGAACGCGGAAGGCGACCCGCGGGAATTGGTTGACAAGGCGATTGAAGAGTGCCCCGTTAACGCGATAACGAAGTAGGGCGAAGGAAATGGTTTCATATACGCGCAAACTGTATTGGGAGGATGCTTATGCCAAGGACTTCAATGCCACGGTTACGCGGGTCGGCGACGGATTCGTGGTATTGAACCAAACGCTTTTTTTTGCGGAGGGCGGCGGCCAGCCGGGCGACACCGGGCACTTGAAGGGCTTGCGCGTTTCGAACACGAAGTATGCCGACGATGAACGCAAGGAAATCGCGCACTTCGTTGAAGGAGAACTGCAAAAAGGCGACTCGGTTCACGGCGAAATAGATTGGGATAGGCGTTACAAGTTGATGCGCTTGCACTCGGCGTTGCACGTAGTCCACTTCGCGTTCAAGGAATTGGACCCAAAACTGCAATGCACTTCGGGCCGAATAAAGGAGGAAAAAGCGGACAACGACTACTTGTTTTCGGAGCCCGTGACCGCCGAAAAAGTGGCGGAAGCCGAGGCGCGCGCGAACCAAGTAATTTCAAAGGGCGGCAAAGTCGAGGTTTGGACCGATGAAGGCGGTTGCCGCAAGTGGCGGCTTGGCGACTGGGTGATGGATTGCGGCGGAGTCCACGTCGCCGACGTAAAGGAAATCGGGTGTGCCCGCCTCAAGAAGGGAAAGAACGCGGGTAAGGGCTGGCGCAGAATCGAGGTTTTCCTCGAGGGCTAGTTGGTTGCTTCGAAGAAATAGTTTCGTTCAGAGGGCAGCCACCGAGAGCCGTCGTAGTCCAGCGCGTTGGACTCGTATTCGCCGTATAAGTCCGTGAACCACGAAAAGTTTTCGGCTACCACCCAGTGTTTTCCAGCCGGAAGCGCGGCCTCCACTTCGATTGAGTGTTCGAAGCCCTTGCTTGAAGCGTTGTTCGTGAAGCAACTCGACTCGACGGGTTTTCCGGCGTCGCCCGTACACAACTTTAGGATTGGCTCGCCTTCCCCGTAAACGGTTACGCGCGAGATTTTGACGGGGAACTCGAGGGCGAACGATTGCGCTGCTTTTTGCGTTGACGAATTCAGTTTTTCTTCGCGGTAATGCTTCAATTGCTTCACGGTTACGGTGAAGGAATCCGTGATTTTTTCGAGCGGCGAATTTTCTTCGTCGAAGAATTCGGCGGTAAAAGCCACTTCGTATTCCCCCGTTTTTTTGCCTGCGAACTCGTACTCGAATTCCAAGGGCTCGCCGTTGTTGGAAACGTTGATTGTCCCGGTCGTTTCGCCGTCTTTTAGGGCCGACACCGTGGCGTAAGCCGATTTTTTCGAGAACGACAGGTGCGAGTTGAATTTGAACGATTCTCCGAGGCGAACCGAGTCGTAATCGCTTTGCAAGTCGAACAAGGCGTCGTCCGAGTAGTTGAAGGACGGAAGGTATGACTCGTTTTTCGCGGGCAAATCGAGTGAAGCGTTGATTGACGCATTCGCGCATTCGTCGCCCACGCACTCGGCGGACTCGTACAAGCACCCGGCGAGGAGCACGGGCAACAACAATAACAGGGCTTTCTTCATACCTTCAATATAGGCAAACCTTTTTTAAATGGTTTTTAGATTAGTTTAGGGATTGAAATAGCTGAAAGGCTCATCATGGCTATTATTTAGAGAAAAAACCATTTGAGGAAACAGGAGGGTATGTGAATGGCTGAGAAACCACACATGAATTTGATTTTCGTTGGTCACGTCGACCACGGTAAGTCCACGCTCGTGGGCCGCACGCTTTTTGACAGCGGTGCATTGCCTGAAAACGAGTTGCGCAAGTTGAAGGAGGAAGCCGCCAAGGTCGGTAAGGCGACCTTTGAATTCGCTTTCGCAATGGACTCGCTAAAGGAAGAGCGCGAACGCGGAGTCACAATCGACATCGCGCACAAGGAGTTCAAGACGGACAAGTACTACTTTACCGTCATCGACGCTCCCGGGCACAAGGACTTCGTCAAGAACATGATTACGGGCGCGAGCCAAGCGGACGCCGCAGTACTAGTGTGCTCGTGCAAGGACGGAATCCAAGCGCAGACAATCGAGCACGCTTTCCTCATCAAGGTGCTCGGCGTAAAGCAATTCATCGTCGCCGTCAACAAGATGGATGCCGTTGAATACGGCGAGGACAAATACAACTCGGTAGTCGCCGACTTGAAGGCGAAAATGAAGGGCATGGGTTACCCCGTGGACAAGATTCCCTTTATTCCGGTCAGCGCTTACAAGGGCGACAACGTCGTAAAGAAGAGCGAGAACCTGGGTTGGTACAACGGCCCGACTCTCGTGGAAGCACTCGACAACTTGACTGCGCCCGAGAAGCCGGTTGACAAGCCCTTGCGCTTGCCCATTCAAGAGGTCTTCACGATTACGGGTCAGGGAACGGTTCCCGTGGGCCGCGTTGAAGCCGGCGTAATGAAGCCGAACGACAGCGTAATCATTATGCCGGAGAACTCGACGGGCACGGTGAAAAGCATTGAAATGCACCACCAACAATTGCCGCAGGCAGAGCCCGGAGACAACGTGGGCTTCGCCATCAAGGGCGTTGACAAGAAGGCGATAAAGCGCGGAAGCGTCGTGGGCCACCCCGACAACCCGCCGCAAATCGCGGAGTCGTTTAAAGCCCAAATCGTGGTGCTCAACCACCCGACCGCAATCGGCAACAATTACACGCCCGTGTTCCACTTGCACACCGCGCAACTCGCGTGCAGCATTACGAAGATTCTTGAAAAGAAGGATCCCAAGACGGGCGCGACCGTGCAGGAAAACCCGGACTTCATTAAGACGGGCGACGTTGCAATCGTGGAAATCAGGCCCACCAAGCCGGTGTGCGTCGAGAAGTACTCGGAGTACCCCGCGCTCGGAAGGTTCGCAATGCGCGACATGGGGCAAACCGTTGCCGCGGGCGTGGTATTGGAAGTGACTCCCAAGAAGGGTTGAAAGGGTTAAATACTCCTTTCACCCTTTTTCTTTTCCCTTTTTTAATTGAAGAGGTTTGGTCCCACAAATGAACAATGCGAGAATCAAACTGGACAGCCAGGACAGGCAGGCGCTAGACGAAGTCTGCAACCAAATCAAGGCCATTACGACCAAGGCGGGCGTTCAAATGAAGGGGCCGATTCCCTTACCCACGAAAAAAATGAAGATTAGCACGCGCCGCACGCCGTGCGGGGACGGAAGCGACACCTACGAAAAATGGGAGTTGCGCGTCCACAAACGCTTGATTGAAATCAAGGCCGACGAACGCGTGCTCCGCGAAATAATGCGCATCCGCATTCCGCCTACCGTCAACGTGGAAATGAGTTTGGGTTGAACTCAGCGTTCCACGTGATAACACGTGCCGAACGCGCCCTCGAAATTTTTTCCTTTTTTTTCAGGCCGGGTTACGGGACGCAAGCCCCAAAGCATCGACAAGCGGAAGTGAGTTGCTTCCGACCGCTTCTCTTTGACGAGCTCACTCAACTTCGTGACTGCCCGCTCAACGTTTTGCTTGCCCTTCAAACCACAAAAAGCGTTCCGGCAATGCCCCAACTCGTCTTAGCGGATTCGGTTTTGAAACCAGTTTCGTTCGGGCATACTTTTCTTTGACTGTTTTTGGAATAAAAAGCGTGTGGGCTCGCGGGTTTGTAACCCGAGCGTTATGGGCCCGGGGAGATTCGAACTCCCGACCTTTCGATTATCAGTCGAACGCTCCACCAGACTAAGCTACGAGTTGCAGCCGCGTTTCACTGAGAAACAACGGTCCCTGCTCATCGAGCCCACACCCTAGCTTTTTGCATTCTCAGGTTTTTATATTCTATGCTTTAACGAGCAATATTTTAACTGGTTTATTCATATTGTTTCGTGGCAAAATCAAAAAAGGAAGAAGAATGGAGTTTATGGGGTAATTCATCTAAAGAAAAGTTAATGCGCATTCTATTAATTGCTTTTGTCATTTTTCTGTTAGAGAATTTTGTGTTTTACGTATTCCCCATTTTTACCGTTACTTTTTTTGAATGGACGTTTAGCTTGTTTTTGACGGTTATTGTAAGCTTGATCTTATTTGTTTTTCTTCTCGTAGCGAAAAGAAAATCCAGCCCTGAAAAATTAGAACCCCATTTGGATTTTCAAAAAGCTCGTCACCAAAAATACTTGCATTATCTTTCTATTTTGGGAGTCATTAGTTTCGGCTTGATAGTTGGCAACAAGGGTTTGACGGATTATTTATCGGGAGTAAGCGTCGTATTCAACTTATTTGGTAAACAAGTGCCCGTTGGCATTCTTCTTGGGGGCACGATCGGCTTATTTGGCTTCCTTTATTTACGTAATTGCATTGAGGAAGTCGAGAAAAAAATAAAAGAAACAGAGAAAAAAAAGTAAAAAAACAAATAGAATTATTTGTGCACGACTGAGAGCACGTCCGCCTTCGTGATTATCCCCCTTATTTTTCCCTTACTCGTCACGAGCACGGCCGGGCTCGACTTCAACAACTCGGTTACCGTCCTCAACGGCGTGGACGGCGTTGCCTGCGGGAATTCCTCGCCCATTATTTCGCCTACGCGGGTGCGCGATAAGGCGGCGGCGTCGAACCCGTCGCCCAGGCACTTCACGACTCGCGATTCGGACAACGAACCGGCCACGCGCCCCCCTTCGGTTACAGGGAGTTGCGACAAGCCGCTGGAACGCATTTTTTTTACTGCTTTGGAAACCGAGTCCTCCGAGGAGACGAATCGCACGCCGCGGTGCATTACGTCGCCGGCGGTCAACGCGCCCTCGTTTTCGAGGCGCGTCAACGAGTCGAACAATTGTTTTGCCTTTGAATAGGACGGGTCGGCCTTGCCCGCCTCGACTTTGGCGACCAACGACTGGCTGGCTCCCGCCTCGCGGGCGAGGCGCGTCTGAGTGAGGCCCAGCGTCTTCCTTCTTCGCGCGATTTCGCGCAACTCAGGCAACATTATTCTAATCGGAATATTTTGTGCAGTAATTTATTTATATGTTTGCGGCGGCTTTCTTAGTGGTGAATCTTATGGAAAAGGAATTGTTTACTTCGGAATCGGTTACCGAGGGACACCCCGACAAGATTTGTGACGGGGTTTCGGACGCGATACTCGACGCATTGCTTGAGCAGGACTCTGAGTCGCGCGTGGCCGTCGAGTGCCTCACGACTACCGGACTCGTGCTGGTGGCCGGCGAGGTTTCGACGAACGGCTACGTGGACATTGCGGGGGTGGTCCGCAGGAAGCTGGCCGAAATCGGGTACACCGACCCGGACTACGGAATCGACTCCAAGGACTGCGCGGTTTTGACGAGCATTCACGAGCAAAGCAAGAACATCGCGGTGGGCGTCAACGAAAAGGAAGGCCGCGAGCAAGGCGCGGGAGACCAGGGAATGATGTTCGGGTTCGCCTGCAACGAGACGCCGGAATTAATGCCGCTCCCCATTTCGCTTGCACACAAGTTGACGCGCCGCCTATCCGAAGCCCGCAGAAAAAAGGAGTTGGCGTGGGTGAGGCCGGACGGCAAGAGCCAAGTCACCGTTGAATACGAAAACGGCAAGCCGAAGCGGGTTACCGCGGTGGTCATAGCCGTGCACCACGACCCCGGCATTCCCGGCGAACGCATTCGCGAAGAAGTAATCGATAAAATAATCAAACCGGTTTGCGGGGAGTGGCTCGACGAAGAAACCGAGTTTCACGTGAACGCCACGGGCGTGTTCGAAGTGGGCGGCCCCGAAGCCGACTCGGGTGTGACGGGCCGAAAAATAATCGTGGACACTTACGGGGGAATGGGGCGCCACGGCGGCGGCGCTTTCAGCGGGAAAGACCCCAGCAAAGTGGATCGTTCGGGTGCTTACATGGCGCGTTACGTAGCCAAGAACGTTGTTGCCGCGGGCCTCGCCGAAAAGTGCGAGGTGCAACTCGCTTACTCAATCGGGGTCGCGGAGCCGGTGAGCGTGCGCGTGGACTGCTTCAACACCAACAAAGTGGAAGAGGAAAAAATCGCGGAAGCCGTACGAAAGCATTTCGTGTTTAAGCCCGCGCAAATAATCGAGCACTTGAAACTCAAGCGTCCGATTTACTCTAAGACTTCGGCTTACGGCCACTTCGGCCGCGACGAGCCCGGGTTCACCTGGGAAGCCGCCGACAAGGCGGAAGCCCTCAAGGCGGAGTGCGGGCTTTAAACCCCCTTTTTATTTTCTTTCTCCTTTTCTTTTTTCAATGGACGCGTTTCTTTTCCTTGGCGGCTTGCTGGAGGCCTATGGGTTGCTCGGCTTGGCTGCAATCGCTTTCCTAAGCGTTTCCCTCCTGCCTTGGCCGAGTGAGCCCTTTATAGTGTTGGCCGCGGCGCACTACCCGGTGTGGCAGGTCTTCCTAGTGGTAACCGTTGCTTCGCTCGCTTCGTCCACCGTCAACTATTTGGTGGGCTTGAAGGGTTTGCGGACGTGGCTCGTCAAGCGCGACCCGAAAGAAGAAAAAAAGGCGGAGAAATGGATTTGCAAGTGGGGGAGTTACGCCTTGTTGTTTTCGCCTTGGGTGCCGTTCGTCGGCGACTTGTTTCCGGTTGCCGCCGGAACCGCTAAAATGGGTTGGCTCGACTTTTTCGCGTTCACCTTGCTCGGCAGAATCGTGAAAACCGCGGCGGTAATCGGTTTGGGCGCGGCACTGCTTTCCCTGCTTTAAATAGAAGGTTTATAAAAGAGGGAATGCATTTAACTTCTAGCAGTAATTCGTTGGTGATGCGGAGAATGAAGAAAAAAGGCCAGTACGCCCCGACGCAAAGTTATGGGGAAAGTTTGATTCCACTAATTTTGATAGTCGTCCTCGGCTTGTTCATAGCCGGTAAATTCGGTTACATCGACTTGCACTCGATGCCCGTCGTAGGCTCATTGTTTCCCGCGCCCTACATCAAGGTAGTAACCGTGGGGCGCGCATCGCCGCAATTCGAGTACTTGATTCAAAGCGAGAACATGAGGGTAGCCGGGATAAGTTACGCCGGCTCGATTTCGCCGGACGCACTCGTGCCCGGCTCGCTCGACAACTTCGACATCATAGTTTTACAGGGTTCTACGACGTGTGACCGCGTGGCGCGCCAAGCCATTGCCGAGCGCGTCAAGGGAGGCGGAAAACTCATAGTAATCGGGGACGCTTGCACCCGCGTAACCGACGACCCCAACGCTCTCGGATGGGACATCGGCATAGGTCTTCTCGGAGACGTAATGCCGGTAAGGTACGGCGGCATGCTGATGCACGAGAAAACGGGTCAAACCCGCGTTTACGCCGACGGAAAATTCAAGATTATTTCGCCGGACCACCCGATGTTCAACGGCATCACGAACTTCGCGTTCTCGGGTACGCTTACCAACGTGTTCCCGAACTCGAACGCCAACGTTTTGGCTTACATCGAATCGTATATGGGCAAGTCCACTTCGCCCGCGACTTACGGAGTCATTGAGTCGCAAGGCGTTTTCTCGGGCAAAACCGTGTACTTCTCTTTCGACCCGGGCACGACCAGCCGCGAAATGATGCAAAACATGCTCCTTTACATCAAGGGGGCAAGCGGCTGAAACCGCTTTTTTTTTATATATAGGGGGTTTGGCCCCATTATAGTCGGCCTTGACGCGGGCACCACGGCGGCGCTCGCAATCCTCGACTACGAGGGCAACCTCCGCCGGTTGTGGAGCAAGAGAAACGCGTCTTTTTCTGATGCGTTAACCGAGTTGTCCGGCGTCCACGTGACCGTGGTTGCAAGCGACCGAAATCCGGCGGCACGCCAATGCAAGAAGCTTTCTTCCGCGCTGAAAACCAAGTTGTTTACGCCGCGAAAATCGCTTTCCAAACAATTCAAGTTGCGCGACACGAAGAATTACGCTTGCGCCAACCGGCACGAGCGCGACGCCCTGGCGGCCGCGTTGAAGGCTTACCACGTGCTAATCGAAAACAAGGCGCGCAAGATTCGCAAGCGCGGCGGCTCCACGCTCGTGCAAAGAATGGTGTTGGAGGGCAGGCGTTTCACCGAATTGTTCCGCAAGGTTTAAAGCGTGCAAACGATTAGTTTTAGCGAATAGGTGGTGTTTGACTATGGAAGAATTACAGCCCGAAAAAGAACAGGAATCAAAACAGGAATTCCCGCAGGAAAACGCGCCTGCCGCACCTGCAGAAGAAAAGCCTTCGGAGCCGGCCGCGCCCCAACAACCCGACGTTGGGCAAGCGCCCGAAGAAAACGAAGAAAAGCCCGCGGAACCTGCGCCCGAGCCTTCCGAACCCCGGCAACCCGAACAACAAGCCGCGAAAACACCGGAAGAATTGCCGGCGCGCACCCGCGAACAACGCGACCCCAACACGATTTACGTCGGCCGAAAGCCCGTGATGAGTTACGTGCTCGCCGCGGTAACCTTGTTCAACAACGGTTCGCCGCGAGTAAAGCTGAAAGCCCGCGGCAGGGCGATTTCGCGTGCCGTAGACGTCGAAGAAATAATTAAAAGCCGTTTCTTCAACGGCTTGAAGGTTAGCGGCTTTGAAATCGGCACCGAGGAGTTGACGAACGAGGACGGCTCGCAAAGCAGGGTTTCAAGCTTGTTGTTGACACTCGAAAAATAGTTTTTTCTTTTTTTTTACCTTTCTCTTTCATCATGGTTCGCGCGACCAACAAAGACGTACTCGTTTTTTCCGCCAGTCCCGCGTTGAGCGGAAACAAGCCCAGCGTAACGCATTCGCTTAGAGTCGCGCGCCCGGACAACTACGAAAAATTTTTTTCCGGCGAACGCGAGTACGACGGCGGCTCTCCCGCGTTCTCCAAGGGATGGCTTTACGCTTTCGTTGGCGGCGAAGAGGCGAACGCTTTTTGCGCGATTGCCTTCGACGGCACCAACTCCCATTTCTTCAACGAAGTGCGCCTGAAAAACGAGTGCGTGCAAGTGGAAGAAGGGCCTTGCAAAGTTTCCTACGACGGCAAAGCGGCCGAAGCCCGGTTTTCGGACGAGCGCAGGAAAGTTGTTTGGCGCGGCAAGGGCCCCGAGTACTCCGTTCAAATAACGGTTTTCGACGGCGAAAACGAGCTCGTTCTCACTTATTCTTTTGAGCGAATCAAGCCCGAAATAGGGGGCTACAAGTGCGTGTTCGAAAAATTCGGCCGCGTATTGTCTTACTGGTTTTTGGCGCCCATGCGGGGACGCCTCACCGTGAACGCAAAAGGCGACTTGGAGAAGCTCGGGTACGGCTCGCTAAAGCCGTTAGTAGGAAAAGTTTTGGAGTCCGGTTTTGCTTACACCGAAAACGTGCACGTCGGCCTGCCGTTCGCCCGCGTGGGCTGGCAGTGGAGCGTTCTCGCCTGCCAATCCAAGCCGGGGCCGTTGAAACCCGAAAAAATAGTGGGATTCTTCGACTTTTTTTTGGGCGAGCCCCGGGCCCCGGTGCTCCCGCTGAATTACCAGTTCTACGTTGTCGACGTGGCCACCGGCGAGTTCAACGTGTTCGCGGACGCGGAAAGCGTTTTCGAGCCCGGCGAAGTGCCGGTGGTGCGCGTGAAGAGCCGCGACGAAAAAGTGAAGCTCGTGATTCAAAGCTCTTCGCCCGGAAAAAAAAGGAAGATTAAGGGCAAGCGCTTAGCCAACTTTTTGGAGACCGCGGACATCGAATACCGCTCTTACCCTTCGGTGGCGACGGCCACGATAAACGACAGGGAATACAAGGCCGTGGGAACCAGCGAGTTCGCCGGCAGCGGAAAAGGAGGTTATTGGCTGTGAGAAAAACCAAGATCGTTTGCACGCTGGGCCCCGCGTCCAACACCGGGAAAGCCGTGGCGGGACTCAAGAAGGCGGGAATGAACGTTGCCCGCCTCAACTTTTCACACGGCACGCCAAAAGAAAAAATGGAGGCCGCCGAACTCGTGCGCGAAGCGCGCGGAAAAGACGCGCTCGCAATACTTCTCGACTTGCCCGGCCACAAAGTGCGCGTGGGCACGCTGAAGTCAAAGCAAGTCGTGTTGAAAGATGGCTCCAGAGTCAAGGTTACCTCGCGCGAAACCGTGGGCGACGAAACAGTCATACCGTTGAATTGCATTAATGCCGCGGCCCTCGCCGAAAAAGGCGACCGAGTATTCTTCGACGACGGAAAAATAGAGTTGAAAGTCGAAAAAGCCGAAGGCGAATCCTTACACTGCAAGGTGGTCGTGGGCGGGCCGCTTTCAACGCGCAAGGGATTCAACTCGCCGAAAGTCGACGACTGCGTGGACTGCGTTACGCCCCGCGACCGCGAAGGAATAAAGCTCGCCAAGAAAATGAAGCCCGACTTCGTGGCGCAATCCTTCGTGCGCAACGCCGGCGACCTCAAAAAAATGCGTTCGCTCATCCCAAAAGGCATTTCGCTGGTAGCCAAAATCGAGAGCCTTCAAGCCGTGCAAAACCTTGACGAAATACTGCGCGCCTGTGACGCCGTAATGGTTGCCAGAGGCGACCTTGGAATGCAGGCACCCATTCAAGACCTGCCCATACTCCAAAAAACGATTATTGCCAAGGCGCGCGCCGCCGGAAAGCCAGTAATAACCGCGACTCAAATGATGGAGTCGATGATGGAACACCCTTGGCCCACGCGCGCGGAAGCAACCGACGTGGCAAACGCTTTCTTCGACGGCACGGACGCGGTAATGCTTTCGGGGGAAACGGCAGTAGGGCGCGACCCGGTGCGCGCAGTCCGGGTAATGTCGCGAATACTCGAAGCCGCCGAAAAACGGCCGGAATTCATTACCCCAAACCCCGAAAAGCCGTCCCTCAAACTCGCGTTGTCGCTGGCCGTCAGCAAGCTGGCGCGCGACGCCGGCGCAAAAGCCATAATAACTTACACCGACAATGGGAGGACCGCGCGACTCGTAGCGCGCGAGCGACCCACGCAACCCGTCATCGCCGTAACCGAGTACGGGCCGCTCTACCAAAAGCTTTCGTTGTTGTGGGGCAGCGCTCCCTTACTGGTTCACCCGGGAAGCGTAAAGGAATTGGAGGCCAAAGCGCTTGCTTACGCCAGGAAAGTGGCCGGACTCAAGAAAGGCGACCGCGTCGTGAGTGCGAGCGGGCGCCTTAACTCCACGCAAAGCAATAACATGTTCAAAATCGAGAGTGTGTGAAGCCGTGAAAAAGGATTTGACGCGCGGCTCGGTATTAAAGGCATTACTCTACTTGGCCGCACCCATAACGGCTTCAAACCTGTTGAACACGGTTTACCAGTTGACGGACGCTTTTTGGGTGGGTCGCCTCGGAGCCGAAGCGGTTGCCGCCGTTGCCGCCGGCTTCCCCGCGTTGTTCCTGGTTTCTTCCATGGGCTTCGGGCTCGCCGTTGCGGGCCGCATAAAGGCCTCGCATTACTGGGGCGCCAAGCGCTTCAAGGAAGTGAACCGCGTTGCAACACAAACATTGATTGCAATGGGCGCGGTTTCCTTGTTGCTGGCGGCAGTCGGCATCCTCCTGGCGGAGCCGTTGATTGCCTTGCTCGGCGTAGGCCCCGAAGTATTCACTCCCGCGACGGCATACCTAAAAATTTTTTTCGTGGGCACCCCCTTCATATTCACTTACTTTGCCTTGCAGGCTTTGATGCACGGCGTGGGAGACGCCAAGACGCCCACGTACATAGTGCTCGCAACCGTGTTACTCAACTTCGCCCTAGACCCCTTGTTCATACTCGGGTGGGGGCCCGTTCCCGCAATGGGCGTGGCGGGGGCGGCGATGGCAACGGTGTTCACTCAGCTTGTCGCGGTGTGCATCGCCGCATTCCTCTTGTTCTCGGGAAAGCACAGCATTCGCTTGCAAGCCCTCACGCCGAACCACGAGCAAATCAAGGCGTTGTTTTCGCTGGGTTTGCCCGCCTCATTCGAGCAAGCCGCGCGCGCCTCCTCAATGTTCTTGTTGACGGGCCTCGCCGCATCCTTCGGCACGGGCGTGCTCGCCGCGTACGGGTTGAGCGGCCGGATTTTCAGCTTCGTTATAATCCCGTTAATCGGGTTGTCAATGGCTTCCTCAACTCTCGCCGGCCAAACCGCGGGCGCACGAAAGTTCAAGCGCTTGAAATCGGTTTCAAGCAAGAGCATTGCGTTGTCCCTCGCGTTTACGTCGCTTGCCGCGGCCGCCCTCTATTCTTTTTCGCCGCCGCTCACCGAAGCGTTCCTGCCCGGCGAACCCGAAGTAACCTTGTTGGCCGTTGAATTCCTGCGAATGATTTCTTTTGCGTTACCGTTCATAGGAATCCAAATGGCTTTGTTGGGCTTGGTGCGCGGCACGGGCGACACTCGCTCGCCGCTAACAATAACGCTTGCCACGCTCGCCCTTCAAGTGGTTTCGGCTTACGCGCTCGCCTCGGCAATAGGTTATCAAGGCATTTGGTGGTCTTACCTTGCCGCCAACGCCTTGGCCGCCTCGTACACTTTTGTGAGGTTCAACCCCAAAAAACATAGGTTTAAATCCGCTTCAAGCGCAAACAATTAATAGATAAGAAGGCGGGTCCCCGATTAGGAACTGAATTTTTTTGAAGTGAATGGGAAGGGAACCGCAACTAGGTGAAGAAAAAGAAATGAGTGAATACGACGACGACTCCAAGGAGTCGAGCCCCCGCGAATTCGGGGATGACGACAAGGGCGGCCACCACCAAGGAGGCGGCGACCGCGAAATGCACAAAACCGTTTGTTCGGATTGCGGCCAGGAATGCGAAGTTCCGTTCAAGCCCACCGAAGGCAGGCCCGTGTACTGCCGCGAGTGCTTCAAGAAGCACCGCAAGCCGCGCCGCAGTTACGGCGGAGGCGGTTACGGCGGAGGCGGCCGCGGACGCGGCGGCTACGGACGAAACGACTACTGATTCTCTTTTGAATTGAAGGGGGGGTTTAACCCCCTTCCCGCTTTTTTTTTAAAAAAAAATTAGATTGGAAACTTGTTTTTCCCGTAAAAATCGTTCAACACTTGCGCCAACCCTACGTAGGCAGCGGAAGCACCGCAAACGATTCCTTCTACTCCGGCAACCGTTTTTATGAACGGGTCGCCGGTGGCGTCCGCCAACGCCAACAAGAAGAAGAGCACCGTCAACGAGCCGAAAACGAATTGAAGCCCTTTGTTGAGCTTCAGCGTGCCGACGAACATTGCCGCCGTGAACAAGCCCCACGCCAACAAGTACGCGGTCATCGCGGTTGCGCCCGGTGCTTCGGCCAAGCCGAGCTCGGGCAACACGAGTAACGTGGAAAGCGAGAGCCAAAACAAGCCGTATGAAGTGAACGCGGTCAAACCAAACGTGTTTCCCTTCTTCCACTCCATTATCCCGGCGATTACTTGGGCGAGCCCGCCGTAAAACAAGCCCATCGCGATTATCATTGCGTTGAGCGGAAACAAGCCCGCGTTATGCAGGTTCAACAATATCGTGGTCATCCCGAAGCCGAGGAGGCCGAGGGGAGCCGGGTTTGCAGTCGATTCACTCAAAGAAAATCACCTTTAAGGTTTGTAGTGGGCCCGCGGAGAATCGAACTCCGAATCTCTCGCACGTCAAGCGAGCGTCTTAACCATTCGACTACGAGCCCTTTTTCTGTTAGTGGACTCGACGGGATTTGAACCCGCAACCTCTTGCATGCCATGCAAGCGATCTACCGTTGATCTACGAGCCCTAAAGGAAAAAAGAAAAGTGGTCGAACTGTTTTTTAATTATTTTTGTTTACGCGGGGGAAATGAAGATGATGGTGTCTCCGCGCACGAACATCGTCCCGAGTTTGCGCTTGGTTTCGCCGTCCTCCATTTCCTCGGCTTCGTCGAGAACAATATTCATGTGCACGTCGAAGCTGACGAGGGTGCCGCGCAACTCCTTGCGGTTCTTGAGTGCGACGAGCACGTTGTTGTTTAACGCGTTGTTTAAAACGTCGAAAGGCCTTTTGTCTCCCAAAAAATTCACCTCTAGTTACGCCCGAAAACACGGGCAAAGAACGAAAATATTGATGATAACAACCCTTTTCTTGCTTTTGGTTTTGGGGCAACCTTCTTACCCAAAAGCTTTGCGGCCAGCATGTGGATTCCGGAAACGAATTTGCTGGACGGCGCACGCATTACCACGGGTTTCTGGGTTGCGGCGGACCGCCTGACTTCAACGTCTTCGGGGAGCACGGCGAGCACGGGCAACTCCATTACGGTCGACAAGTCGCCGGGTTGCACCTCGGTTTTTTCGCCGAGCGACATGTTGAGCACGGTACCGATAATGTTTGTCCCCTCGTGTTCGGCGATTGCCTTGGTCTTCAAGGCGTCGGCGAGCGAACTGGGCTCCGGAGTCAAAACGATTACGAGTTCTTGCGAAGCCTTCAACGCGGCTTCCGCGTCTTCGCCCACGCCGGGAGGACAGTCCACCAACACGAAGTCGTATTCCGTCAATTCCTTTACCACTTCCCCGAGTTTCGAGAATTCCAAGCCGTGCTTGTCCATCGACAAGCTGGACGGAACGTATTTTACGCCGAAAGGCCCCTCGTAAACCGCGTCTCGAATGTTGTTTTCGCCCTTCAAAACGTTGTGAAGCGTTATGGGGTTCGACTCGACTCCGAGAAGGACTCCCAAGTTAGCCATGTGCACGTCGGCATCAACCACGACTACTTTGTGGCCTGCCTGCGCCAACAACAAGCCCAAGTTGAGAGTTATCGTGCTCTTTCCCACGCCGCCTTTCCCCGAAGAAAAACCGATTACCCTCACTCGCCTTCACCCAGTGGAGGCGCGCTTATGCGGCCGTCTTCTTTTTTTTGCGATTCTGGTTTTTCCTCTTTTTTTTGCTCGGACTCCTTTTTTTCGGGTATGCCCGCCGACACGTTGAGGCGGTACTTTTTGAGCAGTTCACTCCGCTTTTTTCGCGCTATTTGGCCGAGTTCTTCTTCGAACTCGTCCGAAAAAGTTTTCTTGTCGTATTTTTGGATTGACTCCGGCGTGCTAACGAAGAGCACCGCGGGCTCGTCCGACAAAACGCCTTGCACTTGGTCGGCGGTCAACTGTACTAAGTCGAGCACCACGTTTTTTGCGTGGGAAGCGTTGACGCAGCGTGCGAAAGCGGGCTCGCCGTCCACTTCCTTTTCAAACCTCAAATACTCGTAGTGCGCGCCCACGCCTTTTCCGGAGTTGAAGAACACGGCGCCTTCTTCGAGGCCCGTCTTGCCGTGGCAGCACAACGCGGAGTAACCCGTGAACGACTTGTCTTGTAACGCCTTGAAAACCGATTGAAGGCTGGCGTGAGCCAAATCAACGCGTTTTACTATGCGTCCGGCGGGCAAATCCATTATCTCACTCGTTCAACTTGAGGACTACGTCTGCCGTGTTCTGCAACGCAATAGAAAAATCGGGGTTGCAACCGATTACGATGGTTTCCTTCCCCGTTTCCTTCGCTTTCGTCAACAAAGGCTTGAAGTCGGAGTCGCGCGAGGCAACGGCTATGACATCCATTTTCTCGTGGTAAATGAATCGCGTGGCGTCCACCGCCAACGCGACGTCCACGTCGCTGGGAACTATGACGACTTCGTAACCCTGGTTAGTCACGGCTTCAATCAATTTGTCGGAAGCGTACTGGTCCAAGAACACGCGCGCCACCTTGACTTGCCCGTATTTTTCGAGGCGTTGCTTGACTTTGCCCAAGTCCACTTTCAAATCCTTTCGCAACAAGTTTGGGCCGTCCACGAACAACGCAATCTTTTTTTCTTTCTTGGTTTTCACGAACGCCTTGATTTTCTGTAAAACTTTTTCGCCGTTAGACATTCTTCCACTCTCCAAACAATTCTTCGGCGTTCGCGCCTATTGCCTCGCGCGCCTCGCCGGGTTCCAAACCTTTCACGCGCGCAACTTCACGGTAAACGCTTACCACGTTGGCGGGCTCGTTTCTCCCCTCCCAAAGGTACGGGGAATCCGTTTCGCACAGGATCCTGTTCAAAGGCAACCTCTGAATTAACTTAACTCGCGACTTGTTTTTAAGCGTTGGTAGGGATACGTAGTGCCCCGCATCCAACACGCGTTCCGCGAGGCGGTGGACCAGAAAACAATGCAATACCGCTTTTCCGTTGAACGACTCCAATTCGTCGAGTACTTCTTCCTCGGCTTTGCGCGTGTGAATGATTGCCGGCTTCCTTGTTTCCTCTGCCGCCTCCAGCATTGCTCGAAACACTTCGAGTTGCTTTCTTTTTTCCTCGGGTGAATGAAAATGATGGTGGTCCAGCCCTATTTCCCCTATTGCACTCGCCCCGCCGCCGTTCTCCAAAACCCACGCTTTTTCTCGTTCCGCATCCGCATTCAAGGCATCGTGCGGACTTATTCCAATTGCCGCCTTGACTTCCGGCCGAACCAAAGACAACGCGTACTCGTTTTGCTCGCGGTTGCGACCGCTGGCAACGCAGGCAACGCCCGCCGCGCGCATCCTCCCCAATACTTCGCCCAAGTCCGGAAACGATTCGCGTTCCAAGTGGCAATGGCAGTCCACGAAAGGCTTTTTATTCATCGCAACAATTAAACTTCCACAATTATTTAATGGGTGAATATTCGAATGGTTGACCAAATCTTTTCAACGATGGGCGCGCTCAAAGTAGGCAAATACGCGGTAATAGACGACCACCCGTGTCGCATCGTAAGCGTTGACAAGAGCAAGCCCGGCAAGCACGGCGCCGCCAAAGTCAGCGCGGTCGCCATTTCATTGTTCGACAACACCAAGCACTCCTTAATGAAGTCTTCGGACGCCGACTGCAAGGTTCCCATAATCGAGCGCAAGCGCGCGCAAATAGTTAACGCGGAAGGCTCGAATGCAACGCTGATGGACACCGAGTCCTACGAGACGTTCGACGTGCAAATCCCGAGCGAAATGCAGTCCGACGTGGAAGTAGGCAAGGAAATCCAGTACATGCAGGTAATGGGTAAAAAGCTCTTGCTGCGCGTGGATTAAACCCCTTTCTTGTTTATGAATTCGCGGCGCACGCGATTAACCCATTCCGAAATTTTTTGCGGCTTGGAATCCAACCCGAAGCCGGGCGAGCGTTTACCGCGCTTCAACTTGCCTTCTTCATTATGCGGTAATAACGCGTGCTCCAAATCAATGAAGGTAACCGGTTCTTCGTCACCCGTGAAGATGTAATTATTGGTTTGATTGGAATCCAGCAAAAAAACGTTTTTCGATTCTGCTTCGGCACGGGCTCGAGAATACTCGCCAACCATTTCGTCGGTGACTTGATTCGGGTGAACGCCTTCAACGTATTGGGTGAACAGCTTGGGCAACCCCCCGTTTCGCGAAACGTAGATTGCCAACGGCTTCTCTACTTTTACCCCGCGATTTGCCGCCTCCAATAACAGCCGCGCCTCCGTAAAAAGCGAATTATGGGTGGGAACGGCGTACCCCCCGGGATTAACTTCTTTTACAACGAAGCGCCCGAATTCTTTTTTCTCGTGGAAAACCACCGCGGTATGCCTATTGCTCCAGTTTTCCTTAACGATTTTCAAGTGCTCCGGATAAAACGCGTGGTCGGGCAAGCCGTGCCCTGGAAAAACGATTATGCGGTCTCCGTTTTCACGGTGAACTATCCTGGTTTCACGCTTCGGCATTCAGAACCCCATCAATTTCAAGAGCACTCCGAGCACGAGGAACAACAACATCAAGTTTATTGCGAACGACAAGTAAACCATTGCCTTGATTTCAAAGACCTTGTCCTCGATTACGCGCGCCGTGTGCGCCGCGACTTCCTCGCTCTTCAAGACCTTTTTCAACTCGGCCAAAACCTTTTTTTCGCGTTTCGGCTTCTTTTTTGCGACCATTGAAACGTTTATTCGGGAAACGTATTTATAGTTAGCGAGGGTAATCATAGTACCCGCCGCCGGAGTTGAAAAAAGTGAGGATTATAGCGATTCCAGCGAACAGAATGCCCGTTTTTCGACGGGACGGCGGTCGATTCCTCGACAAAATTGAGGACGAATGCAGAGTCGAAGCCTCACTCAAAAACGGCGAGCTCCACTTTAACGGAGACGCCGGCGACGAATGGACCGCGGAACAAGTAGCCAAAGCCGTCGTGCTAGGCTTCAAGCCAAGGCAAGCCTTCAAGTTGTTGAAGGACGACTACTTCCTTGAGGAAGTGGACTTGAAGGACGTTGCGCGCAACGAAAAAGAGTTGCAGCGATTCAAGAGCCGCGTAATCGGCTCCGAAGGAAAGGCGAAGAAGACGTTGCAGGAATTGTCGGGCGCGTGGCTCAACATTTCCAGGAGCACGGTAGCCTTCCTCGGCAAGTACGAGGACGTACAACTCGCACGAGAAGGAATACAAAAAATAGTGGAGGGAAAATCGCATTCAACGGTTTACTCTTACTTGGAGAAAAGGGTGAAACAATTACTAAATGGCTGACAACACGCGCGAACTGGAAAAATCATTCAAGGAATACTCGGTCGCCGAGTTCTTCAAGAAGAACCGACAAATGCTGGGTTACTCCGGCGAAACCCGGAGCCTAACCACCATCGTACACGAATACGTTACGAACAGCTTGGACGCCTGTGAAGACGCCAAAATACTTCCGGACATAACCGTTGAAGTCGAGTCTTTGAACGCCAAACCCAAGAAAACCGTTCTCGGCGAGGGAAACGGCTCTACAAAGGAATTCGATTTACAAGAACAAATGTATCGAGCCGCCCTCTTCGAAGTCTACGTGAACGAAGTAAAGCAAAAGCGCCCCGAAGAATACGTGGTCAAGTACAACAAGCGCGGCAAGCAAAGCGTGAAGCAAGTAGTTTTCCGCAAGGCACCTGAAGAAGGCACGAAGATAACCGCGAAGTGGGCAGTAGGCCACATTCGCGTCACCGTCGAAGACAACGGCACCGGCTTACCTAAGAGCAAGGTAGGCCAAGCGCTCGGAATGCTTTTGGCGGGAACCAAGTTTCACCAGCAAAAACAGAAGCGCGGCCAGCAAGGAATCGGCGCGGCTTACGCAACCCTCTTCGCGCAAATCACTACGGGCAAGCCCACCGACTTCAAGACGGGCACGGGAAACGGCAAGACGTATTCCGGCCAAGTGTCCATCGACGTCAAGAAAAACACTCCTACCATAAAAAACGCGGAAGAAAAAAGGGAGGATTACCGCGGCCTCAAAGTGCGCGCCGAATTCGCCGAAGTTTCTTACGACCGCTCGGACCACGGCGTATACGAGTATTTGAGGCGCACCGCGCTCGCCAACCCCCACGCGCAAATCACGCTCGTCGAGCCAGACAAGAACATCGTGGTTTTCCCGCGCGCCAGCGACAAAATTCCTTCAAAACCGCCCAAAATCAAGCCGCACCCTCTCGGGCTGACTACGAGTGACCTCGTGGACATGGCCGCGGTAACCAAGGCACGCAAACTCTCGTCGTTCCTCGTAAGCGATTTCTCGCGCATTAGCGCCGGCAAAGTAGACGAACTCGCCAAGCTCTTGCCCGAAATAGATTTCGACAAGCACCCCCGCAAAATGGCGTGGGCCGAAGCCGAATCAATAGTCCACGCGTTCCACCGCGTCAAATTCAACGCGCCCGACTTGAACACGTTGCGCCCCATAGGCGAAAGCCAACTCGAAAAATCGTTGAAAAACCTTTTACAACCCGAATTCTTGAGCGTAACCCAACGCAAGCCCAAAGCGTTCCGCGGAGGCATACCCTTTCTAGTCGAATGCGGGGTTGCGTACGGCGGAAAAGCAGGGGCTTCAAGCACGAGCAAGGAAGGCGAAGTAATGCGTTTCGCGAACCGCGTTCCCTTACTCTTCGACACCGGCAACTGCGCAATCACGCAAGCCGTGAAAACCGTTGACTGGAACCGCTACAACCTCAAGAACCTGGAAGACCAACAGCCCGTCAGCGTATTCATCAACTTCGTGAGCGTCCACGTCCCTTACACGGGCGCCGGCAAGCTCGCCATCTCGTCCGAAGAAGAAATCGTAGCCGAAATAAGGATGGGGCTAATGGATGCGGCACGCAAAGTCGGCAAGTACTTGAGCGGAATAAAGAAAGCGCAGGAACAAGAAAAACGCCGCAAAATATTCTTCAAATACATTACGGAAGTCGCCGCCGCGCTCCACGACGTAACCGGCAAACCCAAAAAAGAGTTGGAGCAATCAATGCGAAAAATCGCGGAAAGCAAAACCGAGTTGAAAGGCGAAAAAGAAGGAGAAAACGAAGAATTACTCGAACTGGAAGAAGAAGCCGAAAAAGAAATTGAGGAGGAAGAACAATGACGGCCTATAAACAACAACGCCAAAAAAGAATCCAGGAAATAACGAAGAAAATCGACGAGCTCGCAAACGAATTAATTCAAGAAATCGAGGCAGGCGAAAACCCGTCCCTCGAAATACCGATTCGCGGGTCATCCAACATTTACTTCGACGAAGAAAACCGCAAGATTCGCCTCGGCGACAAGGTAGCGCACCGCTACTTATTCAACGTTTCCCACGCCCGAAAATTCATGCAAACAATGCTCGTCGCGTCCTACGTGAAAAAGGATTTGCTCGCCAACAACTTGACGGCAACCCTTCGTGACTTGTACTACGCCAAAAAACACACTATTGCGGGAACCAAGGAGGACACCATCGACGAACAAAACGAAAGCAACCAAGCCATCGTCGACTTCGAAGTCGCCTTAAACACTTTCCGCGAACGCTTGCACTTGCGCGCAGAACCCAAAGGGCGAATGGCCGGCGAAATGAAGGTCGTCGACCACATGCGTAACAAATCCGACAAAATCAATTTAGCCAAAATGGGTTCCGGCGGGTGGGCCGTGCCCTCAATAGTCGAACAAATCGAGTTCGAAGACGTCGCCGTCGAATACGTTTTAGTCGCCGAAAAAAACGCGATTTTCGACCGCTTGAACGAGGACGGCTACTGGAAAAAAAACAAGTGCCTGTTAATGACTACGGCAGGCCAAGCCGCCCGCGGAGCGCGCCGCTTACTCCAACGCATCAGCGAAGAATTAAAGCTTCCCATCTATTGTTTGACGGACTCGGACCCGTACGGATGGTACATTTACTCCACCATGAAATACGGGTCGATGGCTCTCGCCCACGAAAGCGAGCGGTTAGGATGCCAAAAAATGCATTTCCTAGGCATGAGCACGAGCGACATCAAGACGTACGACCTGGACGCCGTAACCATCAAGGCAAAACCCGTCGACATAAAACGGGCCAACGAATTAAAGAAATACGATTGGTTCAAACCCAAGCCTTGGCAAAGCGAAATCGAGTTGTTCTTGAAGGAAAAAAAGAAGGCGGAAATTCAGGCGCTTTCAAGCAAGAACCTGCAATACATTTCCAAGACGTACCTGCCCGAAAAAATCGCTTCCCAAGACTTCCTACCCTAGAACCAGTACTCGTGCCTCGCACCCTTCTCCTTAAAGCCCAAGACCTCCAAATGCCTTTTTCCCGCTTCACTACCCGCAAAAGCCAAAGCCACTCGCGCGCCTTGCCCCTTCAACCACTCCAAACGCGCTTCGGCAAGCTTTCCCGCCACTCCCTTGCGGCGGTGCTCCGGGTGCACCACTACCTCGTG
>CAZVVY010000008.1:0-29445 GCA_964630975.1 Microcaldota archaeon | reverse complement strand
TTCACGAAGCGTTATCGAATCGAGGAATTGTTCGAGCGTTTAAAAGGTTTTTGGAAGAAGTTGTTCGACTCCGAAGTGTCGGACGAACAAACCGGGGTTTCAAGGCATTTACTGGTTTTGAAAAAGAAAAAATAAATGAGGGAAAAAATTCAGAGGTCGCAAGGCATGACGGTCATGCGCTTGTTGGCCTTGGCGCGCGCGACTGCGGCGTCGAGGATGCATTGCACTTCCTTGCTGAGGGCGTCGTACGAGGCGCCTGAGAAGCGCATTTTCTTTTTCTTAATGTGTTCTCCTACTGCACTTTTAACTACCAAACTTGCCATGGTTTTAAACCACCTCGCGAAAAAGCACGCAGAACGCCTTTAAAAGGGTTTTGAGGGGTTTTTTTTTATTTGAGTTCGCGGATGGCTCGGATTTTTCCCAGTTTTTCTAGGATTTTTGCCTCGGTTTGGCGGATTGCTTCGCGGCTTACCCCGAGTTCGTCGCCGAGTTCTTGAAAGGTTTTGTGTTCGGCTCCTTCGAGTCCGAAGCGGTGCTTGATTACGTGGTATTCGCGTTCGTTCAATCCTTGTTTTGCGGTTCGAATTAATTTTTCGGAATCGATTTTTCGCTTGATTTGTTCGGCGTTGTTTTTGCTTTCAAGTAGGTCTGCGTATTCATTTGAATCTTCCCCCGCGTAAATTGGTTTGTTCAATTCTAACGAGGGTTTCAGGTGTTTCATTACTTTATCTATTTTTTTTTGTGTCCAACCCAGTTTTGTTGCGGCTTCTTTTTCGGTGGGCGGCCGCCCGGTTTTTTGGAGGTGTTCGGCCACCATTCGCTGGTATTGGCTTACTTGTTTTAATAGGTCGGCCGGTAAGCGAACCGTTTTTCCTTGTTTTTCTATTCCTTTTGTTAAACTTGATTTAATCCAATGTCTTGCATAACCGCAAAACCTGTTGTTTTGAGTGTAGTCGTAGTGGGTCGCGGCGATTAACAGGCCTTCGTCACCCATTTGAAGCAAGTCCTCTTTTTTGGTTGGGGGGTAGTATTTTTGCGCTATTTTTGTTGACAGTCTGCGGTGGTGGGTTATGAGCTTGTTTCTTGCGTCCAACGCCGCCCGACCCGTTTTTTCGAGGTCCTCGTTTTCAACGTGTTCGCGCGCGTCGTCTATTAATTGTTGGAGTTCTTTTGGCGGGTTCGCGTTGCCTTTGGCTTTGTGGTAGTCGGTTAACAGTGTTTTGAGGCGGTATTTGGTAAACCAATCCGTTTTTTTCCTGTATTTTTTTTTCAAGAATTCGGTTCCGTGGTTTTCGTTTAAGCGCCGTAAAAGGTTTTCAACGTTTTCTTCGATTTTTTCTTCGATTAGTTGGCGGTGGGCTACGGCGTATTCGTGGAAGTCTTTTGTTCGGCCTAGCTCTACTTCCTGTCCGCGGGTTAGTGGCGGGTGTTTGAGCGTTCTATAGTGATAGTCGGCCGCGTCACGTATTTTCATTGCGGTATTGTATGCGTTGAACTGGTAAAAAAAGGAGGGAGTGCGGCGACCGGGAGTCGAACCCGGGCTGCGAGCTTTCTTCCACCCGCATTTTTTAGTGCGGGTTTTGCCCGAAGGCAAAAAGCGTGTTGGAAGGCTCGAGTCATACCGTTAGACCATCGCCGCGCAGGGACGGTTTTTGATCAAACTTTTTCTAAAAGTTTGCGTTAGACCATCGCCGCGCAGACCATTATTAGGTGGCGGCGTTTTTTTAATTGTTTTCAGGAAACGAATTGGGTGACGGCTTGAATGATGCTGCCCCATTGCCACGAGAATTGGATTATTGCGAGCACCATTAATGGTAATGCGAGCAAGCGCAACTGGTTGTACTTGGTCCACACTACGTAGGCGAGGGCCGCGGCGGGCGATATGAGGGCCCATAAAACCAGGATTAACACGTCTTTGTCTTCGAGAAAGGTCTTGGCTTCGTGCTTGAATTCCGGGTCCCAGCCATATTTTTGCCTTACTTGTTTTTTTTCGGGTTCGATGAAGTCAAGCAGGGTGCGCTCGCGTTTTTTGACGGAGATGATGCGGGGCACGCGGAATTCTTTCACGCGTTTTTTAACGCGCGCTCGCTTTTTTATTCTTGCCCCGAGTAACCTTGTTTGCAATGGATTTATCGGTTTTGCCTTGGGTTGACTACGGTTTTGTCGCCGGCGCGTTAGTTGTTTCCTTGTTGTTGGCGGAGGCGCTGTTATTGGTTTTCGACAAGTTGTTCAAGGGATTGGTTTCGAGGACGCAGACCAAGCTGGACGACGTGTTGTTCGAGGCGTCGCGGGGGCCCACCAAGCTGTTGTTCATGGTTTTGGCTGCTTACCTGGCGGTCGACCGTTTTTTGGGTGACCCGTCGGCTTTCGGCAGGCCCCTCGACTTTTACTTGTTGGTGGGCGTGATAGCGGCCGCCGCGAATTTTGCGGCTTCGTTGTTGAATGCATTCATGAAGTGGAGCATTTACGAAAAGGGTTATCGTCGCGGTAAAACCGCGTTTTTCCCGATGTTTCGCAAAATCATTTTGCTCGCGGTTTACGCGTTCGCGTTCACCGTCGTTTTGACGTTGTTCGGCGTTGAAATAGGGCCGTTGCTTGCCTCCCTGGGAATCGCGGGTTTGGCCGTGGCTCTCGCTCTTCAAAGCACGCTCTCCAATTTTTTTGCGGGCGTCTACATTTTGGCGGACAAGCCGTTGAAAATGGGGGACTACGTTTCAATCGGTTCGGAGTCGTCGGGCGTCACCGGGTTCGTGAAGGAAATAGGTTGGAGGAACACGAAGGTGCAGTCGTTTGCGAACACGGTGTTCGTGTTGCCGAACGAGAGCGTTGTGAACTCCACGATAATCAATTACACTTCTTCCAAGGACAAGGGGCGCGGCGTGTTGTTCGACGTGGGCGTGGATTACTCGAGTGACCCCGAAAAAGTGGAGCGTTTGTTAAAGAAAGCCGTGGAGAACGCGGCCAGGAAAGACGAGTCGATCGACTCCGAGTACCAAACGATTTCGCGGTTCCAGAACTTCGGCGACTCCGCGTTGACGTTCCGCTTGATTTTCCGCGTCAAGGATTACACGAGCCGTTGGGCGGCCGAGTCGCACGTGAAAAAAGAGATTCTCAAGCTGTTACGCAAGAGCAAGGTTAACGTGCCTTTTCCCATCAGGACGGTTTACTTGAAGAAGTGATTTTTAGTGGTAGAACCGCTTTCGTTGAATGAGGCGCGCTTGTTTCGCGCGCGCTTGTCCGAGTGGGCGTCTTCCGGCAACGGAGTGGGGACTAAGCTGTCTTTTTCGCGGGACCACGCCGATTTAATCGTTGAACACGTTTTGCCTTCCGAAGACGCGGAAAAAGTTTCCAAACAAGTGATTCCTGCGCACGTCGGAGTGTTGAAGAAGGGGGGCGAGCATCGCTACGTTTATTTTTTGGAGCGCGAAGACAACCCCGGGTTTGATTGGGAGTTAAGGAAGAAAATAAGGGGGGTGCGAATGATTTCGTTGGTTCGCGACGCCGGCGGCTTGTTGGAGTCGATTGCGCGCGAGTTATTCCCGTGAATACTTTTCAACCGAGTTTTGCAGTAATCGCGTGATTTGTTCGACCGGCATCCTCACTTGCTTGCCGGTGTCGCGGTCGCGCACGGTTGCCGCCCCGTCTTCCAAGGAATCGTAGTCCACGGTGACGCAGTAGGGTATGCCGGCTTCGTCCGAGCGCGCGTACCTCTTACCGATGGAGCCGGCTTCGTCGTATTGCGCGCGGAAATCCTTTTTGAGTTCGTCGAATACTTCGCGGGCTTTTTCGGTCAAACCCTTTTTTTGCAGGGGGAACACGGCGACTTGCACGGGCGATATTGCGGGGTGGAGTTTGAGCACGGTTTTTTCGTCGCGTTCTTCGAGGCCTTGAACGATTAATGCGAGGATTAAGCGGTCGAAGCCGCCTGACGGCTCGACTACGCGTGGCAGGAACTTGCCTTGCTGGTTTAATTCCAGTTTTTTGCCGGATTTCTTGGCGTGTTGTTTCAAGTCGTAGGACGAGCGGTCCGCTATGCCCAGTAATTCCTTCCAGCCCCAGTCCAAGAACTTGAATTCGACGTCCCACGTTTCCGAGGAATAATGCGACAACTCTTTTTCGACGTGTTCGCGGAGGCGGAGGTCGCGGAGGCCCAGGGACTGCAGCCACTTCAAGTAGGAACCCGCCCAGTAAGCGACCCACGAATTCTTGAAAGGTATTTCTTCGAACTTCGTTTCGATTTGTCCGCCGCCTTTTTCCTGTGCTTCAGCCGTTAAAACGGCGGCCTTCAACCCCTTGAATTCGTCGAGGCACGGCTCTTCGCATTCCTTGTAAAACCATTCCAACTCGTATTGCGTGAATTCCCGGCAGCGGAAAACGAATTGGCGCGGCGAGATTTCGTTGCGGAACGCGCGCCCTATTTGCCCGATTCCGAACGGCGTTTTGAGGCGCGCGGCTTCGGCGGCGAGCTTGTAATCCGTGAAAATGAGTTGCGCGGTTTCCGGCCGTAAGTAGGCTTCGGTGGACTCGTCGGAGACCACTCCCACGTGCGTCTTGAACATGAGGTTGAAGGGGTCTTCTATTTTGAGGGTTCCTCCGCACTTCGGGCACTTCAACTCTTTTTCCTTGATTAACCCGCGCAACTCGTCGTCGGTCTTGCCTTCAACGCTCAACCCGAGTTCGCGTTCTATGAGCGAGTCGGCGCGCTCTTTCACCTTGCATTTGGCGCACGCGACTACGGGGTCGTTGAACGCGTCCAAGTGGCCGCTCGCCTTCCACATTTGGCGGGGGGTAAGGATGCACCCGTCGATTCCTTCCACGTCTTCGCGCGATGCGATGAATGAATTCCACCACTCGTTTTCGAGGCACTTCTTTAATTGCGCGCCGAGCGGCCCGTAATTGTAGAACCCGGCGGGCGCGCCGTAAATTTCGGCGCAGGGATACGTGAAGCGGCGGCGAACGCACAAGTTGACCGCGAAATCCATGTCCATGATACGCTATGAATTGGTCGAGAAACATTTTAAACCGCTTTGTCGGGCGGGCGGCGAAACACTATTAACGCGGTTCGCCGAAAGCATTACGGGTTGTTTTTTATGGCTTACGAGAAATTCAAGGGCGGGAAGCGCGGCGGAAGCCGCCCCCGCAACAAATTCGGGGGAAAGCGCGGTGGCCCGCGCAAGTACGGTGGAAGGCGCCCTGAAAAGCGCCGTTTCAACGGCGACCGTGAAGAGAGGCGGCCGTTCAGCAAGAGCGACTTCGTGCGCCGCAGGGCGAGAATGATTGAGCGCGCCCGCGAAACCGTGCAGGAAGCGTACACCAAGCCGGATGCGCCGCTCGTGCAGGCGACGCGCGCAATAGACGACTTGGATAACGTGAAATCGTTGTTGTACCAGCGCTTCATGGAGTGGGTTCAACTCAATTTTCCGGAGCTCGAATTGAAGAACGAGGAAACGGTTTGCCGGTTGTACGCCGAGTTCGGCGACAAGAAGTTGTTCGACGACGGCTTCCTACGCCAACACTTCGGGAACGAGAAAGCCGAAAAAATTCGTGCCAAGGCCGACAAGAGTTTTGGGGTGGATTTCTCGGAAGAAGACAAGATGGCCGTGGAAGCGTTGGCGCGCCGCGTGCTCGACTTGTTCTTGTTGCGCGAGGAAATGCTTCAATACGTTCAAATGAAGGCGCGCAAGGAAATGCCGAATACGTGCGAGTTGTTGGAGCCGTTGTTGGCCGCCCGCCTTCTTTCGCTTGCGGGAAACCTCGAAAAAATGAGTTCGATGCCGGCGAGCACCGTCCAGTTGTTGGGCGCCGAAAAAGCGTTGTTCAAGCACTTGAAGAACAAGAAGCGCGTTGCGCCCCCCAAGCACGGCATCATCTTCCAGAGCCCCCTCATCAACTCGGCGCCCCAAAACCAGCGCGGCAAGATTGCGCGCGCCCTCGCCACCAAGGTAACGATTGCGGCGCGGGCCGATTATTATACTAAGCGCGATGTGGGCACCAAGCTGCGCGAGGACTTGGAGAAGCGTTTACAGGAAATTAAGTCGAAATGAAGAACTTCGTCCCGCTCATAATCGCGATGGCGTTCATCGCGTTGCTCGTCGGCTATTCCGCGGTTCCGTCGACCAGCACCACGCAATTCGAGGTGGTCGGCGTTTCCGCGACCGGCGAAGGCGAACTCGTGCCTTTCTCGTTGGAGTTGAAGCCGGGAACCGGCAAAGTGTTGGTGGACGCCGCGGACGCTTCTTACAGGCGGGACACGGCGGACTCTTTGAAGGAAGCGCGCGACGCCGCCGAAGGAGTGTTGGGCGTTCCCCTGCAAAACGCGGACTTGTTCCTTGACTTGGACGTTTCAGGAGTCGACTTGGGCGGCGGAAGCGGGGGCGCGGCATTCGCCGTAGCCGTGATAGCCGCTTATTACGGAGTGGACCCGGACCCGTCGGGCGCAATCAGCGCTTCGCTTGGAGACGGGGGTTTGAAGCCGGTCGGCGGCGCAACCGAAAAAGCGTTTGCTGCCGCGGACGCGGGCAAACACTTCTTCGTGGTTTCCGAATCGCAACAAATAGCGGGCGAGGACTCGTTGAAGGCGCGCATTCAAATAATTCGGGTTTCTTCTTTGAAGGAAGCAGCGGAAATCTTCGTTAATTGAGCGACAACTATTAAAGGGTTTTCAGTCCAAGTTATTGGCGGCACGCGGGGGTCGCATAGCGGCTATTGCGGTGGCCTGCTAAGCCACTGGCGCGAGAGCGCCGCGTGGGTTCGAGTCCCACCCCCCGCGCTTTTATTTTTCTTCTCCCAAAAACTCGTAATGGTTTTTGACGCGTCCGACTTGAAGAAGATAAACAAGAAGCTGGTCGGCGAAATGAATCGCGTGCAATGCGAGGTTCGCGACGAAGAGTTGCTCGAAAAAATCGGGGGAATGCCTACCGTGGAAGCGCAGGCCTTTTCGTTAGCCCAGGAAAAGCCGTTCGCGTCCGGCAACGCGCGCACCGCTTTCTTCATCCTGTATTACGATGGGGGTGCGTTGAGCAACCGCAACATCTCGAATTTCGTGGGCGAACACAAGGCGTGGCTCGTTTTATTGTCCAAGTCCGACTAGGAATTTTATTGCTTGCGTGGCGTAACAGCCGGAGTCCAAGGAAAAGCGCACCGTTACCGGGTCTTCGCTCAACAACTCGAACCCGCGCAATTCCGCGAACCACTTTCGTTTCCCGCCTTTTGATGCGAGCTCCGGCAAGTGCGGCAAGCGGAAGGATTCACGGGCCAACCCCCGGCTTTTCAGCCACTCTTCCTCGAAAGGAGTAAGCGAAGGCGTTTCGTATCCGACCAGGTTGCCTTCGGTTCCGCTCGGGCCGGCGGCGAGCTCGTCGTTGAAGAGCCGGGATTGCACGGCGTGAACGAATAAGAGTTGGAGGCCGCGCGGCAGTCGGCGCAAGGCGCGCGCCCAGTCCGACGGCTTTTCGGCGAGCGAGGCCAGCATTAAGCGCTCGGCTTTCAGCCACTTCGGGTAGTATTCCAGTGCCGCGGCATAATCGCCTTCTTTTTCGAGGCGTCGGCGTGCCTGCAATGCTTCCTCGTTGTTTTCGCCTTCAACGTAGCACAAAAAGTTTTTTACTGCTCCCTCCAAGTCGCCTTTCAACAGGGATTCGCCTACGAGTGCCGTGTTTTTTCTCACCGAGCCGAAGCGTTGCGAGCCGAAGGCGTTGGGGTAGCGGCCCGTTGAAGCGTTCCCACGAATTTTTTCGGGGTCGGGTTTCACGCCGCAGTTTTCTTGGGTGAGGGTAATCGTGAATCGGTTTCCCTTCAAGTCGCCGAGGCGCACTTTTTCTTCTTCCTTCCACGCGCCCAACACTTTCAAGTCCTTGACGCGCGCGTTCAACAATGCCTTCGGGTTCACGCAGAACGCTGAACACATTTGCGTTGTTACGGCGTTGCGGTCCTTGGAGCCGGCGAACGAGAAGCGCGAGGGCTTGGCGTGAACGGCGCGGGCCAGGGCGCGCAAGGCGTCGCCGGTGTTCCAAAGGGTTTTTTGGAGGGCGAAGCGGCAATGCCACTTTTTTTCTTGAGTGGAGTCCTCGCGCTGAAACGGCTCGTTTAATCGAATTGTTTCGCCGCTAAGCGTTATTTCTTCGACCAGGAATTCTTCGGGTTTGAAGCGCATGAAAGAGTTTTTATTTTGCGGCTTCTAAACGGTTTTCATGGAAGAAGGTTTCACGGGCTTGGGCTCTCTTGTCGCCGGCATAATCATTCTCGGCTTGTTGCGCTGGTATTCTTTGCAGGACTGGTGAGTTCACTTGTACCTCAAGAAAGCGCCGAGCCCGCGGAAAGTCGCGTAAAATTGGGCGCCTTCACTGGTGTCGCGCGACAAGTATTCGACGGGAATTTCTTGTTTTTCGGCTTCTTCAACGAGTTCGGCAACGATGTTTTCGTCTTTTATGACTTCGAGTTTTCCGTTGCACTCACACCTTGATTCCCCCACTTCTTCAACGATTTTTTCCTCGGTTTTGCCGCAGTTGTTGCACTTGGCTTTCACGAAGAAGAGTTCGAGGCCTTGCGTTACCAATAGCTTGCCGGCTTGATAGTTGTCGAGCGCCTTCTTTATTTCCACGGGGCCGTACACGGCGAGGCCGTTCGTGGAAACTTCGCGCATGAATTCGTTGAACAACTTTTTTTCCCGGATGCTTTCCTGGTCCGCTATTACTTCGGCGGCTTTCTCGATTGTTTCCCGCAACCCGTATTCGTCGGTGTAACCCGTGTCCACTACTCCGAGGACTTCGAGTTGGTAGTTGAACGGCTTCATCTTCAAGAAGTCGTGTTTTGCAGGGCCCGGCCCGCCGACTATGACTCCCTTGAAGTTTTTCTTGTCCACGAAGGCGTCCATTGCCTTGCCGATTCGCTTGTAATAGAATTCGACTCCTTCCACGTGCAAGCGGTCAAAGCGCGCCGCGCTCTGGCCTCCCTTGTGCACTTTTTGGTGCGCGGTCGAGTGAAGCTTTTTCACGATTTTCGTGCGCGTGCCCTTGAGGAAGGCGACGGTGGCGTCCTTGCCGTCCATTACCACGAGGCCGTACAAGTCCATGTTGTCCGCCAATTCTTCGAGCGGCTCCAAGACGAACGAGGATTCGCACCTGTAAAACTGTATGTTTAGCGGTTGAGGCGGCTCGAGCCAAAACAACTGCATGTCCTGCTTGCCCTCTTTTTCGGATACGTTGCCCGCGAACACCGCCATTCCGTTTGGAGGCGTTTTCTTGAACGACTTCAAGAAATGCATTATTTTTTCGAGTGCCGCTTGAACGTTTTTTTGCGTGCTCTTGCTCTTAATGTTGCCGGCCTGCCCGTACTCGTCCTTGAGCTTGTTGGTCACGTCGCTTATGGCGTAACCCGGAGTTATGTAGACCGAGATGAGTTCGGTTCCCCGTCCCTTGTACTTGCTTAACGCCTCGATTTTCTTCTTGAACTCGTAGTTTTCGTTCGACATACTAACCCTTGACCACTATCTTGTTTTCGCACCGCTATAAAGGCAATGCTTTTGCCAAGCCCGTTTTCACGGAAAAGCGCGACAAGGCCCCGCCCGCAACCGCGGTAACGAATTGCAGGGCGCCCATGGCCGCAACCATTGCTTCGGGCAGGAAGCCCGCCGCGTTCAATCCGAAAGCACACGAGTACAGGACCGCGGCCTTCAACGCCGAGGCGAAGAACAGCGAAGCCCAGTAATTACGCGAGTCGCCGACGTAAAGCTTTTTCACGGTCAACGAAAGCAACGCGTTGCCCACCCAAATGAAGGGAGCCAGTATTGCAAGGTAAACCGTGAAAGGGCCGAACAACAGCCCGCGCGCGAGCGCGCCCAACGAAGGCAGGAACACCAACGGCAACAATTTCCAGTTACGCATTTCGAGAGCGGTAGTGATTATCAACGCGTTGACGGCGGAGCCCACCAGGAGTTGGGGGCCGCCCAACAAGAAGGGGACGAAGAAGCCGATTGCCGAGTAAGCGGCGAGGCGCGCGTACTCCCGCGCGGCCGGCAAAGCGAATTCCTGTTCGTACAAGAAAGCGCACTTCATTTCAACGTCTCCAAAATCCCGCCGGTTCCCTTTCGGTGAAGGAAGCGGTGTGCTTTCACTCCCCCTTCTTCACCCAAGTACTCCGAGTACAGCTTTTTCACGTCCGGGTTTTCGTGCGCGTTACGAATCTCGTTATTGGAGTCCAGGGCGCGCAACCCCGTTGCCCTCCTTTCAACGGCTTCCGCGTTGATGCTCGGCTGGCCCGGGCCCCCGACACACCCGCCGCGGCACGCCAACACTTCTATGAAGTCCAAGGAGCGTTTGCCATTCTTTTTTTCGTTGAGCACGCGCTCGCACATCCCGCGCGCCTCGCCGTAGCCGTTGACTATCGCTACTCTCAAAGGGGATTCGAGGCCGGCGTCCACCGAAAACTCTTTGGTTCCGCCGAAGCCCGGCCGCCGGTCGTTCACGAAAGGCGCCAATTCTTCGCCCGTCATCTTGTAGTGGGCGGCGCGCACCACGGACTCCATTACCCCGCCCGTGCCCGCGAACAAGTTGCTTGCCCCCGAAGTTATGCCGAGGGGCTCGTCGAACGCGGAAGGTTCGAGTGAAGAATACTCGATTCCCTCCTGCTTGATGAATTTGGCGAAGTCCTTGGTCGTCAAAATGAAGTCCACTTCCTGCTTGACGCCTTCAATCTCGGTTTCACGCTCTTTGGACTCCAGTTTCTTGGAATAGCAAGGCATTACGCCTACCACGAATATTTCTTCCGGTTTTTTTCCGGTTTTTTCGGCGAAATAAGTTTTCGTGAGCGCGCCCACTATTTGTTGCGGTGACTTGGTGTCCGACAAGTGTTCGCCGAGTTCCGGAAACGTCTTCAAGCAGAAGCGCGTCCAGCCCGGGCAACACGAAGTGAACTGGGGTAATGCGCCGTTGTTTTTGAGGCGGCGCACGAGTTCCGCGGACTCTTCGACGACCGTCACGTCGGCGCCCAGGTCCGTGTCGAAAACGTAGTCGAACCCGAGCTTCCTGAGGGCGGCGACCACGCGGCCCGTTTCCTCGCAACACGGGTTAGAACCGAATTCCTCGCAAACGGTTACGCGCACCGAAGGCGCGGTTTGCGCCACCACCGTCTTGGATTCGTCCGCCAATACTTCTTTTATGAATGAAATGTCGTCCATACGCTATTCTGCTCTCCGCCCATACTTTTAATTGTTTTCAGCGCATTACGGTTGCGTGAAAAAAGCTTTTTATTTGCTGGAGCCCTTCGAGCGCGAATACTTTGCCGCCGCGTTTCCCGGCGCGTCGCTCTACGACGAAGACTTTTCGGGCAACGAGGAAGACGCGGAAATAATATGTATTCGCGGCAAGAGCGCTTTCTTCGGCGAAAAACAACTCGCCGCCTTTCCCTCGATTCGCTTGCTTGCCACTCGCTCGGTGGGAACCGACAACGTGGACGCGGCCGCGTTGAAAAAACGCGGCGTAAAGCTTGCCAATGCGCCGGGTTACGCGGACGACGCGGTCAGCGGCCACGCCCTCGCAATGCTTTCGCGCTTGGGCGTTTCCCTCGAAGGAAAGCGGCTCGGCCTCGTGGGCGCCGGCCGAATAGGCCGCAAGCTCGCCGAAAAAGCGGTTGCGCTCGGGGCGGGCGTAGCCGCCTACGACGTTTTCAAGGACGAGGAAGCGGCGAAGAGAATAGGGTTCGAATACGTTTCGCTCGACGAAGCACTGGACTGCGACGTGGTATCCATTCACGTGCCCCTGCTCCCGGCTACGAAGCACTTGCTCGACTCGGCGGCGCTCGCAAAAATGCGTGACGGGGCAATCCTAATCAACACGGCGCGCGGCGGCATAGTGGACGAAGGCGCCTTGTTGAAGGAATTGCCGCGGTTGGGCGGGGCGTGCCTCGACGTAGTCGAAGGGGACGACTTCGATTCGCCGGTTGCAAGGCGCCTCGCGCAAAGCAAGAAAGTGGTTTTAACGCGACACGAAGCCTTTAATTCCCCGGAAGCGTTAAGGAAGCGGTGCGAAATCACGGAGCAAAACATTCGCTCTTTTGAGGAATGACGCACTACTCTTACTGCGAAACCTTTTTATACTGTCGCGACGTCATCATGACAGTTGTGTGATTGAGTCATGACAAACGACTCGGAATTCGTGAACGTCGCAAAGGAATTCAAGGAATTCCAAGCGAAGTTCGACGACCCGGTGTTCATCGCGACGCTCTTACACAAACTGAGTGAGGAGAGGAGTTCCAGCAACCTGGTGCTCAAGGAAGTCAACGCCAAGCTCGACAGGCTCTTGGCGTTGGAAGCGAGAATCGCCGCCTTGGAGGAAAAACTGGTTGCGCCGGAAAAACCGGTGCTGTCCAAAACCGACGAGAAAATAGTGGCTCTCGCAAAGAAGAAACCGGTGTGCGCCCAAGACGTCCGCAAGGCCCTGAAATACAAGGGTACGAACGCGGCGTCCGCCCGCTTGAACGCTTTGGTCAGGATTGGAGTCCTGCACAAGCAGCAAGCCGGCAAAAAGGTGTACTTTACTACTTGAATTGATGGCTGCAAGGCCGTCATTTCAACCCACCTTGATAGCTTGCCGGGAAGGCTTCGGCTTTCCCGGCCTAATTCTATTCACAAAACCCAAATCGTTTTCTTGATTCGTTGCTTCGTTCGTCGTTTCCGTTATGACGGGGACGCTTGTTTTTCCGCGTAAAAACGTTTAACAACTTTTTCGTGCAGTTAACTGGGTATGAAGCGCTTCAAGGAATTATGGGTGACTATGGCCGTGTCAATCGCGTTGTTTTTCGCGGTAGCGTTCAGCTCACTGCCCTTCTGGCCCAAAACCCTTTCGGCTTTACTCATACTCGGGGTTTGCGGGCTATTAATCAAGCGCTTCACGGGCCAGGAAGGGTATTACGGCCTCGTCATTTTTCGCGGCCTCGCGGGCTTTAAGTTGATGCGCCGAATCGCGCGCTCTTACAAGCAGGCGTGCCGCCGAATAACCGACGTCGGGCTCGGAATAGCGTTCGGCATTCCTTACTCTTACCGCGTTTACAAGAAAAAGTTCGGCGGGGCCGCCCTGGCCAACCTCTCGTTTTTCGCGTTCTTCTTTTTTGCGCAGCACTTCGGGGGATCGCAAGTCAACGGCGCCTTGTGGCTGTTCACGTTAGTCGGAGTGTTGTTCGGCTTGGCCGGAACCGGTTTCGCGTTCCTCGCCTCGCACGCGTGGAGCGTTTTAACCGTGCCCAATACCCCGCCGGGAGTAACCCTGCTCGTGCCGGGCGTAACCGTGCCCTGGGAAGCGTTGTTCGCCATCGCCGTCCTCGCAATAGTGCACGAAGTTGCGCACGGCGTTTTATGCGTAATCGAACGCATTCCATTGAAGGCGTCCGGCGTCTTACTCTTCGGATTCCTACCCGTTGGCGCCTTCGTCGAGCCCGACGAAAAAAAGTTTGATGAGAAAAGCGTTCACGTAAGGCGCCGAATGCTGGTGGCGGGCTCGCTCGCAAACGTGTTGTTCTTCTTCGTTTTCCTCTTACTCGCGCAAATCGCGGGAGCCGCGCTTTATTCAAGCGTTGCCGGCGTTCAAGTGTCGGCCGTCAACACCAAATCAAGCGCTTTCCCCGGGCTATCACAAGGAGACGAACTCGGCTTGGCGACCGCAGCCGACTTCAACTCCTTGTTGTTGGAGTCCGCTACCGCCCCCGGCCCCGTGCGCCTCGAAGTCGGCGGCGTTGAAAAAGAAGTGCGTCTCTTCGACTTGGTCATCAAAGGCACGGACCCCGCGTTCCCGTCCTCGCACGCTTTCTCGGAAGGCGAAGTGATTCAAGCCGTGAACGGGCGCGCCTTGTTTTCCACGGCCGGCCTTTCCCTGGCACTCGACGAATTCGGGGAGGGCGACGAGGTAACCGTTAACACGAACCGCGGCGAGAAGGAAGTGGTGCTCGGCGAAGGGGGCCGAATAGGGGTTACCGTAGCCCCCGTGCAAGCCGTTGAAGTGCGCGACGTTCCCTCCAACGATTTTGCTTACGCTTTGTTCTCGTTCTTGTTGACCGTGTTCGCTTACTCTTACTTGTTGAACTTCGTGGTGGCAACCGTTAACTTGATGCCTTTGTTCATCACGGACGGCCACCGCATAATCGCGGAAGAATTCGCTCTCCTGCTGGGGGAAAAAGCGGGCGGGCGCGCCGCGGCCGCGCTGGGCGGCGCAACCTTGCTCGCCTTGTTGGTTAACGCTTTGCCGTGGCTTTGGTCGTGAAAACATTAATTAACTCTCGCCGAGTTCCCTTTCACGTTACAAGGTGTCGAGAATGGTTTTGCGTCGCATCAAGAGGAAGGCGCGCGCGTTGCGCGGAAAAGTTTTTTCTAAGCTGGGTTACGTCCCTGCAAACATAACCATTTCCGGGCTCAAAGCCGGCGAACAAGTGTTCAAGGAATCCATTTTGGAGGAATGCCGTTCTGCTCTTCGAAAGATTAGGAAGCGCGTCGAGGCCTCCGAGTTAAAGGTTCACGTGAAGAGTTCCAAGCGTGGCAAGGGCCGCCGCTTCGAAGTCAAGGCGACCGTAGTATTGGTTCGCGGAAAGCTTCACGCGAGCGCTTCGGGTCGCGAATTGTATTCGGCGTTGACGCGGGTGCTTTACGAATTGGTGCACGCCTCCCAACACGCAAAAAAGTGATTTTATGAATGAAAAAGAGTTTTTCAAGGCGTTGACTCTCCTCGGAGTAGGCTTGTTGTTGTTGAGCGCGTACCAGTTCAACCAGTATTGGTCCACTCAAGCAGTGGTAGGCCCGCAACTCGCCCAACTAGACGAAATCGACCCGTCGGTCGCCGAAATGATGGGTGTGGACTTGGAGTCGATGAAGGAAAGCGTTTCGCTTACGACCGGCGTAATGCTTCAAATCGCTTTGGCGGACTTGGTTGCCGGCGCGGCACTGTTGTTCGTGGGCGTAACCAAAACCAAAAAGTAGCTGTTACCTTTTAATTTAGTTTAACCTTGTTTTTTCGGTGATTTAATGCCGGAACCCAACCCGAGGATATTTCTTGGGGATCTCGACGACCACGAGTTTGCGTTGTTTTTGGGGAAGTTGGCGAACAGGTTACCGGCCCGCAAAACTGACTTTTACGTAAAAACTTAGGCCGAGAAGTAACTCATTTTTTGACGAGGGCGTCGAGTGCGCCCTTCTTTTTACCTATTCTTTTTGCCAGCGCGAGCGCGTCCTTTTTGACGAGGGTCTTGCCGTCTTCGTTGACCGCTACTTCGCCGGGCGAGTCCAACAATTCGCGCAAGCGCTCTTCAAGGCGAACCAATTCTTGTTCGCGGCGCGCGGCCTCCCTCTTCTTGTTCGGCGTTAAAGACGCCAGTTTTTCAAAAGAGTAGCCGTTGCTTTCAACGAGGTCCTTGAATTGCCCCAGGGAAACCTGTTTGTATGCGTGAATTCGGGTTACGTGTGTTTTGGCGTGTTTCTTGGTTTTTTCGCGCAAGTCGCGTTGCAACGCTTTTTTGGCTTGGCGTTGCGCGTCCAAAAACTTTTGGTGGACGTGTGAAAAGAATTTGTGGGCGCTCAATAACTCACCAGTATTTTTTCTCCCACGCTCAACACGTAATCCAAGTGCAAATCGATTTTTTGGCGGCTCTTCGTCTTGATTATCAATGCGTTGCCGGCCTTGTCGGTTCCAACGGCTTTGCCGAGGAACGAGCCCAGCTCGGTGTAAACTTCCTTGCCCTTCAAATTCATTTTAGAGAGGATGCTTTTCTTGAATTGATTGGTCAAGTAAGTCGCCAGGTACAACGCGATTACGCCGAGTACCAGCGAGTAAAAGAACGACGAGAAGGGAGTCAAGCCCAACACCCAGTTGGCCGCCGTATTGAATATGAGCCAAAACAAGACGACTGAAGAACCGTAAATCAAGTATTGCGGGAGTTCGTACGCCTTCTTTTTCTGAATGGTTTCAACCACGCCGCCGACTAGGACCAGGATTATGGCGAGCGGCAACAACAACAGCAAGTCCTTGATGAACCAAGCCGACAGCTTGGCCGCATCGCTTACCCCCGAGTAATGTAATGTGGACACGCGCGAGCCAGCTAGCCACAGCGAAGCCGCGAACAACGGGATGGACGCGAAGTAAAACACGAAGTTCAACGAGTCGGGCCGAATGCGCGCAGTAGCCAAGTAACGGAAAAACGCTTCTTCGACTCCGGTCCCCTTCAACATCAAGTAAAAGCCGAGCAAGCCCAGGAATAACCGGAGCCCCTCGTTGGCGAACAAAAAGTACAACAATAACGCGATGCCGGGCACGCCGAACGCGACGCGCGAGAACTGGGGCTCCTTCAACTTGTCGAGTATTACGAAGTACGTCTTCTCCAAGTCCTTTTCCTGCTTGACGTACACGGTGCGCACGCCGTCCACCCGAACGCGCGACTGGACGATTGGGAGCACGCGCTCGTCGCTCGCCCCGTCCGAGACGAAGACGCACGCCTCCGGCTTGAAGTCGTCCACCAAGCGCTCCAACTGCTTGCCTATTTGCGCGTCCGCCTTGTAACCCAGTTTTCGGTGGCCCGTAATCGCGGCTACTTCCACCTCGTTTTCCTTGGACAACTCGCGCGCGGTGCGCACGGCTTCAAACAAAGTGTTCGTGTCCGCGTCTTCCGGGTCGACTACGCCCAGTTTTTGTGCGGCCTCCAAAACCTTTTTTTCGCCTACGAGGGGGCCGCGCAACCTGGCTTTTTTTCCGAGGTCGTCGTCGACGTCTATGCATAACACGAGCAACCGCTTTTTTTCGGGCATGATTAAAACACGCTTCGCGCCTTAAAAAACGAAGCGTTAAAAGACGGTTTCCCCCCAATTTCTTGGTATGGACCGCCAAGTATTCGTGGCAGCAAGCGTTCTCGCAATAGCCGCCGCCTTGTCTTACGGCGCATTCGCTTTGACGGGTTCCCTGCCCCTCACAATCCTTTTAGTGGTGGTAATCGGCTTAACTGCGTCTTTTTTCCCGCGCTTCTTCGAATTCAAGGAGTACGAGCGCGGCGTCCTCTTTTACTTCGGCCGCTTCGACAAAGTGGTCGGGCCCGGCTGGGTTCTCGTGTTCCCATTCGTCCACTCCCTTGAAAGAGTGGACTTGCGCACCAAGCAACTCGACATCCCCATGCAAGACGTAATCACTAACGACGAAATCCGCCTCCAACTAGACGCGGTCGTCTTCCTCAAGGTAACCAACCCGCGAAACGCGGTCATAGAAGTCAAGAACTTGCAGAAAGCCGTAGGCCAATTGTTGTTCGCCGAAATAAGGAACCGCGTCAACAAAATGTCGCTCGAAGAAGTACTCGAAAAAACCGAGGAAATCAATACGGCGATGCAGTTGTCTTTGAAGCGCGTCGAAGACGACTGGGGCATCAAGACCGTGGAAGTCAAGGTTCAAGACATTTCGCTCCCCGAAAAACTGGCGCGCGCAATGCAGGACCGCAAGGAAGCCCAGGAACACAAGGCCCGCTTGGAGACGCAGGCCAACGCGCGCCGAGTCGCAATCGAAGTGTTGGACGAGGCAACCCGCAAGATGGACGACAAGACGTTCGCCTACATGTACTTGGAGACGCTCAAGAAAGTGGCGCAAGGCAGGAGCAGCAAAATCATTTTCCCGATGGAGTTGTCGCGCCTCGCCGAATCAATAGGCGAAAAGTTGGCTGCGAAAAAAGGAGGGACAATAGATTACTCGGCGGTAATCGGAGAACTCTCCAAAGCAATGAAAACCGCGGAGAAGCCTTTAAAGCCCGAGAAAAAAGCGGTGAAAACCCGAAAAAAGAAGAAGAAGCCGGTGAAGGCCCCCAAAAAGCCGAAGAAAGGGGGTGGTTCCGATTCTTCCACAAAAAAGAAGAAATAGGCGGGCAGGACTAATTCTTGATTGATGGACGCAGTCGGAGTTTTCGAGGATTTTTTCGAGAAAAAATTGCACGACGAATTGCGGGACCTCGCCCAAAACAAGTACCCCGAGTCGTCGAGAAGCATCAGTGTTGACTGGAACGAGTTGTCCCGCTTCAACTCCGACGTGGCCGATGCATTGCTCGAAAAACCGGACAAGTATTTGGAGTTCGCCGAAGACGCGATTGCAAACCTGAACATCGAGACGGGCGGCGGCGAAAAATTCAAGCCCCACGTCCGCTTTTACTCTTTGCCCCCCACTTCGTCGGTTCCCGTAAAAAACGTGGGTGCCGCCCAACTCGGCAAACTCGTGCAAGTCAAAGGCGTAGTGCAATGGGTCACCGAGTTGAAGCCGTTGATGCAAGTCGCCGAATGGTATTGCACTTCGTGCGAAGACGTCAACATCAAGACCGTCAGCGACAAGTCCTTCCTGCGCAAGCCGTCGTGCCCCAAGTGCGGCCGCGAAATGCGGTTACGCGAAGAGTCCAGCGACTTCATCAACTTCCAGCGCGCGCAAGTGCAGGAAACAGTGGAGGAATTGCGGGGGAGTGCTCCCGCGGCGCGCCTCGAGTTATGGATGGAGGACGACATAACGAATTTCATCATGCCCGGCGAAAAAGTGTTGGTCACCGGGGTTCTGCGCCTGCGACCGTTGAAGAACGCTCGCGGCAAGTCAAGCATTTACGAGAAATTCTTGGACGCCGTGCACCTCCAAAAAGTGGAAGAGCAGTTCGAGACCCTCAAGGTTTCCAAGGAAGAAAAAAAGGACATTCAAGCGCTCGCCAAGGACCCCCAGATTTACGAAAAAATCGTGAAGAGCATTGCGCCCAGCATTCACGGCTTCGACGAGTTGAAGCAAGCCATCGCCTTACAGCTCTTCGGCGGTACGCCGAACAAGGTGCAGGCCGACGGTGAAGTGATACGCCCCGACATGCACTTGTTGTTAATCGGGGACCCGGGTACGGGGAAATCGTCGATACTCGAGTACGTGAGCCGCCTCGCCCCAAAAAGCGTTACCGTGAGCGGCGGGGGCACGAGCGGTGTCGGATTAACGGCGTCCGCGGAAAAGGATACTCTCGGCGAGGGATGGATTTTGAAGGCGGGAGCCATGGTTCTCGCCAACGGAGGAATCGCGATAATCGACGAGTTCGACAAGATGGATGAGGGAGACCGCGGCTCGATTCACCAGGCAATGGAACAACAAAAAATCAACATTGCCAAAGCGGGAATAGTAACCGAATTCAAGTCACAGACCGCGGTGCTCGCCGCGGCCAACCCCAAGATGGGGAGGTTCGACGCCAACAAATTGCCCGCCGAACAATTCAACATTTCTCCGGCGCTGTTGTCGCGCTTCGACTTGATTTTCACTGTCCGCGACGTGCTCGACGAGTCCAAAGACCGTGAACTCGCGTCCCACATTCTCGCCAGCCACAAGTATGCTTCGCACGGTGAAGTGCCGCCCGAAGACTCGCCCTTGATTCCCGCAATACCCCTCGACTTGTTGCGCAAATACGTTGCTTACGCGCGCAAAACGTGTTTCCCGGTTTTGACGGACGACGCGGTAAACAAGATTCGCGATTACTACGTGAAAATGCGGAAGACGGGCAAGGACAGCAGCACTTTCCCTATTACGGCGCGCCAAATCGAGGGCATCATCCGCCTGGCCGAGGCGAGCGCCAAGATGCGCTTGTCCGAAAAAGTTTTGGCTCAGGACGCCGAGCGCGCAATCGCGTTGGAGGAATACGTGCTTGAACTCGTGTTCTTGGACAAGGAGACGGGATTATTCGACTCGGACATAATCAACATAGGCAAGCCCAAGAGCCAAGTCGACCAGATTCGCAACGTGATGGACATCGTGAGAATGCTCGGCGAACAAAAGGACTTGGTTGAAGTCGAGGAAATCAAGCGCAAGGCAGCCGACTACGGAATCAAAGAAGAGAAAGTTGAAAAGTATCTCGCCGACTTGAAGAATCAAGGAGAAATATACGAACCCAAGTACGGGTTCGTGAGAAACGCGAGAAAGTATTGATTGCAACCAAACGATTATAAGTTGATTCGGCCTGCTTTTAACCAACGAATTTCATTTTTCAAAATAGGGGTGGATTGAACGAAATGGAAAAACAATGGGTTTACTTATTCGGAGAACACGAGTTCGACAAGGACTTGCTGGGCGGAAAAGGCGCGAACCTCGGCGAGATGACTCGCGTGGGCTTTCCCGTGCCCGAGGGCTTCACGATTACCACAGAGGCCTGCAACGAATACATTGGGAAGGGCGGCCGTCCCGAAGGGTTGGACGCTCAAGTCGACGAAAAACTCGCTCAAATCGAGGAGAAAACAGGCAAGAAGTTCGGCGACAAAGCCGACCCCCTCCTCTTATCGGTTCGCTCCGGCGCCAAGATTTCCATGCCCGGAATGATGGACACCGTCCTCAACCTCGGGTTGAACGACGAGACCGTGCAGGGCATCGCCGCCAAATCCGGCAATGAACGGTTTGCATACGATTCTTACCGCCGCCTAATCCAAATGTTCGGCAACGTAGTCCTCGGCTTGAAGAGCCGAAACTTCGAGAAAATACTGGATTCTTACAAGGGCGAGCGCAAGGACACCGAGCTCTCCGTCGAAGAATTAAAGAAAATCGTGGAAGACTACAAGAAAATGGTCGCCGAAGAAAAAGGCGAGCCCTTCCCGCAAGACCCTCGAAAACAACTCGAACTCGCAATCAACGCCGTTTTCGACTCGTGGAACACGGGGCGCGCAATCGCGTACCGCAAGCTCAACAACATTCCCGACGACTTGGGCACCGCCGTAAACGTGCAAAGAATGGTTTTCGGCAACCTCGGAGACACTTCGGGCACGGGAGTCTCGTTTACGCGCAACCCGGCCACCGGCGAAAAAGAGCATTACGGCGAGTACTTGTTGAACGCCCAAGGAGAAGACGTGGTCGCAGGCATTCGCACGCCGCACCCCATCGACGACTTGAAGGACCGGCTCCCCGAAGTATACGAGGAACTCATCCAAGTGTACGGCGCGTTGGAAAAGCATTACAAGGACGTGCAGGACTTCGAGTTCACCATCGAGGAAAACAAGCTTTACTTGTTGCAGACGCGCACCGGCAAGCGCACCGCCCAAGCCGCCGTGAAAATCGCGGTCGACATGGCCGAAGAAGGAGTAATCGACAAGGAAACCGCGGTCCTCCGCGTTGAAGCCAAGGCAATCGACCAATTACTACACGAACAACTCGACCCCGCCGCCGAATTGAACGTCGTAGCCAAAGGCCTCGCCGCGTCGCCGGGCGCCGCAGTAGGCAAAATCGTTTTCCACGCCGAAGACGCGCAAGCCCTCGCCGAAAAAGGCGAGCCCGCAATACTCGTGCGCAACGAGACGTCGCCCGAAGACATCAGCGGAATGGCGGCCGCAAAAGGCATTCTAACCGCGCGCGGAGGAATGACTTCGCACGCCGCAGTCGTAGCCCGCGGAATGGGTAAGTGCTGTGTTTCAGGCTGCAGCGACATCCGCGTGGAAGAAGACAACAAGGTAATGCGCATCGGCGACGAGGAATACGCCGAAGGCGCTTGGTTGTCCCTCGACGGCGGCACGGGCCGCGTAATCAAGGGCCAAGTCAAGACCGTGCCTCCCTCAATGTCCGGCGACTTCGCCAAATTAATGGAGTGGGCCGACTCATTCAGGAAGATGGGAGTCCGCACCAACGCGGACACGCCCGTTGACGCAAAGCGCGCCCGCGAATTCGGCGCGGAAGGAATCGGGTTGTGCCGCACCGAACACATGTTCTTCGGCGAAGACCGCTTGCCCTGGATGCAAAAAATGATTCTCGCAAACGGCGAGGAAGGCCGCAAAGAAGCTTTGACGCACCTCCTCGAAATGCAGCGCGACGACTTCAAGGGATTGTTCGCGGCAATGAACGGCTTGCCCGTAACCATTCGCTTACTCGACCCGCCCCTACACGAATTCCTTCCCAACCACGAGGAATTACTCGCCCAAATAACGGAACTCAAAGTAAAAGGCGACAACCCCGATTTGTTGAAGGAAAAAGAAGAGTTGATGAAGCGCGTCGAACAATTGCGCGAGTTGAACCCCATGCTCGGACACCGCGGGTGCCGCCTCAGTATAACAATGCCCGACGTGGCACGCATGCAAGTGCGCGCCATTTTGGAGGCCGCCCTCGAATGCGTCGACGACGGCGTTGAAGTAAAACCGGAAATCGAGGTTCCCTTGGTGGGTCACGCCAACGAGTTGAAGGCCGTGAAAGGATTCATCGACGAAACCGCGAAAAAAGTGTTCGAAGAAAAAGGCAAGACCTTGCCCTACAAGGTCGGCACCATGATTGAACTGCCGCGCGCCGCCTTGACCGCCGACGAAATCGCGGAGTACGCCGAGTTCATGTCTTTCGGCACGAACGACTTGACGCAGACCACTTTCGGTTACTCGCGCGACGACGCAGGCAAGTTCATCGGCGAATACCGCGACAAGAAAATCTTGGACTTCGACCCGTTCGCCGTGATTGACCGAAACGGCGTAGGCAAGTTGATGGAGTTGACCGTGAAAAACTCGCGCAAAACCAAACCCGACATGGAGGTAGGCATTTGCGGCGAGCAAGGCGGAGAACCGAACAGCGTCGAGTTCTGCTTCTTGACGGGCCTCAACTACGTGTCTTGCTCTCCGTTCCGCGTGCCCATCGCCCGATTGGCCGCGGCACAGGCCGGCATCAAGCACAAGGACAAGAGGAGTTAAACTCCTCTTTTCTCTTTTTTTTTCTTTTTCAAAAGTTTTTTAAAGGAATTCGTGCGTGAGTATAGGTAACTGCTTATCCCGCAGTGACTACCGCGTTCGACGCGTTGTAGGAGGGAAAATCAATAGTGAAACCGAGTAAGAAACAAGTGTTGGAAGCCGCCGAAGAGGTTTTGTCGGCCAAGGGCTCGCGCAAGTTCACGCAAAGCGTTGACTTGGCGTTCGGGTTCAAGGACGTGGACTTCAAGAAGACGGAGCAAAGAATCAATTTGAGCGTGTTATTGCCCAACCCGCCCAAGGACGTGAAGGTGTTGGTTTACGCCGACGACCCCGTGTCCGGCAAGGTGAAGGGCGTGGCCGACCTCGTTTTGGGTTCCAAGGAAGTCGCCGAGTACGCGAAGGACAAGAAGAAGGCGTCTCAACTCTTGGAGTACAACGCGTTGGCGGAACCCAAGCTCATGGCCGTGGTAGGCAAGGAGTTGGGCAGGGTGTTGAGCCCGAAAGGCAAGATGCCTTCTGTTTTGCCGCCGAACGCGGACGCCAAGGCGTTCGTGGAGCGCGCGAAGCGAACCGTTAACTTGAAGACGAAGGGTAAGATGTTGCCGACGGTGCACTGCATCGTGGGCAACGAGTCGATGCCGGCAGAGCAAATAACTGAGAACGTGGTTGCCGTGCTCGACCAAGTGTACGGCAAGGTGAACGAGCACCAAGTCAAGTCAATGGTTTTAAAGCTTACAATGGGTAAGCCCGTGAAGGTGGCCGTGTAATGGTTGCAAGCAAGCAGGAAAAAAAGGAGTTCGTTGCAGCCGTAAAAAAGGATTTGAAGAAGTTTCCGGTTATAGCCGTGGCTTCAATCGCGTCATTGCCTTCAAAGCAGTACAATCAAATCAAGAAGAAGACGCGTGAAAACGTGAAACTCGACTTCGGCAGGCAGACGCTGTTGAAGCGCGCAATCGAAGAGTGCGGGCGTGAAGACGTGAAGGCGCTCGAAGAATTCTTCGGTAATGCGACGGTGCTCGTGTTGAGTGACTTGGACGCATTCAAGTTGTACGCGTTGTTCAAGCGCAACAAGTCCAACGTGGCCGCGAAAGCGGGCCAAGTGCCGCACGACGACTTGGTCGTTAAGGCGGGCGAAACGAATTTGACGCCGGGCCCGGTACTAACGGATTTGAAGAACGCGGGTTTGCAGGCCAAGATTCAGGGTCCGAAAGTCGTGATTATGAAGGACGCCGTCGTTGCCAAGGCGGGCGAACCGATTACCGAGGCGGCGGCAAACGTTTTGGGCAAGCTCGGCGAAGAACCGTTCGAAGTCGGCATCAACGTTTTGGCGGTGTTGCAGGACGGAACCGTGTACAAGGGCGAAGACCTCGACATTGACGAGGAAGCTTATTTGGCCGCCATTCAGGATGCTTACCGCAAGTCGGTGAACCTCGCGGTTTACGTCGAGGTTTGGAACGACGTTTCGGCTCCGTTAATCGTTTCCAAGGCCGCTCTCGAAGCGAAAGCCGTGAAGAAGGCGGTTGACGAGAAGGGCGGGGAAGCGCCGGCGGAAGCCGAAGCGCCCGCCGAAGAAAAGCCGGCGGAAGCCGAAGCACCGGTTGAAGAAAAACCGGCCGAGGAAAAGCCGGCTGAGGCGGTAGTGGCCGAAGCACCGGCGAAAGAAGATAAGAATGAGGTTAGCGAATAATTTTTTTGGGAGGTAGTTGTGAAATGAAGGACGTGTACGCAGCGATGTTGTTGCACTCGGCGGGGCAGCCGATCAACGAGGAAAACGTTGGAAAAGTTTTGTCCGCAGCCGGAATCCAGGAAGACGAAGCCAAAATCAAGGCTTTGTGCGTTGCCTTGGACGGCGTGAACATCGAGGAAGCGATTGAGAACGCCGCGGTTGCCGCGGCGCCTGCTGTCGCAGCCGCTCCGGCTGAAGGCGAGGAAAAGAAGGAAGAAGCGGACGACGAGAAGTCGGACGAGGAAAAGGAAGCCGAAGCGGGCGAAGGCCTCGCCGCGTTGTTCGGTTAGTTTCTTCTTTTTTTTTTATTTTGTTTTTTACTTTATTTTTTTAATCCAAAAATGCCTATTGGTAAAACTCTCCAGTTCAACGGGTTCTTCCAAGGTTTGCTTGGAGTAGCCTAGTTTAAAGGGAATTTTTTCGTAGGTGCTGGCCAACTCGTGTTCGGGTATGTTCGGGCTAGCCCTTTTTTGGTGTTCGGCTCCCGCAATCAATACTTGTTTGAAACCGTTTTCCTTGGCGTAGTTTTCTGCCGCCGAAATGAGTGCTTCTCGGTAATTGCCGTAGCGGCGCATTTCTGCGTGAAGCCTTCCGTTTCTGAAATCCCTCTTTATTATTGATACCGCCAGGTTTTCGCCTTTAGGGTGCATTCTAAGGTATGCCAACGTGTCGGGGTAACGCGTTGAAACGTGGTTTATTTTTTCGTCGAATCGCTCGCCGTCTTTTTTCGTTGGATAGGCGCCGATGACTATTCCACCCTTGTTTTCGGGCCTCTTGACCGCGTTGTTGATTACCTTGATTTCGCCGGGGAAACGGGCTTTGGTTCGCGCCATGAAATGGTTTTGTTTGAACAAGGTTTTAAACTTGTTCAAGCGTAATGAATGCATGTTGTTGGATGCGCCCGCGTTGAAGGCCCGCGTAACCTCGGAAGTCGCTTTGAGCATTGTCCAGAAGTCGTTGGTGAAGAAGGGTTGGCGGAACGCGAGCGTAAGCGAATTCCACTTGGTTTACACTCCTTACTGGGTTTTTTCGTTCGACATAGTCGCCGAAAAAGGCGCGTCGCCCACGGGTAAAACGGGTTTGAACGCGTACACGGGCGAGTTGAACGACTTGATTCCCGCGATTTTGGAGCGTCCCGTGAAGAAGAGCCGGGAGACGGAGAAGGGGATGAAGCCGGAAATCGAGCCGACCGCCGTGTCGTACCGCGAAGTCAAGGAGACGGCGGCAACCAAGATTGCGGCGCACGTGGGGGGCATAAAGCCGGAGAACGTGTCGGTTTCCGCGGTCAACAAGTTGTACGTGCCGTTTTACCGTGTTTGGGTTGATGTTGCCGGGGACACGCATAAGTTCGAGGTTGACGGGGCGCTAGGCGTTCCAATGGGTTTGGAAGTCGTTCCCGGAAAGCCCAAGGGTTGGGAAGATGAGACGGGCGAGGCGCTCGGCAAGTTGAAGAGTCCGTCGGGCTGGATGGACTTGTTTACGCGCCTGTTTTCATTCAAGGGCGGCGAGTCGCCGGTTCAGCGTTACGCGGTGCTCGGCTTAATAATTTTGGCGCTCGCGTTCTTCGTGTTCGTGGCGCCTTCACGGGGCGGAGTGGAGTGCAAGCCTTACAAAGAGTATTATTCGCCGGCGCAATGGTTCGGCTTGGTCAAGGAATCGTTGCGCCCCGAGTATTACGCGGGCAAGTACGTGCTTGAAGGAGAGTGCTTCGTCAACCGCGACTTCGAAGAGGGAGACGTGATAATGGCGCAAGTGTTCGTGAAAGACGCTTCCAAAACCGAGTTCTTCCTTGCGTTGAACGTTACAATGCTTTCGCCGGCCAACACGGAAGAGTTCCCGAAGCCGTTCCACTTGGAGTGGGAGGAAGACGTCGACTCTTACTTGTTCGGGTTCGAGCGAGTGTAACGCTTTTATGAGAAAAGAATTGGTTGCCCGCTATCCTTTCCTGCCTTCGGGCAAGGAGTTCGTGGGCGGCGAAGAAGTGGGTTACGAAGAGCTCGTTGAAGCCAAGAAAGCCGTTTTAGCCGTGCTCTTGTCCGAGCCCTCTCCTTCAATTGTTTCAAGCGCTAAGGAAGCCGCGCGCTTGCACGCCTTGCAGCGCCTCTTGTTGTTCGCGTTGGGCAACTCCTTCGTTTCATCCAAGTACGCGTTCGCGTTGTCGAGGCGGTTCGCCGAGTCGTTGAGGGATGAAAACGAAAAAGATTTTCGCGAAATCGCGCGCGATTTTTTTCCGTCGCTTGAAGGCGATTACTCGGTTTCTTTGAACGACTACTTGTTGAACGGCGGCAAGCACTTGGAAGAAGAAGACGTGGAAGGCGGCCGCGTTTTTTTCGGGCGGCCCGGTTTGTCCTCGTTGTTGAGGGAAGCCGCCGCCGCCAAGGCAAAAGATTTTTCGGGGCTCGAAAAGCGCGCCTTGCCTTCTTTGGTCAAGGAAGTCGCCAAGGAGTTGTCCGTCGAATTGCCGCGAGAGGCGTCGGCGCGCTCGTTCAAGGGCAAGTACGCGTCGATGCCTTGCGTTAAGGGCTTGGTGCTTGAGGGCGCGCCCGAAGGAAAGAGGTATTACGGCGCGATGACCATTGCGGTTGCTCTCGTCAACGACCGCGTTCCGCGTTCGCAGGCCGAAGCCGTGGTGCGCGACTATGTTTCGCGTTGCGCGAAAGGCAACGAAGAGTACTCGTTGCACGAGGGGTTAAGCGTTTTGGATTGGGTGTACAAACACCCCGGCATTCACTTTTCGTGCCAGACGTTCCGTGACCAGTTCGGGGCCGCCGCTTGCGCCAAGTGTGGGAGGAAGAAAAAGTGATTGTCCGCGAAAAATTCAAGGAGTATTATTCGCGCGAACAGCCGCCCGCGCCCGAAGCTTGTGTTGAACGCGAGTTCGGCGTTGGTTACGAGAAAAAAATCGATTTGAGGCACTTGTGGTTTCGCGGCGAACAAGAGTTGAAACAGTACTTCACGGGGGAAGCGCCGTTGTATGCCTCTTATTCGCTGGCGTACTACGACTTGCCGGGCGCGCGGCCAATGAAGAACAAGGGTTTTCGGGGCGCGGACTTGTGCTTCGACTTCGACGAGGCGCGCCTCGGCGAACACGACCACAACCCGTTGATTTGCAGGGAGTGCCTGGAATCCATTTTGCGGGATTGCCTGATTTTGAAGGAAGAATTTTTGCAGGTCGATTACGGCTTTTCTTCGAAGGAAGTAACCGTTAACTTCAGCGGCAACAAGGGCTACCACGTCCACGTTCACTCGGGCGCCGTGCGCGAACTGGGTGCGGGTGCGCGCCGCCAATTACTGCAATACGTGAACGGCCCTAAAACGCCGCCTTTAATCGAGTCCAGGCAAGGTCGCAAGAAGCAAGTGCGCGGGCCGTCCAACCAATCAAAGGGCTGGAACGCCAAGTTCTTGTTTGCAGCCGAGAGGGCAATAAAAAGCGCTTCAGAGGAATCTTTGAAAGGCGTGCTCCCGAAAAAGGAGCGCGAGTGGCTTTTGAATGACAAGGAGTTTTTCTTGAAGTCGATTCGCGAAGGCAACTGGGAGTTGCGGTTGCGCCCGTTGTGGGACGCCGTTTTTCAAGGGTTGCGCGTTGAAAAAGCGTTGAACCCGGACGCACAGGTTACGCTGGATTTGGCGAGGTTGATTCGGTTGCCGGACTCGTTGCACGGGTCAACCGGAATGCTGGCGAAAACCGTTGACCGCCCCGGCTTCGACCCGTTCAAGCACGCCTTGGCGTTTTCCGTGAAGAAGCGCGAGTCCGTGGACTTGTTGAAACGCGTAGAATTCGAGTTCGCAGGCCGTGAGTGGGAGTTGGAGGGACGGGTGCTCGTGCCCGAAGCGGTCGCCGTGTTCCTCGCGGGCCACGGCCTTGTTGCAGGGGATTCGAGTAAGGAGGGTTAAAGAAATATGAAGTTATTAAGGACTTTAAGTTCCATAATTTACTTCAAAACAATAAAAAAATTTAAAATTAAAAATTGAAGACATCTTAAAAGAGGTCATTACTTCAAGTGATTAATTTAGAAATTGCTTCGTTTGGAAAAAAATATTTTTTAGTACTTTTAGCGAACCATTAGCCAATGAACTTTTAAATTCTCCGTTCGTTAAATCGATTATACCTAACGTTGTCGTTTCCAAATGCCCAAAGAAAAAAATTGTGATTTTTATTTAAGGCATGTTAACGGCTCTTTTGATGGTGTTAGGGGACGGATGCCTTCTAGGCGGTTAACGCTCTTTAGTAAGTGCGACGAAACCATATCCTCTTTTCAAATTACTTTTTTTATGCAAGCAATTTTTGAAATGCTTTATCAAGAACAAGGCGTTTTTGGTTTACATTGTGCAACTTTAGTTAAAAACGATAAAGCAATATTGTTTACCCAAGATCAAAAAAATCGTTTTTGTTGTGTTTCCGGTAATCGAGTAACAATTTTGAGAGACGATTATTTTTTAAGAAACTATCCGCGCTCGTCAAAATCTATTATGGGGCGATTGGGTTCTGAAAGATCGTATGTTTGCCCAGAAAATGTTGGCATTTCTAGAACTAGTAGTCCATCTTCCGTTTCTAAAATTTTTCTTTTTAGATTTTCTTCAAATAATTTTTCTGGTAGAATTTCGGAATTTGATTCGTTTTTGAGGCTTTTTAGGGGTTTTTCGGAGTGTATTAGATCTACGAATGCGACGCTAATGAACTTGAAATACTCTTTACTTTCTTTAGATAAAAGGGATTTGTCCAAGAGAAAGATGATATTTTCTAAAGAATTTGCTCGAAAAACTCCATTCTATTCCCTTAGAGGGGGATTAGATTATATTTCTTCTAAACTAGTTGATTTAGTTGGATGATCACTGAAACCATAATATACCTTGCACTACTAGATTTTTGTTAGGTGGGCGTTTTTTGGACGAATTGAGTTACGACGAGTTGAGGAAGGCGCAGTTGAAGGAACGCCATTACTCGGCCCTCCAAAAATTGGGGGAGGACTACTTCGACGAGTTTTCTTCCTACGTCTCGAAGTTGGAGGCGCGCCTCGGCGAAAAGTATTCGGGGGACGACGCGCGCGCTTACGAGAACGCTTTTTCGGTG
>CAZVVY010000007.1:0-31015 GCA_964630975.1 Microcaldota archaeon | reverse complement strand
TTTCCAAGCCGTCCAACGCGTTGCGCGTGCGCTTCGAGCCCTCGGAAGTGAACGGCAGGGTTACTACTGCGACTACGAGGGCGCCCGCGTCCTTCGCGATTTTCGCGATTACCGGGGCGCTGCCCGTACCCGTGCCGCCGCCCAAGCCGCAAGTAATGAACACCAAGTCGGCTTCCTGCACGGCGCTGCGAAGCTCTTCTTGTTGTTCTTGAGCCGCGGCTTCGCCTACCGCGGGGTTGCTTCCCGCACCCATTCCCCGCGTCTTGCTTTTTCCAATCAAAATCTTTTTGTCGGCACCCGTTTGAAGCAAGTGCTGGGCGTCCGTGTTCACGGCAAGCAGTTTTGCGCCGGCAATGCCTACTTCGCTCATTCGGTTCACGGTGTTGTTGCCGCTTCCGCCGGCTCCGACCACGAGAATCTTGGGCGCGCTGTTTTCGAGGAACTCCATTAATTGGCGGTCCTCGTCGCTCAACGCCTTTCCGGGCTCGCTGACAACGTAGTCCTTGTGGCCGCCGAACATTTCCTCGAACTTGGGCTCTACACTCATTTCAATCCCACCAGCCGAAACCCCTCAATAGGGCTCGAATAATCATTACACTTTTTGTTATGGTCTTTCCTCCTTTAAAACCTTATTGAATTAAAAAAAAAAATTAGAATCCCAAGTGCTTGCGGAAAACGGCGAACGCACTGCCCGCCAACCCGAAGATTACGACGAGCCACGAAGCCGTGGCCTGCGTAACCAAACCGGTTGCGGGGCCGGGCGTGGGTGACGGCTCGGGCGACGGCTCTTGGGTGGGTGCGGCCGTGGGCTCGGCGGTGGGCGCCGGAGTCGGCGAAGCGATTACCGCGGGCCTGGGGGGCCTTGTGGGCGTGGGCGACGGGGTAGGCGTTGCAACCGGTTGGCTGGGTCCGAGGCCGTTACTGGTAGAGCCGCCTCCACTGCCATAGTAAATGTCGTGGCTGTCTTCGCCGCCGCCGTATTCGATGCCGGAGTGAACTTCGGCGCTTGCAGAGCAAGAGAAACCGTTGGTCGCCGTGACTTGGCCGGTTGCCGCGGTCGAGCCCGCCGTGAACACGCTGGATGAAGAGGATTGACTCGGGCTCATTGACGCGCCGGGCACGGAAGTCGCCCAATTCAAGTTCGGGCAAGCCGTGTTGAATCCTTGCGAGTCAGTGCACGAAACGGAAACCGATTGTTGGCCTCCGAACGCCAGGGAAATGCTTGAAGGCGACAGCGAGCACGCGACCGCCGAATCGTCGTAAACCGTTGCGTAAGCCGAGCAAGTGAAGCCCGCGGTAGCGGTTACTTCGACGAATTCTCCCGTGTTTCCGGCGTTGAACGTACTCGAAGAATTGGATTGCTGTGGGTCCATCGACGAGTTAGTGCCGTTGGAAGCCCACGACATGTTGGGGCAGTTCACGGAACCGTTGGAAGCGTTGAGGCATTGCACGTTGAATGCTTGCGAGCCGTTCAACGGAACGAAAGCGGTTGAAGGCGAGAGAACGCAGGCGACCGGCGCGTCTTCCTCGACCACGTTGACCGTGGCCTGGCACGAGAACGATGGCGCTACTGCGATGACCGTCTTGTTTTGCTCGGTAGTGTTGCCCGCAGTCAATGTGCTGGAATTCGGGGAATTCAAAGGGTTCATCGAGCCGCTGGTTACGTCCGTTGCCCACGCAAGGCTCGGGCACGCGGTTGCGGCGCCGAACTGGTCGAGGCACGCGGCTTGGAAGGCTTGTTGGCCGTTCACTTGCACGCTTGCCGGGTTCGGCGAAAGGGTGCAGCTCGAAGCCACCGGCGAATCGGTTACTTCGACTTGGGCCGTGCACGAAAAGTTTTGGCCGTTAACGTATTGCGCGGTAACCGAAGCGTTTTCGGAAACGTTTCCGGAGTAAAGCAGGGAGTAGTCGCTTGACTGCCAGGGCTGCATCCACCCGCCCGAAAGCGTGGTGTTCCACGACAGTACGGGGCATGCAACCGATTGGTTGGACGAGTCGAAGCACGACGCGTTAAAGCGTTGCGAGGAATCGGTTTGCATTGAAGCGTTTTCGGGGTTGAGAGAGCACGAAACCGCTTCCAAAGGCACGACTTCCACGCTTGCATTACACGAATAGTCGGCGGTTGAAGCGTTCACCGAGCCGTTGGCCGTAACCGTGCCCGCGTAAAAAGTGCTGTTGAAAGAGGATTGGTTGGGAGCCATCCAAGCGCCCGCAACGACGGTAAACCAATCGAGTACGCCGCACTCCAAGTCGTTTCCGAAAGCGTCCGAACAAGAGGCTTCGAAGAGTTGCGAGCCGTTGACCGGCACTTGCGCGCTTGTGGGCGAAAGAGTGCAGCGGTCGGGTGTGCTCTCTATTGAAGCGTTTGCTTGGCACGAGAAGGATTGTGCTTCCGCCAAAACGATTCCTTCACCGGTTTGGTTGCCGGCGCGCAGCGTCGAATTGAAGGAGGATTGCTGGGGGTCCATAACGGATTGGGGCGCGGTGGTGGACCAGTTGAGGGCAGGGCATTCGACGGGTTGCGCGTACTGGTCTAGGCACGCGGCCCCGAACAATTGTTCTCCGTTGACTTGCAGGGTTGCCTGTTGAGGCGACAACGAGCAAGAGGAAGGTTGGGAGTCCGAGTAAACCTGTACGCTTGCCTGGCACGAGAAGGAAGAGAAGGAAGAGGTGACCGAGCCGTTTTCGGCGGTAGTGCCCGAGTAAAGCACGGAGTATTCGCTTGATGACTCGGGTTGGAGGTAAGATTCCACGAGGTCGTCCGACCAATTCATCACGGGGCATGCAACCGATTGGTTGGACGAGTCGAAGCACGACGCGTTAAAGCGTTGCGAGGAATTCAATGGAATCGTTGAAGATGACGGCGCGAGTTCGCAGCGCTCGGCTTCAAGGGGCACTACTTGTACTTGCGCGGTGCACGAGAAGTCGGCGTTGGACGCGTTGACCGAGCCGTTGGCCGTAATCATTCCGGCGTATAAAACGCTTGAATAACCGCTTTGCAGCGGGTTCATCCACGAGCCGGCAACGTCGGTGCCCCAATCCATTACGGGGCAGGCTATTGACTGGTTGTCGGAGTCAAGGCATTGCACCGTAAAGTTTTGGGAGCCGGCAGAGGGAACTTGGGCGATTGAAGGCGTCAGGGTGCACGAAACGGGTTGCGGCTCTTCTTCGGTCACTTCAACTTGGGCGTTGCACGAGAACAATGAGTGTTCCGCGAAAACGCTGCCGTTGGCCTCCGAAGGCCCGGCGTAAAAATCGGTGTAATCGTTGGATTGTACGGGGTCGACCCACGAGCCGGCAACGTCCGTGCTCCAATTAACTGCGGGGCACGTTACCGGGTTCAAAAGCGAGTCGAAGCACGCCACGTTGAAGCGTTGTGTTGAGTCGGATGGAACCGAGGCGTTCGAGGGAGACAAGGCGCACGAGGAAGCGTTCAACGGGTTGACGTCGACGGTGGACGTACAGTTGAAGGAGGCGCCGGCGGAAGCCGTAACGGTCGCGCCGTCTTCAACCGCGTTGCCCGTGTAAAGCGTGCTGGACTCGCCGCCCTGCAACGGCGACATCCAACCGCCGATTACGGTGGTACCCCAATCCATTACGGGGCAGTCCACGAGGTTGTTGAACTCGTCATAACAAGTCGCCTCGAATAATTGCGAGCTGTTGACCGTGGTCTCGGCGTGCAACGGGTTTAACGCACACGAATCGGCTTGCGTGGTGACCTGCACTTGCGACTGGCAAGAGAAAGAAGAGTATTCCGCGTAAACGAATCCGCTGGAAGGCGTTGTTCCGGCGTAGAAAACGGTGGAAGAATAGTGTTGTTCGGGGGCGACCCACGAGTTGGGCACGTCCGTACTCCAATTCATTGCCGGGCAGTTTACGGCTTGGCTGGAAGCGTCGAAGCATTGCACGCCGAACGCCTGCGTCGCGTTGCCGGGAACCGAAGCGTTTTGGGGAGTGGTATTACACGAAACAGCGGTTACGGGCTCGAAAACTTCGACCGATGCGTTACAGGAAGCGTCCGTCGAATCGGCGTAAACGAATCCCGTGCCCGAGGCATTGCCGGCGTAAAACACGCTGGACTCGTCGCCTTGCAAGGGATTCATCCAAGAATCGATAACGTCCGTGCCCCAGTCGAAAACGGGACAAGCGGTTTCGCCGCCGGCCAAGTTAAGGCAGGTAGCGTTGAATTGTTGGGAGCCGCCGTTTTCAATGGACGCGTTGGAAGGCGTAAGGTTGCAGGATTCGACTGCTTGCGCGTCGAATACTTGCACGCTTGCCTCGCACTCGAAGCGCTCTTCCATCGGCGAAGCCGCGAACTTGGCGGCTTTAACGTAGCCCGAGGATTCGATGGGCCCGGCGCGGAAAGTGGTGCCGTTATTCGAGAATTGCGGGTCGACTATGGAGCCGGTCGCGTTAGTGGACCACTCCATTTGAGGGCAAGGCACTATCGAGTCGTTACCGTTAAGGCATTGGATGCCGAAGTATTGCTGTTCCCACGTGGGCACGAGCGCGTTTTCGGGGACGAGCTCGCAGGCAACGGGCTCATCCGGGTCGAAAACGGTTACTATAATTCCGCACGGCGGCCAGGAAACGAAAGGACCGTCTCCTTCACCGGTGGCGCCCTCCCAGTAAACCTCTATCAAGCCGTGGCCCTTGGTTTCGCCCGCGTAAAACGTGGTCGAGGAATTGTGTTGGGAGGGGTCAACGTAAGAATCGTGGAGAACCGGGGAAATCAGGTTCCAAGTGAGTTCGGGGCAGTCGACTACGTCTTCGTCCGCATTAAAACAAGTCGCGTCAAAGGATTGCGAGCCGTTGAATGGAACCGAGGCGTTGGAAGGGCCAACACTGCACGAAGCGGTTGCGAACGGGTCGTAAACGTGTACGTATGAAGAGCATTCGCGTTCGGAAGCACCGAATCCGGCGCCTCCACCGAACTCGGTTTCGAATGAAGCGGTTACGAGGCCGCGGTCGTCAACGCTTCCCGCGAAAAAGGACGCGGTTAAGTTGGCTCCCGCTATTGAAGAATCCTGAACGTCGGTTTCCCATTCCACGGTCGGGCAGGCAATCGACCCGCCGAACCGGTTGAAGCAGGAAACGTTGAATTCTTGTTGGCCGTTTACGAGGACGTCCGCGGAGTCGGGTTGGACTTCGCAGGAGTCCGCATAATAGTGCTCGACGGTAACTTCCGCCGAACAACTCTGGAGGCGCGCGTATACGGCGTGCCCTCCCGGGCTCTCGCCTTGCACTTCGGTGAAGCGCGCGGTAATTGTTCCGTTACCGTGAATTTCGCCGGTGATTAGGGTAGACGACTCGTTGTCGTAATCGTCGGAAAGGGTTGCGCCGGGAACGTCGGTAAACCATTCGGCTGCCGGGCAATCGGTTACTTGCCCAATGGAATCAAAGCAAGTCAAGTTGAATTGTTGTTGCTCGCCGCCGGAAAGGTTGGCGGGAGAAGGCGAGAGTTCACAGGAAACCGCGTCTTGGATTATTTGGACTTGGGCAGAGCAAGCGAGTTGGCCGTCCGGCGTGGGAAGGGTAGACGCGGTCACGATTCCATCAGTTGCGGGAGCGTCGTAATAATTGAGGCGGCTCGAATAATTCGAGCGGCCGGGAGCCATGTACGCGTTCGGGATGTCGGTCGCCCAGAAAAGCTCGGGGCAATCAACTTGTACTTGGCCTCCGGGACTCATTCCGGGCCCGTAACAAGCGACTTCAAAGGTTTGATTGGCGATTGTCGGCAGTTGAACGCTTGCAGGCGACAACTCGCAGAAGGAAACTTCGTTGGAAGCGCGCGGTGCTTCCGGCGCGTAGGGGTTGAAGGCGGAAAAAACTTTTTGTACGGCCGAGGAAAACGAGTCGGCTAATGACGGCGGGTTTTCTCGTTCAACGGGTTCCGAAAAAGGCGTTCGGGTGGTGGCCGCGGAATCAAGTGGTTTTGCGTTTGCGGCCGGCGCGGCATTCACTTTAACTGCGGAAGTCGCGGGCCCGGCTTCGGGCACTACCAAATTATGCGGTCGGACACTCTTGGCCGAAGCAAACGGCTTCGGCGTGGGCGCCGGGGTTGCAACCGCCGACTGGACGGCGGGCATTGCCGCGGCCAGCAAAGCCGCAAACAAGAATACAATTAATACTCTCTTCATTTCAAAACCACCTTGAATAGTAACAATATAGGAGAAAAACCCCTATTTAAAGGATAACCTTTGAGTAGTTACATTATATTGTTCTTTGGGATGCGAACCCAAAAACCCAATCGCATTCCGCACCCCCCTCCAACGCTTTTTCGAGGGGCGGGAAAAAAGTGTTGTCGGCTTGAAGCACTTCGCCGTAATTTTCTTCGGCTTTCAACAAGCAGTAATCTATTACTTCGCATTCCACGTTTTGCCTGGTTTTTCGCTTCGAGTATCCGCGCGCCTTCAAGCGCTTTTCGAGTTCGCAGGGTTGCGTGCGCAACACCAAGCATTTTGCTCCGGGAACGGGGAACTCGCACAACAAGTGGCCTTCGGCTATGAATCCTCCCGGCAGGGAAGAATAGTATTCGCGGAGCTTTCTTAGGTTTGCGACTCCGCGCTTGACCCAACGCATTTTTTTGGCTATTGCGGTCGCGGGATAAAGGGGCAGCCTAAAGCGTTCCGCCGCTTTTTTTGCGAGAACGGTTTTGCCGGTTCCCGGCGTTCCGGTTATGACCAAACGCATTTTATACCAGCCGAATGCTGTCCAAATCCATTATGGCGCCGGTTTTCACGTGAAGCATTCGGTTGATTGAGCGCGCGAGTTCGTCGGGCCTGTTTTCGTCTCCGTGCATAGTGATGACGCGGCTGGGTTTGGGGCGAATGTTTCGCGAGTAAGCCATTAGTTGGGCGCGGTCGCTGTGCCCGCTGAACCCGTCCACGGTGTGCACGCCTAGGCGAATCTTTACGGAGTCCACTTTGCCGCGTTCGTTGAGTACGGGAACCCCTTTCTCGCCGTTTTGAATCTTTCGGCCGAGGGATGAAACGCTTTGGTAGCCAACGAATATGAGGGAGTTGCGCTCTTCTTCAGCCATCATTTTGAGGAAGGAAACCGACGGACCTCCCGAAAGCATTCCGGAAGGTGCGAGTATGATTGCGGGGTCGTCGTCTTCCACGATGCTTTGCCTATCCTTGAACTCCACGTTGTTGAACATTTCGTGGTTGAAAGGGGAATTGTTTTGGAGGATGCGGCGCTTCACGTTGCGCCTCAAATACTCGGGGTAAACCGTGTGAATCGCGCTCGCCTCTCGGCTCATCCCGTCCAAGTAAACGGGGACGCCGTCGTTCTTCAAGTATTTTTCGAGGACCAACATTATTTCCTGCGCGCGCCCGACCGCGAAAACGGGGATCAAAACTTTTCCGCGGCGCGCAATGGTTTCGCGTATGGAGTCCACAAGTTTTTGTTCGGAGTGGTCGAGCCGGGGCTGGAGGTCTTCGCGTCCACCGTAAGTGCTTTCGATTAAGAGGGTTTCGACGCGGGGGTAGCGCGTGTCTGCGGGGTCGAACAGGTTGGTTCGGCCGTACTTGATGTCGCCCGAATAAACCAGGTTATGCAGGCCTTCACCCACGTGCAAGTGGATGCTGCTGCTCCCGAGGATGTGGCCCGCGTTGTGGAACGTGAACCGTATGTCAGGGGTTACGTCGGTGACGTCCCCGTAATCGCGCGCGATTACGTGGTTTAACTGCTTCTTGATGTCGCGCTCGCCGTAAATCGCGCCGGTGCCCTCGGAATTCATTACGTTGATGCAGTCCTGTTGCAGGAGAATCATCAAGTCGCGGGTGGGCGGCGTGCAGTAAAGCGGGCCTTCGTACCCGAACTTGTACAAGTAGGGGATGAACCCGGAGTGGTCGAGGTGGGCGTGCGATAATATGACGGCGTCGATTTGGTTGAGCGGAATGTTCATCGCGTTCAAGTAAGGGTAAGAGCCCTGCTTGTTGTTGGTGTCCGGGTTGATTCCGCAATCTATTAACACGTTGCTCTTCGGGGTTTGCAGCAAGAGGCAGGAGCGCCCTACTTCCTTGAAGCCTCCGAGCGCCGTAATCTTCACCCACTCGCAGGCACCTTTATCGGCCAAAACCATTTTCTTGCCGAGCGCGTTCAAGAACTTCTTGCGCTCAGGCGAATTCTTGAGCATTGCCCCGCGAATTGCGCGAATCAATTCACTGGGCGTGGTGGGCGACCGCAAGACTTTAGGGCTCCAACCCGTTTTGAGAATTATTTGTTTCAAGGTGGACCCACCCTTGCCTATTACGAGGCCGGGTTTTAACGCTTCAATCGCGACTTCGTTGAACGAGGGGTTGAAGCGCACTTCTTGAATGCCGGCGTCCTCGGGCACCAGCGACTTTATCGTGGACAAAGCCGCCTCCGGCTCGCTTAAAACGCTGGAGTCAACTCGAACGAGAACCTTCTTGCGCACCTTGCTCGCAAGCTTGGTTATCAGGTTTTCGTCGTCGTAAAACGCCTGAATGTTCTTCAAGTAGATTACTACTTGGGGTCCTTCTGGCTCGACTTTCGCGAGCTGGCAGGCGTCCGGCAAAACGCTTGCAACCGCCTGCGTCAACTCCTTCAAGTCGGCGTCTTTCCTGGGCATGATAAAAATACTTTTTTGTTGGGTTTCCCCGCGCGGAGTTTTATTACTCGAGGAAGGACTTTACTTCCTCTTTGGAATACTTTTTGACGCCGCTTTCCGTAATGCAGACGACGTCGATTCCTTCGCCGGTCGCGCTGTCCCTGCGCATCGCCGCGTTCACGGCGCGCGCCGCCAGCTTGACCGCTTCTCCTCGCGGCATTTTTTCCTTGAATCCTTCGTCGAGGATTCCGTAAGCCGTAACCGAGCCCGAACCCGTTGAAACAACGTTGTCGGGCATCAAGCCGCCCGCCAAGTCGAGGTCGAAGAGGCGGGGCTTGCCGTCGTGGCCGGCCACGATTAATTGAACGAAGTAAGGGAAGTACTTGTGACCCTGCAAAACGTTGGCCAAAAGCGTTGCCGCGCCTTCAACCGTGAGCGGCTCGCGGCTTTGATACTTATATAACTCTAATTCCGCCTTCATCAAGCGCACGAGCGCTTGCGCGTCTCCGACTCCGCCCGCGGTAGTCATAACGATTTTGTCTCCAATCTCGAAAACCTTGTCAACGGACTTTCCGGCAATGAAGTGACCCATCGTAGCCCTTTTGTCGGCCGCGACGACTACTCCGCCGTCGAAAACGAGTCCCACCGTAGTGGTTCCCTTCAACACTTCTTTTTCAACCATTCAGTTCATCCACCTTCTGATACATACGCTTCAACGCCTAAAAAATAGGAGTTAAATTAAAGTAAAGGATTGCACGAAGAGAAGGGGAAGAAAGCTATTTAAGGGTTTTGTTCAATCGTCGTCTTCAACGCACTCGTTGAAAACGCAGTCCTCTCCAAGCTGGCAATCCCAGGCAGACAAGCATTCCACGCACTCGCCGTCCAGCCAGTAGTAGGGGTGGCTGCAATACGCGCCGCCGGGAACGCAAGTGCCCGAGGAACAGGCAAAACCGGGTTCGCAGTCCTCGTGGGAGTCGCAGTCGCCGCCGGGAACGCCGCAGAACCATTCGGTAGTGCGACTTATGCCCGAAAACACGCACACTATTTCGTCTATTCCTTCGAGCCACGGGCTTTGCTCCAATGCATCCTCGTCCTTGCTCGAATAATACCGCCGGTTACCGAACACGTCGAGTTCGCCGGCTTTTGGTTGTCCACTCTCGGGTTCAACCCAGACCGCCACGTCCAAGTCGTGCGAGGACGCGTAGTTGCTTAACGCCGTCGGGTAGCCGTTCCTCGTGATTATCACGTCGCTTTCGCCGTCCCTCGCCTCGAAGCGCGTGGCGCCGTATTCGGTGCGTAACACCTCGGTTTCGGGCTCGTCGCGGACAAGGGCCCAGACGGGCGGTGTTTCGTAGGACGGGTCGCTTTGCGAGTAATAAGCGTCGCCGAAGTCGTACAAGCTGGCAACGCACGTCTGCGTTTTGGCGCCGACGCCGCGCTCGTAATCATACAAGTACCCGCAAAGCGTGGTCTCCTGCTTTTCACAACTCGTGTTCACGTATTGTTCTTCACTAAGAGTCAAGGCATTGCCCGAACCCGAAGGCAGCCCGTAATAGTGGTCTTCAGTCCATTCGGCGTCGAAGGCGACCCGGAAGTCGTAGACGCCTTCGAGCTTGAAGGCGCCGTACTCGTAATCGCATCCCTCGAAGTCGACGGCGTTTTCGCCCACGTAAACGAAGCTGTCCCAATCCTCATAAAACCTTGAATTCAACGAGTTCACGGGAAGCGAATACCCGAAGGAAGGCGTTTCCTCGTAGTATTCGGGGAAGTAGTAGAGCGGAGAAAAGCGTTTTTCTTCTTCACTGGTTTCATCGTCGCCTTCGGGCGGCGTTGCCTGCACGAGCGCCAAACTCGTCTCGTTGAACCACCCGTCCTGGTACCATGGCCCGTAGTATTCGTCGTGCGCCAAGCCGTCCTGGCCGCATTCGGGGTTGCACTCTTCTTCGTTTTCGCACCAGTTGTCGCACGGCTTCACGCACGCACCGTCTTCTTCGTCGAACCACTTATTGTCGCGGTCGCACTTCACCCACTCGCCTTCTTCAAGGTATTCTTCGCCCCGCCCTACGACCAGCTCGCCTTGGCCGCCGTAATTAATGCAGCGCTCGTCGCATTCGTAGGAGTCGATTGTTTCCTCGGTGCAGTCGAAGTCGAATTCGTCGGATTCATCTCCGCACGCGCCCGCCGCGCTCCACCACTTGTAAGTGTTGTTGCAGAAGGTGCACGGTTGGGGGTCGTCGATGAAGTCGCGCACCATGTTGCGCCAGTCGTCCACGGACGCGCGGCAACAATTCTCGTCGTCGAGTCGCCAGTTGCCGTCCCCGCTCGAAACGCCTCCTTCCTTACAGGAAACGCCTTCAAAGGATTGCTGGCAATAATAGTTGGCTTGGTTGTAACGCCAGTAAACCGAGCCTTTGGCGCCGTTGATGATTGAAGCGATTTCGGAGTTCAACTCTTCGCCCAAGTAATATTCCAGCATCCAAACGTAATCCTTCTTGGCCCGCAAGTCGGTTACGCCGATTGCCCGTTTTGCCCCGACGAGTTTTCCTTCAACGCAGTCCAAGTAAGCATCGTATTCGTCGGCACAAGAAATTTCGGGCCACCAAGAATCGCATCGGTCGTACGCCTTTTTTTCATCGGAACAAGAGTCGCTTGCCGCGCCTTCTTCGAATAATACGTTGGTTTGCGGGTCTCCGCCTTGGGACTCAAACAACAACTCGTTTTTTCCGCCGACCACTTCGTACAACTCGTATTGTGATTCTTCCTTCGGGACGAAGGCGAACGCTTGAACGCCGGGCTCCTCGAATTCCAGCGTAATAGTCTTCGTTTTTTCTCCGGCGCGTTCCTTGAACTTGAAGGCGGACGGGTTCGATTCGGTGAGCGTCTGCTTGTTGTCGGCGAGGTACCATAATTGCGTATTCAAGCCGAGTTCTTCGGCGAACTCGAAGCCGGTTATCACGGGGCCGAAGCGAACGCGCGGCATTTCCGCGTCGAACGCTTGGACGTTCACCTTGAATTCGATGCTTTGTTCTCCGGCGAGCCACAACTCCAAGGAAACGCCGGCTTCGGAAACCGAGTTTCCGACGGGGGCGTACTCGAAAGGGCACTCTTCGGCTTCGGCGTCATACCTCAAAACGTATTCTTTTTCTTCCAATTGCTCGCGGTAACCGATGCCTTCACAATTTCGAATGCCTTGCCCGCTTTTTTCGCAAAGGGTGAAGCAGCCCAAAGCCCCGCTTTCGGAGCTCCACAAAATGTTGGGTGCATCGGTTTCTTCGCCGGCAATGGTGAAGTTGAAGGGGACGCCGTCCGCGGGCAGGAGCGGGGAAACCCTCATTCCGAGTTCACTGCACCCCCCGCCGTTCAACAACAATTTTTCGCCGTAAACCCTCGCCGGGTCGTATTCCAATTCAAGCGAGGCTCCGCAGTCCTCGTCAAAATACCAATCCTTTTCGGAGTCGCCGGCCACCGGCTTGACTACGACCTGGTAATCGGAGTAAGAGGGGTGCGGGCCCAGTTCGTCGAAGGCGGCGTGTGAAACCTTGACTTCTCCGGAAACGGGTTGGTTTTCTCCGTGGTTGGTGGGCGCGAACCAGAGTTCGACGATTATTTCGTCTCCTTCTTCTAGGGGGCCCGAGAAATCTATTGTTGAACCCGTCGTAACCGGGGCGAAGGGCGCCTCGTAGTCGTGGAGGGTGAAGGGCCGCAGGTTTTCGGGGATTACTATTCTTACCTCGTTTCTTTGGCGCGAGCGCTCTTGTTCAACCCTTATTTGCCCGGTTAAGTAACGGTAAGGGCAACGGGCGTCCTCGCCTTCTTCTGGCGGCTCTTCGTAGCCGCTGTCCTTGTCCTCGCACGAGTCCAGGGAGTAAGCGGCGTAAACGTTTTGGGGTTGAGGCGTTGGCTGGGGAACTTCTTCGCCGGAGTTGTCGTCTTGGCGGAAGTTTTGGAACGAAATCGAGGCGTAATCGCTTTGTTCGCCTCCGCTTTCGACAACGGAATACCACGCCGCGTCGTGGCGCGTTGTAGACTCGTTGGCGACGAACTCCATTGCAACGCCGGACTCGTCGGTTAAGCGAGTCGGCTTGCCGCGCACCACGCCGGTAATCACGTAGTTTTCGGAGTAGGATTCCGGGTCGTAGTCGTGGTAGTCCGAACAGTCGAGGAGGCCTGCCAAGCTTTCCCCGAACCCTTCAACGCCGACAACGACTTCGACGGGCTCGCCTTCGCAACCGGAGTATTGGGCGGAGGATAACTCGTAGTGTTGCGGGTCGGATGCGAAGCCGAACGAAGAATCCTCGTCGAGGCTTTTCCGCAACTCGATTTCGAACCGGGTTTCGAGTTCCTCGTATTCGGGGTCTTCGGGCGAATAACCCTGCATTGATTCGGCTTCGAACCCTTCGGCTCCGCCGTCGCCGCCTTGCTCGAACCAAAGCGTTATGCAGGCGTTGTTGGAGCACCGCGTCCCGGACTCGGTCACTTCGAAAAAGATTTCTTCGGCTTCCGCGCCGCAGCCGCTCGGCAACCCTTCCCCCGCGCCCGCACGCAGTTCTTCATCGAACGGGTTGCGCATCCAGTCGCCGTTTACAACCGCGTAAGAACGGTATTTCAGGGTGGCGTTGCCCGCGTAATCCGCACCCAACTCGAAGCCTTCCTTTACCGTGAATTCAAGGGATATTTCGCGTTGGCCGGGCTCAAAGTAGCCCAAGTCAACCCATTCATACCCGTTTTCGGGGTCGTACCCGTTTTTTCCGCAGGACCCGCCCGCGTACTCGTTTGCGGCCGCGGGGTAACGGCCCGTTATCTCGATTCCGTCGGGAACCTCGAAGTAGAGCCCGCTCAACTCGGCTTCTCCCACCGTTACGAGAGTGAAGTCGGCACTATAAGAGTGCCCGGTCATCAGGGAGGTTACTTCGCCGCCCGTCTTGCCGCTGTAAACCCCTCCGAACAAGGCAACGGAGCCGTCCAAAGCGCCTTCGGGATAGAGGTAAACGGTTTCATTGCTTTCAACCTTGCTTTCAAGGTTGCCCACCGTCTTGTTGTAGGAAACCGGCAAATAGCCGTCGGCTTCAACGTTGAGCGTGAATTCCTTGCGCGCCTTCACTTCGAGCACGCACTCGAAGCCCGTGCAGGAGTCCGATAATTCTCCGCCGTAGTACGCGGCGTAGCGCGCGTTGACTTGGGCGCCCGACAAGTCGTCGATTGCGTTGACTTTCAGGAAAGCGGGGTTGTCCTCCAAAACGATTTTCAAGAAGTGCTCGGGTTTTTCCGCCTCCAAATCTTCGCTTCCGCTTTGCGCGCCCTTGCTCGCCTTCACGAGGTAACCCGTTCTCTTGGCTTCCTTGAATTCGACGTAGCCCTCGCGGTTCGACTTGTCTTCGCGTACGGGCGCGTTGTAGACGCCGAACGAAAATCGGACTGGCTCGAACAACAGCACCGAAGCGCCGCGCTGCGGCTCGTCAAGCTCGTTGGTTACGTTGACGGTTATGGTGCACAACGTGTCCTCGGACGCTTCCTCCAACTCCATCCCTATTTCCTGGTTTTCGGATTTGAGGGAGGGCTCGGCGTAAGCGTCGTGGTACCTGGTCTTGGACGCCTGCAAGTAATAATTCTTGTTGGAGTGGTTGGCGAGCGGCACGGTTATTGCGGCGAGGCCGTCGCGGTCCGAGCTCTTCGACGAGACGCGGATGCTTTCCGAGCCGTTCAACTTATACAAGGCGACTTTGGCTCCCTTCAAAGCTTTTTCGCCGTCGGTAACCGTGACGCGCACTTTTACGGCGTTGACTTCGGGCACTTCCTCGGGGGGCAGGGTTTTTCCCAACTCCTCCACTTTTTCCTCGGTGTAAAGCGGCTCCAAAGAGGCGCGCACCAAATTGGTTCCCGCCCTGATTTTCACGGGCTTGCCCGCGTTGTCGAACGGCAAGTGTTCTTCGGATTCGATTACGACGTACACGTAAGTATCCAATTCTATTGCTTCGCTGACCGCCTTGCCGTCGCGCACTTCCAGCGTGAACAAGGTGGCGTGGGTTTCCGCGTCGAACACGGTTGCAAAAGCGTTAACGGGTTTGCGCGTTGACGCATCCACCACGCCGACTTTCAGCACGCCGTAAGTGTCTTCCGCCGTACTCCGACCGGTTTGAGCGACTTTCTCCAAGTCGAATTTGGGCTTGGACAAATCGAATTTTACGACGGATTCCCTCGACAAGTCGACGGCCAACTCCTTGGATTCGAGCCCTTTCTTGGAAACGCGCACCTCGACTTCGCCGTCGGAAACGCTTATTTCGGCGAAACCCTGCGAATTAGTGCGCGCCTCACCGACCTGCGCTCCTCCGGCGAAAACTTGGACGAGCGCGCCTTCGACCGCCGCGTTGTCCGCGTAAGCACGGATTTCGAGCGTGGCAGTGTCGGGTAGTGCAAGGAATGAAATAGATACGGCAAGAATCGACAAGAATGCGAGCAGGCAGACGGTGACGGCGAGCGGAAAGGAAGGAACGCTTTTTGCTTCAATCGAGTCAACCAAGCGCAGCAGGGAGGGTTTGGATTCGACTAACGAATACCATTTTTCTTCTGCGTACAAGTATGCTTGCTTCAACTTATTCATCTTCACCAATCACTTGAATGCCTACCTTGCAGGCCTTGAACTTGAAGTCGGCTTCGGGCACCTCCCAGTATTCGGCGCCTTCGCCGAGGGAATTGCCGCTAGCGTCGGTCGGCGGCTCGCCGCTGGTGCACTCGGTTTTTTCGGCGGCAGCCCAAATGAGTTGGCCGACGGTCAGGCCCGAACCGACCGCCGTTCCAACGGTTCCGGTGGCACTAAGCCAAGTCAAGACGGTGGCTCCGAATCCTTCGACGCCGAAAATCGTTGCGAGGAACGAGCCCGAGCCGCCAGCGGCGGGAAGGGTTGCAATGGTTGCAGCGGCGAGTATTGCCGTGAACCAACCGCTTTCAACGAAGGGCGTAACCCATTGAATGGTTTTGCTTTCGCCGTATCTCCCGTCCGGCTTCCAGTAAGCCATTTCGTTCCAGTAACCGTCTCGAGTCAAAAAGTCTTGGTCCACTCTGCCTTGTGCCACGCCGTAAGCAATGAATCCTTCAGGCGTAACAACGTACTGATTCATGGGCACGTCGTAATCGTTTTCGTCTCCCTGCCAAACCTCGTTTTCGTAGCGGTCGTCCTTGGACAACGTAAGCAACCCGCTTGAGCGGCCCGCGAAGTCGGCGGTATACAATTCGTGTTCTTCCTCGAATTGGTAGAGGGAGTTGATGCAGGCGCCGTACGTATCCGAGTAATCATTCCAAATGGGGCCGCACAACTCGGTTTCGCCCCAAACGTCTTTGGGCTTGCGGCATTGCACGCCGACGTAGTTGTCGGACGAAAGCGTCAGGGCGCGCGCTGTTCCGGTCCACAGCGCTTCGCCCGTGAAAACGTCGGGTTCGTTGAGAACTTCGACGCCGTACAGGGCTTGCTCGTTCCACGCCTCATGAATTACGTCGTCTTGCAGGCTGCACCCTTCGACGCGGTTGATGCGTAGGGCTTCGCCTTCCGTGCATTCGTCTTCGTTGCACGGTTCGCCGTACAAGGAGTCGTGCCAATAAACGTATTCTCCCTCTTCGTCCTGCTCTTCCTTGTTGATGGTGTTGAGCGGGAAATGGTAGGAAAAGGTTTGCGCGCCGTATTCGGGGAAGCTTGAAGCGGGCTCCAGCGTTCCCTCCCCTTCAAAAAACGCTTGTTGTATGCACGGCAGTTCGTCCGTGCCGCCTCCGCTCTCGCGGCAAACGCCTTTTGCGCCGTCCAGCCACCCGGTTTGAACGCGTTCGAAATCGGTTTCTTCGGGTACGAGGCCTTCGTCGTTGCACAACAAGTCGCACTCGTATTCGTTGAAGCACGAGTTGTCGCAGTAAACGCGGCACCCGGGTTGTACCGCCAAGGTTTTGCCTGCCGTGCACTCGTAGTAAGGCGAGTCGCCGCCCACTAGTACTGACGCTTCAATGGACGCGTACTCGTCGCCTTGAAGGAAGCCGTCCCCGTCGTCGTCAAAGCACGCGGGCGCTTCGCCGTCGAAGAGGAGGGGGCACGCCTCGGCTTCGTAGCATAGGGTGGCGTCGTATTCGGGTATGCGCGAGTCGCCGAGGTAAAGGGTTTCACAAGAGCCTTCGCCGTATTCGACGAGCATTGACTGCGTCTTGGAGTCGCACCGTTGGTCGCAGTCGAAGGCGTCTATTTCGTTGTAAGTGCAGGACAGGTATTCGGAGTCCTCGCCGCATTCGGCTCCCGGGTGGTAAGTGTTGTTGCAGAACGTGCACGGGTGATAGTCATAGTATTGAACGTTTTCGTATAGGCGCCAGTCTTCGAGGGAGGGCTTGCACTTCTCCCAATCGGATATGCAGGAGGCGTCGACTTCGCCGCCGTCAACGCAATCGTTGGTGCACCACGATTCACCCGTGCCGGAGCGCCAGAACGACGTGCGCTCGGCGGTAAAGCGCGCTTTCTTGATTAGCGCCTTGGCGCGGTCGGGGTCGAAGGGAATGTTGGTGTAACTGATTTCGTCTTCGAAGCCTTCGCCGGTGCACTCGCGTTCGCCGTCGATTTCAACGCAGTATTCCTCGGGCCCGGAAAGCAATGCGTACTCGTTGAGGCCTTGGACTACGGCGCGGCCTTCGTAAAGCGCGGGGTCGGCGTAAACAGGGTATTCGCCGCCGTCGGAATCGAATTGCGTGGTTACTTCGGCGTCTTCGTAGAACGTGATGAGGCGCGGCTTTTCGGGGTGGCTCGCCTCGTACACGCTGAGCGTCTTGCCGGGTTGCGGGTGGTACGCGAAGGTTTTCTGGCCGGGGCCGTCGAACTCGATTTTGAAGTAAGGAGTCAACCCTTCGCCGCCTTCAACGTCTTCGACGAACAAGAATTCGCGTTCCCCGAATTGGCGGTGGTTGGTTATGGTCCACAACTGTGGGTAGAAAACTTCTTGCGACTCGCCTTCGACTTGGAAGGAAGTGAACACGGGCCCGATGAACAAGGAGTCCGCGTCGTAGGGCTCCACCGAAACGACTAGCTCCGTTCCGCACCCTTCGTCGTCGGCTTCGCACTCTCCGGGCAACCACAATTGCAGGGTTGCCTGCGCCGAATCCATTCCCGCGCCCGAGCCGTACGGCTGGAAGCGGGGAGGGCAACTGCCGGAAAGCGAGTTGAATTTCAGGGTTTGGTTGCCTTCGGATACCAACGCGTCGAAGCCGGGAACGCAGTTCGAGCCGTATTCGTCGCACGACTCAAAGCACCCGGCGAGGCCTTCGTCGCCGCTTATTATGCGCGTGCTGATGAAAGGCCTCTCGCCGACGCCCCCTATTTTCACGGCGTCCGCAGGGAACACGGGAGAGTACTTGAAAGATATTTGGTTGCAGCCGTCGGCCGTGTGCAGGCGGTCGGTTGAAAGCGTTGAATCGAAATAAATCTTTGGGGACGGCCCGCAGTCCTCGCCGAAGCCGGGTTGGTCCAAGTCGGCTCCCCCTTTTTCGTCGAGTGAATTAACGTAAACCTTTCGGTTGACTTGAGTGTCGTGGCTCCCGCTTTCGTCAACGACGGAGAGCTTTGCGGAAACCGAAGCGTAACCGGTTGCAAGCGGCGCCAACAAGGCGCTGCACCGGATTGATTCGCCTGCCCGGAGCGCGCCCGCGTCGAACGAGAACCCGGTGTCGCCCGCGTGAACCGCGTAATCCCCGCAGTCCGCGATTATCACCTTGATTTTTTGGCCGTCGACCGACAACGAAACGTGGTTTTCGCCGCGGTTGCGCTTGGCCGAAAACTCCGTTTCCGCGGACACCAAAGAGTGCGGGCACGCGTCGTTGAACGTGCCGTCGTCGTCCAGGCAGTCGAAGACTTCGTATGCCTCGAAGTAATTCGTTGAATTCTGTTTTACGGGCGTGCCGTTCAAGTCCTCTTGGTGCAGGGACACCGAGACAACGCCGTAATCGGTTGCCTCGAAGCCTTGGTCGGTTACGCGGAAAGGCGAGTAATGCCTGGAAACTCTTTCGCCGTCCGTGAACTGCGCCTCCAATTCGAGTACGGCCTGCGACGGCTCGGACGGCTTGAACAAGGCGGTTCCTCCCACGGAATACGGCTCCGAATAATAGTCGCCGTAAACCCGGTAATCCGAGCATTCTTGTAAGCCCGTCAAGTCGATTCCCACTTCGTTCCCCGAAACACCGTAAAAAGCGCCTTCGCCGCAAACGCGGTAGCCGCCCGACGACTCGCCAATAGGGTTATTCGCTTCCAACGCCTCCAAGTGGCCTTGCGGGGCGACCAACCAAAACGCGTTTTGTTCTCCGGGCTCCGAAAAGAATTCCACTTTCCAGTCCGCAACCAACGGCTCGAATTCCGCGTCTCCCTCGCCGAACCCCGCCATCGAATAAGCGTCGAAAGCCCCCGCCCCCGACTCGCGGCTGCCCTGCCGCAAGGTAACCGAGACGCAGTACCCGTTCTCGCAACTGGTCGAAGGCGAGTAAACGAGGTAAGTGCGGTTTTTCACGGGCGCTTCAATGCACGGCTCCGCGCATTCCTCGGAGTAAACGGGGTAGCGCAAAGTCAAGTCGCCGCGCTCGGCGAAAGCCCTCCATTCAAGCAATGCTTGGGCGGAACGCGTTTCCTCGTCCAACTCCAGTTCATCGTCGACGACGAAGCCCACCTTGATTACGCGGTTGACTTCCCCCGAGTACGTCAAGTGAACGCTTTCGCCGCCCAATTCTTCGAGCGCTGCAGGAGGAGAGTAATTCACTATTTCGAGGCCTTCGCCGAGCCGCAAATAAAACCCGGAATAATCCGCGTCTCGCGTAACCAACTGGAAGTGCGCCTCGTAATAATGGCCTAACTTTAACGAGTCCGCGTCCAACCCGTTCCACGCCTTTACTCCGCGAAGCGTTGCCGAAACGTCTCCCGCACTTTCCTCGGACAACAACCGAACCTCGAAATCGCTTTCGCCGACAGGCAACGCGAGCTCGTCCAAAGCCGGCACGAACCCGTTAGCCGCCGTCTCCAACTCGAAAGGCACGCGCGCCTTCACTTTCAGCGGGCAACCGGCGCCGGTGCAAGAGTCAACCGTTTGGTTTTCCTGCCTCGCCGTGAAAGCCGCTTGCTGCACGGGGTTGCCCGTCTCCAAATCGATTGCGGAAACGAATAATTCGGCGTCATTCAATTCAAGCACTACCTGCAACTCGTTTTCGTCGCCCAACAACGTTCCGCCTTCACCCTGCCTTCCCTCGTAGGCGGCCCGCACCGAAACAATCCTGCCTTTTTCCAGCCCCTCGAAAACGGCTAGGCCGTTGCGCGCGGTTTCCGGCCCCGCAATAAGGCGCGGCTTGCCCGCGTCAACGTAAAACAATGAAACCGAGGCGCCGTTCACGTCCGAGCCGTCGAATTCGTCGGTTACGAGGGCGCGCAAAGACGCGGGGTCTTCGGCGGGCCTCAAAACTATTTCAATTGTCCCGCCCGCGGAAAAAGAGGGGTGCTCAGGGTAATAACCCGGCTTGTACGCGACCGCGTAATACTCTTTACCTGAATCCAACGCCAATTCTTCACCGCTTTCCTTGTTCTTCAAAAGCGGTGCCTCGCTTCCCTCAACGAAAACGCTTATGCTCGCGGACAACTCACGGCCTTCTTCGTCAACGGCGCGCACCACGGTCTTGGAATAGGATTGGCTTCCTTCGGGAGTAAAGCACTTGAAGGGCTCTTCTTTCACGCACTCAGCGTAATAACCTTCGGCCGTGCAAGCCATCGAGCCCACACAGTTGTCGCTGGTGCGGCACTCGACCGACTCGCCTTCAAAACAAGGGCCGCCGCACGACGCCGGCTCGACCTTTGCGCAGTCCGAAAACTCGGCACCGCTGCAATCCTGTACGCCCACGCAGTTGTCGGACGTAATGCAATCTATTCGTTCGCCGTCGGCGCAAGCCCCCGAAGACAATTCGCCAACGGATTCGATTGCCTTCAAGACGACCGAGAACTCGGCTCCGGCAGGAGTCAACGCCTTCTTATCTTGCGAGCCGTCGTAGGGTAGGTAGCCGGCGGCTTCAACCATTACGAAGACCTCGGAGTCAACCGGCAGTTCGGCCGTAAAAGCGTTGCCTTCCCCTTCGGTGGCGGGGACGCCATTCGAATAATAAAAGCTTACTTTCGCGTTGTCGGGCTTGGAGCCGTCGCTGCCCGAAACGTAGGCCACTACTTTTCCCGTGCTCGACTCGCTGTTGGCCCCGCCCGCCTTGCGCCACTCGCGCTCGCTCACGCTTTCCACGTCGGGGTTCTTCAACGGAAGGCTTATGGCGAGCCTTTCCGTACTCAAGACCACGGTCGCCTTGTTTCCGCGCACCGACCGGTTTACGGATGGAAAGCCGGGCTTAATCGTTTCAATCACGAAATCGCCTTGAAGCGCGAACGACAATTCCCCGCTCGGACCCGTGCGCTCTTCGGCCAACAACTCGCCGTCACCCCACACGCGCACGGTAGCGCCTTCAACGGGCTCGCCGCCCGCGAAAACGTTTACTTGAAGGCCTTGTGAAGCGCTGAAAGAAGAAAAAGCGATGGCAACAGCGACCAACAACAATAGTGAGGCGAGTGAAAGGAATGCCGGTAGGGAGGGTACGCCACGCGTTTCAAGGGCGTCCACCACCACGTGCACGGGGACCCCCCGCCCTTCCAAGGAATCCAATAACGAGTACCACGAGTCCTCGAGCCGGGAGTAAAACCCTTGCCGGCGTTCCACGTCTTCCATAGCTTGATACCAGTAACTCCTCCAAAGTTCTTTAAAGAGTGGGTTTAACGCTGAATTCGCTTAATTCCTGCGGAGGCAACTCCTCTTGTTTCACGGAGTCGACGCGCACCGGAAAACCCAATTTTTTCACGCGCTCAACGAATTCGTCGACGTCGCCTTCGACAACGCATTCGACTCGACCGTCCGACAAGTTGCGCGCCCAACCGGTTGCGCCGAGTTCGCGCGCTATTCGTTGCACTTTGTCGCGAAAGCAAACGCCTTGCACGCGACCCTCGAAAAACAAGCGGTTACAAACCATGAATTTTTCAGGCGTTAACTTAATTTAATGATTGTTAGTTTTTGCTAACATCCCCCTATTTTTTTCGTAACCAATCCAACCAATTCTTTTGCCCTTAAAATCGCTTCTTCGGCTTCCCGCTTCAAAACCGTTCCGGCGCGGTCGTAAACCGAGTGGTTCCTGCGCTTCCTCAAGACATCAAAGTAACGCGCCAAACCCGCATTTCGCGATTCCAGTTTTACTTCGGCGTATTCGACTACGGCGCGGTGATAGTTTTCACCAACCGCCGAATACCCCTCCTTGAACATCAACGCCCTCGTCGCCTGAAGCATCGCATTATAGGCTATGGCAAGGGCCCAATCAAAATCCCTCAACCGCAAATTGTTTTTTGCACTCTCCAAATCGCGTTCGGCCGCGTTCAAACAATCGCGGGCCTGCAACTCGTCGGGTTCAACGCGCCTAATCGTATTGCCCTTCAACAAGTCGCTCAAATTCTTCCTCATTTCCAACAACCATTATTTTTTTACCGCGCAAAACGCGTTTAACAAAACCCCTCTCTTCATTCAAATCCTTAACCGAATAAAAAACCGGGTTGACCTCCCTTCCAATGGCTTCCTCCACCCTCCTCAAATCATCATAAATTTTGCGGTCGGACTTCCCGACGACGAACAAGTCAACATCGCTTTCAGGGCGCGCGTTTCCCCGGGCAACCGAGCCGTAAACGAAGGCCAGCTTGATGCCGGGCAACGCCTTGCGCAAAACGCCCGCCAAGCCGACGGTCTTCTCCGTCAAAGAACACAACTCTTCGTACAAGGCGTGTTTCGGGTTCGCCTCGAAATAACGCTGGTTACCCCTCCACTCGCTTTTAACCGCTCCCGCCGCCTCGAAACCATCCAAAACGCGTTTCAAGGACTTCGGTGCCAAACCCGTTTCACGCACAAGCCCGCGAAAATGAACGGGCGCGGGACGCCCGTTGAACAACGCGGCAAGAACGTTTTCGCGCGCCCTTGAACCCACCAACCAACGCAACATAGTAAAATAAGTATATCAAATGGTTAAAAAAGGTTACCGCCCGCCGAATGGCATTCGTCCCTTAAAGCGCGCGCTGGGGGTTGAAGAAAAAAAACCCAAAAAAACGGGGAAACTATTTTTCGCGTATTTCGGCGCGGTTGATGCTGGGCTGGCGGCACGCGCGCAAGTCGTAGTCGGCCGCGGTCGCCCGGCTGACTTCTTCGGCGCGGTCCACCATTGAATCATCGTCGTGGAGGCAGGTCGGCTTTTGGCAAACTCCTTCCTCGTTTCCTTCCCAGTCGACTGCAAGGCGGTTGATTGCGAAGGCGCCCAAGTCGACTCCGCTTCCAACCGTGTTCAAAACGCCTTGCCACGGGAATTCACCTTCTTCACCGGTTTGAGCTTCTTGGGCCAAGTACTTTATTGCTTGTCCTGCAGAAGAGCCGACCGTTTGTATTGCCGCGCCGGCAACTATTTTTCCGAAGCGACAGTCGCCGTAACTCAGTGCGGCGGATTGCATTCCGCCTTGAACCGCGCCCCTCAAGCCCGCGCCGAGGATGCTCAACCCGTCGACGCCGTCTTCATTAGTACCTATGCCGAACGTGCTGATTCCGTTGAGTATTCCCGCGAAGTCTCCTCCGGCAACATCCCATTTCGCGCCGAATACGCTGGCAAGCGAGCCGATAGTGTCGCCCACGCTGCTCGCACCCAATAAGAGGGAGCCATACCCGAAGGCTTGGCGCCACCCTTCCTTCTCCCACTTGAATTCGCCTTCCTTTTTCTCGCCGGCGGGAGTCCACGCCGAGTATTTTTGGCGCCAGCCGTACACGCCCGTGATTTCGTCTTCGTCCCATTTCTCATCTTCGTCGAGGCAGAGGAGGAAGCCGCCCATGGTGAGAATGCAGCCGGGCTCTTGGAAGTCGTGGTTGGTGGTGCGGCCCCGGAACTCGGTGAAGTTGTCTCCGAGGCGTTCAACCGCGTCGTCGCCCAACAAGTACAAGGAGTTCACGCAGGACCCGTAAGTGCCCGAGTAATCCGAGTAAACGGGGGAGCATAATTCGGCGTCCGAGAACGAGTCGTCGGGCTTGCGGCATTGCACGCCCAAGTAATTCTCTTTTTGTAAGTGGAGGGCGGTTGCGTGCCCGCTCCAAACGGCTTGACCGGTGGAGAGTTCGGGCACGTTCTTGGCGGACAAGTCGTAGACGCCCCACTCCGAGGTCGCCGCGTACTTGGCGTCGTCTTCGACGGTGCAGCCGCTCACGGTTGAAACGCGCATTGCTTCGGGCCAGTCGGGCTCGCCGTAAAACGAGTTCGACTTGCCGAAGGAGTTGACGGGGAAGTGGTAATTGAATTCAACGCCGTATTCGGGGAACCAGCGCGCGGGCAGCAAAGTGTATTGGGAGTAGTCTTCGGAGCCCGAAGAGTATTCGGCGTGGATTTCGTTCAAGTGTTCGCCGGCGTCGAAAGAGCCGCTTTTTTCTTGGAGGGCGCCGAGCGCGCCGCCCCAAGCGGTTTGGTTCTTGAAGCCGTATTCCGCGTCCCACTTGAAGCCGTCCTTGCCGCAAGTGATGTCGCACTCGGTTTCGGCGTCGCGCGGCATGCAGTAGTTGGTGCAAGGCGCGTTGCAGTATTTGTTGACCATTATTTGGAGGCCGGTTTCGGTGCACTTGTATTCGCCGCCTTCGAGTACGCTGGGTTGTATTACTTGTTCGCCGTAGTCGTCCACGTCTTCTTCGCCTTGGAAGAGGCCGTCGCCGTTCACGTCCTTGAAGCAGTACGGCTTTTCTTCGCCGTCGACTTCGAGCGGGCAATAGTGTTCGCCGCCTTCTTGTGCTTGTAGGCAGGCGCTTACTTCGCCGGGGGTCATGGAGTCGAGCGGCGTGGAAGCCGAGTAGCCGTCGAGGCGGCATTTCTTGCCGAGGCCTTCGCGCAGACAGTATTGCTTGCGCACCGAAATGATTCCGGTGGTGCACCTGTATTCGTCGGCGAATGCTTCGGCGGGTTGCGGCGTCTCGTAAGTGCGGAAGCCGTCTCCGTCCGCGTCCACGATGCAAGTCGCTTCGTTTCCGTCCAGCAAGTCGAGGGGGCAATTTCCGGCGCTCACACAGGACGCCACCTTGCTCTTGCTTATCTTCGTCATTGTTTGCGAGCCGTCGTAGTTGTCGGAACCGATTTTAGTGGTGCAAACCGAGTAGTCGTCCACGAATTCGGTTCCGTATTCCACCCAAGCGCGCCCGATTAGCTCGCCTTCGAATTCGTAGGCAAAGCATTGCTGGGTGCAGTCGAATACGGGTATGCCGTCGTTGTAAGTGCACTGCAGGTAAGTGTCCAAGTGGGTTTCGGATTCGTCTTCGCAGTCGGGGTTGAGCGTGTTGTTGCAGAAAGTGCAAGGCGTCTTCGTTAAAACGAAGTCTTCGCTCATGTTGCGCCAGTCGTCGATGGTGGGCCTGCATACCTCCCAGTCCGAAAAGTCGTTGAATTGGTGCTTCAGGTTTTCGGGCAGGTTTTCGTTTAGTGCGGCAACCGCTTCCTCGCCGGCGCAATAATAGACGAGTTTGTTGGAGCGCCAGAACGCGGTTACGTTGGCCACTTCGCGGGCGCGGTTGAACATCCTCAACTGGCCCGCCGGCGAGTACCCGAGGTTGCCGTCGTAAGCCGAGTCAACTCCTTCGTCGAGCCAGCCTTGTAATTGGTCGCGGTAATCCGTGCACTCCGCGAATTCCTTCGGGGGCAGGGTCGAGTCGCACACGAAGTCTTGAATGCCTTGTTCAACGTCGTATTCGGCTTCAACGTATTCGGGCCACAAAGTGATTCCGTATTCCTCGTTCAAGCCGATTATTTCGTCCCAGTACGGGTCGCCTTTCGCCGCGCACTCGCTTGCAACGTACTCCGAGTTCCAAGGCATTTGGTCCAAGCCCGAGCCGTCCCAAACCTCGAAGCACGAGTCGTAAACGAATATTGGTTTTGCGTTGGATAATTCTTCGAATACCACCATTCTCTTGGAGGGGTGAGGGTAGTACGCGAACGTTTTGGTGCCGGGACCCTCGAAGTCGATTCTGAAGTGAGGGTTCAGGGCTTGGAAGCGCTCGGGGTCTTCGGCGGTATCGGTTTCAACTATTATGAAGTGGCGTTCCCCTGTTTGCTTGTGGTTGGTGATTGCCCACAACTGCGGGTGGTATTCGGCTTCCGAAAACTCGTTTGTCCTTCCTCCTTCGCCCGAGAAACTTATTTCCTCGTTGTAACTCCTGTAAATGGGGCCGAGGTAAACGCTTTTAGCGTCCGTGTAATTGTCAACGGTTATTTGCAGGGTGTCGGTTTCGCCGCCGGGCGCGCCGAACTCGATTTCAACCGAGCTGTCGCGAATCACGTTGCCTATTGCCTTGAACTTGTCGGGGCAATCCGGGGACTCCGCGTTGTAGCGGAGCACGTGGTCGCCGTCCGAAGTGAAAGCGTCGAAGCCCGGCGAACAACTCGTGCCGTCCGAGTTGCACGACTCGTAGCAAGCGCTCGAGCCGTCGTCTTCGACTACGCTGTAGAGCAGGTTGTCGGCGCCATTTACCTTCACGGGTATCGCGTCAACGGGAAACACCGTGGAAACCCTCATTGCAACGCTGTAACAGTCGTCGCCCAAGCGGAGTTGGTCGCCGCGCGCTTCCTCGTCAAAGGACAAGTGCACGCGTCCGCGGCACGAGTCCTTTTGCGGGTCGAAGTAAGAGTAAGAAGCGTTTTTCACGTCCACGTCGCCGTAACTCGTTTCTCCTTCGGGCTTGAACGCCACGAACACGTCGCGCACGAGTTCGGTTCCGTGCTCGCCGTCCGAATCAACTGCGACGTGGCGCGCGGTCACTTCCGAGTACTCGTCTTGCCCCACGGCAACGGCGTAGGCTATGGCGGTAATTGTTTCGCCTTCATTCATTTGTCCCACGCTCGCGCGGAACCCGCTTTCGCTTACGCTTAACGGGGTTTGCTCGCCGTCCCGATAATACGAGGCGGCTATAACCTGTAAGTGGGTGGGAAGGGTTTCGAGCACGAGCTTGTTTTGGTCGCGCCTCCTGTTGGCGGTGAACGCGAGCTTGATTTTTACGAGGCCGTAATCGCAGGAGTCGTCCGAGAACTCGGAAGCGTTACAACCCCCGTTATAGTATGCCTTCCAAGGGTTGGATGCGGGGTCGTATTCGTTGCCGCGCTGTTCGAAAGCCGCCTCCACCGAAGCGTAATCCGTGTAAGCGCCGTCGTTGTTGGTTACGGAGAGCCACGAGCCGTGGGAAGCCGAGCGGTAACCGCCTCCCGAAGAAGTGGAAACTTGCGTGAACGTCTCCGTGTAATCGGTTGCCGAAAGCGGCTTGAACTCGTGGTAGCCGTCGAAGACGAAGGGCTGCAAAACGTATTCGGGGTTGGCGTAACTCGTACACTCCACGAGGCCGCTCACGTCGAAGGTGAGGCGGCGCAGGTTCACGCCTTCCACGCTCTGCGATTTCACCCATTCTTCGGAGACCGCGTCGCCGGCCGAGTAAACCGTGTTCGCGGGGCCGCCGCAAATAAAGGGGGGCTCGCCCGACAATTGAGCGTTCAAAACGGTTTTGTCGAAGCGCAAGTGGGCGGGGTCGTATTCGAGCGAAAGGTAAGTGGCTCCGCCGAGCGCCTCGTAGGTCTCTACTTGGAAGTTGGCTTGCAGGGGAGCGTATGCAACGTCTTCCTCGCCTATGTTAAGCATACTCAACACCTCGAATCCCTCGTTGCGCGTTTCATCGCCTTGAGCGAATTGGATGCTGACGCAGTACCCGTTCTCGCACGAAGTGCCGGGGCTCAAGACGTAGACGCCTTGGCGATATTGTTCGGCTTCATACCCCGAGGCAAGGGGCTCGTCCACGTCCGTGCCGAGTTCGGCGTCGAACGGGTTGCGCGACAAAGTGTAAGCGTCTTCCGCAGTGTAAGAGCGGTAACCCCATTCGAGGTACGCTTTTTGGTCTTCGTCGAGCGGGACGTCGTCGTCGATTTTCACGCGGAAGGAAACGTCGCCCGCCTTGGAACCCGCGTACTGCGCGTCCATCCAATTGCAGGGCGTGGAATAAGAGCATTTGGCTTCGATGAAGCCGTCGCTCGCCTCGGTGTTCGCGTAAACCACGGCGGCCGGCGGGTATACCCCCGTCAAACCGGCGTAAGAATAGTTGTGGAACTGCATGAAGAGGCCGCTCAACTGGGCGTCGCTCGAGGCAACGAACGAAAACTGGGCTTCGTACTCGTGACCCAACATCAAGGATTGCACGGGCTGGTCCAACGAATTGTAGAATCCAAGGAATTCCACGGCGGAACCCTTCAACAAGTCTTCATCATACATTCTCACGGTTATTTCGCGCGTCTCGTCCGCAGTAAGCGTTTCCGTGCGAACCATTTCCACGTAGCCCTGCGTCTCGGCGACAAGGGTTACTTCGCGGCGCGCCTTGACTTCGATGTCGCACGACGAGCCGGCCGCGCTGGTGCAAGTGTCGTCGTACTCGCCGCCGAAGTAAGTGGTGAACAACGCGGGAAGACCTTCACTGGTAGTCCAGTCCTCGGCTTGCAGGCGGAGGACCGCCGTGTTCAAAGGTAAAACGAGTTCGACCGCGATTTCCTTGTCCAAGTTGGAAACCAGCATAACGGCTTCAACGTGCCTGCTTCCCTTGGAAGCACGCAATTCAACGTTGGAGCCGCGTTCCAACAAACCCAAAACCGCGGAACCGGATTCGCCGGTTTTCTTTGCAGGCCCTATCTGGAACCTTTCGTCGCCTTGCTGGAAGAACGCGGCTACTGTCGCTTCGGAAACCGGCGAACCGTCCTCTTCGTCGGTCAAGTAAACGGTTAAGGGCGCGGAATTGGATTCGTCGGCGTCATGCAAATCGATTACGGCTTCTTCTCCCGCCGAAAACGAATAGGATACGTCGAACAAGTAGCCGCTCTTGTAAGCCGTTGCGTAATAGGTTTCGCCGGCCTTCAAGTCGACTTTCACCGTTCCCGAGGAATCGGTCAACTCGTCGTCCTTGACGGGCGCCGAACCGCCCACGCGGTAAACGTCAATCAATACTCCGGAAAGCCCTTTGGTGGAGTCGTCCACTACGCGAACCGCAGTCGGAAACTCTTCGCCTCCGCCAACGCCCCGCTTTTCAACGTAAATAGTGTGTTGGTTGTGGCCCGAGTCGATGGTGACCGGGTCGCTCTCGCCATCCAAGTAATCGAGGTAAGTGGAAGAATCCGCGGGCTCGAAGTTCACGTACACCTCGGAGTCCAACTCCAAGTCGAAGAGCGTGCCGCTCGAGTCCACGTCAACCTTTTCAACCAACAAATCGTTGTTGGCGTCGTAAACGTAGGCCGTGCCCTTGACGGGCGACCAGTCCTCGTCCCGCGCCTGAATCGTCAAGTCGCCGGTACCCGACTCGTCGCCGAAGTCGCCTTCCTCCCACAACAACGCGTAATCGTCTTCTTCCGCTTCTTCCCCTGCGCCTTCAACAGGCAACAACTCGATTTTTACGTGGCCTTCCTCCACCCTGACCGTTTTCTCGATTCGCTGAAACCCGTCCTTGCTAATATCCAACCGGTATTCCTTGCCGGCCTCCAAATCTATTTCCGCAAGGCCGTCGCTCGTCTTCAACGAAGTCACGTAATTGCCTTCGGAATCGTAAACCTTCACGTACGCCTCGTCCAAGCCTTCGCCTCCGCTCAACACGCGCACCGAAAACGATTCCGAGGAGGGCGCCGACCCCCAGGAAAAGCCGAGTACGGCGAACGACAAGGCTCCAACCAACAAGGCAACCAAAGCGAAGGCTACCGGCAAAGACGGTATTCCGCGTTGTTCCACGGGGTCAACGAAAAAGTCGTAAACCCTTAAGCCCTTCTCCTGCAACGAGTCGCAGAAGCCGTACCATTTCTCCTCCAAGGAAGAATAGAATTCTGAAGCGCCCATACACTATCCATTAGTTTAGCGTTAAAGAGGTTTAAAAGACATTATAAAGGAGCGATTAAAGCGGTCGCAGCCGCCGCCAACCCGCTCAAAAAATTCACGACGTCGTTGTCAACGAACTTGTACCCCTTGAACAACCGCGCCTTCGCGCCGCACTTGTGCACGGGGCGCTCGGTCTCCTTCCCGCACTTTCGGCAATAATACATTTTTTGAAGCGTCGCGCCCAGGAAGCTGTCCGCAACCGAGCCCACCAAGCCGGCGACACCCAGCCAAAAAACGGGGACGGGCCAGCCGACCACCGGAAAGACCTCCAACAAGAACGCGTTAGACGAAACCTCGCCGCCCAACCACACCAAGACCCACGCCGTGGCTCCCACGAACAAGCCACCCAAAAAAGAGACTATCAAGCCGAACGCACTCACCGCGCCCGAAGTGCCCTGCCTAACGCGCTTGCCAGAAGTAATCAGGCGCGGCCTCGCCTTCGACAAAACACCCAACTCGGTGGCCCAAGTGTCCGCCGTGGCACCCGCCAAAACCGCTGCAAAACCGAAAAAAGTTTGCGGCGAAGGGTACAAAAAGTGGAGGACGCTGAATGCGGCCGGCAAAACGCCGTTGGCCGTGACCTGCCAAAAATCCCGTTCGCCTCCCTTCGCGAACTCCTCGTAAACCCCTTGCTTTGCCTCGACCTTAAACTTCGTCAAAACGCTGGAAGAAAAAAAGAAGGAGGCAACCAACAAAAAGAATTGCCAGCCGCCGAACGAGTAAACAGTCATTCCCACGAACACGGCGGCAACCGTGCCGCTCTCCGTGAGCTGCCGCTTTTGAAACGCGTAAATAGCGAATACGAGCGAGGCAATCAAGCCCACCAACACGCCAAACTGCGGAACCATTATTCAACAACCTTGAAAGCAATAACGCGGCAACAGAGAAAAAGCCTCCGAAGGGATTTGAACCCTCGACTTTGTGCTTACCATGCACACACTCTACCAACCTGAGTTACGGAGGCAACAACCCTTGAATGGAGGTGGCTACCCTTAAAATAATGTTTCGATTGCTCTCGAAAACAACACTCTTTTATACTGCAAGAGCCCCCTTAATTGTCGAACGATTACCAAGTGATGTTAGTATGGGTAAGTTTCCGGTTGCAGACAAGGCCTTCAACAGCGTACTAGTGTGTATGAAATGCAAGACGCGCAACCCAAAGGGCGCGACTAAATGCCGCAAGTGCCAGTACACCAAGTTAAGACCCAAGCGCGCACGCAAGAAGAAGGCGTGAGAGCCACGAAAAGCTTTTACTGAACACCAAACAAATATTAGCGTAAGCAGGGGTAGCAAAGCCTGGTCAAATGCGCAGGACTTAAGCAAACTTTTCTTTTCGAAAAAGAAAACTTTGAAGAAAAGAAAAAATTTGAGTCATCCTGTCTCCTAGGAGTTCGAGGGTTCGAATCCCTCCCCCTGCATTC
>CAZVVY010000006.1:0-34699 GCA_964630975.1 Microcaldota archaeon | reverse complement strand
AACTCAAACAATCCAAAAAATCTTCAAAAAATTCATTCCCTGGCTCCACAACTAAAAACCGCCAACCTTTTATTTTCCCATTGAATAACTCCGTTTAATGCCAAACGGAGGTTTTCGTCCAAAAATGAAGAAACTGTTTTTAATTGCGTTAGCGGCAAGCTTGTTTGTTGCCGCTTGTGAACTGCCAACCGAGTCACCCAAGTTACCGGGCACACAAAACTTCACGGTAACCGAGAACTGGGTTTGCGGCGCTTCCGACTACTACTTGAACGGCGTTTTAACGATTGCCGAAGGCGGCTCAATAACCTTTACGGGCTCGACCCTCCACGTCAACGGCAACGACGCACAAAACGGAGTCGACGTTTACGGCTCGGCGACCTTCGAGGAAACAACGGTTACTTCAACGAGCGAAGCACTAGGAGAAGACGACAATTACTTCTTCACCGTAAACGAAGGCGCAACCTTCTCATTTGAAAACGGAGAAATCAAGCATTGCGGCGCCGACGTAACCGGAAAACGTAGCTTAGTGATTGAAGCGGAGGGAGCAACGATTTACAACTCGAATTTTTCGAGTAACGGCCTTAACCTCGTAGTCGAAACAGATGGGGTAAACGCAAGCAAGAATAATTTCGGCCAAACGGGAATAGATGGTCACAATTCGATTTCCTTGAAGGGATTAAACCTCATTTTTGAGGACAACGGGATATCCGGCAATATAGGATTCTCGGACATAGTGGGAATTAAGGATTCAACCGGCTCGTTCTCGAACAACCAAATAATAAACACCAATCATTCGGGACATGGTTTGGGCGCAAACAACGTCAACGCGTCAAGTTTTAAGGGTTTAACATTAAGTGCGGGCGACGTAGCAATACGCTTTGTAAACTGCGAGTCAAACGATGCCAGTTTCATTGAACTCACGGGCAACATTGGAATCGGGCCGAAAGCAAAGGACAACGTCTTGGACTTGACCGTCGTTGGTTCCGGAAACTTGAACGAATTCGATTCGATGAGTGAAGGCACCACGATTAGGGGTGGGAAGTACAGTGAAATCAAGGCGAAACTCGGCGAGTCAACGAAAAACGTTTTAGTCGGAGTCGAATTCGACGAAGACGCGGTTTTGTACGGGGAAGAAATACTTGAAGTGCGCGACTCCCAATTCGTTGGAACCAAGGGAGTCAAAATAAGCAACGAGTGTTCGAACGCCGAAGAATGCACTCAAATGGTTTTCTCCGGAAACGCGTTGGGTTTCCCCGCGGCAATGGGTGTCGGCGGCGGAGTAATGCAGGACGCCGACGGGTTAAACGCCTTGCTCACCATAAACGGCTCCAATTTGTTGATTGAAGACAACGACTTGGACGCCGGAGAAGGCACGGCTTACTACTTCAAGAACGCGGGCGACGTGGAAGTCACTGCAGGCGAAACCAGCGGAAAGCGGTTGGCGTACTTCGAGGGAAGCAACGGCGTTACCTTGGAGCAAGAGCCGGGCGCAACCGGTTTTTCATTAAAACAGGAGTTGAAGAGGATTTCATTCGCGCACTGCAGTTGTTGGACCGGGCCCGAACCGCAAGCGGGCGGCCTCGGCTGGTGTTGCGTTGCCCTAGACGCTTGCGTTGGGGTTGACTCCGGCAACGGCGTTCGCGAGGCCTGCCAAGAGTGCCAAGACTACGGCAACGACTTGGAGACAAAGGAGTGGTGCGCCGACGCGTACGCCGGAGAAAAAAACGATTACGGGGACGAGTGCAGCGGTGAAGACGCGGTAAAACAGTACTCGTGCGACGGAAACTCTTGCGTTGCCGAACCGGTAGAGTATTGCCCGGACGGAACGCACTGTGACGACGGCGCCTGCGTTTCCGACGACGTGAACTGCGGCGACGGATTCTGCACGCACCCCGAAACGTGCACTACTTGCGCGGAGGACTGCGGGGACTGTTTTGATGCCAACCCGGCAATAGTGTTCGAGGAAAGCAACGAGTGTTCCGTAAAAAACTTTGATTTCTCGGGCCCCGTACTCGTGCACGCCACGGCGGGCTCCAACCAAAACAAGGTCGAACAAAACTCGTTCGAGGAAGCCAAAATAGTTTTGGAGGGTTACGCCAACGCGTTCAACGAAAACGTTTTCACTGGCCAATGCAACTTAACGCTTTACGGCGACTACTCGGAAGTCGCGTACAACGCGTTCAAGGAGTTGAACGACTTTCAAGTAATAGGGCGGAACGCCAACGTGACCGGCAACACACAGTCGAACGGCTTGGCCGGTTCCGGCGACGCAGTAATACTGGTTACCGGCAAGAACGCGGCGTTCACGAACAACGAGTTTTTGGTCGGAGCGGAAATAACGGGTCCCGGCGGGGTTGTCGGAAGCGAAGACAAGTTTTATTTCGCGGACACGGTCGTGGCCTCGCTCGAACTGGGTGATTCGGCTTTGGTCGAGTGGGTGAGCGGCGAAACCGGCGGCGTAACTTTTGCGGACGAGAGTTCGCGATTGCGCCGCGGCTGGAACGCAACCCTGAAATTCATCGACAATCAAAGAGAAAAAGTGGAACTCGCCGAGGACTTCGTCATAACGGATGCCAAGGGAAACAAATACGTTTGCAAAGCGGGTTCGGCCACTTGCGACCCCGGCGACTTGTTCGAAGGAGTGTACTCGCAAGAACACATTTTAGGAATGTCAAGTGCAAACAAGGCGAGTTTCGCGGGCGACTGGGAGAGCGGCTCCTACAACCCTTACTCTTATGACGGCGGCGAGTTCGAAGTAACCGGCGACGGAGTGATACCCATCAAATTATTCTTCGGCGGGGGGTTAGACGACGAAAACCCGGCAGGCGTGTTCATGGAGTTCACCGCCCCGAAGCGAAGCCAGATAGCGGGCGACGTCGAAGTGCAAATCGTTACGCAATACAACGGCGAAAACAATTGCTCGGACATAACGCTTTCGGTCATTGGACCGCACGTAGTTGACCAGGAATTCGTGGATTGCGCCAACGGAGTCAGCACGTTCTTGTTGGAGGACTTGCAAACGCCGGGCGACTACTCGTTGCAGGCGATTGCAAGTGATTACCCGTCGGCCGGAGAAACTTCGACTGCGAGCACGACGTTCAAGTTAATCGGCAGCGCGCCCATTGCCACGCCCGACGTGCACTGGCTCGCCGCGTTGTTCGCTGCGGCAATCGGTTTTTACGCGTTTTCAAAGAGGAAGTAGAATGCCGGCGGACATAAGCGTTCAGGAACGGGAAGCGGAAGCAGTAGACGAGGAGGACGCGGGTTCTGGGAACGCGCTCGAAGTCAGGGCGGCGGAACTGCCGTTCAACGAAGTAGTCGAAGCCGCGTTGTTCGTCGCCAACCGCGAGTTGGACGCGAAAAAGCTTGCTAAATTGTTGGATGAAAAGCCGGAGCGCGTCAGGCAGGCGTTCGAGAGAATCGCGTTGGATTACGCGAATCGCGGCGGGCCGATTTACTTGAAGGTGAACGAGGACTCGGCGTGCCTGCAAGTCAAACCCGAATACGTTAACGCGGTCGGAAAACTGAGCAAGGAAAGCAACTTGTCGAAGAAGGCGACGCGCATCCTCGCACTAATAGCGAAAAAGGGCTCGCTTTTACAGAGTTCGTTACCCAAGTACTTCAAGGGAGAGATTTACGCGTACACGACCGAGTTGAAGGACGCGGGATACGTGGAGTCGAGGAAATACAAGAATACGCGATTGTTGTCGCCCACCAAAAAGTTTTACGACCACTTCCAGTTCTCGTGATTCAAAGCCCGGTTTTTTTCAAGTATTTCTCCAAACTCTTGTAATCGTTTTTGCGGTCGATAATACAGGCAACCACTACGTTGGGCTCGATTACGGCGTAAACCAGCCGGCGCTCCACGCCATCCAAATTCAAGCGAATCCTGAAAAGCTTTTTGAAGCGCTTGGAATGCAGGGGCTTGAAGCGAAAAGGGTTCTCCTTCAACAAGTCGAGTTTGGAGTCGATGAGTTTGCGCGCCGAAAGCGACAATTCCGCGGCTTGGCTCAAAAAGAATTCGGTGAATTTCAGTTGAAAACTCATTTCTTCAAAAACGCCCGCCCCTCTTTTTCGTCGACCAACTTGTTCTCGGAAATGGAGTGAGCCAGCAAGCGCTCGACGGCATCCACTTCAGCCGGAGAAACCGATTCGTCAAACCCGCTTTTTTCAAATATTTTCTCGCGAACCGCGTCATAAATCAATTCCTGTAAGTTGCGGTAGCCGTAACGCTCGACAAATGCTTCGGCCGAAGAGTAAAGGTTGTCTGACAACTTCAAATTCACTTGGTTAGCCATAGATATTTATGGCTACTTTCGGCTTTAAATGGTTTTTGTTCAAGGAGAATAATCCGAGGACAAAACGCGGCGTATTTCCCTTGCTTTTTTTTCGCCTATTCCTTCCACGTCGCACAACTCGTCGGCATCCGCTTCGAACAATTCTTGCACGCTCTTGAAGTGTTCGAGCAAGGCCTTCGCGTTTTTGGGGCCTACGCCGGGCAAGGACTCCGCGATGAAGCGCTGTTGCTCTTGTAGGGTGGATCCTTTTTTTCCGAATCGCACGCGCGCCTCCTTGTCGGGCCTCAGTTGTTCCCTTTCACCAAGGGCGTACAAGAAGTCGGCGAATTCCTCGGAAGAATCAAAAAACAATACGGGTAAGGAGTAGTCGACTGCCAGCGAGATGAGGGCGCCGCGCAACGCCTTGGGTGGGATGCGAGAGAAGTCGCGGCCGATTACGCAGAGTAACGGCGAGTCGAAGTTTTGCTTTAATTCGCGTGCCTGCGCGAACAAGCGGCCGTCGATTATGCTGGACTCGAAGTCGGCCGCCTCCTTTCTTTCGACTGCGGCGCGCTCACTCAACACGTAGTCGGCGACGCTCAACCTCTTCGGGTACAGGATTGCACCTAAGTCGTAGAGGCGGCGGCACACCGTGCTCTTGAATTCGCGGTCGTCCACGAATATTTGTACGCAATCGCTTTCCTTGAATTCGAGTTCGTCCACCATGCAATCAGTATTGCCGCAAGTTTTTTTGGCCTTTGTTTTCGAGTTCGCGCTTCAACTCCTCGATTTGGGCGTGCATTCGCGACTCCTTTCGGCGCGCAATCCAGTAAAACCCTTCGTCTTTGGAGTCGCGGGTTATCATTATGAGTGCGCGGCCCGCGCGCACGCGGCCTGCGCGGCCGCGGCGTTGAATCAAGCGTATTTCGGATGGGACGGCTTCGTAGAATACGACTAAGTCGACTGCGGGCACGTCGAGGCCTTCTTCGCCTACGCGGGTCGCGACCAAGGCGTTGAATTCCTTGGCGCGAAAAGCGTCGAGCACTTCGGCTTGTTGTTTTTGCGTCATTCCGTCCTTGCTTCGCCCCACGAGGGCGCGCGCGTTCACGCCTGCCAAGGAGTTGAGTTCGCGTATTATTTGGTTTACGGAGTTGCGGTAGTGCGCGAACACCATCAGCGAGTTTCCGCGCGAGGCCTCGAAGGCAGCCGTTTCCTTCAACTTCTTCATTTTGGGGTGTTCGAGCCCGACGGCAATCAAGGAGTCGCACGCTGAAACGATTTTTCCAATGCGCGCGTCGGCCAAGAGGCGTTGCACGGCCTTCGATTTTTGTTTTCGGTTTTGCATTCCCGAAAGGTATGCGCGCAGCGCGGCAGCGCCTTGCGCTTCAAGCAAGTCGATTGCGTGCACGAGGTTCATTGCGCGCGCCAATTCGCTTAACGCCTTGTAGGCGGAGGGGTGCGGGGTTTTGGCGAGTATTGCGGGGCGCGCCGCCAAGAGGACGCGCTTGTGCGCCTTTGAAACGTCTGCGGATTGCAGGAATCCTTCTTGTTTGAGGAAGGATAATGACTCGGACAATAGTTCGCGGAGGCCGGACCGCAAGTCCTTGAATGATTCGGGCAAGTCGACGAAAGCGCGCTCCACTTGCACGGGCTTGTCGAATTCCTTTACGTCTTCGTCTCCGCGGCGGCGCACCTCCAAATGCGTTATGCCGAGGGCCGAACAAATGGCGCGCGTTTTTTCCTTGTCCGCCGAGGGGGAAGCGGTGAGGCCGAGGACGAGGGCGCGGCTCTTGGCGGCTTGCCTGCCGATGAAGGCGTAAGAGTAGTTGCCGACCGCGCGGTGCGCTTCGTCGAACACTATCAAGGAAAAGTCGTTCAAGTCGATTCGCCGCGACAACAAGTCGTTTTCAATGCATTGGGGCGTGCCGCAAAAAGAGCGCGCCGACGAGTAGAGTTGAACGCGTTTTGCGGGCGGGGTTTCGCCGGTGAGCACGGTCGTGGGCTCGCCCAACAATTCTTGTATTGCGCGCGCTTGTTGTATTGCGAGGGGTTTGGTGGGGGCTAGGAAAAGGATTTTTCCGTTGCGCAGTTTTTCGCGGGCTACGAGCACGGCTATGAAGGTTTTCCCCATTGCGGTAGGCATTACGAGTAAAGAGTTGCCTTTGGAGAGTATGGCGTTTGCGGCATTGGTTTGGTAGGGTCGCGGCTTCATTTGAAGGATTAAGGCGGGAAACGTATTAATAAGGCGGGAGGCCTTGCTTCCAATGCTTCCGGGAAAAGAAGGAGAAGCCCGCAATTCCTCAAAAAAGGTTTTTAAGGCTTTCTTCGTTCTCGTCTGGCTAATCAAGTAATCAAGGTGGTAATAAATGGCGATTTTGCCTATTGCGCCCGTAGAGCGCATTATTCGCAAGGCGGGAGCCGACAGGGTTTCCCATGACGCGGCCGAGGCGTTGGCCGACGTACTCGAGGAGATAGGGCTCAGCATTTCGCAGAAAGCGGTGCAGTTGTCGAAGCACGCCGGAAGGAAGACGGTGACCGACGAGGACGTCAAGCTGGCGAGCAGGTAGTTTTTTAAGGGGCTTGCCCCCCTATTCTATACTATACTAACCTAAGATGTAGGGCTCCGGTGACTCGCCGGCCTGAATGAGGTGTTGATTGAAATGGGTTTGCACGACTACGTAGTCAAGAGCTTCGCCGATTCGTCCAAGAATCGAAGCGAGGCGTATCGAAAGCGCGTCAGTAAGTGGCGTAAAGGCAAGACGGTTGAGCGCGCTGAAAAGCCGTTGAACCCGGTTCGCGCGAGGACGCTCGGGTACAAGGCCAAGAAGGGTTTCTTCGTTGTTAGAGTGCGCACCAAGCGCGGCAAGCGCGTGAGGAAGAAGGCGGACTTGGGGCGAAAGCCGGGTAAGAACCGCAAGCGCGAAAACCCCGGCAAGCCGTGGAAGTGGTTCGCCGAACAAAAGGCGTTGCGCACCCACAAGAACGCGGAAGTTCTCGGCTCGTATTTGGCGGGCGAGGACGGCACGTACAAATTCTTTGAAGTGTTGATGCGCGCCAAAAAGTAAACGTTTTAGTGGGTTAGCCGCCTACTCTTTTTTATGAATGCGGTGGACAACTTTGTTGCACCCGGCTTGAAGCCGGTTTACGGGTTCAGCGAAGCTTTTTCCCCTAAAACGATTCGGTTGAACGGGTCGCGCGACGTTTCAAAGAGCGCGGAACACGTTTCTTCTTCGGACTCCAAATTGTTGGAGTCCGCCCTGAAAAGAAAGGAGGGCTTGTTCGCCAACGTTTTTCCTTGCAGGGGATTCCACAAGAACGACGCCTTCGTCGCGTTGGCCGCGGAAAGGGGGCACGCATTCGAAATACCTTTCTCTTATTTCCTGCGTTGTAACGGCTACAAGCGCGCCGCATTGTTTTACCGCGCGCGAAAATTCGTTGGAAAACTGGTGAAGCGGCGCGTTGAATACCGCTTGACGAGCCACGCGCGCGACGAATCCGAGTTGAGGTCGCCGCGCGACTTGATTGCTTTTGGTGTCTGCCTCGGGTTGAGCGAGGAGCAGGCGCGGAACGCTTTGAGGGAGTTGAAATGAGAGTCGTATTCGTTTCAAGCAATTCGGGTAAGGCCGAGGAAGCCGAAAAAATAATTCCGGGGTTGAAGTGGCTGAAAGCGGACGTTCGCGAGGAAAGCACTTCGGACTTGAAGCAAGCCGCGAAAAGCAAGGCAAGGCACGCACGCGCGCTGGTTGAAGGAAGCGCGGCGTTGGTCGAGGACACCGGCCTTTTTTTCGATGCTTATCCCGGCTTTCCGGGGGTGAACACGCGGTTCGTGCTTGAAACCATCGGCTTGCGGGGTTGCTTGGCGTTGTTGAATGGAAAGGGTAAGGGAGCGGAGTTCCGCACGGTTGCGTGCCTTCACGACGGCGAAACGCACTTCTTTGAAGGCGTTTGCCGGGGTAGGATAGTGGAGCCGAGCGGTGAAGCGCGTGAAGGAGTCGGTTACGACTCGGTTTTCGTGCCGGACGGCGCAACGAAAACGTTTGCGGAAATGTCGCTGGAAGAAAAGCAAGGTTTTTCTCATAGGCGGAAGGCGTTTGAAAAGGTTGGTGAATGGGTTGCCGAGAAAAATTGAGAAGAAAAGGTATTTGTTGGTCGACGCGAAGTTCGACGGCGACGCGGCGCGGTTGGTGGACGAAGCCGTGCAGGAATTTTTGGGTGAATTGGGTGCGTCAAAAGCGCGCGTCGTAGTCAAGTCAACCAATCCGCTCGTGGTGAAGTGCGCGCGCGGAACCGAAAACGAAGTAATTGCTGCGTTGGCCTTGAAAAAGGAGTTCGAGGGAAAAACAACGGTAATGCGCACGTTCAAGGTTTCGGGGACTTTGAAGGCGTTAACAAAGTAATAAAAAGCGGTTCGAGAACTATTATTACGTTAATTGGAAGAGAGTTGTTTCAAATCTCGTTCTCAAAAAAAAAAATAGAGGTGAATTAGTTGTATCCCCCTTCACAAGCGGCTTATGACCGGGCAATAACGGTTTTTTCGCCGGACGGCCGGCTGTTTCAAGTCGAGTACGCGCGCGAAGCGGTGCGCACGGGCGCGACCAGCGTAGGCGTTGCCTGCAAGGACGGAGTGGTCCTGGTAGCCCACAAACGAATTTCGTCGAAGCTCGCGGTGAGCGACTCGCACGAAAAGATTTTTCAGGTGGACGCGCACATTGCCGCGTCTTCTTCGGGGCTCGTCGCTGACGCGAGGCGCCTCATCGACTTCGCGCGATTGGAGTGCCAAAAGCACCGCTTGTCTTACGCGGAAGAAATGCCTATCGAGTCTCTCGCGAAAAGCGTGAGCGACCACATACAGTTTTACACGCAGTACGCGGGCGTGAGGCCTTACGGCGTTTCGTTGTTGATTGCGGGCGCGGACGGCAAGAACCAGTTGTTTGAAACCGACCCGTCGGGGGCACTCTTCGGCTACAAGGCGTGTGCGATCGGCGCCGGAAAAAAGGCGGCCGAGGCATTGCTGGAAAAAGAGTTCGAAGATGGAATGAGTACCGAGGACGGCGTCAAGCTCGCGTTGAAGGCGTTGAAGAAGGTTGCCGACGGCAAGCTCACTCCGGAAACCCTGGACGTGGCAATAGTCAAGAAGAAGTCAGTGAAAATCCTTTTCGATAAGGAAAAGGAAAAGTGGATTTGAAATGAGCGGGATAGAAAACACGATTATAGCGCGTTATGAAAGGGACGGCCAGCGCTTCGAAGTACTCGTGGACCCGGAAAAGGGTTACGACTACAAGACGGGTGCGACCAAGGACTTCAACGGCGTGCTCGTGTTCGACGAAGTTTTCAAGGACGCCAACAAGGGAGAGCGCCAAAGCGAGGACGCGTTGAAGAAGGCGTTCGGCACTTTCGAGCCGCGCAAAGCCGCCAAACTCGTGTTGGAAAAAGGCGAGTTGCAGTTGACGACCGACCAGCGGCGCAAGGCAACCGAGAAGAAGAGGGCGCGCGTCATATCGACGATTGCCAAGAACTGTGTTAACCCTCAAACCAAGTCGCCGCATCCCCCGCAAAGAATCGAGAACGCGTTCGAACAATTGAAGATAAAAATCGACCCGATGAAGGGTGTTGAAGAGCAGTTGCCCGGCATAATCGAGAAGCTGCGTGAAATACTACCTATCAGTACGGACGATCTTCGAGTCGCCATAACCGTTCCGGCGCAGTACGCCGCAAAGTGTTACGGCGCGCTCAAGGAGTACGGGCTGACCAACGAAGAGTGGACTTCCACGGGCTCCCTCAAGGGCACGTGCCGCTTCCCCGCCGGCATGCAAGGGGAATTCTACGACAAGGTGAACAAGGCTACCGGCGGCAACGTGCAGACAAGCGTTTTGTGAGAGTGATTGAATTGAGTGAAAGGAGAATCGTGCTTCCCGGCGAAAAGGTTTTCGACTCGTCGAGGCAAACCGACTCGTGCATAAAGGACGGAAACGGCACTTACGCCACTTCGGTAAGCGTTGCTTACGGGGACCGCGTGGTCCCTTTGAAGGGAGTGTACGTCCCGACCCAGGGCGAGAGAGTGATAGGAATAATTTCGGACTTGAATTTTCATGGTTACCGGGTAGACATCAACTCGCCTTACGATGGCAAGTTGAGCGACCAGGAAACCTTGGAAGACCTCGGGCTCGGAGACGTCGTAACGGCGGGAGTGCAAATCGTAACCGAAACCAATGAGTGCACGCTCATAGAGCCCCAGCGGTTGAGCGGCGGAGACATACTTGAAGTGCCCGCCGTCAAAGTGCCGCGCATAATCGGGCGCCAAGGCAGCATGCTTAAAACAATAAAGGATTTGGCGGGCACTGACGTGTTCGTCGGAAAAAACGGCAGAGTATACTTGAAGAATGGGAACGTGAGCCTTGCGGCACAAGCAATAATGAAGATTTGCCGCGAGTCGCACACTTCGGGGTTGACCGAAAGGGTTACCTCTTTCCTTAAAGAAGGTGAATGAAGAATGGGTGGAAACAGTGATTACAAGCTCGTCCGCGAAGACGGAAAAAGGGCTAATGGACGCGAAGACAATGAGACGCGCCCCCTCAAATTCAAGGTAGGCGTACTCAACAAGGCTCAAGGCTCTTGCCTCCTGGAATGGGGTAATAACAAGGTTTTGGCGGGGGTTTACGGTCCCCGCGAAGTTTTCCCGAAGAGGTTGGCGGACGCGCGCAAGGCAGTGATATTCGCGCGCTACATAATGACGCCTTTCTCGGGAATCGAGGGCCACGGACGCAGCGGCCCGAACCGCCGAAGCCGCGAAATCTCGAAGGTCGCCGCACACGTATTCGAAAACGCGGTGGTCACCGAAAAATTCCCGAAAACGATGATTGAAGTGCAGATGGAAGTCCTGCAAAGCGACGGCGGAACCCGCATTGCGGCGACCACCGCCGGAATACTGGCTTTGGCCGACGCGGGAATCCCGTTGAAGGACTTGCCGTGCGGAAGCGGCGTGGGAACAATCGACAACGGCCGAATAGTGCTCGACCTCGACAAGTACGAGGACAACCTCGGCGAAAGCGACATCCCCACCATTATCTCGCCGAGAACCGGCGAAATACTGTTATACCAAATGGACGGCTACCTCACCAAGGAACAACTCCTTGAATCCCTCGACATGGTCGAGAAGTCGGCGTGCCCCGCGGTACACGCGGAAATGGAGCGCGCCCTCAAGGAAAAATACGAGGGAGTGGCCCGCGAAGTGAACGGAGGAATGAACTAATGATTCTCGACGAAGTAAAGGAAAAATTCATTAAGGGAATAATGCGCGAGGAAGGAAAGCGCGCCGACGGCCGCGCCTTCGACGAATACCGCGGGATAAGCATTGACACGGCGGTTTTTCCGAACGCGGAAGGCGGCGCGTGGGTGAAGCTCGGGGACACGCAGGTAGCGGCGGGCGTCAAAATCGATTTGGCGACGCCTTACTCGGACCGGCCCGACGAAGGAATGCTGATATTCAACGCCGAATTCTCGCCTCTTGCACACCCCGACTTCACGCCGGGAAGGCCCGGAGAAAACAGCATCGAGCTCGCCCGCGTCGTGGACCGGGGAATTCGCAGCGCCGAAAGCATCGACGTAAAGAAATTGTTCGTTGAAGAAGGAAAAGTGCTCGGGGTATTCGTGGACTTGTACATCATAGACCACTCCGGTAACCTCATCGACGCCTCGGCTCTCGCCGCAATGGCGGCACTCAACACCGCGCGCCTGCCCAAAATCGAGGACGGCGCAGTCGTTTACGGCGAATACTCCGGAAAGCTGGATGTTGGCCGGAGCGTGGTTACGACGACCTTCGAAAAAATCGAGGACCAAATAATTTTGGATGCCAACGACCACGAGGAAGTCGCAAGCGAGGCGCGGTTCACTCTCGGCACCGGCGACGGCGACAAGTTCGCTTCCGCTCAAAAATCGGGGGACGGCGGCTTCACGCGAAAGGAATTCGAGTACTTGCTCGACGCCTCCCTTGAAAAGGGCGGGGAACTCAGAAAACTCGTGAAGGTGGATTGAAAAAATGGTTTCAAGGTACGGAGTGAAAATACGCAAGCGCGAAAAAAAAATCACGGAGAAAATGCGTGCCAGCCACGCCTGCCCGAAGTGCGGTAAGAAAAGCGTTTCCAGGAAGGGAACCGCGCAATGGCACTGCAAGTCGTGCGGCGCCACGTTCACGGGCGGCGCTTACGTGCCCCAAACCCAGGCAGGAAAAGAGGCGGTTCGCTCGCTTTCCCGCGTGAAAGAAGAATGACGGGTTTCGCTTCCTTCGAGTGCGGCCTGCCGGAAGCGCCGTGCTCCATCAAGCTGGAAGGCGAAGCCGCGAGCCGCCCTCGGCCGTTGTTGAAGGCGGCGCGCGACTGTTGTTGGCACGCCCAATTCGCTTACGCACCCGTTGACCGAAAAGCAATTCAACGCGAAGCGGGCGGCGCCGTAAAAAACTTCGACGAAATGCTGGGAGAACTGGAGTCGGTCAAACCGCGGTCTCTCAAGAGCTCTCTTGCACAATTCGTTGAAGAGCCGAAAGGTTATTCCGGGAAAGGGGATTTCCGCGACTTCGCCGTCGCACACTATTTGTATTGCCGGTTTTCGCCTGCATTCGACATACGGGTACCTAACGACGAGTGCGCTTACGGCGGGGCTCGCCTCGCAGCAAACATTGAGGGCTGGCGCGTGGTAAAGCGGGCGAACGCCGGGGAAAAAGAAGAAACCTTGGCGGGTCTAGTCGGAATATTTCATTCGAGTGCGCGCAAGCTCGCCGAATTGAATGGGGCGGGCGGCGAAGAACTCGTGAAAAAGCATTTCAAGAGGAAATCGTTTTCTTCGCTCAAGCCGTTCCTCGAAGAAGTAAGCGGACTTGAAAAAGAAAAAAGGGAGTGCCTCGCGTTAAAGGGTTTCGAAGCCGCGGGAGCCGCGCCGTTCATAAGCATTGAAACCGTGAACAAGTGTTACCCGAAATTCAAGATTCCGAAGCCCCGAGGGAGGTTGCCGAAAGCGTGAAAAAACAAGGCGTTTTCTTGTTGGCTGCCGCAACCGCGATAATGGCTTTAGCCGCGTTGAAGGCGCTGGAGTTGTCGCGGGAAATGGGCGGCGAAGCCGCCGAGGGAGCGCTCGTTCAAGGCGAGTTAATCGTGGGCCTCGCGGTTACGTTTGCAGCGCTTTTTTTCTGGGGCAAGTTCTCGAACAAAATTTAAAGCAGGGTTAATGCGCCGCTTACCAAGGCGTACGAAACCGTGGCCGAAAAAGCTACGCCGATTGCGGACGCGGCGAGTATCACGCGCTTTTTTATGCCCAGTATTTTTGCGACCAGCACGCCCGTGTAAACCCCGGTTACGGGGAGAGGCACTCCGATGAACAAGGCGAGGCCGAAAACCCCGTAATGCTCGTATTTCGCGGACGCGTCAACGATTCGCGAGTGCAAGCGCTTGCCCAGCACGAAGCGCCCGATTTTTTCAACGCGCAAAAAATCCCATAACAATAAGAGGAGTATTGCGGCGAGGAAGTTGGCGATTGCAGCCGGCACGACCAGCCAAGGCTCGCCTATTCCGAGGGCGTAAATCACGGCGCCGCGCACTTCCGACACGGGGGCTGCCCCCAACAACAAGGCGTGCAAGAGAGGTTCTTCCAACACTCACAAGTCGACCTCGAAGCACGCGCAAGGCATTTGCAAACCGAAGTTTTCGAGGGCTTGCGGGTGCACTTCGCCCACGAAACCGCGCTCTACGCCGCCGATTAAGACGGAGGCCTGCCTTCCGGGCATGAAGGCGTTCAGCGAACTCTTACGCAACTCGAATTCTTTTCCAAGCGAAGACAGCAACACTTGGAGTATTGACGCGGCTTCACTCAACCCCGCGTTGGAGTGACAGGAAACCGCGCAAGCACTCTTCAAGGTTTCGGCTTCGCGCACTACTTCTCCCACTTCGAAAACGCGTTGGGGATACGGCTCGTGCGTGTTCGCGGACAACAATTCCAACACGCCAGGTAAGAGTCGCGGCCGCAAAACACCGTAATCCTTGCTCACAGGGTTCCGCACTTTCACGCAACCGGATTCCAACAACGATTTGTAAACGGTTTCCTCGCTCGACAAAACCGTTAAGTTGGCTTCAACGAACCCGGCGCCGGCAAGAGAATCGCGCGCCGCGTTCTCCAACAACGTCTCCGAACTCAACACGCCTTTCGTGTAAGACGCCGGCTTTACGGGCTCGAACTCGTTGTACCCGTAGCCGAGCGCGACTTCTTCAACTAAATCGATTTGGTGCAGGAAGTCGGCGCGGTAACGCGGCACGAGGCACTTTATTACTCCGGGCTTCGCCTTTGAAGCCGTGATACGCTGCTTGGACAAGCACTTCGCGATTTCGCCGTCACTCAAATTAGTTCCCAACACCTTATTGCAGTACTCCGCACCCAACAACAGTTCACGGGGCTCCGTTTGAGGGTAATCTTTTTTGCCGCACTTAACGGCCTCTATTTTCGCGCCGGCGTCCGAGAAGTCTTGGCACAACGCGGCCAACGCAACGTTGCACGCTTCCAAGTCCGTGCCGGTAACGTCGAGCAACAAGTCAGTGGTGGCGGGGGTTACGGCGGTGCGCGCCGAATTGATTACGGGCGGAAGCGACAAGACGCCTTGCGCGTCCTTGAACAAAGGGTAAACCTCGGAGCCCGCGAAGCAATGCGCGTACTCGACTCCCTTTTCGTGCTCTTTCAGTATGCGGTTTATCGGCGCTTTTTCACGCCACCCCAGGGGAACGAATTCGTAGTCGCCGGAAACCGCTTCATAAGAAAACGGCGGCTTGACTTTGCCCGCGTCGTGTATTCCGACGGCAACCTTTTTCCTGCGCCTGCCGTGCGTCAACACCAGTTTTTCCTGTACCTGCATTAGTTCGGCGGTTGACGCGGAATCGAATTCGAGGCCGCGCGCAAACGCCGCAATAGCGTAAGGGCGAACGCCCTTGAGTTTGGAGTCGATTGACAACGAGTACCCGGGTTTCCCGGCTTTGAGTGAGGGCGCACCCGCTTCCTGCCCGAACCAACCCCTTAACGCGCGCAGTATGCCTTGGCGCGACAGCAAGTCGGGGCGGTCCCCCGTAACTTCAAGCGACAATTCCTCTCCGTCGCCATCCACTTCGACTTTCACGTTTGGCAACGCTTCGACTAATTCTTCACGGCTTACCCCGAGTTTTTCGAGGAGCCACGAGCGCGAAACCTTTAATGAAACCATTTTTTTACCTCAACTTCTTCAAGTCCTTCGCGTTAATGTCTCGAATATCGTTTATTCCCAGCCGAATCATTGCCAGCCGGCCTATTCCCAAGCCCCACGCTATAACCGGGACTTTTACGCCGAGGGGCTCCAGCATTTCGGGGCGAAACAAGCCGGCGCCTCCGACTTCGGCCCACCCCCTGCCCGGAATCTTGGCGAACAACTCCACGCTGGGCTCGGTGAACGGGAAGTAAGAAGGTGCAAAACGCACTTCTTCGGCGCCGAACACTTCAACGGCGAAGTCGCGCAAGTAGCCGAGGAGCTGGCGGAACGACGTCTTCTCGTCGGCGACTATTCCCTCGCATTGGTTGAACTCGATGAAGTGCTTCCAATCGATTTCGTCGGGGCGGAACACGGTGCCGATGCAAAACAAGCGCGCCGGCGGCTCGACTCCGCACGCCAGTTTTCGCGCGCTGACCGCCGTCGTCTGCGAGCGCAAAACGAGGCGCATAGCCACTTCCGGGTCCCACTTGTAGCCCCAACCCGTCGAGCCCTCGACTCCTTGCTCGTGCGCTTTCTTCACCCCGCCCAAAACGCTTTTAGGTGGTTTTTCAGCGCCGTAATCGCCTTCCACTTGGAACACGTCGTGTATTTCGCGTGCAGGGTGGTCTTGCGCCATGAACAACGCATCCATATTCCAGAACTCCAATTCGACGAGGGGGCCGTGTACTTCACGGAAACCCATTCCCGCCAAGCGCATTCTTACCTCGTTCAAGAACTCCTTGTAAGCATTCTTTTTTCCGGGGAACGCTTCGGCTACCACGGTCTCCAAATCGTATTCAGCGTAATTCTTTTCGTGCCAAGCGCCGGTCTTCAAGTCGTCGGGAGTCAAGCGCGACTCGACGACTCCGCCCTCCAACGCCTTTCTTCCCGCCGGAGTGATTTTGGCGGTAACCGATTTTTGCTCTTCCAACACGGCAAGTTTGCGTTCGAGTGCTTCCGGTAACGCGGGAGAATCGGCCGACGGCGTCTCCAGGAATTCCTCGAGCGCATCCTTTTTCGCGGACTGCTTGACGAGTTTGCCTCCCTCTATTTTCACGAAGCCCTTTTTCTTCGCCCACTGCAACGCTATTCCACCGAATTGTTGGGCGGCCTGCCCCGGCGTTTCCCCGCCGCTAATCGAGTCGAACAACCGCTTTTCAGGCAACCCGTTTTTCGCGTAATCCCTTCCCTCCCCGGTAAGCGAGACGCCGCTTTGAGTCGAGCGCTCCAACGAAACCAAGCCGTTGTCCTCGAGCGCGGGCAACAAACTCATAAGCGACGAGTAGGCGACGCCCGACTTTTCACTCAATTCACGGGCGCTCGCTTCGCCTTTCAAGCACTCCAAAACGCTGCGCTGTAAGGAATTCAATTCAGGGATTCACCGTAGCGTTTTAATAGATTTCGCGCTAAATAAGGTTTATGCAAAACTACGTTAAGCCGAAGTGCACCACCAAGACGGGGTCGTGGAGGTCCCAAAAACCGGTGGTAGACAAGGAAAAATGCGTCGGGTGCAAGCAATGCGAGCGCTCGTGCCCCGACGAAGCAATAAAAGTGGTGGACGGCAAGGCCGTCGTTGACTACGATTACTGCAAGGGGTGCGGCATCTGCGCAAACGAGTGCCCCGTAAAAGCAATTGAAATGAAGCCTGAAAAAGAATGATTGAATTAACCGCGTTTTGGGTGTTTTGGTTCGGCCTCGTCGCCTTGCTTGCAAGTGCTTGGATGGCCGCCTACGCTTGGAACGCCTCCAAACTCGGCCTCCTCAAAAAGGAAAAAGCCGAAACTTTTTGGAGGATTTCAAGCGCCGCGTTTACCGCGGGCATCCTGCTCGCGGGATACGCATTCACCGAACTCTTCGGCGCGCGAATCGCCAACGGCGCTCCGCGAAGCTTCACGGAGTTCTGGCTCGCGACCGCGGCCTGCCTCGCGGGATTCGCGTTGTGTTGTACGAAGGCGGAAAAAAACAGGAAGTGTTTTTACCTGGGTTTGGCTCTTCTCGGCGCGGGCTTCGCGATAATCGCGTGGCTAACTTACCCCGAAAATTTGTTGTCAGGAGTGATGTAGGAAATGACTGAAAAAATCATTGAAGGAAGCGAAGCCGTGGCACACACGGTTGCGCGCTGCAGCCCCGACGTGGTCGCCGCGTTCCCAATAACGCCGTCCACGCACATACCGCAGGAGTTGTCGCGCATACAGCCCGAGCACGGCTTCGAATTCATTCCGGTGGAAGCCGAATTCTCGTCCATCAGCGCCGTGTTCGGCGCGAGCGCGGCCGGAGCCCGCGCATTCACCGCGACGTCCTCGCAAGGCTTGTTGTTAATGCACGAAGTGTTGTTTGCGGCGAGCGGAACGCGCCTGCCAATGGTGATGGTGGTCGCCAACCGCGCGGTTAGCGCGCCCCTCAGCATTTGGAACGATTGGCAGGATTCGGTGAGCCAACGCGACACGGGTTGGATTCAATTGTATTGCAAGAACAGCCAGGAAACCGTTGACGCGACAATTCAAGCGTTCAAGATTACGGAGGAAGCGCGCATACCCGTGATGGTGTGCTTCGACGGCTTTTACTTGACGCACGAAATTTCGCCCATCGACATACCCGAAAAAGAAGATATAACCGCGTACGCCCCGAAGCAGGAGTGGGACTCGCTGGACGTGGACGACGCCAAGAGCTTCGGGTGTTACGCCACGCCCGAATACTACCAGGGAATGAAGCAAGACCAACACGAAGCGCTGGTGGCCTCCCTGCAGGTAATAGAAAAGCACGCCAAGGAATTCGCGGAAAAATTCGGGAGAAAACAATTCGCGTTCGTCGAAGAATACAAGAACGACAACGACACCGCAATCATTTCAATGGGGTCCCTCGCCGAACAAGCCGAACTCGTAGCCGACGAAGGCCTTGCCGGAGTCGTGCGCGTGAAGTGCTTCCGCCCGTTCCCGCGCGAAGCAGTCAAAAAAGCGTTGGAAGGAAAGAAGCGCGTGGTAATACTAGAAAAAGACGTGAGCTTCGGCTCCGAAGGCGCGCTCGCAACCGAAGTAAAATCGTTGTTGTTCGACGAAGGAATGTCGCCCGAAGTCACGGCAATAGTTTGCGGCCTGGGAGGAAAAGACGTGAGCGTCGACAACATCAAGGAAGCCCTTGAAAAAAAGGGCGGCACGTGGATGTGAAAAAAAATGAGTGAAGTATTCTTGAAAGGACACCGCGCGTGCGCGGGGTGCGGCTCCGCCCTCGCCTTGAGGCACGTGCTGGAAACGCTTGGAAAAGACATTATCGTGGTTAACGCCACGGGCTGCATGGAAATCATCAGCTCGCAGCACCCCGAAAGCAATTGGGGAGTGCCCTACGTCCACTGCGTATTCGAAAACGCGGCTTCCGTGGCGAGCGGCGTAAGCCGGGCCCTCAAAAAAACCGGGAAAAAAGGCACGGTAGTAGTAATCGGCGGAGACGGTTCCAGCTACGACATCGGCTTCGGCGCCGTAAGCGGGGCAATGGAGCGCAACGAAGACATCCTCTACGTTTGCTACGACAACGAAGCCTACTCGAACACGGGGCTGCAAAGAAGCGGCGCGACCCCGTACGGCTCGGCAACCACGACTACGCCGCGCGAAATGGGCGGCAAAGGCGAGTGGAAAAAGAATTTGACGTTCATTGCCGCCGCCCACGCCATTCCTTACGCGGCCGCCGCATCCGTCGCCTTCCTCCCCGACTTGCAAGCCAAGCTCAGGAAAGCCAAGGAAAAAACCGGTTTTCGTCTCGTCAACGTTCACGCGCCGTGCACCGTCGGATGGAAAATCAACCCCGCCAAAGCGGTCGAAGTAGCGCGCAAGGCGGTTGAAACCGGGTTGTGGAACTTGTTCGAAATCGACGAAGGCAAATTCAAGTTGTCTCAGCCAATAGGTGAAAAGCCGGTTGAAGAATACGTGAAGATGCAGGGTCGCTTCAAGCACTTGACGCCCGAAAAAATCACGGAAATCGAGGAACACGCGCGCTCCGTGAAAACCGAACTCGAAAAACTGGAGAAAGCGGGCGTCAACTTCCAACGATTCCTCTAAATTTCCCCCGCCTCATTTTTTGCTTTTTTTTCAACACGCTTAAATTAGGGTTTCACCAATTCCTTTCAGGGGAGTGAAAAAGGGATGAGTACTGCAGTCGTTGAAAGGGAACCGGAACACCTGGAAAAGTTAGGTAGGATACTTCGGGAAACCGGTGGAAAGAGCCGCGAAGAAATCGAGCAATCGATTCAAAGGGAGTTCGGCAAAGAAAGCCTTGACACTCAACGGGCTTACGCTAACGCGGTTCAAGCAATACAAGAACGAAAAAAGAAATAGTTTGAAGAGTTGAACTTGCGACGCGCACTTCAATAACGCCTATTCCTGCCGTTGTTTTAATCCTTCAAACGTTTTTTGAGGGAGCCGGTTTTTGCCTTGCGGCCACAAAAACAGAAAGGCGGGGGGCGTTAAGTTATTTATGATGAAAACATTACAGGAGTAATATATGACCGCCACCATATTCATGGAGTTAAGCATCGTCATCCTTCTCGCCCTCGTCGTCACCGCGATAATGCAACTGCTTAAACAACCGCTGATAATAGGGTACATTCTAACGGGCATACTGGTTAGCCCGTATTATCTCGACCTCATCCAAGCCAGCGATGCATTCACGACTTTCGCACAAATAGGCATAGTGTTGCTTTTGTTTATGGTGGGGTTAAACCTTAACCCTAGAACCATTCAAACCGTTGGCAAGACGTCGTTAGTTACGGGAGTCGGCCAAATATTGTTCACGTCGGGGATAGGTTTTTTCCTGGGCATACTGATGGGTTTCCCGACTTTGACCGCGGCATACATAGCGGTTGCCTTGACGTTTAGCAGCACAATCATAATAATGAAACTGTTGTCCGACAAGGGAGACCTGGAAACCTTGTACGGCAAAATCTCGGTCGGCTTCTTAATCGTTCAAGACCTAATCGTGATACTCGCCCTCATGTTCATTACTGCAACGGTTGCGGCGGGGCCCGGAGTTACCTCTTACTTTTTCAGCACGTTTTTAACGGGTCTCGGCTTGCTTGCAATACTGCTGCTCGTGAGCATCTACGTTCTACCGATTATAACGAACGCCATCGCCAAAAACCAGGAATTCCTACTGTTATTCTCACTTGGCTGGGGCCTTTCGCTTGCCGCCATTTCCCATCACTTCAATTTTTCAATTGAAATAGGCGCCTTGGTGGCCGGCGTAACCCTATCAATGTCGCCTTACAGGTATGAAATCAGCGCGAAAATGAAGCCCTTGCGCGATTTCTTTCTCATTCTATTCTTTATATCGCTGGGCTCGCAAATGGTTTTCGTAAACATAAGCAGCTACCTCCTCCCAATAGCAATCTTTTCGGCGTTCATACTCGTCGGCAACCCGCTTATAGTAATGGCTTTAATGGGTTTACTCGGTTACACCAAGAGAAACGGGTTCCTAGCCGGCTTGACAGTTGCACAAATAAGCGAGTTTTCCTTAATCCTGGTCGCGTTGGGGGCGCGTGCGGGCCACGTTACAAGCGAAATACTTTCCCTCGTAGCCATAATAGGTTTGATAACCATTGCCGGCTCGACTTACCTCATAATTTACGCAAACAAAATATACCCCCGCCTATCGAAATACTTGGGGGTATTCGAAAGAAAAGGCAAAAAAGTTGACGAACACAAACACCAAGGAAATGACTGCCCTGAAATCATTATCTTCGGGTACAACCGAATAGGGTACGACATCGTAGAATCCCTTAAAAAAACTAAGAAAAAATTCTTGGTCATAGACTTCGACCCGGAAACAATCAAGAAACTAGCAAAAGAAAACGTTGACTGCAAATACGGCGACGCAAACGATTTCGAACTCTTAAACGAATTAAACCTGTCAAAAGTAAAAATGACGGTTTCAACCATACCTAACGCGGACACCAACCTCCTTTTAATAAAAAAAATAAGGGAAACCAACAAAAAAGCAATTATAACCGTCGTCTCCCACCAAATCGATGAAGTAGAACGTTTATACGAAGCCGGTGCAACCTACGTCCTAATGCCTCATTTCCTTGGCGGGCACCATATGGCCGTGCTGATCAGGGAGTACGGGCTAAACCCGAAAAAATTCTTAAAGGAAAAAGCGATTCACCTCGAACAACTGAAAAAAAGAAAAGAAAAAGGGCGCGGGCACCCGCGTCACGGCCGCGGCTAAACGCCCCGAAAAAAAACTCACTTCAAAACGAATTTTTTCACGGCGTAAATAACGCCCCAACAAGCGCCGACCAACAACAACACTTGTAATAAGAGTATCGCCAAGCCGAAGTATCCCTCGACCTTCAAGCAATGGTCGCACGCAACGAAAGCATAAAGCCACACGAGTACCGCCGCTATTCCGACCGCCAAAGCCGAATCACCGACCCAAGAAAGCGACTTGAACGTTTCAACGAACGAAGCCTGTTGCCCGCTTTCCCCCGAAGGCTCGCCGACGCTAACCCCTTTCGCCTTTGAAACGGCTTCCTCGACCTCTCCCTCGGGCCAACCGGCGTCCGCCAACGCCTTGGAAACCTCGGCGTCGCTGAACCCGTCGGCAAAACACTTCTTCGCGTACTCAACAGCTTCCCTGGAAACAGCCATAACAATCAAGTTAAACAACGAGGCAAGAGAATAAAAAACGCTCGGAAAACCAAAAGAAAACGGATAGCCCCGAGCAGATTCGAACTGCTGTCTTGGGTTTTCTCCCTAACTGAAAAAGTTCCAGTAGCCCAGAGACCCAGATGCTTGACCACTACACCACGGGGCTATTTCAAGGTATTTAGTAAACGAAGTTGTTTTTTAGGGTAATGGAAAAAAAGAAAAAAAGAAAAAAAGGATAAAGGCGGGGGTTCACGCCTTGACTTCCATCTTGCCGAAGCGACCCAGCGTCAACTGCGGCTTGTTCTGCCACTCGTTAACGTAAGCGTTCTCGACGTGAATCAAGTCGCCTTCCTTAACCTTGTCGATGTTGTCGTTCCACAACACGAGCGTCATCGTGCCCGAGTCGTCCTTCACGGTAACGTCGCACACGCGGAGTTGCCTCCCCATCTTATTGATTTCGCGCACTTCACCGATGCCGACCACTTCAAGGTCGAGTTCAACGTTGCCCGTACCCGGAGTCAAATCACTTATCTTCATTCGAATCCAAACCTCCTTTGCAGTACTCCTTAAAAGAAGCGTTTAACTAAGGAATATGTTTGAAACTAATAAAAAGGGTGTTGGTTGGAAAATGGATTTAAAACAATACTTGAAGGAATTGACTTCCTTGCACGCTCCCACGGGAGACGAGGAAAACGTTGCCTCCTACATGGAAAAAAAATTCAAGAAAGCAGGGTTCAAAGTTCGCCGCGACGTGCTCGGAAACGTTCACGCGGTCAAAGGCCGCGGGAAAAAAGTTTTGATTGCCGCGCACATGGATGAAGTGTCCCTCGCCGTAACCAGCATAACCAAACACGGCTTCCTAAAATTCGCAAAAATAGGGGGGCTCTACAACGGCACGCTGGGCGCCAGCCGCGTGACCGTCCACGCCAAAAAACCGGTACTCGGAATAATAGGGATGAAAGCCCCGCACTTAATGAAGAAAGAAGAACTCCAAAAAGTGCAGGAACACGACGACATGTTCATCGACGTCGGCGCAAAAAACAAAAAAGAAGCCGAAAAATGGGGGATTCGACCCGGAACCCACGTTTCATTCAATGCCGGCTACCAAGAAATGCCCAACGACTTGGTGGCCTCGAAAGCCCTCGACGACCGCGCGGGTTGCGCCGCGTTATTGAAGTTAGCCGAAGAAATCAAGACCCCGAAATGCGAACTCCACTTGATAGGTACCGTCCGCGAAGAAACCGGTTTGTGGGGTGCGGGAACCGCGGTTTACGGCGTGAAGCCCGACCTCGCCATCGCAGTCGACGTAACCATGGCCGCCGGCTCGCCCGATGTCAACACCGACAAGGTCCCCGTCGAATTCGGCAAAGGCCCCGCCATAAGCGTCATTGAAGCAAGCGGCCGCGGCCTCATAATGCCCAAAAAACTCATTGAATGGATAGAAAAAACCGCGAAAAAACACGGCGTAAAACACCAATACGAAGTAAGCGAAGGGGGCGCAACCGACGCTTCCAGAATGCAGTACGTCGAAGCCGGTTTCCTAACCGCCAGCATCGGGATTCCATCACGCTACATCCACTCCGTATCCGAAGTAATCAACGCCAAGGACGCGGAAGCAACCGTCAAACTCTTGAAGGCAATGGCAAACGAGTTCAAGAACTACAAATGAAAACGGATTACAAGCAACGCATCCAAAAAGTTCGGCGCTCACTCAAAAAACGCGAAACACTGTTGCTCGCCGCTCCCCACTATAACCCAAACGCGTACTGGCTCACCGGAATAGAGTCCGGTTACGCCTTGTTGTTCACGCGCGAAGACGCAGCCATGTACTCGTTAAACGAACACTCCGATTACGCACACACCAAAATCAAGGACTTCCGAAAAAAACAGCTCCCTGCATACCTCAAACAAAACAAAACAAAAACGCTTTACTGCGACTCCGCATCCCTCGCCGCCGCCTACGCGCACTCACCCACTCCAACCAAAAAAATAGAGGGGTTCCGCGAAACCAAGGACGAACACGAAAAAAAGTTGTTGCGTGAAGCACAAAAAGCAACCAAGAAAACCGTGCGCCAAGTACTCGAAAAAAACTTGTACGGGAAAACCACCAACCAAATCGCGGGAATCCTCGAATTACGGGCGCGCGAAAACGGGTTCGCCCTCGACTCCTTCCCACCCATAGTCGCAGTCAACAAAGACGCGGCAACGCCGCACGCAACCCCGAACAACGAAAAATACCGTAAAGGCGACTTGTTGTTAATCGACTGCGGGTGCACCAACCAACACTACCACGCCGACTACACGACTACGGTATACGAAGGCCGCGACCCGGAAAAGCGCCGCGCCATAACCGCCGTAAAACAAGCCAGAAAAGCCGCCGAAAAAAAGGCGGTGCCCGGAGCAAAAGGAAGCGAACTCACGCTTGCAGCCAAACGCGTCCTGCAAGAATACGGGTTGCACAAGCGATTCGATGAAATAGGCCTCGGGCTCGGCCACTTCGTAGGGTTGGAGGTACACGACTGCAGCCGCCGCCTCGACAAGACGACCCTCAAAAAAGGTTTTTGCTTCACCATCGAGCCGGGGGTATACGCGGATTACGGCGTGCGATTCGAAGACGTAACAATACTCTAATAATTCAATAAACCCAACATACAAGGTATGCACGAAGAAACAGCCCCGTCAAAAAAACAAGCGCTCCCGCATTACTTCGAGTTAGGCGAAGGCAGGATTTCCTCGAGAGCCCTGAAGCCGCGACACAAGTTCAACGGAACGCCTTACGGAGAAATGTCACGAATCAAATGGAAAGCATACAAAACGAATTTGCAAGGTTTATACGACTTACTCCACGAAAACGTTCCCGACGAACACGCGGGACGACTCCTAATCCACGCAATACAAAAAAAGCGCCCCGCCCTACGTTACACCCCTAAAAACGAAGCCGAAATAGTAAACGCGGGCTGGCTGACGCGCGCATTCGACTGGATAACAGGTTACCCGCGAGCAAAAATCAAAGTGAAAAAAGAGCAGGCGCGAACCGTAAAAGAAGAGCTCGGCGCGGGATGGAGGAAAAAAAACCCGAGCGAAATCGACAAGGAAACCGTTTTGAGGATACTCAAAAAAATAATTCAGCCGCGAAAACCCAAAAACAACGCGCCGAAACAGGTGAACCTCAATGTCTGAAAACCGCTTAGCAGTAATAGACAAAAAGTTGTGCGCGCCCGACAGGTGCGGCCGTGAGTGCGCCGCCAACTGCCCCGTCAACAAGATGCGGCAGGAATGCATTACGATTGACGAAATCGCGCAAATAGACGAAAACCTTTGCACGGGGTGCGGCATCTGCGTCAAGAAGTGCCCGTTCCACGCAATCACCATAATCAAGAACGCGGCTCCGGAGCCCGAACGCCTCGTTTACTCGTACGGCGTGAACGGCTTCAAGCTCTACGGCCTCGCCCTGCCGAGAAAAGGGTTGACCGCCGTAATCGGTGAAAACGGTTGCGGCAAGAGCACGAACGCCAAGTTGTTGGCGGGCGAACTCAAACCCGAAAACACGCCCACCACCGAAATAAGGGACTACTTCAAGCAAGAACGCGAACTGGCGGTAAAGCCGCAGGAACTCGGCGCCGACATCAGCGGAAAAGTGGGCGGCTTACTCGAAAAAATCGACGACGGCCAACTCGCCGAACTCAAGGAATTATTCGACTTGCAAAAAGTTTGGGAGCGCGAGTTCAAGCAATTGAGCGGCGGGGAACTGCAAAAAGTGGTTGTCGCCGCCACGCTAATGCAGAACAAGGAAGCATTCATACTCGATGAACCCTTCGCCTTCCTCGACTACGTTTACCGCATCCGCTTAATCAACTACTTGAAGGAAAAGTTTTCCGAAAAAAGCGTGCTCTTAATCGACCACGACATTTCGTTGTTGTCATACGTGGCCTCGGGCGCCTACTTGTTGTACGGCGCAAACGGCGCGTTCGGCTCCGTCTCCCAATCATATTCGACCGACCGCGCAATCAACATGTTCCTCGACGGGTTCATCGCCCCCGAAAACGTGAAGTTCCGCTCGCAACCCGTCAAATACAAGTCGTACAACGAGGAAAAGCCGGGCGAAGAATTATATTTCCTCGAACCCGCCGAAGTCGACTACGGCTCCTTCAAAGTCGAAAACAAGCACTCGCTCGCATTACACCAAGGCGAAATCGTTGGCGTAGCCGGCCCCAACGGAATCGGCAAGACCACACTCATAAAAGAATACTGCAAGCAAGACCCCGACAACTTGACTCTCAAACCGCAAATACTTGAGCGCGGAGACGAAATAGTCGCCAAGCACTTGAAGACCGACACGCCCTTCAAACAACTATTCATCGAAGACATGGACTTGAAGCGCATCGAATACTACAAGCTCGACGACTTGAGCGGCGGCGAACTCCAAAAAACCCGCATCTACCAATGCCTGTCCTCGGACAAGCACAACGCGTACGTTCTCGACGAACCCACCAACATGCTCGACGTAAAGGCCCGCGTCGCCTTATGCAAAATGCTTCGCGAAAAAGCAAAAGAAGGAAAAGCCGTTCTCGTCGTGGACCACGACCTCGAATTCTTGTTGAACACGGTCGACCGCCTGCTGGTGATGGACGGCGAGCCCGCCAAGCACGGAGAAGTAAAAGGCATTTACCACAAGGACGAAGGCGTTCGCTTACTGTTAAAAAAATTCGATTTGAGTTACCGCCGCGACCCGGCCACGAAAAGGTTGAAGTTGAACAAGGCGGGCAGCCAAAAAGACCGCGCCCTCAAGAAGAGCGGCGAGTTCGTCGAGGCGCACTGAACTTGCTCGAAAAAATTTTTCAGGCAATCAACGACTTGTTCAAGCAACCCGAAAGAAAAGAACGGCGGCCCCCCAACAAGCCGGGTTCCAAAATCGTTTTGGTTGAATAAAAAACACCCAACGCGCTCTTTTTAAACGATTTCGGCTGGGTCGCGGATTGGAAACGGGGCGCGCTGGGGGCTTCTTTTGGGTGAAAGGAGGGCGCAGAACCGAGAAAACAAAGCGAAGGGTTTATAAAGGAGAAAGGGCGCTATTATAGAGCGCGCGACTCTTTGAATTGTGCGCCAATTTTTCAGGTAGTTACAGTCTCGGCAGACCGCAGCGTATGTGCTATGACCGGCTTCTATTCCGCTGTAACGAGTATGGGCATTCGAACAAAGTTTGAAGGTTTCGCTTTCCCGGGGAACCGTTCTCATTCGTTTGCGACGTAGATTGGTTGACAAAACCGAAGCAAATTGATTCCAGCCAATTCCTATAAAACGTACTTGAATTGTGGTCGACGACACCAGTTGATCCTGCTGGAGGGTACTGCTTTCGGACTTCGATTAAGCCATGCAAGTCATTGTCTGGGCTTTCAGGCAAGGCGTACGGCTCAGTAACACGCAGTCAACCTACCCTGGAGACGGGGATAACCTTGGGAAACTGAGGGGAATACCCGATAGGCCAGGCTGCCTGGAATGGCGCTTGGCCCAAACGAACCGTTAATTGGAGCGGGACGCGCTTCAGGATGGGACTGCGGCTGATTAGGCTGTTGGTGAGGTAATGGCTCACCAAACCGTTGATCAGTAGGGGCTATGTGAGTAGGAGCCCCGAGACGGGCACTGAGACAAGGGCCCGAGCCCTACGGGGTGCAGCAGGCGCGAAATTTCCGCAATGCGCGAAAGCGTGACGGGGGGAGTCCGAGTGCCATCCTAACGGATGGCTTTTCGTGAGACTAAATCTCTCACGGAATAAGTGGTGGGTAAATCTCGTGCCAGCCGCCGCGGTAATACGAGTAGCACTAGTGGTACCCGCGAATATTGAGCTTAAAGCGTTCGTAGCCGGTCGAGTCAGTTTCCTGTGAAATCTGCGGGCTTAACCCGCTTAGGCGTGCAGGAAATACTGCTCGGCTAGGGAACGGGGGAGGTCAGGAGTACTCTAGGGGGAGCGGTAAAATGCTGTAATCCTTGGAGGACTAACGATGGCGAAGGCACCTGACTAAAACGTGTCCGACGGTGAGGGACGAAGGCTAGGGGAGCGAACGGGATTAGATACCCCGGTAGTCCTAGCAGTAAATGATGCAGATTTGGCGTTGCATTCACCACGAGTGGGTGCAGTGCCGTAGGGAAACCGTTTAATCTGCCGCTTGGGGAGTACGATCGCAAGATTGAAACTTAAAGGAATTGGCGGGGGAGCACCACAAGGGGTGGATGCTGCGGTTCAATCGGACTCAACGCCGAGAAACTTACCAAGAGAGACGGCAGAATGAAGCCCAGGCTGAAGACCTTGGCTAACGAGCCGAGAGGTGTTGCATGGCCAGCGTCAGTTCGTGCCGTGAGGTGTCAGGTTAAGTCCTGCAACGAACGAGATCTCCGTCAACAGTTGCCAGTCGTTCCTCCGGGGGCGGCGCACTCTGTTGAGACTGCCTGCGTTAAGTGGGAGGAAGGAGGAGGCGACGCTAGGTCTGTATGGCCCGAATCTCTTGGGCCACACGTGGCATACAAAGGCGCGGACAATGGGTTCCGACACCGAAAGGTGGAGGCAATCTCCTAAACCGCGTCCCAGTCCAGATTGGGGGCTGAAACTCGTCCCCATGAAGTTGGAATCCCTAGTAATCGCGTGTCAACATCGCGCGGTGAATATGTCCCCGCTCCTTGCACACACCGCCCGTCAAGCCATTCAAGCGGGTTCCTAGCGAGGCCCCGACATTTTTGTCGGGTTCGAACTAGGGGTCTGTGAGAGGGGTTAAGTCGTAACAAGGTAACCGTAGGGGAACCTGCGGTTAGATCACCTCCAAATTAAGAAGGTAATCAAGGAACGTTTTCAATACACGGCTGGAATCAAGCTAAAACGGTTTTTTCGGTCAACCAAAAAAAAGAGAACGCGGGCTCGTGGCGCAGCCTGGTAGCGCGCCTGATTTGCAATCAGGAGGCCGTGGGTTCAAAAGCCCACGCACGCCGTTAAAGGCTGCTTTGGGCGGAAAATCCCACCGAGTCCATACCATTAGAAAGAACGATTTACACCGGGAAAGCGGCGTTGGCGAGCGTAATAACTCTCCGGCGCTTTAGAGGTTCGCGAAAAAACGCGTTTGTCCTATAACATCCTTTGCGACATTCGCGAACTGCTTGCACTGAAGAACGGATGAAGTGCGTTGTAGGCAAAAAGACTAAAGACGAAAGCCAGTTCCAACCAATGAAAGGTTTTCGCTTCCCGGTTAGTTTCGGGGGCGGAACGATTTTTTTGGGGGAACAATAGGTGGAGTCCGAAAAAAAGGGTGTTCACTGTAGAAGAAGCATCTTATTGATGGTGCTACATACTTCAACAAGTCGTACAGTGGATGGTTGGGCTGCAACAGCGACGAAGGGCGTGGCAAGCTGCGATAAGCCCGGGGTAGGAGCAGGCATCCTTTGAACCCGGGATTTCCGAATTACCTCGAGAGAGGGGCGTCACCCGCTGAATTGAAATATCTTAGTAAGCGGAGGAAGAGATACCAACCGGTATACCGCGAGTAGTGCGAACGAAAGCGGTCTTAGGGCAAACCGAATCCTTCGGGCGACCGGAGTAGAGATGTGGTGTTTGGTCCGGATTTTACACTCGTGAACTTAGCCGAAGTCCCCTGGAAAGGGGCGTCACAGACCGTGATAGCCGGGTAGGCGAAAGGTGAATGAGTGGTTCCGGTTTCCAGAGTAGTGCTCCCTGGTTTGGGAGTGCGAACGCGCCAGGCATTAACTGGCAACCCTAAACATACTTGCAGACCGATAGCGTATCAGTACTGTAAAGGAAAACTGAAAAGCACCGCGAAAGCGGGGTTAAAAGTGCCTGAAACTGTCAACGGCAACAATAGGACGCGGCGTGAAAGGAATGATATGACCGGCGTTGCGTCATCGCTCTCGAAGCAGCAGCCAAGGAGTTCAAGGTAGTGGCGAGCATTGGGCACAGCGAAAGCGATTGTCCGCAACCACTTTTAGTGGCCAGGGACGCGGTCTTAATCGGCCGCCAGTCACTGTTTTGAGACCCGAATCCGAAGCGATCTAAGCTCGAGCAGGGCGAAGCCGACCTCCCGGTTGGTGGAGGCCCACAACTAGTGATGGTCTATCCTCTTAGGTGACTCGTGTTTAGGGGTGAAATTCCATACGAGCTCGGTAATAGCGGGTTCCCGTTGAAGTGAACCGCAGTTCAGCCTCGGTAGAGCTGGAGGACGGGTAGAGCTACGGATTTGAAGGAATGGGGGAGCGATCCTTCGCCTTCTTGTCAAACTCCGAACCGTACCTCGGCGTAGAAGCCGGGAGTTGGGGGTGCGAGTTAAGCGCGTACTCCGAGGGGGGAATGACCCCTACTGCAATTAAGGTCCCAAAGAAACGGCTAAGTGTTAACCAGCAAGATGTCTTATTTCTTAGACAGCGGGGAGGTAGGAACAGAAGCTGCCATCCTTTAAACAACGCGTAACAGCGGACCCGTCAAGATTTGAGGCGTCGTAAACTCTCGGGACTAAAGCCGTTCACCGACATTGTGGAATCGCGGCAGTTTGCCGCGGTTAGTAAGCGGGCGTGCGGACTGGGCAGAAGCGAGGCCGTGAGGTCTCGTGGACCGGTTTGTAACGAAAATCTTGGTATTAGTAGCATCTATTCCAGGCGAGAATCCTGGACGCCGAAAGGGCTAGGTTTTCTTGGCAACGCTAGTCGACCAAGAGTAAGTCGGTCCTAACCCTAAACGTAATCGTGATATATGGGGAAAGGGAAACGCGTTAACAATCGCGTACCTATTTGACGCATGCGGCAACGCTAGTCAGTCTTCTCACGCTTGCGGACAAGCCCGGCCGTCGCGAGGCGGCTTAACCCGAACAGGCCAACGAAGTCTCGTTACGAGGAGCAGTTGGTTAAGCGGGGAACTCGGGTTGATTCCGTGAGCCCTTGAAAAGGAAGCTGGAAGTATTCAAATAGACCGTACCGAGAACCAGTACAGGTGACCCTGGCGGAAAAAGCTAAGGCGTGGCAGGAGAATCAAGGTAAGGGAATTCGGCAATTTGGCCCTGTACCTTTGGTATAAGGGGTGCCTACATTATTGTCTGAGATTCGTCAAGGATGGTTTCGTAGGTCGCAGTGACAAGGGGATTCCGACTGTTTATCTAAAACACAGGTCGTCGCAAAGTGGAAACGCTGTGTACGGCGGCTGACGCGTGCTCACTGGCAGTATCTCAAAGCGGGTTTCAACTCGCCAAAGGACTGCTAAAGAGCGGGAGTAACTCTGACTCTCTTAAGGTAGCGTAATACCTCGCCGCTTAATTGGCGGCTTGCATCAATCGCGTAACGTGATTCCCACTGTCCCTATCTTGAACCTGGTGAACTTACTTCTCGGTGAACATGCCGAGGACTCCCAGCGGGAAACGAAGACCCCGTGGAGCTTAACCACAACTTGTTGTTGAATCGCGGTCGGCGAATCAAAGCGTAAGCAGGAGCCGTTATGCACCCCGTTCCGGCGCGGGTGATAGGCAAAAGTGTGACACTGCTATTCGTTGACTACGATTCTAACCTTTGTAAAAAGGGACATCTGCAGGCAGGTGGTTTGACTGGGGCGGTACACCTTTGATAAGGAAACAAAGGTGCCCAAAGGTCGACTCAAGCGCGTCAGAAATGCGCTGTAGAGGGTCAAAGACAAATGTCGGCCTGACTGTGACCTTAAAAAAATGGGTCGCAGGCACGAAAGTGGGGCTTAACGAACAAACATGCTCCCCATTAATGGGGGCTGTTTCTGACAGACAAGCTACCCCGGGGGTAACAGGCTTGTCGCGGTCGAGAGTTCATATCGACACCGCGGTTTGGTACATCGCTATCGGCTTAGGTCATCCTGGCGGTGCAGGAGCCGCCAAGGGTTGGGTTGTTCATCCATTAAAGACCTACATTAGTTGGGTTCAGAACGTCGCGAGACAGTTCGGTGGCATCTGCTGGGAGTGTTTAGTCAACTGAGGGGAAGGAACTCCAAGTACGAGAGGAACGGGGTTTCGGCGCCACTAGTAAGCCTGCTCTCCACAGGGAAGCAGGGTAGCCACGCGCCAATCGGATAAGTCCTGAAGGCATCTAAGGACGAAGCCGGGCCCAAAACGAGTTGGCTTAGACCACCCGCTACTACACGGGTTTGATAGGTCGGAAGTGTAAGCGCGAAGCCGCAAGGCGACGCATTCAGCTAACCGATACTAAAGGTCGATCCGTAGCACCGTAAGGTTGTCAGCCACCCCCTCCGTGAACCGTGATCGGAAAGGGAACTGAAAAAAAGGCAACCAAACAAAGAATCGATTCTACGTGGACACCACTAAAAAAAGACTCCACTCCCCAAAAATGACTCCGCTCTCGAAAACCATTGGGAGCGCGAAAACCGAGAAAAGGGAAAGAACTAGCTTTCTTTTTTAGTCAAAACGCCTGCAACGCACCAATCACCGTGCAAAACTATTTTTTAGATAGTGGACACTTCGGGCATCGCCTTAACCACTTTGAAGCGGGGCGAATGCTTTTGGAATGCGCGCCAAACCCATCCAACGCACTGCGAGTGGTCGAAGTAAAGGGAGCGTTTCGCGTTCTCCGTGAATTGCTTGCCTGAAAAACCGCGCTTTTCGCGCGCGTCTTCGACGCGACCGATTTTTTCTAGGGAGTCAAGAGAAGAAACAAATCGATTCCATGATTCGATTTCGCGTTCCTCGTTCAACGAGCCCTGCAACGGCTTTTCGCCGCTTCGCCGGGACGAGTACTGGCCGCCCAACCAAACTTTTCGCGCGCCCGCTTCGTGTAATGCGCGTGCAACGGCGCCGAGGGAGCGGCGCAGAACGTCGTAATGGTTTTTTTGCCTCGAATAAACTGCAACCGCCCGTTCATAGGGCTCCTTCAAGTCGCCGTATTCTTCGGGCCGAAACGATTCAAACCAATCCTTTTCGGGTATCGGCGTTTTCTTCAAAGTGGGCAAGTAATAAGCGCTTCCCGAAAAGCGTTCGAATTCATTCAAGTCGTTGCCCGCGTTCTCGGACCAGAACACGACGGGCCCCTCGAATTTTTCGAGGAATGAGTGCAAGCGTTTCTTGTATTGATTGAAGCCGAACGCTTTTTCATCGTAGTTGGGGTGCACTATCAAAGCGATTTTTCCGTTTGACTCCTCCAACGATTTTTTTAAGGAAGGCAGGGATTCGTGGTTTAATTCGCGCACCGGCATTCAGAGCACCGCCTTTAATACGTCGCCCAACTCGTGGAATTCGTAGTCCGCTTCGTTGGGGGCTTCAACGGTTCGACCGTAAGAGGCGAGCGCCGTCTTTAAGCCCGCGTTCTTGGCGCCCGCAATGTCCTTGTGGATTGAGTCGCCCACGAACAACGCATTTGAAGGTTTGACTCCGAGTTTTTCGAGGGCGCGCTTGAACGGCTCGGGGTCGGGCTTGTAGGCGCCGGTGTCGCTGGGCGCGGAAACGACGACATCGAATTCGTCGGCCAAACCGATTTCAACGAGGCGCATCCACGCATTCATTCTTTCGGCGTCCGTGACGATTGCGATTCGCACGCCTTCTTTTTTGAGTTTTCGCAAAATCTTTTTGGCTGACGGGTAAGAGCGGGTGTGCTCGTATTTGACGCGGCGGTAAGCGTAAACGCCTTTCGCCGTTATGCGCCAATCGATTTCGCCGTAGTGGCGGCGGAAGTACTCCTGGAAAACGTTTTGGTGTTCCCACCCGATGTCGTAGTACAAGTCCCACAATTCCTTGATTACCTGCATCGGCTTTTTTTGGAGTCCGGCGCGCACCATGGCGTTTGCCGCGGCTCCAATGCACTTGTTTTTCAGCTTGTAGAAGTCGACCAGCGTATTGTCCAAGTCGAACAGCACGGCCTTGAATTTTACCATGAAAACCATACGTCGTAAAGGTTTTATGGTTTTTCGATGAAATAAGGAGGTATGAGAAGCGAGTAGTGTTGTGGTTCGTGAGCGCGGTGCTCAAGAGCCCGGCTCCCGTATTGTTGATACCCGTCCTGGCGGGTTACGCTTACGGCGAGCCCACTACCGTGATTCAACCGTTCATTAGTGCGGCAACGTTATCCGTCCTCCTATAGGGTACGCCCTCGGGTTTGCCGCTAAGAGCGAGAAGGCGACGACCAAGGAAGCAAGGGTCGCCGTTGCAATGGGTTGGATTCTGGCGTGCCTAGTAGTAGCCGAAAGCAACGCCGTAGTAATAAACGGCGACCCGACTTCACCCATAGTGCTCGAGCAGGCGGGCGTGCTCATCGCCAACCTCCCCACGGACGTGGAAAACCCGACACTCTGCGTTCCCGCAAAGAAGTACGGCGTAGCCTACGTCATAGCCAACGCGCGCGACCCCGACTACTTGGAGGCTTTCAATATAGCGGGAGCGGACAAGATGTTGGCCGCCGTGGACGCATTATACGAAGAATTAATAAACGTGACAGAGAGCCCGTCAATCAAGGAAAGCGTTGAGCTCGGTGAATACAAGTTGTTCGTCGTGGACTCGGACGCCAATGAGCGCGTGGCCGGCAAG
>CAZVVY010000005.1:25970-59480 GCA_964630975.1 Microcaldota archaeon | reverse complement strand
TTCCTTTTTCCCCCCTCCACCCCCCAAAAAACCCACCCCCCCCCCCGCCCCTCCCCCCTCCACCCCCCCCAACCGCCCTCCGGAAAGCTTTCCCGCCACTCCCTTGCGGCGGTGCTCCGGGTGCACCACTACCTCGTGCAAAAACCCTTGAACCAAATCCTCCGAAAGATTCGAGTGGTCTTGAATCGATGCAACGCCGAAACCAACGGCCTTTCCGCCATCGCGCGCAACGAAAAACTCGAAGTACTTTTTCTTATCCAAATACTGCAAGGACGGAATGTTTTCGTCGCCGTTTTTTCTCGCCGCCTCCAACAAGCCGGCTACGTCTCCCTTCACTTCCGAGAAGTCCGCGCGCTCAACTCTCATAACCCAATAAAAACCCAAAACTAGTTATTCACTCTTACAGTAAAAACCCTTAATGAAGAAAAAACGAGGGCACACCCCCCAATCCGTTTTGAAGCGATTGCGCCACTACTCGAACAAGCGCCGCCTCCCCGCAATGCAACGCTACGGCATCACCACCGACAAAGCACTCGGCGTACCGGTCAAACGCCTACGCATAATCGCGCGCGACACGCTCGGCGACCACGGCCTCGCCCTACAACTATGGGTTACCGGCGTCCACGAAGCCCGACTCTTGGCTACGATGATTGAAAACCCGCACCAAACCCACGAAAAACAATTGGAGCGCTGGCTCAAAACCGTGGACTCCTGGGACTTATGCGACCAATTATGCAACAACGTAGCCCGCCACACGCCTTACGCTTACCGCAAAGCATTCGAGTGGAGCGAACGCGAACCAGAATTCCAGAAGCGCGCGGGCTTCGCCTTAATGGCGTCCCTCGCCGTACACGACAAGGACGCCCCCGACTACCAAATGGAGGCCTTCTTCACGCCCATACTCGAACAATGCACCGATGAAAGGAATTACGTGAAGAAAGCCGTTAACTGGGCTCTCCGACAAGTCGGCAAACGCAACCCGCGCCTCCGCAAAAAAGCAATTGCCACGGCCGAAAAAATGTTGAAAAAAGAGTCGCGGTCAGCCAAATGGATTGCCTTCGACGCCTTACGAGAGTTGAACAAGAAATGAAGGTAACCGACAAAAACGAATTCGTCGAACGCGCCGAACGCGAAAGCGCGCGATTCGAACCCGTTCAAGAAGCCGGGGAACGCTTGCCTTTAAGCAAGCGCCGCACCTACTTTTCCTTCGTGTTCTTCGCCCTCGTCGCCATCGCGTTTTACTTGGTTTGGAGCGCTTTCGGCGTGCTTTGAATTATTGGAAGGCACGGGTCTGAAAACTCCTTTTAAAGAAAAGAAAAAAACTTTTTCGTGAAACATTCACGCCGGCGACGGCAGTATGAACCATTACGCGAACACGTCTCTTTATTCATTAAGAGGAAACAAGGTTACGGACGCAGAGTTCTACTCCGAATTCGCGTTACCTTTATACTATCAACTCTATGGATTCAAACCCAAAATGCGCGAATGGCGCGACGTAATAGGTTTCCAAGTAAGCTCCAAAGAACTGGTTGACTTCAAAGCAGGACCGGGCTCGCCAAAAGATCGAAAAACGAATTTGAGCATACCCGAATGGGTTTGGAAAGAAAGCCGTGAAACGGATTTCGTTCGCGGGTTCTTGGAAACGGACGGCGGGGTTTACCTTGAAAACAAGTACGGAAAAAAGTATCCGCGCATAAACCTTTCAACCACCTGCAAACCTCTCGCAGTTGACCTGAAAAAAGTAATAGAAGAAAACGGTCTAACCTGCAGCCTTTGGAAACAAGAATACGACAACGGTTGAAAGACCATATACCGAATTTGTTCCAGAGGCCTTAAAAACGCCGAAAAATGGCTTGAAACCATTGGAACGAACCACTCGTTACAGCGAGCAAAGTTATGCTCGGCATTGGAAACACAACCAATATAAATTATCCACAGCCAAACTATTGAGTTAAAGCCCTGGTAGCTCAGTTGGTAGAGCGACTGTTCCCCTCCGCCTCTTTCAGAGGCGTTGGAGAGTTGAAACTGTTAAGCCGACTGGGTTTTACTATAAAACCCGGCGTAGAAATCAGTAGGTCGTAGGTTCGAGTCCTGCCCAGGGCGCATTTACTCAGTGTTAACTTATGAATTACGACAACTTTCCGAAAATAATCCAAAAAGTTAGAAATCAAACTAAAATAATTACTAAAAAACAATTAAAATCAGTTGATGAATTTTTAAAACACGCTGAAGAAGATGAGAAAATAGCCGTTTTTTGTTTCAACGAAAAGTTATTTTCAAATTGTGCGTTTCACTTACAACAGGCAACTGAAAAAACTTTGAAAGCGTTTATTTTATCTTATGGACTAAAAAACGAGACGGATTTGAAAAAAAAATATTCTCACAACATTCAAAAGTTACTTGAAGACCTTTCAGAATTAGATGGCGTTAAAGAATTTATTGAAGAACTTGCAATTAATGAAAAAAATTTTGGGACGCGTCCGCTAGAAATTAGCAAAGAATTAGAAGAAAGTTTTAACGTAAATTTGGAGAAAATAAAATCAGATGAAATTAATAAGTCAATAATTAATTTTTTAGGAATACTACAATTAGCTAAAGAATTAACGCCAACAAATGACAACGCGTATTATTCAGTAACCGTTAGATACAACAAAACATTGGATAATGGAGACAACGTAATAAGCAATTTTAATGAACTTTTCAAACAACAACAAAAGTTTAGGCAAAGCGCTGAAAAATTGAGAAAAGAAGTCATAGCTAATAAGTATTCAACGACGATTACGCGTTACAGATAATCAATTTAATCCTTGAATACGTTTGAGTGCTTTCTTGAACGCTTGCTCATACTTCTTGTAAGCAGTTATTTCTTCGGAGTAATCAGTGTTTTTCACGTCCTTGGTTGAAAGCGGAGAATAATCGTGTTCGGGAACGTAACGATTGCCGCGGGGGAATACAAGTTAATCGAGTTGATTCGAGTGAACGGCGAAGTAAGCGTAATCGAGCCGAAAGGCAACTTCGACTCGTACAACCCGGAAACGAGTGATGAGTTGAGCGTGAAAGGGTTCCTGGGCGGCCAAGCACTAACGTTGTCGTACGACAAGGAAAACGTTTGCGGCGAGCCGAAACTATTGCAAGGCGCCCTTGACTGAACCCGTTTTTTCAACGAGTTTCACGCCGCGCTCTTCAAGCGCGCCCTCGAAGTTTGGGCCCGCTTTTCCAACGACTACTTTGTCGACTCCTTTTCCTGCTACCACTTTGGCTACGGCGAAGCCGGCGCCGCCTCCGCCGACTGCGAACGGGTTCTTCCAGGCCTCCACGAGTTTTTTGCCTTCGAAAAACAAGTAGTATGGGGCGCGGCCGGCTTTCACGCTTATTTCCGAGTCCTTCGTTTTTCCTTCGCTTGCAACCGCAATCATTTCGCTATCCCCCCAACTATTAACCCGTTCAATATTGAAAAGATTATCGTCCATATGCCGAGCACGAGCGCGTAAACCCAGCCGAAGTACGAGGCGAGCAACGGCAATAAAGGCAATTTTACTGCGCGGTTGTACAAGAAGCACGCGGCCAGGGACGCGGGCAGGCCTTTTTCGCGGAGGTCGGCAATCAATGGGTACCACAAGTACACGGGGCCCATTGACAGGATTCCGCCGATTGTTGCGGCGGCCCACGGTTTCCACCCGGTTTGCGAGAGCCAGCGTTCAATCAAGGCCTTGGTCGAAAACTCGTTGAACGTCCACATCAAAATTATTACGACCGCCATTGCCGGCGCTATCCTTAAACACAACGAGGCGAACGCTTCGAGCGCCGAAAAAAAGAGGGCGCGGTTCAAGAAGAATGCGGCGCCGTAAGCGAGCACGGGCAAGGCAAGGAATGCGCGGCCCCAGTTCACGACAACGCCCTCGTTGTTGCAACCGTTAACACGGCTACTGCAATTGATGAAACAAAGGCGACCGCGTTGCGGGTTACTGCAAAGCGCTTGCCTAAAAGAATTGCTTCGGCCGGGAACTGTATTACTCCCACGGTTACCCAAGCCACGAGGAACGCGGTTACCGCGGCGAGGCCCACGCCCTTACCGCCCAGTTCCCCGGCGAGCACGTAGCTGGTGGACGGGTTGCCGGCGGCTATGCTGCCTAGAATCGAGCCGACCCCCAAGTCAATTGCTCCACCCGAAAAAGCGTTCGAGTAAAACGAGTCGGGCAAGGCCACCGTTGCCAAGGACACCAGTAATAATACCGATAATAAGACCGGAAAAATGGTTTTTAACGCGTTCAAGGTTTTTTGAGTTGAGTTCACCGAGAAAAGGAATCCGCGCGTTTTTTTAAGGGTTTAGTTGAGCGCCCAAACCGCGTAGTTGAGTAAGGCGGCGAACGAAGTCCACGCGAAGTAAGGGAAGAGCAAGTAATAAGCGCGCGCGTCAACGCGGTAAAAGTCGCGGGCCGTGTAGAGGATTGCGGTTAAGAGTGCCGCGATTACGGCGAGGCCTGCGGCGGGCGATTCGAAGCCGAAGAAGGCGATGGACCAAGCGAAGTTCAAGGCGAGTTGGCCCCGGAAAACGCGGAGGGCGCGCTCTTTCTTCTTCGTTGACTGCCAAACTAAGCCGAGAGCGATTCCCATCATCGTGTACAGGATAGTCCACGCAGGGGCGAACACCCAATTGGGCGGCGTGAACACCGGTTTTTCAAGGGTTGCATACCAGTTGGAAACGCTTCCGGCGGTGATTGCGCCCGCCGTGATTCCGACGAGGTTGCACGCGATTATTGCCAAAACGATTTTTTTGTAGTCCACGAATAAAAGAAAGAAAACGAGGTATTTATTTTACGGGGAATTGGATGAGGGTTTCCAACTCGCTTTCGGGAGTGATTGCCGAGTCGTTCAAGTAGGTTTCGCGCGTGGGTCCGGCCACTTGCAGCCCGTTTTTCTTGACGAACGCGAACAACGCTTGGTAAGTCGGGCCGCACCCGCCGTAAGGCCCCTTGTACGATGCTTGCACGAATTTTCCGCCGGGCGGTTCACGCACGGCAATGCCGTTCCCGAATTCCCACCCCCCTTTTTTTTAACAGGTACGGCGCACTCGGCGTCCCCGATTTCCTTTGGCTCTTCGTCACGGCATATGAATAACGGGGCGCCCACGCAATTGTTTTGTACGAATTCGAATAATTCCTTTAACGGGCGCGGTATGACTTCCTTGTAAGCGCTTTTTTCGCGCTTGCACGCGGCGAGAACCGCGGGGGCAACTCGACTATTTTTGCTTCAACCATTTAAAACCACTTTTTCGGTTTTTGTCGGCGCACAAATAAAAATGGTTTGGGGGGAGCGGCTTCCGGTGCAACCTTTAAATTGGAGGATTCCTGAATTGCTTATGGTTAAAAAGCTGAACTTGAAGGAGCGCGAGGAAAACGAGTGGAAGTACGTGGGCGCCTTCATTCAAATCCTTATAGTGGCATTCGTTTTGAACGTTCTCGGAATGGGTTGGGGAGTCGGCTTGTTGGCGGCGGGGGCCGCCGTCATAATTTTGCGTATAGCGTTCTTGAACGGGGTTCAGTACGACGCGAAATCGGCGCCCGACTTGTTCAAGTGAGGAATGAAAAATGAGTAAGCGTGGTGGAATTTTTTTCGGCTTGTTCTTGTTCGTGGTGGGCTTGTCGTGGTTCGGCAACGAGGCGGGTTGGTGGCAATTCAAGTTGCCTTGGCTTCCCTTGGCGGTAATGCTTATCGGCACCGGCATGGTTTTTAAGGCATTAAACCGCTGATTTTTCGTCAATTAACGTAACGCGCAATGGTTTTAAACGACGGTTCGCTTCTTGGTTTTGGTGGACGCAACCCACCGAGGTGTGAATATGGAGAAGAACGCTGTGGACTGGATAGCCGAAATCCTCGTGATTATCGGTGGCTTGAACTGGGGTCTTGTGGGCTTGGCCAACATGAACCTGGTAGATATACTGGTAGGCGGGATGCCGCCGTTGGACAAGGTAGTGTACGCACTCGTCGGATTATCCGCGCTGTACATGGTGTACGCGTTGTTCGCGAAGAAATAAGTTTTTTAGGGGTTCAAACCCCTTTTTTCACTTCTTTTTAAGTCTTGAAAACCGTTTTATTCCCTTGTCGCCTATCATTACTTTGGGCAAATAATAGTGGAATTATTCGACTTGTTGGTTGCAGGCGTGCTGCTCTTAACCGTTTGGAAGGTTTACTTGGACATCCACAACAAGCACTTCAACGAAAAAGTGAGGCAAAACGGGAAGCCCCGCGAACTCGCCTAACCGCTTTTTGAAACGTTTTTCACGGTTAAGTTGAAGTTCAAAGCTTTTCCGGCGAGCTCGTGGTTGAAATCGATTTTCACGTTTTCGTCGCCTACTTCCGTGATTGTGCCGACCCCGAGTTGAGGCGAACTCAACTTTGCTCCAACACTTATTTCACCGTCGATGTTGGCTTTGGGCACGGTTAACACGCGTTGTTCGTCGCGCTCGCCATAGGCTTCGGCGGGCTCCAAATGAATCGTTTTTTGTTCGCCTTCCGCCAACCCGATTACGGCGTCGTCAAACCCCTTAATCATTTGGCCCGCGCCCGCAACGAATTCAAGGGGCGCGTAACTCGGGCGCAACGGCAAACCCGCCTTTTCCGCTTCCTCTTTTATCGAGGTGTCGAACACGGCGCCGTCATCCAAGTAACCCACGTAATCAACTGAAACCGAATCCCCTTTTTCTACAACCATTAAATCCTCCTCCACGGACTCCCGGGAAACGCATCCAAACAACAACAAGGGAGCGAACAACAAAAGCCATTTATACATAAGGAGTAGCGTTTAGCCCGCACACGTTTTTATTGTTTTGCCGCGTTACTTTTTAAGGTGGTGTTGAAAGTGAAAAAACTATTCTTCTTGTTAACGGCTGCAATACTCTTGTTCGGATGCATTTCCGGCTCAAACCCGGAAAACTCGAACGAAACCAATTCAAGCATTCCAACCGTCCCCGCACAAAACGGGTTGGAAGGGGAAGGAGGCGGAACCGAACCCGAGGCAAGCATAGAAGTTGAAGGCGACGAAAACCGGAGAGTGCCCGAAGGAAGCCCGTTGTGGGAAGGCACTTACAGCGCACATATTTACGGCGGCGGCAAGGAATTGTCTTACGACGACACGCTTACTGCAACCGAAGAACTGTATTTCGACGAAGAAGAAAACGCTTTCGACGTTTTGAGGGGCACGTATACTTGTAAGGTAAGTCGTTCAAGCCACATCGAAATGGGCGAAGGCTTTCCACCCATAACGAGCACGACCACCGGCACGGGCTCCATAACCAAGGATTACGCCGAAGACGAGTACAGGTTGTGGTTCGAAAACGACGGCTCGGTAATCGGGGACTTCCGCGAACCCAACGAAGACTGGGTGCGTTTAACGATTACGCTCAACGGCGGCTCGAAAACCGAGGACGGGGGCTGCTTAATCGACGACTTTCACGACATCCTCTTCGAATCAGGGGAATACGAGGACCTCGTCATCGACGCCGAAGGACGCGACTCGGTGCGCGGAACAAAGAAATTCACTTACGGCTCGGCGAACGGCGAAGTAACCTTTGAATACCACCGGGTGGAAGCGTGAAAAAATCGTTCGTCGAGGATTTAAAGCCCGGCGAAAGCGTTGACTCGTTGTTCAGCGTAAAATACAAGCGTTCCGTAACCCAGTACGCGAACGGGTGGCGATTCGCGTTCGGGGCAGCCGACAAAACAGGCGAAATAGAGGTTAGTTATTGGGGCGACGACGACCGCGCCGCGGTTCAAGAAGCCCACGACTCGTTTCAGGAAGGCGACGTTGTACGCGTCCAAGGATTCGTAGGCAGTTGGAAAGACCGCAAGAAAATCGACGTCAACCAAGGCAAGGGAAGCATAACCCAGGCAAAAGAATTTGATTTAAAGGATTTTTTGCCGGAAACCAAGAAAAGCGTTGAAGCAATGTACGCCGAACTCCTCGGCCTCGTGGACGGAGTGCGCCACGAAGGCCTCAAGAAAGTGTTGAACGCTTTTTTTCGAGACGAAGAATTCGCCGAAGAATTCAAGCGCGCGCCGGCCGCAATGAGTTACCACCACGCGTGGCTCGGCGGCCTCCTCGAACACTCTTTGGCGGTTGCGCGAATAGCGTTGGAGGCCGGCAAGGAATACGGCGCGGACCGCGACTTGCTTACGGCGGGGGCATTGCTTCACGACGTAGGCAAAATCAAGGAGTTCGAGGTTTCCACGAGCATTAAAGTGGGCGAGGAAGGAATGCTTCGCGGCCACATACCCATAGGCGAGGAAATGGTGAGGCAAAAAGCGAAGAAAACCGGGCTCGACGGGCACGCGCTCAGGAAACTGTCACACATAATTATTTCGCACCACGGCAAGCAGGAATTCGGCTCCCCCAAGCCGCCCATGTTCGTGGAAGCAATACTCGTTTATTACGCGGACGAACTCGACTCCAAAGCCGCGCAATTCGCGCGCATAAAAGAGGAGACTAATACGGAGGACTTCCGCGTTTACGACAAGAAATGGGGGCAGGTGTATTTGAAGTGAAGAAGCACTCGAAGAAAAGCGAGAAAGAGTTGTTCGAGCAACTCGTGCGGGAATTCAAGGGGTTGCGGGGCGTCCGCTTCCTGTCCCTGATTACGCACTTGTACGTGGATTACTACGTCAACGAATTGTTGTGCAAGGAATTCGAGCACCCCGAAAAAGTGATTGACGACAAGGAATTGGGTGAATTCAATAACAAGTTGTCGTTGTTGAAGGCGCGCGGCTTCTTCGACGACAAGGCAGCACTCCTAAAAAACGTGGAGCTCTTGTCGCGCATACGCAATTATTACGCGCACAACTTGTCGTCCAAGGGCGTGCCCGCCGCCGTATCCGACCGAGTACGCGAGTTGAAGCAGTTAAAGGAATTCAAGAACCAGAAACGGCTTTTCGCCCCGTTCTTGACTGGGTTCAAAAAGGAAGACGCTTTTCGCGTGAAAGCCATTCAAACGATTCTCGTGCTCGCCAAGAGCGCGCGGTGAAGCAACCCCTAAATAACCCCCAAATTCGCGAAACGTCTTTAAGAGCGCAAGCCAATTAGTTTCGTGGACTCCGAGACGCGCGTGTTGTACTGGCTTTTGGAAGCGTCGCGCGGCGGCCCTTCGCGGGCAAAAATAATCCGCGTCGTAAACAAGAAGCCGCGCAACCTACGCCAAATCTCGCTAGCGGTAAAAATGGATTATAAAACGGTGCGGGAACACGTGGAAATACTCGTGGAAAACGGCGTGCTGGAAACGCCGGGAAAGAGGTACGGCGCAGTATACTTTTTGGCGGCCCACCTCAAGCAAAACGATTACTTGAAGAAAGCGTTGAAGGGGGGAACAAAATTATGACGAAAAAAGAAAAATTGGGCGTTAAAGCCGCTCTGGGCGCGCTATCCTTCCTGGCGGCATCCGTGCTAATACTGGTTTGGGCGAATTCTTGGATGCCGTTCTCGCACTTGGATAAGACCCCTTTGATAATCCGTAATTACTTGGCGTTGTCCGGTTTGTTGTCCACAATAACCTTGTTGCTCTCGGTTTACTTAGCGTACACTTACTTGAAGTTGTATTGGGAAGTGAAGAGTAAGTTCGCCTTGGGTATCCTCGTCAGCGTCTTCGCGTTCACGCTTTACGCCCTCGTATCCAACCCCTTGTTCTTGTTGCTGGTGCGAATCGGGCGCGGAAGCATTTTTCTTTCCCTCGTCCCCACTGCTTTTGCCGCCATTGCCTTGGCAACCCTTGCCTGGGTCAGCTCCAAATAAGGGTGGAATTCGGGGGTTAATTCGGGAAAATCGTTTAAAAAGCGTTTTCCAGAGTTAACGCGAGGTGATGCCTGAAATGGCTAACAAAGCGTTGAGTGCCGCGTTCATCGCGGTGCTGGGAATGACCGGTTTTGCGAGCGCGTTCGGCGCGTTCAACCTTGCCTCCGACCCCGCGTTGGGCGGGTTGAGGCAGGCAATGGAAGCCGGCGACGAAGAGCAGGTGAAAGCCCTGCACAAAGAAATGCACGAGCAACGAATCGCGTTCCGTGAAGCGTTGCTCGCCGGCGACTACGAAGAAGCAACCCGCGTACTCGAAGAATCGGGCCGCGAAATGCTTTTGAGCGAGGAATTGTTCGACGAACTCTCTCAAAAAGCAAATGAATTCAAGGAAGCCCGCGAAAACGGGGAACACCCGTTCCTGCGCCGAAGAATCGGCCGCGCAATACGCGAAAACCTGTAAGAAGGCCTTGAATAAGAGGGAATAAACGAGAATCGCGGAGGGCGGCCCTCTCGCCCGATGACGCGAAAATTAGGGGGACTCCGACAAGAAATCTTGCACGGTTTTCACGGAAACGTTTTTCGGCAAGGCGGCTTCAACTTCGCCGGAAACCAAGAGCAAGCCGTCGCCCTTGCAAGCCCGCACCCCTTTCTTCAAGCCCTTCAACGCTCTTGACGGCAATTCGCCTTTACAATCACAGACTTGCACTGCAAACGGGCGCGAACCCGTCTTTTCGGCTATAAAATCGCATTCATCCAAGTGCGACAAGGAATAGCCGCGCCTGAACAACTCTATTGCAACCGCATTCTCCAACCGCCTTCCACGGTCAACCGAACGGGAAACGCTCACCGAACACTGCAACTCCACGTCAAACGCGTAATGCTTTGCATCCGCCACGAGGCGCTCGCGCGGCGAACGCACGAGCCTAACCCGGCCCTCCAAGGACTGCACTTCATCCAATACGACCAAGCGTTTTTTTCGGTGTTCCCGACAACTTCTTCAAGAGTTCGGCGGCGGTGCGCGGCGCCTTAACCGACTCCGAGTCGAAGTAAGCCGTTTCGCCGCCTTTGCGCTTCCACGCGTCCAGCAAACGCAGTGCCAGAGTGCTTTTGCCCGCGCGCCTCGGGCCAATTAAGGCAAGTGCTTCGCGCTTGCCGGCCTTGGGCAACAAAGCCGCTTCTTCCCGAAACAACGACATACTGAAAGTATGTTTTCAGTTAGCGGGGGCTTCAATAATTCAATCGCTTGAGAAAAGCATTTTGTCGATTACGGTCCGCACTTTCTTCGAGTCGTAAGCCGGCTTGATGAGAGTAGTGTGTCCGCGAACGCCTTTACCGCTTTGCTGCGTGGTAATGAGGCCCGCGTTCTCCAAGTCGTTCAAATACTCGCGGAACCACCGCGCGGTTCGCGCGTCTTTCCCGGTTTTCTTGCAGATGCGACGGTATTGCTCGTATACTTCTCCGCTGAAATAAAATTTTTCGCCTCCTTCGTCCAACAACTTCTTGTAGCGGGCGTCCTGCGGCAGCGTGGCCAAGGCGTACAACAATAGTTGTTGGTGGGCGGGCAGGGCGCCGATGACTTCGAAGGCGGCGTCTTCGTCCGCTGCCTTGCGCGAGGCCTCCACGTCTTTGTCCAATATTTTTTTGAGCTTCTTTTTTTCGGCTAGTTCGCCGGCGCGCAACAAGAGAGTCAAGGCGTAGCGGGCGTCCCCGTTTTCGGATGCCGCAATGGCGGCGGCGAGGTTGACGGCGGAATCGGTTACCACTCCTTCCTTGAACGCGTCCGAGAGGCGTTGGCGGAGGATGCCACGGAGTTGTTCGGCGTTGTACGGGTTGAACACGAGCTCGGTTTCGCACAAGGACGACTTGCTGCGAATGCTTAAACGCGTCTTGAAGTCCACCTTGTTGCTTATGCCGAGTATGCTGACGCTCCCCTTCTTCAAGTCGTCGTTTGAGCGCGTCAAGGAATAAATGAGGGAGTCCAAGTCCTTCACCAAATCGATTTCGTCCAAGGCGAGGACCACGTGTTTGGGCGTGGAATCCTTGTTTTCGCCTTCAATCCAGTCCAGGAACTCTTCGTAGAGGACGGCGAACGAGTAACCGGTCTTGGCGAAACCCGGCTGGAAGTCGGAAACGCATTTTTGAAGCACTTTATAACGCGAGTCGTAAACGCGGCAATTCATGTACAACCCGATTGCGTGCGCGCTCTTGCGCTCGGCCATCTTGTCCAAGACGTGTTTTACGCACGCGGTCTTGCCCGTGCCCGACTTGCCGTACAAGAACACGTTGGAGGCGCGTTGGTTGCGTAACACCGGGGCGACGCAGCGCATTACGGACCGCAATTCTTCTTCGCGGTACAACAAGGTTTCGGGCACGAAGTGGGGCGACAAAACGCTTTTGTTTTTGAACAAGGACTTGTCTTCCACGAATTCGTCGAAACTTGGTGCCGGCACTATTCCACCTCTTGAAAGTTAAAGGCGTTCAAGCGATTTAAACGTTTTTTGATTAGCCCACAACAAGGTTTTAAGAGCCTTCAACCTAGATTATTCTTAAATGAAACTCGAAGAAGCAATCAAGGTAATAGACGCAGAGCTGGCCGAAAAAGAAGGCAGGCAAGCCGCCCTACTCCAAAAGTCGAGGAATGCCGTGCGAGCGTGCGCCAAGGCAATCAAGGCCTTGCACGTAGGCGAAGAACCGGATTTGAAGGCGTTGGACGCGGCAGTCGAAGAGTTGCAGTCGATGGACGCGGGCTTCGAAGGCATTACGCGCACCGCCTACCAGGAGTACGCGGAAATCAAGTGTTTTCACGCAATCAAAAACAAGAGGGAACTCCCGGACTACCGAGAACTCGGCATTCCCCCCCTGCAATGGCTGACCGGCTTGTGCGACTGCGTAGGCGAGTTGAGGCGCGCCCTGCAAATCGCGTTGAAGGACGGCGAAAAAGAGGAGGCCGACTACTACTTCCAGAAGATGAACGAGTTGTACGACAACGTGATGGTCCTCAATTACTCGGGGTCGATAGTCGGCAACTTGAAGCCCAAACAAGACGCGGCGCGCAGGCAGGTGGAACAGGCGCGAAGCGAGGTTTTGAGGTGTTGAAATGCTTTCAATCAAGCTCGTGAGGGAAGAGCCCGGAAGAGTGCGCGCCGACCTCGAAAAAAGGGGGAAGCCAACAAAGGCGTTGGACGACTTCCTTGAAAAAGACGCGGCTTCACGGCAATTAAAGCAGGAACTCGACGAGTTGAGGCGCGAAAGGAACGAGGTAACCCGGAAGATAAGCGAGGCCAAGAAAAAAGGTGAAAAAGCGGGCGCCTTGATGGATGAAGCCAAAGGCATTCCTCAAAAAATCAAGGAAAAGGAAGCCGAAAAGGCGGGCGTAGACGAAGAAGCAAAGGCCTTGTTGTCGCGATTACCCAACTTGTTGCACGAGTCGGTGCCGCCCACGGGCGAAGGAGAAGAAGGAAACGAGGTGGTGCGCGCAAAAGGCGACTCGCTGAAGTGCGGAGGCAAGAGCCACACCGACTTGTTGGTTGAGCGCGGACTCCTGGACTTGGAGCGCGCCGCAAAAACGAGCGGCGCCAGGCACTATTACTTGAAGGGCAAGGCAGCCCTGTTGAGCCACGGCTTGCAGAGGATGGCGCTCGACTTCATTATCAGCAAAAAGGGCTTTGAGTTGGTGTTCCCGCCGCACTTGTTGAACCGCGAGGTTTACGAGGGCGTAACCGACTTGAACGACTTTGAAAACGTAATGTATGCCGCGGGCAACGGCCAATTCCTGATTGCCACTTCCGAACACCCCTTAGTGGCAATGCACGCCGGCGAAGTGCTTGAAGAACTGCCGTTAAAGTACGCCGGGCTCAGCACGTGTTACAGGAAGGAGGCGGGCGCGCACGGCAAGGACCAAAAAGGGATTTTTCGCGTTCACCAATTCAACAAAGTGGAACAAATCGTTTTTTGTCGTGAAGACGAGTCGTGGAAGTGGCACGAGGAATTGTTGAAGAACGCGGAAGAGTTTTACGGCTTGCTTGAATTGCCGTACCGCATCGTAAACGTTTGCACGGGCGACATCGGCACGGTGGCCGCCAAGAAATACGATTTGGAGGCGTGGTTCCCCGTGCAGGAAGCGTACCGCGAAGTGGTTTCGTGCAGTAATTGCACGGACTACCAATCCAACGCGTTAAACATTAGGGGCGGAAAGTACGGCGGGGAAAAAACCGCGGTGCACACTTTGAACTCGACGCTGATGCCGGACACGCGCACCATCGCGGCCCTCGTAGAAAACTTTCAGCGCGAAGACGGGTCAATAGCGATTCCAAAGGCCTTGCAAAAATACTGTGGCTTTGAAGAGTTGTGAAAAAATGAACGTCGGATTTTTTACTGATACTTGGCTGCCCAACACGGACGGAGTAGTCAACTCAATGCTGGCGTCGCGCGGCGAACTCGAAAAGCGCGGCCACAAGGTAAGCGTTTTCACGAGCGGCGACAAGAAGACGAAGAAAGGAAAACGCGTCTTCGTACACCGCTCCATTAAGCTGCCTGCGTACCCCCAATACAAGCTCGCCTTGTTTCCTTACGCCTCCGCAACACGGCAAGCCTACAAGCAGGGCTTGGACGTCATTCACTCGCACGCAATCGCTTCAATGGGTTTGGCGGGAATAGGCGCCGCCAAAGCATTGAACCTGCCCCTCGTAGGCACTTACCACACGATGCTTCCCAGCCTATCCCAATACTTGACGAGCAACGAAAGAGGCCAATACTACTTGTCGAAGGCGACTTGGCGCGCAATCAAGTTGTTTTACCTGCCGTTCGACGCGGTTTACGCTCCCTCCGAAGTGATTCGCCGCGAACTCGAAGAGCACGGAGTGCAAGACACGTCGGTGGTCAGCAACGGCATAAACGTTAAGCGCTTCAACCCGCGCGCGGGAGCAAAACGGGTAAGGAAGAAGTTGGGCGCGAAAAACAAGAAAATCGTTTTGACTGCCGGGAGAATGGGCTTCGAAAAAAACGTTGACACCATAATCAAGGCGGCGCCCCGCGTTCTCCGCGAGCACGACGCGTTGTTCGTAATCGGCGGCAAGGGCCCGGCAAAAGAAATGTGCGAGGCGCTCGCCGAAGAATTCGGGGTGGAAGACGCCGTGAAATTCGCGGGCTTCATTCCGGACAAGGACTTGCCCGCGTATTACGCGGCGGCGGACGCCTTCGTTACGGGGTCCACTTTTGAAACTCAGGGCCTCGTCGTACTCGAAGCAATGGCTTGCGGGACGCCCGTAGTCGGCGCGAACGCGCTCGCAATACCGGAAGCGGTAAAGGATAACGAGAACGGCTACTTGTTCGAAGCGTTGGACGCCTCGGACTGCGCCCGAAAAATCAATAAACTGCTCGGCCTCAAAAAATCGTCTTACGCGAAGATGGCTAAGAACGCGCGCGAATTCGCGGAAAAAAAGTCGGTTGAAAGCGTTACAAGCGACTTGTTGAAGGAATACGAAAAAGTGCTTTGAAATGGCTTACAGGATAGAGCGATTGCAAGAGTATACCGAAGAAGACAAGCAACAGTTAAAGGAATTGCACGGCTCGCTTGAAACAAGCAAGCGCCCCCGACAAATCGAGAACGTCTTTCCCCGGGATTACGCGGGCCTCGAACTCGCCTTATTCGTCGCCCGAAACAAGGAAGGAAAAATCATCGGGTTCTCGAACGCGGGCCTCGAAAAAGAGGCGGGTTACGGGGTCAGCCACTGGACGTGCGTTCACCCGGATTACCGCGAGCCCCCTCTGGGAAAAGATTTAATGAAAGCCAAAATCGAGTGGTTGGTCGGCAAAGGCGCTAAAAGCGTGGTCGCCACGGGCCATACACGCCACGGCCGCGCCCTCCTCAAATACCTGGGTTTCGAGCCCCACGAAGGCAGTGGCTGGAAATCCGCGCGACTCAACTTCGAAAAGTTCCGCAAGAGGGTCGGCAAATGAATTGGTTGGACGCCGCGTTCCTGGCCGCAAACTTCTTCTTCTTATTCGTGTCCTTCACTTTCCTAATCTCGTTTCTCGAAAACCACGAGCGCGCCCACAAGAACCCGAAGGCGCGCAAGTACGAAGACGTAACAATCATAATTCCGGCGTTCAACGAGGAAAAAACTATTGCGCGCAGCGTTCGTTCGGCTCTGGCTCTCGACTACCCGGAGAAGGTGCGCGTCATAGTCGTGGACGACGGCTCCGAGGACGCCACCGCGAAAAAGGCGCGGGAGGCCGGCGCCAAAGTGGTAAAGCAGGAGAACGCGGGCAAGGCCGCCGCGTTGAACACGGGCATTAAGGCGGCGAAGACGCCGTGGATTGCCTGCGTTGACGCGGACTCGTACGTGCAAAAGGACGCGTTGAAGAAGATGGCGGGTTACTTCAACGACTCCGAAGTGGGCGCGGTAACAGGCTCCGTGAAAGTGGCGGAACCCAGGAACCTCGTGCAATGGCTGCAGTTCGTGGAATACGTTGGAATGAATTACTTGCGGAAGAGTGCGGCGTTTTTGAACGGGGTTTCGTGCACGCCCGGGCCTTTAAGCATTTACCGCCGCGAGGCGTTAAAGCAAGTGAAAGGGTTCGACGAAGGCAACATTACGGAGGACACGGAGATAGCGTTGAACCTGCAAAGGCATGGCTGGAAAATAGAGAACGCGTTCAACGCCGTGGCGTACTCGCACGCCCCTTACTCGTTGAGGCACTTGTTGCACCAGCGCGTTAGGTGGTATCACGGCGCGATAATCAACAACAAAAAGTATTCCTACATGTTTTTCGACAAGAAGTTCGGCAACTTGGGGTGGTTCATTTTGCCCACCAACATCATTTCCGTGTTGCTCGCGTTCTTCGTAACCGCGAAAATGCTGTTCTTGACGATGGGCGCGGTTACGGGCCTCGCCTACTTGTTTTTCGACCCTGGGTCGCCGGGAGCCGGCGTGCTCCTTGGCCGCTTGAACCCGTTATACTTTTTCACGGCGGAAGTAATCATTGCCTTGCTCTACTTGTCGGTAATCACGGTCGTGTTCTACCTCGGCTTCAAGGCCGGCGACGAGTCGTTCAAGTTCCGCCACTTGCCGGTATACATGCTGTACTTGTTCGCTTATTCTTTCGTGGTCACGGGGGCGTGGCTCGTCAGCGTTTCCCGCGAGTTGCGCGGCAGGAAAACCGGTTGGTAAACAGGCCTTTTATTTAACGCCGAACAAAAAAGTGTTATGAACGTTTCGCGCGGAGTGTACTTGAAGGCGTTTCTTGCAACACTATTAGTGTTTTCGCTGGGTCTCGCAATGGGTTGGTGGATGGACCAAACGCGTTACGCCGTCGCCCAAAGCGAGTTGGAGGACTTGAAGATTCAAGCCGACGAAGCCCGCGTATCCCTCTTGTACTTTCAATCCTTCAAGGATTCGCCCGCGTTCTGCGAAAACTATGAAGCCGAGTTGAAGGCGCAGTTGGAGAGAGTGGGCGCACTGGGGGAACGCTTGGAAGCGTTGCAGGAAGCGAACAAGTTGGATACGTCGTTCTACAAAATCAAGAAGCAGTACGCCTTGTTCAACGCCGAGTTTTGGATGCACACGCGCAACTACAACGAGTACTGCGATTCGCCGATTACCACCATACTCTACTTTTACCCGGAAAACGGGGAGTGCAACGAGTGCACCCTGCAAGCCGCGGAATTAAACGCGGTCAAACGAGAGTGCCCGGACAAGGCGTGGGTGTTCGCGTTGCCGGTCGACCTCGGCATCGGCGTCGTGGACGCCCTGCAAAACCAGTACGGCGTTGAAGGCGTGCCCGCAGTGGTAGTGGGCGGCGAAGCATTCCAAGGGTTCGCGCCAAGGCAAGAACTCGATGCCTGCTGACCGCGACGGGAATTTGCACGCCCGGAAGGAGACGAAGGGTTAAACTTCGCGGACAATCGCGTAACGCTTGTTTTTCCTGCCGAAAACGAAGTTGAGAGTGGTGCGCCCCCAGTCAAGCATTAAGCCGAACCAACCCATTTCCTTGAGGCGGCGGCTCGACGTCCACGCAATCGAGTGCGCGTCGTAAACGACTCGGCCCTTGCGGCTTATGCGAATGCACAAGTCCTGGTCTTCGCTGGCCTGCATTTCCTCGTCGAACCCTTCCACCTCGAAAAACGCTTTCTTGCGGTAGGCAACGCAGTTACCCGAAATCGTGGGCCTGCCGAACGCCGAGGAAACGAATACGAGCAAGTTCAAGAACTCGAATATTGCGCGGTCCATGAATCCTACTCCGCGCGGCAAAACTTTTGCGCCGTACCCGACCACCGCGTAATCCTTGAAGGCGACCCTCATGTTTTTCAGGAAACGCTTTTGGGGGACGGTGTCCGCGTCGCAGAACAACATTATTTCGGTTGAAGCGGCTTTGGCGCCCAGGTTGCGTCCCGCGCCAATGCTCTTGTGAGGGTAGTCCTTGGACTGCATCACGACTTTGTCCGCGAGTTCGCGCGCGATTTTGCGGGTGTTGTCCGTGCTTCGCCCGTCGCTAACGATTATTTCGGCGTTCGGGGCGAGGCGGCGCAACGCCTTCAATTCGTCCGCCAAATGCTTTTCCTCGTTGAGGGCCGGCACGATTATGGTGAAGTCGGGCTTCATTTCGCATTGTATTTAACTTCTTCCGCGTTTAAATGTTTTCATGGCTATGCGGCTCGGCAAGCGCAAGGCACCCAAGCGCGAAAAAAAGCAAATAAAGCGCGGCAACCCCATAGCCGGAGGCGTGTTCGAAGACAAAACCGTGGACGCGCTAATCAACTTGTTGAACTCCAAAAAAATCGATTCCCTGGATTTTCCGGTGTCCGGCGGAAAGGAAGCCATCGTGTTTCGCGCGACCAAGGGAAACGGTTATCGTGCAGTCAAAGTATTCAAGTACGAGAACACGTCTTTCCGAAAAATGATGGATTACGTTGAAGGCGACCCGCGGTTTTACAAGCCAAGCAAGCAAAAAAGGCCGCTCGTAAAATTGTGGGCGCGCAAGGAATACGCCAACCTCAACACGTGTTTTGACGCGGGAGTGCCCGTTCCAAAGCCGTTCTTGTGCCGCGAAAACGTGTTGTTAATGGAGTTTCTCGGCGTGGGCGGAATTCAAAGCGCGACCCTCGACAAAGTAATCGTTCAAGAACCGGAGGAAACGCTGGAATCAATAGCGGAAGGAATGCATAAAATGCATTGTAAGGCGGGAATAGTGCACGCCGACTTGAGCGAGTACAACATCGTGGTCCACGAGGGAAAACCCGTCTTCATTGATTTGGCGCAAGGCGTTTCCGTTAAGCACCCGCGCGCCGGCGAGTGGCTGGAAAAGGATTGCCGAAACGTGGCCCGGTTTTTTTCGCGGTTGGGAGTGAAGATAACGGCGAGGGAATTGCTTGCGCGCACAACCAATAAAAAAGTTTGAGGGGTTATCTTGGATATGAAAGAATGCGATTTGGCGGTTATAGGGGCGGGGCCCGCAGGGTTGTCCGCGGCGTTATACGCGGGCAGGCGAAAGGCGCGCGTAATGGTGTTCGAAGAAAAGATGGCGGGCGGAGCCGTAAACATAACGCCGGCAATAGAGAATTACCCGGGCTACAAGAAAGTGGAGGGTTCCGAGCTCGCGCAAAAAATGCGGGGTCAAGCCGAAGCGGTTGAAAGCGTGGAAATCGTTTCAAAAGAAGTCGTGTCCGCGTCGGGCAAATGCCCCGAATTCGTTTTGGAGGCCGGCGACGGTGAAAAGTATTCGGCGAAAGCGGTCGTACTCGCCACCGGAGCCGAACACCGAAAGCTCGGGATTCCGGGGGAAAAAGAGTTTGCGGGAAAAGGAGTAGTGTATTGCGCTACTTGTGACGCACCCTTGTTCGAGGGAAAAACAGTGGCGGTGATAGGCGGGGGAAACACGGCTTTCAATTCCGCGTTGATGATTGCGGGAATAGTGAAAAAACTCTTCTTGGTTCACCGCCGCGAGGGCTTCCGAGCCGAGCAAGTGTTGGTTGAGCGGTTAAAGCAAAAGGAAAACGTGGAATTCGTTTTGAATGCGGTGCCCACCAGGGTAAAAGGGGGCGAAATGGTTGAGGAATTGGAGTACGCGGACGCCAAGACCAAGGAAAGGAAGTCGTTGAAGGTGGACGGCGTTTTCGTGAACGTGGGCGTTACCCCTGTAAGCGATTTGGCCGAGGCGTTGGGCGCAGAAGTGTCCGAGCACGGCTACGTGAAAACCGATTTGGCGACTTGTGAAACGAGTGCCGAAGGCGTGTTCGCGGCCGGAGACGTAACGGGTTGGTGGAAACAAGTGGTTGCCGCGGCCGCGCAAGGCGGGTTGGCCGGCGAAAACGCTGCGAAAAAAGCGTTGGAAAACTAAATCCATTTGTCCACGGGGATTTGCTTGGGCTTGTACTTGACGCCTTGGTGGTGGACGAGTTCGGCGAGTATCACTACGACTAAAACTAATATCACTAAAACCATTGAATCCATTTCTTCAACGCTTCCGTTTCTTTGAATATTTTTTCCTCAACCTCTTGTAAGTGCGCTCACCTATCTTGCCTTCCAACAACAAGTCATCCAATAATTCAAGGCGCTTTTTCTGCGTCAAATGCTTTCGGTGGCCGCCGCGCTTCTTCTTTATGTTGTGGCGCACGGTGAGCACCATGAACACCACGCCGCCTACGAGGAATAAGAGCGCCGAGAAAAAAAACCATTGCGCGGACTCGGGCGCCGGCGCTTTTGCACGCTCCACTTCAACGGTGAACGACGGTTGGGGCGCTTCCCCGCTTTGCTGGGAAACCGGTTTTTGTGCCTCGGATTCGAGGTCGCGTTCCGCGACCGCCAAGCAGTTGGCGAGCCGCTGCAGCTTCACGGCGTTCACCTTGTAATCGTAGTCATTGGTGCGGTTGCCTTCCTGCCAGTTGTAAAGCGAGTGCGCGTAATAGAGTTCGGCCCACAACGAATTCGAGTAATCACCCACGTCTTCCGCGCCGTTCACGAGTTCCGACAATTCCTTGGCGCCAACGGTTTCGTCCAACAACTCGTTTGCTTCCACGAACGAGTTTACGAAGCACGCGTCGAACACGGCGGCCGCGTAAGCACCCTCGGAAAAGCTTTTGCGCGCTCCCTCCAAGTGCCAGCCCACTTCGAAGTCGAGAGAAGCAAACAAACTGGATTCCGCGGAAGCATTCGCTTTTTCAACTTGTTTCAAAGCGTAATCGCGCAACTTGAATTCTTGGAAGCCTTGGCCCCGCCCCGCTACGTCATTCATTATGTGGGCGGCGTCAAGCCAAGCGCGAGCCGAAACGTAGTCGCCGAGCAAGGCTTCCACCCCGTAAAAAGAGTAGTCGTCGCGCAACGCCTGCAACTCGTTTTCGGCCCAGGCAACGCGGGCTTGCGCGCCTGCCACGAGTTCGAAGTTGTCGAACGACTTGTTGTTGGGTTGAAACGCTTTCAAGTCGGCTTCCAAAGAATCCAACAACGCCTTGAAATCGGTTTTGGACAGGTTTTGGTTCGCCAATTCAAGCCGGGTTTCAATGGTTATAACCGACAAAAACAATTCGTTTGCAGCAGAATAATGGTAGCCCTTCTCCAATAGCTTGGAGGACTCGTTCAACGCGTCCAGCGCGAGCTCCTTGCTTGAAGCGTCGAGCGAAGGCAGGCGGTCGCGCAACGCCTCCATTTCGAGTTCGACTACTTGCTTGAAGTCCTCGTGCTTAGTTTCAAGCGCGTAAGGGTCGAGCGGAGGCGGTTCGAACGCCGAGGCATTCACTTTTTCTCCTTCGGGCGTGAACGCGTAAGCAACCAACTCCTGGAAATCGCCGGCTTCAACCACTTGCACGCCCATTCTCTGCCCGAGTTCCGACAAGTCCACTCCGCCCTGCACTATTTGGCCGCGCGGAATAATGAATAACGCCAAGCCGGCGTCGCCCACGGCCTCCAATTTCCTCCTCACGCCGCTGATTCGGCCGATGGAGCCGTCGCGCTCTATTGAGCCCGTGACCGCGAGGTCTTGCCTGAGCGGCCGGCCGGATAACTCGGCGTAAGCCAGCAAGGCGAGGGCCGCGCCAGCACTCGGCCCGTCAACTATTTCCGCGTCCGCAACGATGTGGTACAAAACGTCGAACTTGTAGTGGTTCACGCCGGCTTGCTTGGCCGCTATTTGAACGGCTTGCTTGGCGCTGTCCTGCGTGTCAACGCTCACGAACGGCTCCACGTCCACGTACACGCCGCCGGACCCTTGCACGGCGCGGCACTGAAAGTCCGTCATCATTCCGCCGCCGCTCGACGAAACCGCGGGAACGTCGAGGTTGGATTGCGCCGAAACGAATAATACGAGGAAGAATAGTATTATCGCCGAAAACTTGGTTGAACCCATTAAAATCACTTTTGAAGCAGGCTTTTCAAGGCGCGATAATCGGCTTCGTGCATGGCGAACCGCGTGCCCTCCTTGGACCCCAACAAGTCGTAGTACTCGAACCGAACTTCCACCTTGTTCAAAGGCAAGTCCTCTTCTTTTTCAATTGTCACCACGTACGACTTCTTGAACCGCGTTTTCTTGCCTCCTTTTTCAAGAACGCATTCTTCGTCTCCCACGGCAAGCGAGCCGATTCCGTCCGAGTAAACCGGGAACTTCCTTTCAACCATAACAATAGCGTTAAAGCAAAAACGAAATAAAAAGGTTGGTCGTCAACCCGTTACGCGGACAACCCCGGTAACGTTGTCGTCCACAGGAGAATAATACTCGTAAACGCCTTCCTCAACGAAGACGTGCGACCACGACTCGCCGGGTTCCAACAGCGGAGAACCGAAAAAGTCGAAGGCAACGCCGTGCGCGCTCAACCCCTTGTTGACCCACGTCAACTCAACGCCTTTTTCAACGGTTATGTCGCGCGGGTAAAAAGAATACTCCTGTACCCAAACCGCGGTTTGACCTACGGCGGGCGTGGACGACTGGGACAACCACAAGACCGCCAAGGCAATTACGCCGACGACGGCCAACAAAAACATTCGCTTGTCCACTCTCACTCAACCCCCTCGTAATACAACTCGAACGCCACGTACTCGCCTTCGTAGGCTACAACCAGGAAAACGCCGTCCCCGAAAATCACGTCCAAACGCTTGCGTTTAATGCTGTCATCCTGCCCGGAATTAATTATGTCGGAAACTTGTTGCTTGAAGGGAACGTAATCCGAGGTCCTGCTCGCGCCTTCACCCGAAGCGGGGACGAGGGTTACCCCCGAACGCCTGGAATTCCTTACAACAAAAGTTTCTTCGCTGATTGACGTAGGCCACTCCAAATCTTCGCCAAGCACTTTATAAACGAAGTTCAAGTCGCTGTACGCTATGCGCGAATACGGGTCGGCTATGGCCGCTTTCAAAGTAGAATACTTGTGTAAAGGCGAGGCCTCGATGTCGATGTCCTCGACTTCAATGAATTCCCGCAACTCCGTTTCCTCGGGGTCGCTCAACCGAAGCTGAATCACTTCCCACAACAATTCCTTGTCGTCCGAGTGCTTGCCTGCGTAAGCGAATACGTTTCCGGCCAAAAACTTTTCTCCCAATTCCTTGCGCGCTTTCGCGCCGAACTCGCCCGCCAACACGCCAGCAAACAAGTCAATGCTTTTCCGGGAATACTTGAGGACTTGAACCTCGTATTCCCCGTCCCGGCCTTGAACGCTTATTTCCTCGTTGTCGCCGTATTCACGGAGTTGCTCTTGCTTGCTTTTATCCAACTCTGTTTTCTTGACTGAAAACACGAGGGGCTGCATTTCGCCGTCCACCAACTCACCCAGGTCGGCCAGGTCGGCTTCAACGCCGAGGCGCGCGTTCACGCCTGCCACGGAATCGTATTGCACTTTTTCCGTGGTTTTCGAGGCTGCTAGCGATTCAAGGGAGTGCTTACCCTCGTAATTCGTTTCCCTGGCTGCCTCTGCCTCGCCGCCAACAAAATCCGCGCTAAACAATTCGGGCGGGCAAACGCCGCGGGAAGGCGACGGGAATTCCTCGAGTTCGGCGAAGTCCTCGACGTCCAGTATTCTCGTGTCCCCCGAAACGGGTTGCGCGTCCTTGTTCGACAACAACTCGTTCGAATCGCCAATAGAGTAAAGCGCGGGATTTTCATTTTCGTAACCCGGTTTCCTTGCAAGGGCACCCAACCGCCACGCCTTATACTCCGACTTGTCCGGCACGCGGTCTCCCGGAGGTTGAACGCTGTACTCGGGAACCGATCCCTCGTATTCGGTGTCGTAGTGCTCGCCTTCGCGGGCGATTAGCACGGGGATTTGGTCGCCGCATTCATCGGCCAACCTATACAAGTTAATCCATTGCGGCCCGCAACGGTAATTCGAGTCCGAAGCATACCACGCGTAATCCTCGCGGCACTGGTAGGGCTCGGCGCACTCGCTGACACCCCAGTTAGAAGGAGTACCGAAAACGGCTTGGGGTATGCGCACGAGGTTGCACTCGTCTCCCTGCCCCAAGGAATCGGGCTCAATACACATCAAGTAAGCGTCCTTGTAATCCGGCTGCAAAGCGTCGTTGGAGCGCGCCAGGACGCAGGCCAAGCCGCTAGCACAAAAATCGTTTTCTTTCAACTCGTATTCGTTGCCGGAAAAATCGAATTGTTCCTTCAAGGAGTTCAACAAGTATGACTGCGCCGACTTCAATTCTTTTTCGGTTACGAAGCCGTCGTCGTCCTCGTCCGCCTCGGAAACGCCGGCACACGGTTCGCCGTGCAATGCTTGGCCGCTCGCACTCGACAAGTCGGGCGATTCCACGTTGCGTATGAGGGTAAACGCTTTTACTCCGTTCACTCCTTCGGGCTCGGAAACAATTAATTCGTCGCCCGAACCGAGTCGTATTCGCGAGCCGACGGGGAAACCGTTTTCAGTAAAGCCGTATTCGGAGTGCCACGCACCCCACGAATCAATTGAAACGCGGCGGCGGTACTTCAAGGACGCCTTGCGCACGCCGTTGTCAGTTGAAAAATCTATTTCCTCGAACTCGTAGTCGGCCGTCTTCAACGACGTCTCCCCGTATTCAACCTTGTACTGGGCGAGCTTGGGGAAGGAATTGGTGTCGTGCCATTGCAGGGCCGCGTAATCTTCGGGCGCAATTAATTCTTCGCCGCCCGCGGCCAAGACGAAGCGGTACAAGCCGTTCGGCAAGCCCCGAGTTGTCGAGCCGCCGTAAAAGTATTCCGGGTACGGAGTCGCGTCGAACTCGATTACCGCACACAACGCGTTTTCAGGAACGTCCAACTGCTGCGAGTCGTAAAACTCGTTGACAACGCTCGCGTAAACGCTTTTAATCGGGTCGCCGAAGGAACCTTCGTCGAACGGGTTCCCCGGGCACTCCCCGTAAAAGTGTGCGGTGAAACGCGAAGCCGAGAGCGCGTCAAAGAAGGCCAGCGCATCGTTTTTTTCATTTTCCTGCAAAACGCGTTCATCCAAGTAAAAAGGTTGCACGCTTATCTTCGCGTCCGCGGGCTCGGATAACTCGTAGTAGAGTTCGAGTTCGCCTTCCCCGTGGTCGAAGTCGTGAGACAAGACCTGAAAATCCTTAATCAACTCGCCCCTTGAGAAAGGCATTGGCTTGCGGTGGGAAGCGGATTGCGTCGGAATCGCGGAAGCCATTAAAACGCCGTATTCTTCTTCGAAGGTTATTGCGAGTCCCGAATAATCTTCGCCGTAATCAGGGTCCCCGTATTCGCCACCCGAAACCAGGCGCGGGTCGTAATTCCTCCAATTGGTTGCACCCGGATTGTTTTCGGACGCCTCGATTTGTTCGCGGTCCAAGCAAAGCGTTTTTTCAACGAAGTCGGCGCCGCCATCGAAAAAATTGTTTTTCAGGAATTTTTCGCTTGGCAGGTTGGGTACCGTGAACAAGAGGCGGCTCGAAAAAACGGTGTGGCCCTCGCCGTCCTCGTCGAAATAGTAGACGGGCACGAACAAGGGTTCGCCGCCCTCGTAAAACGCGGCTTCGAACACGCGAGCCCCGCCTTCGATAACTTCTTCGTCGCCCGTTTCGGGTGCCTGCGGTTCTTCGGAGTCTTCGGGTTCCCCCGGCTCTTCGTCTTGTTGGTCAACGCATTCGTGGTTCACGCAAAAAGCGCCTTTTCCGGGCAACGGGTCGCCGAAAGCGTCGGTGCAATGGTAGTCCTCGTTGCATTCCACGCAATTGCCGTAATAACAAAACTCGCCATCCACGTGACCCCCCTGAGAATATAACGACTGACAGTTTTCGGCTTCTTGTTCATGGCAACCTTCCCTGTCACCTACAACCGAATAAAAAAGCGCGGTTACCGGTTCTACGCCTTCCAAGAAGAATTCTTCTTCGTCCGCGTCGTGAACCTTGAAAACGGTTTCCGGGTTACTGCAATACTCGCGGGGAACATAGATTCTGGTCACGCCCGACAACTCACGGTAATAATAGTCGAGGGTTTTTGCTTCGTTTATCGAAAACTTTACGCGGCGGTTCTCGGATTCCTCCAAGTAAAACTCGTCGGGGTAATTGAAGGTCGTTGAAACGTCGCCGTTCACGTTAGTCAAAAAGTCGTTGTCGCGGAATTCCTCGACGGCTTCCCCGGGCAACTCCAAGTAGTTGAAGGCCTCGAAAGTGAAGCCAACGGAGTCCGCAGGGTCCCAACCCGTGTGCGAATACTTTCCGTACTCGTAGGGTAGGGGAGCAGAATCGAAGTCGTAAGCCGCGTCAACGCTTAAGTCGTTCCACGTAGTGTCTTCCGCGTTGTCTGGGGGTAGTATGCGGCCTTGAATGCCGTCATACGTTTCAAGGTCCGCGGGAAGCGACCAGTACGGCTTGATTAACTCGACTCCGTCTATGAAGAAAACGTTTTCCTCGCCGTACAATTCGGCTTCCGAGTATACGGCGAACACTAGTAATGAGAGCAAGGTTAAGGCAAACAAGATTTTTTTGTGAAGCGTTTCAATCACCTGTTTAATAATGCATTAAAGCAAATAAAAAGGTGTTTTTTACTCTGCAAGAACGGTAACCGTTCCCTGAAAGTTTTTGCTCCACGGCTCGCCCAAATAACTGTATTCCACGGCGGCTTCAAAAGAGCGCGTGAACTCTTCGCCGGGCTCGATTACAGGGGACTCCGAGTCCGCGAAATAGAGGACGCGAGGCTGGGAACCCGCGTTAACCCAGGTGACTTCGTCGCCGACGGCCACTTGAATGGTCGAAGGCGAAAAAGAGCCGTCCAGTATTTCGACTACGTTTTCGGTTGCTTGTTCGGTGGGCGAAGGAGTTGGTGAAGGCGTTGGCCCGCCGCCCGCAAAATAAAATGCTCCTGCAACCACCAAAACGAATGCCGCTAAAACGGCGTACGAAGACTTATCCATATTTTCTTTAAAACCTCTCCAAATTCATTCCTCGTAAGAGCAAATCGTTTTAACGCTCCCCATCGCCCCCGTGTAGTCGGTGTTCTTGAACGGCTTGAAGGTGAGCGATGCTTCATCGGGAAGCATGTTTTCAAACGCGAGTAATTCCACTCCGTAAATCGGGTACCCATCCAATTTCGAGAAGGTTAAAGCCCCCGATTCGGTTTTGGTTCGGACGTGAATAGGTACGTTGGGGCTGGGATAATACAAGGCGCTGGCCTTGTAAAAGAATAATTCGGGGAAAACCTTTTCGGCGTCCGCCTCCGGGTTAGGGCGGGTGCCGGTATACAAGTTGGCGTAAATCTCGGGGTTATAGTAAAAGTAGCCGTGTTCGGGGTACTCGTTCAAAAAGTTTTCAGCGAGAGGGTAAAAAACCGACAAGCCATACCTTACTTGTTGTTCCGTTTCTCCGGCATAATAATCGAAACCCGCTTTTTCATTCATTAATTCGACGAACCCGTTCCTGACTTGAACCACTTTTTCCTGACCGTAAAAATCTTCTTCAAGAACGCGCCTCAAGGATTCGGAGTCCGATTCGGGCAAGCCGTAATCAACGCGCGGCTCGATAACCACGCTCTTAAAGTCCTCGGTTAAAGCCAACACGTAAGTGTATCCCTCGTCGTGTTCGTCGAAATTCAAGTGCTTGTCCCTTATTTTCTCCCCGCCATCCAAGTAGAAATCGAATTGCAGCGCGGGAAGCGTCGGCTCGTCTTCGGAGATGCCCTCGAAAAGGTCGTCGATGCGCGAGTAAGTGCAATCCCATTGCTCGACGAACTCGTTTATGCTGCAGTGCTCCACGTTAACGGTGGAACCGATAAACGGCTTGTCCTCGTAGCCGATTACGCCCGCGCCGCTGCAAGTAACGTATTTAACGTTTTCACTTATTTCCACTTTGCGCTCTTCGCGCTCGGGCACAACGCACTCGACTTCGACCACGGCTTCTTCGTCACCGGCAAAACTGGCTTTTTGCTGGCCCGAAACCCCGCCGAAGCCGGCCTCGGCTTCCTCGGGAACGGAAGGCGCGTAATCCGTTTGGTAATCGAACAACTCGGTTTCAACGTAATCAATATCGTTTATTTTGCGAAGCATGAAGCTTGCGGCGCGCTCGCCCAACTCCCTGCCGTAAACCTCGGGCTTCGTTAAATCAATGAAAAGGCTTTTGCTTTTCTTCGAGTGCGGAACGAATTCGCCGCTCTCCAAAAGCGTTCCGTCATTCAAGACCGCCTCGTACTCAACGGGCACTTCCACACCCGTCAACGCGAGGTTTCCGTCCTCCTTCAAAACGCATGAAGCGCCTTGCAGACCGCGCTCAAAAGCGAGCTCGTTTTCCTGTTTTGAAGCCGCCGCTTGTTCACCGTCGCCTTCACCGCCGACAACCCCGCTCGACAATACGAGGGTTGCCACAAATTCTCCTTCTTCGGCGCAAACGCATTCGCCGCCGGCACACTTGTTTTCGTCCAAGCGGCCCTTGGCGAATACGGCGCCCGAATCCTCGTCCTTCAAAACGAATTCCTTGCCGAGTTTCGCTCCGTCGTTGCGCTTCACTTCGGCGAACAGACTTTCGCCGTCAACCGCGTCGTAAATCGCCTTAAATGCAAGTGCCGAGCCTTCGGAAGCATCCTCCAAGTCGAGTATTGAGAAGGAACCGAGCGAAGCCGAACCTTCCTTCACGCAGAACTGAACCGCCGAAGACACGCCCTCGGTTATGGACAAGAGCTCTTCGCCCGACTTTAGTTGAGCCAAGACCTCGCCGGAATCCTTGAAGAAGACTTCGAAAGAGTATTCGCCGGGCGAAAGCTGTTTGGATGCGTCGAAACTCCACGTCGCTTTTTCGGTGGACGCCCCCTTCAACTCCGCCAAGTCGTTCAAATCAATTGTTCCGCCGACCCCGTACAACTCGGCGACGTCGGCGCGAATGGGTTCAAGAGTCGCCCTCAAAACGATTTCGTCGACGAAGCCGGAAGACGTTTCCAGTTCCACGACGCCGTCGTCCACGTCGGGCTCGCCCACTTCAAAACTGCATTCGGGGAACAACGAGTAATCGGGTTTTTTACCAATCACTCTCAAAGGCAGGATGCCCCCAAAGTCGACTTCGGCGTTCAAGTCGAATCCGTTATCGGACGACAATTTGTCGAGCAGTTCCTCGTCGTCGAGTTTCGAACCCTCGTAATAAAACTTGGCGCTCTTGAACAACTGGTACGCCTCTTTTTCGGGGTACTCGCTTTCGGACGCCCACAAGAAGGACAAGCCGACGAGCGAGCCCTCTTCGGACTCGATGAAAACGTAGTTTTTGCCGTTCACGGAGAACTGCGTCAACTTTACTTCGGAAGGCGTGCGAAGCCACGCCTTGGACACATCCGATTCCTCCAAAAGGCCTTGCTTGTCGCAACCCAGTTCCGCGCCTTCAATGCTTAACTTCACGGAGGGGCCTTCGAGCCAAGGCCCGAAAAACCACGATGTTTCCTCGGAAAAATAATTCAAAAGGCCTTCGCCTTCAATGACAACCTTTAATTCTTCGCCGGCTCCCGCCTCCAAAAAAGCGGAACTCATTAATTTCGAAGGATACTCGCGGCCTTCGGCCACTACCTGAAAGCTTACTTCGGGTGCGACGGGCCCGCTCAATAACTCGCAGCCCTCGGCGGCAAAGAAGACGGCTTCGGAGTCCGTCAACGACTCGGTTTCCCAGCAATCCACGGGAGACAACGAGAGCATGCCGACTTCTCCGTTGAAATCAATGGTTTCGGCCGCCGCAAAAGCGAACCCGAACAAAAGCATTACAGCCACGAACTTGCGCATAAATGTTCACCTAACTAAAAATTGGTTTAAAGAATATAAAAAGGGAGGCGTTTAACGCCTGCGCTTAACTATTTTGACTTTGGCGGGAGTCAACAAAATCTTGTCTTCGTCGATTCGCGCGATGTCGCCGTTCGCCTTCTTCACGAACTTGCGCAACTCGGTAACCACGTTCTTGAGCTTGGTCGGGTTGCGCGCAATCGGCGTGATGTTTAAGAGGACGAGGTTCTTGTTGTTCAACTCTTCTTCAACGATTTTGGCATCGGCCTCGCTTTGCAGTGAAATGGGTTTCACGTAGAAGTCGGCGGCTTCGTGCATTACGTCGACTTCCTCTGCTTCGGCCGCACTCATGAACTCGTCAATGCTTAACTCGCGGGACGAACCGAAACTTTTCGACAACTTGCTTAGAATACCCATTTACACCACTCCTTTCTTGAATCGTGAACTGAAAACAATTAACTCTTCCTCGTTTAAAAACGTTATCGGCTAACTCTTGCCGAACAACCTGCCGAATAATCCCGGCTTATTATTGTCGCCGGCTTCCTCGCGCCCCCTGCCGGGTTTCTCGGCGTCCTCAATCAAGTGCCAGTACTCTTCCTTTAAAGGCAGGGCGCGACCGTGTTGCGGGCTTCCCATTCCGAAGGCGCGCCGCGCCGCCGTGGCAAGGGCATCGCGGTCCTCGAATTGGTTTTTCAACTCGGTTATCTTTCCTTTTAACCCGGTTTTTCCGTGGTCGCGTATTCGGTTGCTCAATAAATCGGTTGAGCCCGCCAAACCCACGCGTTCTGGAAACCCGAGTTTTTTGAAGGCTTCTTGCAACTCCGCCGTGTTGCCCGAACGAATCTTGTCATAGTTTTCAACGGCGTTAACGAGTAAGTCGCCGACTTGTTCTTCCGTTAAGTTCAAGCCGCCGGCACCGATGAATTCGGCGAAAGTGCCTGCGTGCGTGCGAATCTCGTCTTCTCCCGCTCCCGTGAGGTGCAAGTGCTTCAAGAACTTTCGCACTTCCCCGTCGTGCTCTTCCCCGCGTTCCCAATAATAATTACTCCAAAACTCGGAGCCTAACTTATTCAATTCAAGCGTTTGAGAGTTCACCGCCTTTAAATCGGGGTGGCTGCCGGCAACCAGCGCCCTCAAATTAGTGAAAACCGTTTTCGGGTCGGACAACAACTTGGAAAACAAGGGCTTCGACTCCAATTCAGTTGAAGACATCCCAATCTTGGTAAGGGAATCCGGCAAGGCAATGGGTTTCTCGCCGTCGGGCAGCCGCGTTACTTCGGGTTCGGGCGGCTCTCTTTTGGGCGGCTTGCCGTCGGGCCCGGCTTCGGCGGACAACGCGCCGCCGCGCTCAATCCCCTTGCCGGCGTCTCTAACCGCTTTTTCAAGCGTTTTTTCTTGCACCGCGGACAACTTCGGGGGCGCGGGCGGCTCTTCTTTAACCGGCTCTTCTTTGGGTTCGGCGGCTTTCGGTTCAACTGGTTCGGTTTTTGGCGGCGCCTCCGAGGGCGCGGGCGCCTTCGGCTTCGCTTTGGTCTTCTTTTTCACGGGTTCGGGGGGCGCGGGCTTGACCGCGACTACGGCGGCGGGCTCCTCCAAGCCGAGGCTTCTCCTCGCCTCGGAGTTCAAACCCATTAACTCGGCGAGTTCCGCCTTGCCCCCTCTTTCGCCCGCTATTTCATTTAAAACGTTTTCAACGGTTTGCGTGTGTTCGCGTTTGCCTTCATTCAATTCATTGATTTTGTCGGCTAACAAGGCGCCCGAAGCCAACGCTTTTTGCGCGGCGCGCTTGTTCGCGTACCCTCCTTTTTGAAGTTCGCGCTTGTGCATTACGGCGGCGATTAGGTTTGCGGCGTCATACAAGTGCATTCCGTTACTGATTTTTTCGTGAATTTTCTTCAATGACTCGTGGATTCCTTGGGCGGACGAGGCGTCGGCCATCAAGTGGTCGTCCATTTGGTCCAGTAATTCTTCTTCGGACAGCCGCTCCTGCAACGCCTTGCGGCGAACGCCGAAGTCGTGGCCGCCCAACAACACGTATTCCGCGTCCCCGCCTTTCGCGCGGTTGAAGAGGGTGGCATTCGTCAAGTCGGAGGTGTAGGCGTGAACGTCGGACTTCAACTCGTCTTTTTCGTTGCCGAAAAGTATTGCGTTAGCGCTTCCCCTTTTTTCCCCTATTCGAATGCGTTGAGCGAACTCCATGATTAATGAAAAGTGTTAAACGGATTAATTAATGTTTTCAGCACTTGAAGGAGTGAAGCACGTAGTCGGCGGTGGCGAACTCAAAGGACGCGGATGCGGGGGTAACCGCGGTTACGAGCGCTGAATAATCGCCGCAGTCGAACACGAACGTCTCGGCTATTGCCGCGTCCGAGCCGAAGTCCTCGAAATCGAATTCCACTTGTTGGGAATACGAGTAAACGGTTTCGCCGCCCACTCGCACTTCTTCGGCGCCTTCAACGCCCTGCATCGAAGCGGGCTCGTTGGTCAAGCGCACTTCGAATGATTGCGGTATGATTCGGGCGGGAATCGTTGCATAAGCGCGCCACGCAACCCCGTATTCGCCGGGATCGCTTTGCGCGTAATAGCCCACGGGGTACTCAATGGTGAACCCGTCGAGCGCGTCCTCGTAAACGAGGAAGTCGGCTTCGTCTATTTCGGCGGGCGCCCCGTATTCTTCCTGTGCCGGCGCAAAAAAGGTTTCGTGCGGCTTGAAGTACCAGAACGCGGCGGCGAGTACGACTAGCAACAACAATAATTTCTTCATTCTTCTTCCTCCGCCGCCTCAAGGTTTTCGAGTGCTTCTTCTTCGGCTTGCGCGGCCGCATCCAAACCCGCTTGAATTTCTTCGTTCGTCAAGGGCTCTGGCTCGCGGCCGATTTCCTCGACTTGTTTCACTTCGTAGTTACCGAGAGCCGACAATTCCTGAGCGGATAGAACGGGCGAGTAAGGGTTGAAGAGCGAAGAATACAATTCTTGTTTTTGTTTTGCGGTTACTTCGTCGCTTGCCGCCGCATACAACAAGTAACCGTTTTCGTCGGCCTTGTTCTTGGACAAATACAAGCACAATTCTTTTTCGCAGTAATCGAGTTCCTCAAAGTGTTCGCATTCGCTTTGCGGGTCGTCCGCGTAACACAAGCCGTACACGGATTCCTCCGCGGCGACAACGTAGTTGGGAGCGTAATCGTAGACCAACGCCTCCAACGGCGCGAATTCGACTTCCAAGAATTGAGAGATTCCGAGTGAAGCGATTATTGCGCCCCAGAAACCGGCGCCGCGGCTCTTCAAGGTTTCCAATAGCTTGCGTTTTTGCGTTGCTTGTTGAGTGGAGCTTTGAACGGCGTCCATGCCTTCTTCGGCAGTACGTCTTACCCTCGCTGCGTCACCCACGGACTCCTGGGTATGGCGAACGGAACCCTGTGTTTCAGGTATATCAAATTCAAGTTGAGCCGCCGACTCCGCGGCTTTAGCGGCCTGCACGCTTTGCACGCGCGCCCACGAAGGTCCCGCCGAGCTCACGGCTTGCCAGCCCGAGTAAGCGAGTGGAGCCGTGCGCCCGATTACGTAGGAAGTAGTCGCT
>CAZVVY010000005.1:0-25870 GCA_964630975.1 Microcaldota archaeon | reverse complement strand
CCAGCCCGAGTAAGCGAGTGGAGCCGTGCGCCCGATTACGTAGGAAGTAGTCGCTCCCCCGCCCCCGAACACTTCGTTTACTCCAATGCCTACTCCCGTCCCGATTGCTTCGAATCCGGCGGCGCGCAACAGCGTTTTTACTGCGTCAGCACCCGCTAACTTCCCGGCGTTGCCGCCGAGCTCGCCGAAGCCGCCGGTTGCCGCCGAAATAATGGATTCGTAGACGCCCATTACCGCGGTGTAGCCGCACAAGTTGAGGGATTCACACATTTGGTTGCCCTCGAAAACGTTTGCTCCCGAAGCGGTAACCATGCAGGCGGGCACGGCTACGGCGGCAGTGCAAGCCGCCATTGCAACGCGGCCGCCTAGAGTTCCAGCTCCGATTGAACTGGCGAGCAGGCCGCCTCCGCACAGCCCGGCCAGGGTCGGGCCGACCCACGCCATCGTCTCGCCGTACTCGCGCCAGCACTCGCTTGCCGCGTCCTTTTTGCGGCGCAAATCGTTGTCGAAGTAGTCTTCGTAGCCGTACAACGCGGAGTTAATCGCCTTCATCGTTTCTACGTCTTCCTCTTTTTTTTCATTCGTGTAAGAGCCGTATTGCCAGGGCGGCGCGGCGAATACTCCGCCGGGCTCGTCGTGGCCCACGTAGAGTGCGGTCGAATCCGGCGGCATCAAGAGCGCGGCATTGGCCAGCGTCTCCCCGCAACCCGCCGCCTTGACTATCGAGTACTGGATTTCGGTGTTCGCTTTCACGTCTTCTATTGACTCGCCGCGCTTGGCGCAGTCCAGCACGGGGCGAACTTCCAACTTGTAAACGCCGCAGCCGTCCAACTCGCCTTCGCCCGAAAACCCTGCTTTTGCGAGGCCGCTCGACGAACGGAATTCTTCGAAAACCTTTCGGACTTGCGCGGAAACGTCGAGGTCGGCGCGGAAATTGGTTGCCTGCAAGAACAAGGTTCCCCCGAGCGGTTGTTCTTCGAACGAGCAATAATAGTCGAACAATGCTTCGCCGGCTACGCGGGACTCCAACAATTCAACGGAGCCGTAGAGAGCCGACGAAAAAGCGTCCACGAATTGTTTTGCCGTGCAATAGTGCGTCAAGCATTTTTGAATGCTTTGCGGCGAAGGAGTGAAAGATTCGCCTTCGAAGGAAGCGCGCTTCAAGGAACTCGTTTGGGCTTCTTCCTTGCCTTCAACGCTTTCTTTAATTTTTATGGTTGCGCACGCGCCGCCTTCCTCCACTTCGTCTTCGGCGCAGTACACGGCGCCCAGCGGAGTGGAAGAGTACAACGGGGAATCGGATTCGTAGGCAACCACCAGCAACTTCTTGGTGAAAGCGGTTTCGCCGCTTTCGGTGCGGAAATCGAAGGAGTAAGAGTAAGAGCCGGCGCGGGTCGGGAAACACTTCAACAAGAGGCCTTCGCCGGGCGCTAATTCGAGTCCGGGCACGAAAGCGGTTTCGCCGCCGACGGACACGCGCTTGCAGGACAACCCGCTTCCCTCCGAATAAACGAATAAGGGCTGTTCGTTGAAGCCGTTAACGGATACGTAGCGGTAATGGCTTGAGCCGAAACCCTTGAACGAGAGTTGTTCGGGGTCTTCGCGGCGCCTCAGCGCGTCGCCGAGGGCGTGGTTCACGGTTACGCCGTCAAGCGAAGACGCGGTTTTTTCGGGGCTCTTGCATTCGTCGGAGTTGGCGTCAACCTTGAACTTGATTGGCACAACGCGTTCGCCGTCTTCGCCTTCGTAACGCGTCTTGAAGACGAGGCGCGCCGTTCCCTCGAAGTCGGAGTCGATGCAGGGCGGGGCGCCCGAGTAAAGCGAGGGCGGCACCACGGGCTGCACGGTAAACGAGTTGCACGCGTTTTGTTCGGGAGTAGTCGAAATCTGGGTTGCCCACCCGTCGGTTGCCTCGTCGAAATACAGGTTGCCGTTCAAACCGAAGTCGAGCGGAATGAACGCGCGCTCCGCTTCGGCGTTGAATTGCTTGGCGGAATCGGCGCGCACTTCCACGCCTAAAAGTTCGATGTCGCGCAACGCGTTGTTTATGAGGCACAGCTTGAAGGGGGGCACGCCGTTCAACAAGTCGTCGTTGGATAATTCGAGCACTACCGGGTTGCCTTCGTTGAGGCTTGCTCCCTCGTCTTTTTCGGTGTTCGCGCCTTCCTTCAAGCGCACGTCGAGGTAGCCCGCGTTCGCCTTTATGACCGTGGTCTTGGCGGCCTTGTCGCAGTAAGGCACGAAACTGATTTTGCTTAGCGGCGGCAGGACTATTTGTTGCCCGTCGGCCTTGAATTCGTTGGAGTCCGACGGCTCGAACTCGAGTTCGTCGGTGGTGCTTAACTCGAAGGATTCGCCGGAAGCATACTTCAACTCGAGGTTCGTCAAGGCGGGCAGCGAAAGCTTTTCGCCTTTTAACTCGGCGCCTTCCGGAATCGGGATTACCGCTTGTTCGGGTAATTGGATGGTTACTGCTTTGGCGTCTTTTGGCGCCTTGGCGCAAGTGGTAAACGTTATGAGGGAGCCGGCGGGCGCGGAAACCGTTGCATACCCTTCTTCGTCCACTACTTCTCCCTTGGGCACTTCGACTTTCATGCTTGCCGGCGACTCGTACAACACTATGCCCGGCTTTTCCGCGCTCAACACTTGCACGCGCGAATCAGAGTCACAGCCCTGCATGGTGGCGACCACGTCGCCCCCTTCCTCGCGAACGTTGGCCGAGTAAGGCAGGGATAAAAGCGTTTCTTCGTCGGCCTCGAATTTTTGGGTGCAAGGCGATATTTCGCTGGGGTCCGTTATTTCGAGGGCGCGCGCTCCCGACAAGAAGGTTACTTTGCTTCCCGGCGGCACGGATACGGCTTGCCTGCTGCCCGAGTCGCGCGGGTTCGGGTTGAAGTCGAATCGAACCGCGTAGTCTTCGCCGCGCAACACGTAGGAAGCGCCTTCCTTGATTAATTGGTCGCCGTCGTCGAAGTCGAGTTGCGCGGGCATCACAAATATTACTTCGACGGCTTCCTCGTCGATTCGTCGGGCGAGTCGAGAGGGCACGAGCATTCCGCTGCCGCCCGGCACGACGACGCTTTTCGCGTAACCCAACGAATCCTTTTGAATGGTTGCCTCGCTCGTGAATGCGAGCGCGGTTCCGTCGGGGCTGTTCAACACGAGGTTGGCTTGCAAAAAGTCGGAGAGGCCTTGCGGGTAGTAAGACGGGGGAGCCGGGCAATTCGAGTTGGATTCGTCGCTCACCGAAGACCCCGACAACAAGTAAAGCGTTGCTTGAACGGGTAAAACGACGTTTACGGCGTTGGCGGGAATCGAGGACATCAAGGAATTGCAGTCCGTCCTCGAAAACCGGATTGGGGCCCCCGCGGGAACTATTATCGCGCGCCCTCCTTGCACGTTGGCTACGCGGGACCCCGCGCCGAACTCGAAGGAGCCGTCGTATGCCTCGAGCTTGTGGGAGCCATCGGGCTGTCGGGCCGCGGGCTCGTCCGACAAGTACAAACGGAATTCGAAGGGCAAGGTGAAAGTCCAATCGTTGTTCGAGTGGGAAACCCATTCGGGCGGCAACACCAAGTCGGTTTGCAGGGGCACGGCCAGGGCGTCGCCCTTCAACTGCCCGGATTGCGCGTTGAACACCGGGCCTCCCGACGGCTGAATGCTGAGCGAGCCGTCCGAATTCGTTTTTTCCTTGTAGCCGCCGGGCAACAAAATTATTTCGGCGTCGAGCGGCAGGCTCACCGTGTAACCGTTTCGGGGAGTGCAGGGCGCGGCCGAAGACAAGTCGGCGTACAAGTCCACTTCCTTGAGCGAGCGGACGCCTTGCACCGAACCGTAAAGCGAGAGGGCGCCGTAAGACTCGTCGCCGGTCATGCAACCGTCAACCAAGAGGGAACGGCTGGAAGCCTCGACTTGAAAGTCGATTGATTCCCCGGGCTCCAAGACCGCGGACACCGGCGAAGCGAAGACGCCGCGAAGCGACGACTCCTGGTTGACTAGCAGGGGGTGCGGCGCGTTGTTGGTGACCGTAAGGGTTTGAACTTGTTCGGACTCTATTTCCGGGTCGAAAGAGTAGTCGAGCGAAGACGTTGAAACCTCCCACGAATCTCCCAACGACTTGACGAGTAAGTTGGTGCGCGCCTGGAACGGCACTTCAAGGGTGCGCGTCTCAGACCCGATTCTCGCGCGCATCCTCACGGCGCCCGCCACTTCCTCCTTATAAGAATCGGCTTGGTTTCCGACGAGCAACAAGCCGGTTCGCGGAAAAGAGAACAACGCGTTTTCGATTGATTTTCCGGCAGGCAAAATGAATGAAGAGGATAAAACGGCGAAGTCGGTGTACTCGGGCGAGCCCGTAGTGTAAACGCTTGCCGTAACGCGCAAGTCGTTGGACAAAGGGTTCGTCAAAGTGAACGATTCCATTGCCCCGTCCACGCCGGAAACCGAGGCGCGCAACGCGGACGGCGAAGCCTCCAAAAAATTTTGGGGTGCTTTAACGGGTATCCGACCCTTGCGCACCTTGAAGCCAGCAGCCCGAACTTCGTAGGATAGGGTGCCGGCGCCCAACGCCTGGAAGGAAGCCGGGTAAACCCCCGCGCCTTCTTCGGAGGCCTGCAGGGGCGACGCCAACTCTTTTCCCGTGAAAGCGGAAAGCGTTATTGAAGCGCCTTCGACCGGAGAGCCGAAGTCGTCGGCGACCTCGAAAACGAGTGTTTCCTCTTCGAGAGCGGTAACCGACGAATGCGACAAGGAAACGGTTGGAACGGGCGCGCTTTCCGCGGTGACGCGCATCGAGGCCGAGCCGGTGAAGAGTTCGGAGTTGCCCGAGGAAACAGAGTAAGAAACCGCGGCGTCTTCGGATAAGCGCCGAGGCAACAAGTCGAAGCTGCCCGCGTAATGGCCGGAAGCGTCCGTTGAAAAAGGTCGAGTGGAAGGCCCGTCAAACGATAGGGCGGGGGTCGTGGTTGAAGCCGAGAATTCGAGGGAGCGCGACGGGTTCGAGAAAACTTCGAAAAACATTTTTACGGGCTCGCCGATTTCGGTTTCGAAACCGTTGCGCGAAGACCGGCCTCCCGAAAAGAACGCGGTAACGCACACGTCTTCGTCGAGGGCGCACGTTCCCTCGAACCCGGAGTCGAAGGAAGCCGACAGCTTAACGTTCGCTAAATCTTCTCCCTTTGTTTCGCCGGCTTCATCGTCCTGCGGGTCGCGCAACACGCCTTTGCCCGCGTAAAAAGCGCTGCGCTGGTACAACGACAACCCGTTTTGGGCGGGTTTGGAAGTGCGAACTTGGACTAATAGTTCGCGGGAGCCCTCGAAGGAGCCGAAGCGGAACTCCACCCACTTCAAGTCACTGGAAGAATCAGTCGGCGCGCCTTGTTGCACGGGTGCGGCAACCCGTATCGTCGCGGCGGCTTCGCCGCCTACCGACAACGAGTAATCGCCTTCGCTTTCAAACGAGTACTCAAAAGAAGACCCGGGAGCAATCGAAGCCGAATCGAATTCGCCGTTGACCGAAATCACGGCGGGTTCGCCGCCCGCGTTCTCAAACGAAACCGCGCCGCCTTCGGAAACCAGGGTTTCCCGGGGCAACACGCCGTCACTCGAAATCGAGACTTGCGCGCTTGAAGGCGCTTGCTCGGAGTAAACGGATTCATCGTAATCAGAGCCGTAGCCGATGCTCGCGCCCTCTGACGAAAACCCGGTTATCGCGCTTTGGTCGCTTCCTTGAACCCCCGTCAACTCGCCGAGGCGAACGTGGGCGGTTGCGCGAGAGAACTCGACGCCGGGCGGCGCAGTAAAAACGTATTTCGCGTTGTAAGTAGTGTAAGGGTCGACGGACACGACTTCTTCCCCGTCCAGCGAGTACAACCCGCGGAAAGCGAGGCGGGGCGCCGCAACTTCTTCGGACACCAGTTCGAAAACCGCTTCTTCGCCTCCGGGGGCAACCAAGTGCCCGGCAGACAAACCCTCGAATCCCTCGGCTTCGACCGCCACAGAAGAAACGCCTTCGGTTACCGAAAGCGAACAAGACCCGCCGGCGTTCGTCGAACAAGAAGCTCGCCCTCCTTCTTCGGGCGTGAACGAAACGCTTGCCCCGGGAATCACGGAACCCGAGTAATAATCGCGTACAGAAACGCGTTGGGAAACTTCGAGTAAAGGCATTTCAAGCACTACCTCGGCTTCTTCGCCGGGCAAAAGGGTGACGGGCGGCGAGCGCGCAACGCGCGGCCCGTCAACCGCGACAACAACCAATTCAATCAAGGGAAGCCCTTCAAACAATTGCGTGCCGTCCGCCAACGTTTCGCGCGGCACTACGCCGACCGGGTCCCCGCCCGACTCGAACGAACACAAGGCGCCGGGCACTTCGACTCCCTTGGAGTCCAGGACGCGCACGCGAACCGAACCCGAATTTTCTTCGCCGGCTTCCTTCAAAACCACGTCGGCTTCCAAACCGGAAACCAGGGTAAACGCGGGCAAGTAACCCGGCTTGAACGCGGAAACAAAGTATTGGCTTCCCCGCGAAACATTGAATTCGGCTACGCCGAGCACGGGCGCATAAGAAGCGAGCGCCGCCTTATTCGAAGAATAAAGGGTTACCGAAGGGCCTTGAACGAGGTTGCCCGAAGAGTCGAGGACGCGAATCCTTAACTCGGCCGCCGAACCCAAAGGGGGTACCAGCCCGGCTTCGAAAACCGTTTTGGCTTGGGACAACGACACGGCTTCCTCGAATTCCTTGAAGCCATCGGATATAACGCGAACCGATACGTTGGAGCCCCGCTCGAAAACCGCTTCGCCGGTCGAACCGTCCTCCGACGAAACGAATGAATAAGATTGCTTGCCCGTCACGGGGTCGGCAAGAGTAACCGAAGCATTGGCGACCGCGCGACCCGCCTCGTCAACAACGCGAACCGACAGCTTTGCCTGTCCGGCTTCCTCCAAAGGAGGCAAGTCAAGACTAACCGGACCGAAATCGGATTCACCCACGGAAACCGTTTTTTGCGAGCTCGAATAACCCGGTGAAGACGCTTCAACCACGTAATCCTTGTTCGGCGAAACCTTGAACGAAGCCGAGCCGGCCAACGCATAAGAGTAATCGAGTTCCTCGCCGTCGGAATCCAATAAGTACACTGACGCCTCTTCAACGCCGCCCACTTCCACGTACAACGAGACCGCGTCCGAAAACAAGAGTTCGCCTTTCACGCTCAACGAAACGACGCCAGAGTCCAATTCGACCTGCTGAAAAGCTTCTTCGCCGAAAACGTAGTCCAAAGACGAAACGCTGACCGACGCTTTTCCCGCCGGGACGCCTTCGAACGATGCGCGCCCCCGCGAATCGGTTACGCCCGAAAAGCGCTCGCCGCCAGCGGTTTCAACGCCCACTTCCACGCCCTCCAATGCAACTCCCTCGCTTGAAAGCGCTTTCACGGTCAGCGTAGCCGTTTCGGGGCCGAACAACGAAGGCGAAAAATAGATGGCGGTAGCCGACAAAAGAACGAGTGCGAGGGCGGCGGGGAGAAACGGAATGCCGCGCTCCTCGAAAGCGTCGTTCAAGCCGCGGAAAGGCAAGCCCTTCCCGTCACTCCACTCGAGAAAGGAGTCCCACGACTCGTCGAAAACCATGAACAAATAATGGGTTAAACGGTTTAAATAATGTATTAAATAGGCGTGCGAACAAGGCTTAAAAAAAAGGTTGTCCAAAAAGTATCGAAGGCGGCCGTGGTCTAATGGTATGATTCGAGCTTCCCAAGCTCGCGGCCCGGGTCCGATTCCCGGCGGCCGCACCTAATATAATAAACGGGCAACTAAACCCAGTGAGAAGAAAAATGCGAGTAATGGTCGTCGGCGCGGGGGCGATGGGCCGCCACCACGTGCGCGTGTTAAGCGAATCCGATTACGCGGAAAAAGTAATAATAGTGGAACCCAACGAGAAAGCGCGCCGCGAAGTCGAAAAGCGCGGTTTCGACAAGACGTGTTTTTATGCGGGCCTTGAAGACGCTTTGGGCTCCGAAGAACCGGATTGCGCGAGCGTAGTCGTGCCCACGCGCTTGCACCGCGCAATCGCAGAAAAAGTTTTGGAAGCCGGCGTCTCGTGCCTCGTGGAAAAGCCTTTGGCATCCAACGTAAAAGAGTGCCGCGAACTAATCGCTTCCGCCAAAAAAAACAATGTTTTGTTGTCCGTAGGCCACTTGGAGCGCTTCAACCCCGCAGTACAAAAATTGTTGGACCACGAGGAAATGTTGGGCGAACTCGTTTACGGCTCGTCGCACAGGTACGGCATTCCTTCGGGCCGCGAACTCGGCCACACCTTCATCGACCAAGCCGTGCACGACGCCGACTTGTTTTCCTACTTGACGGGCAAACGCCCCGAATTCGTTTCCGCGGTTCACCGAAACGTTTGCAGCGACTCCACTCCCGACTTGGGCGCCGCCTTGTTCGAGTACGACGGCTTCGTCGCAAGCGTTGAATCAAACCGAGTCGCCCCCATAAAAACGCGGCAAATGATTTTGGTCGGCCTCAAAGGAATCGCGGAACTCGATTTCACGGCGCAAACCGCGGCAATAACGCGCGCCGACGAAATACCGCGGGAGTACCACGAGTACCGGACTTTCAACGAACTCGTGTCGCGCGCGGGCCGCGGAAACGAGTTGAACTTGTTCGTACAAAAAGACGAGCCCTTGAAACGGGAATTGGAGTCTTTCTTATCTCGTTGTTCCAGCGGCGGAAAGCCGTTGGTAACCGGCGAAGACGGCTTGTACGCCGTGGCGGCCGCGCAAGCCGCGATGGACTCCGCAAAAAAGCACGAGAGAGTCGAGGTGAAGGCGTAAGTGACTGAAACGGTTTTTTACAACGATTTTTCAAAACTCGACTTGCGCGTCGGCGTAGTAAAGGAAGCCGAAAAAGTCGAGGGCACCGACAAGCTATATAAGTTGTTGGTCGACATCGGCGGGGAAGAACGCACTCTTGCCGCAGGCCTCGCCGAATACTATTCGCCGGAAGAAATCAAGGGCAAGAAAATAATCGTGGTCGCCAACCTCGCCCCGAAAACGGTGCGCGGAGTCGAAAGCAGGGGAATGCTTTTGGCCGCGGAAAAAGGCGGGGTAGTCTCGCTCCTCACAGTGGACAAAGACGTTGGATCCGGCGCCAAAATACGCTAACTCGCGTTTGAATACTATCCGTTTTCTTTTTTCATCAATGTTTTTTCTTTTACCAAAAGAAAAAAGAGTGAAAGTGCGACCGCCGGGATTTGAACCCGGGTTTTGACGTTGGCAACGTCATGTCCTACCAAACTAGACTACAGTCGCGCGCTATTGTTTTGGCTGAACCGCGTTAATTAATGTTTTTCTTGTGGAAGTGGAATGCGGCTGCCAGCGCGAGTATTCCCGCGGCTGCAAGAGCATAAGGAAACGCTTCTCCGCTTTCTTTGCTTGCGGCGGGCGCTTGTTCCAAGGAAACTTGGAACGGTTGTTTCAAGGTTCGGTGGCCGTTGGACAACGAAAGTTCTCCTTCCAACACTTCTTTTTCGGGGTCGTCGAAAACGAATTGGAGGAGCACGGATTCGCCTACCGGAATACCGGTTTTTTTGGTTTGCGTTTCGCCTTCGAGAATGCAGGAAGCGTTCGCCGAGTAAACGGTGTTGCCCGCGTTCGCGACTTCGAAAACGAGTGAAACCCCGCCGTTTTCGAGGCGCGCCGAAAAATCGTGGACTTCCGCCGAAGAAACTTTGTCCGAATCGCCTGAGCCGCCCCGAATTATTTTTTCATCGAAGGAGTCGAAGGACTCGACTCGAACCGAGTAATTATAGGAATACCCTTCTTGCAGGGAGTGCGGGAACACGAGGCGCCACTCGACTACTTTGCGTTCGCTTGGCGCGAGGTAAACCAGTTTGTCCGCGTTTCCAACGGTTTTCACGGCGAGTTCGGCGGGTTCGGTGGGCACTATCATCGAGAGGGGCGCCGCGGAGTGCCTTTGGCTCAAAGAGTTCACGGCTACGCGGGCGTCTATTGCCGCGCCCGCCCCCACTTCTTCGGGCAGTTGATAAAACGAGTATTCGAAGGGAAGGTCGAAGCCCTGCTTTTCGTGTAACTCGAATTCGGGTGCCGCCACTTGCACGCCGACTCCCTCGGTTACTTCCTGGGCAATGTCTTCCTGGTCCTTGCCGTGAGCGAACTTCAAGTGCGTCGCGTCCAACAACGCGAACTCGTTGAACGTCGGGTCGACCGGAATCCATTCGCCTTCGAACTCGAATTCCACCCAGGCGTGCGCGCCCCACGACCCGCCGGAGTGCACGAAGCCGGCCGTAAAGCGGGCGGGAATGCCTAGGGCGCGAGCGAAAGCAATCAACAAGTGAGAGTATTCGTCGCAAGTCCCGCGCAAGCCCTCGAATACTTCGGTTGAACCGCATTGTTGCGAGCCGTACGATTCGTCGTAGGCCACGTTGTTGTGCACCCAATCCGCCAACAAAACCATTGCCTCGAAGTCGTTTCGCGCTTCTCGCGTTAGTTGGCGCGCTTTACCCGTTATTTCGGGGGTTAACTCGACGAAGGCGCTTTCGGTAAGGAAGTCCTCCGTGTTCGCGGCGGGCTCGAAGCCGTTAGAGTAATCCAATTCCGCCGAGCCCGACAATTTGAGCAGGCGCTTGGAGGAGTCGGGCAAGTGAAAAGTCAATTGCGCGTTGCCGTGTTCGTCTATTCCTTCCTCGAACTCGTCGGATGAATGAAAAGAAACTGTTTGAAACGAGTAATTGTTGAAGCCGAACGTCTTCAACGAAAACGGGGGCTCGCCTTCAAGAACCCATTGGAGTTCAAACGAGAGCTTGCTTGCCCCAACTTCTTTCGGCGTTATTTTGCCTGCGCCGGCAGCCAAGCAAAACAAGAGCAAGGCGAAGGCGATTCGTCGCATGAAAAAGGAAAGGAGAAGTAAAATAAAAAAGAAGGCGTCATCTCGGTTGAACGAAACAAAAATGCCGCAGGCCGGATTTGAACCGGCGACACATCGGTCTTCAGCCGAACGCTCTCCCAGACTGAGCTACTGCGGCGCCAAGAACAATTAAGTGGTGTTACCCGTTTAAAATACGTTTTCTTTTCACGCGGGCCGGGCGACGCTTACCACGCCTCCCGTCGCGTTCACGGTAACCCACAAGTCGCATACGACTCCCGACTCCGACGGCGGGCAATCCGTTATCACGAGGGCGAATGCTTCGCCTCCCGAAACGTAGTAGGACACGGCGGCAACGGACTGGTTGTAGTACTCGTTTTGAATCAGGTAATCCTCGACGCCGGCCGCGATTTGTTCGGCTTCAGGCATTGACTCGGGCAATTCAAAGCATTCCTGTGACTCGAAGTCGCAAACCGTTCCTTTGCCGCAACCGCAATCGGAGCAGCACTCCTCGCCTTCACGGCATTCCCCGTCGCCGCAGTCGTTCACAGCCTCGCACGAATTCCATTCCTCGCGGCAGTACTCGCCGTCGCCGCACTCGCAGTCCTCCGGGCACGAAGCGCACCCTTCGGGTTTATCGCAGTTGCCGTCGCCGCACGAAACGAATCCTTCCAGCCATTCTTCGACTCCCTTTCCTTGACGCTCCCCTTCTTCTCCGGGTTCAACGGTAGCTTCGGGGGAAGGTTCAACGCTCGGCGAAGGCGACGCATCGGTTACCGCGGCAACGCAAACCGTTTCGGGTCCGCCACCCCAATTCTCTTCAACGCACTCGCCGGGAGAACAATTGAGTTGAGCCGCCCGGTAAAAGCCGTTAACGCACTCGTCGTAATAATAAACGGATGCGTCGCAATAGCCCTCGATGAACGTGCCTTTCTCGCACACGCGGCCCCCGTTACCGTCGGCCGGCGGGTTATGGGAAAAATAAAACAAGGATGCTGCGGCGGCCAACAAAATAACCCAAAGCCACTTGCTCACGACGTCAACCTCGCGTTAGGCATTCCCAGAATGCGCAAGTTTAATTCCATCCAAGCCGCGTGGGGCACGCTGTAAATCGTTTCCTCGCACCACTCCGAGTGTTCGTCGCCCAGCTTTGAAACGCAGCCTTCAACGAAACTTGTTTCGCGCAAGTCATCAAAAGTAACTTCGTAAAGCGCTTCCCCTATTGAAACGTCGTTTTCGGCGGCGAAAGCGATTTTTTCGGTGAAAAGCGGCGCCCCGAACCATTCCCGGCCCGAATCAGGCAACACAAGCATTTGAGTCAAAAAGCTTCTGGTGAAACCCACTAACGTAACTCCCCCCCGCCTCAGGAAAGCGCGCGCCATACTGGAATCCGTTATCGTGTTTCGTTTTCCTACGTATTCACCGCCTTCAAAAACACTTATTTCCCCTTCTTCCTTAAACGCTTTGCCGGTTGTTTTTTCGTCTAAGGAAGTCGAATAACACGAAAGCATTATTGAGAGGGGGGGAACGTTTTTGTCGGTGCGGGGGTTCAAAAGCGCGCCGTAATCCGTGCCGATTACTTGCACCGCGTTATTGTAGGTAACCGTTATTTTTTCGCCGGTCAACGTCTCGTAAATTCCTTCGGCGGGGTTGTCGGCGCTCACCGCCATTACCGCGGAACCCGTGCCGTGAGCCGAAAGAAACAAGACGTCTTTCGAGCCGAATAAGGATACCAGCGCTTCCGAGTTGGAGCAATAATCCTCCAAACCGTAATATCCCTCACAATAATCCGGTGAAAAAACCAAGGCGTCTTCGTCGAAGAGGCGGTCCTCAAAAAACTCGGAGACTTTTCGTATGTGGCAAACAGAATCCGTTCCCCCGCAAGTATCCGACAAGAAAAGTTTTGACTCGACGGAGAACGACCGGGCACCTTGGTAAACGCTTTCCAGCATTTTTTCCGAGCCCACGTGTTCTACCGCGGGGTCGAAGGGAATGCGGGAAACGATTAGGTACCCCCCCGAAAAGGAGTTGGCGCGCAAGTCCTTCAGCCAGTCCGCGTCAAAAGCGCGGTCCGAAGGCACTTCCTCGTACTCGGAAGCGTCCGCGGCGTTAACGAGCAAATCGCTTTCAACCGAGGAAATAAAGCCGCCGTCGCCCAGAAAAGTAACGGGGTAAGAAGGAATCAATCCTTGAGAACGGCCTCCCACCCCCGCCTCGTCGCCGACCAATATTAACTGCATCGAGCCGCGTTCATCGAAATAATTATTTTTGAGCGCCATAACGCAACCCTGAATTTCCGTTGCGCCCGCTTCAGAGCCAAGGCTGCATTGCGGCGGCGCCTCTTCTTTTTCGCCGAACGGGCTCAAAGCGTAACCCGAAGAATAATCCACCAACTTGACTTTTTCCCACGTGCTCTTCGCGTACTCCCTTACGGCTTCGCGCACGCCCGAATTCTCCGACAAACCGTTGACGAGGAAAACAGTGTCCAACCCGGCGCAATCAATCGGCACGTGCAAGTAAAACACGTAGTCGTCTACGCCTGCAAAACCCAGTTGAACCGCTAAGTCGGGGAAACACGCCTGGCAAGCCGGAGAAGAAACCACTGCCAAGCGATTCTCGGCCTCCAACTCGTCAACCACCGAATAACAGGTTTCGCCCGCAACAACCTTTTTTTCGTTGAAAGAAGTGAATTTTATTGTTCGACACTCGCCGCCCTCACAATTTTTCGACAGCCTGCCGACCGAAAAAACGGGTTCCCGAGAAAAAACGCCTTCCAAATCCTCGTCTAAAACAGCCTCGGCCCGTTCGCGTATTGCATCCAACGGAAGCAAGGCAACGTATTTGCTGTTTGAATTAAAGTAAAAAGTTCCGCTTTCTCTTTCAAGGGGTTGCTCAAAATAATTGAATTCAATAACGCAAGCCGAAGGCGAACCCCCGTCACAAAAAGAGTCGACGACGTTAACCGAATTAACGCAGGCGGCAAGCAAGGCAAGTGCGAGAAAGCGCTTCATACGGTTAAGGATTGGCTCGAACCAAATAAAAAACGTTTTGTGCGGGGGACAAACCCCGATGAATTCGCCGGGCTAACCTTTTCTTTTTAGTCAAGTTTTTCTTTTTGAAAGAAAAAACGTGAGTGGGCCCGCGGAGAATCGAACTCCGAGTCTCCTCGGTGTAAACGAGGCGTCTTAACCATTCGACTACGGGCCCTCTGAAAAAGTTTTTTGGCGGGCAACCGTTTTAATCGTATTGTTTTTAAATCCGGTTTGATTACTGGTTAGCGGGTGAGACCGTGCACAGGGTTTTCTGGTTCAGGATAGGCGGCAAAAAAATGCATTTGTTGAAGTTGGCTGGCGCCTTCTTCGTACTCGCATCCGTTTTGAAGGTCGCGGAAGCCGCTTACAACGTTTTCGTGGTCGTCAACAAGGCGAACATGGCGGGAATGCGCCCCGAACTCATTTCTTCGCTGTTCGGCTGGGCAATAGGAGCCCCCTACAATTTCAGCGGCGAAGACGTGCTCGGCGTCCTGCTGGGCCCCACCGCCTCGTTCCTGTTCTGGCTCGGAATCGCCTTGGTCGCCTTAATGGTATACCAATCCGGCAAAATCGTTTTTCCGGTCGAGGAATACGAACAAAAAGTGAGTGACCACCACAAGAAGCTCATTGAAACCGCCGTCAAGAAAGGCAAGAAGAAAAAGAAAAAGCGTTGACTAAGGCGGCAAAACCCTTTTATATTGTTTTTTACCCTAACCATAGAGTTGTTCAACAACTTTTTATCAGGTGAATTACTGACTTATGGCAAGCCTCAGACCAGCAAGAACGTGCCGCGAACCCAAGGGACAGCCTTGGACGCGGTTATCGCACCGCAGGCCCCGCAAGAGCTACGTTAAGGGAACGCCTCACTGCCGCATCAGGCAATTCAACATGGGCAAAAACAAGCGTTTCGAAGTCGAGCTGGAACTCGTCGCCGACTACGACGTTCAAGTGCGCGACAACGCTATCGAAGCAGCGCGCATGGCTGCCAACAAGCACTTGGAGAAGGCTCTGGAACACAACTACTTTTTGAGGGTCGCAAAATACCCGCACCACATTCTTCGCGAGCACGCCGCCCTTGGAGTGGCCGGCTCGGACCGCATTTCAAAGGGAATGAAGGGAGCGTTCGGCAAGCCCAAAGGGCGGATGGCTCTCGTAAACAAGGGAACCGCGTTGTTCCGCGTTCGCTGCGAAGAAACCGCAATAAAAACCGCTAAGGAAGCGTTGAAGCGCGCCAACTTAAAGATTCCCGGAAAATTCGAGATTACGGTGCGCGACATCCGTAAGGACCCGTTGAACTTGGAGCGCCCGCTCGACATCGAGGCAATCGAAGACGTGCCCGAAGAAACCCCGGCAATAGAGGAAGAAGAAGCAGCCGAGGAAACCGAAGGCGCCGAGAAGAAGGAAGAAGCCGAAGGCGGCGAGGAAAAGAAGGAAGAAAAAGCGGAAGAGAAGAAGGAGTGAATTCAGCGCAGTTTTTCGCGAACCGCTTCCTTCAAACGCTCCTCGAAAAACCCTTTCGAAGGGTTTAATTCAATTAAGTTAGCGGACGCTTCAAAAACTTCGGGGTAACTCTTCCTTAAGTGGGGCCAAAGCGCTACAACGTGGTCGGAGTTCAACAAACGGTCCCGCGCGCCTTGAGGAAAAGCATCCCGCAAGGCAAGCGAGCAAATTGAAAAATCGCGGAACCCTTCACGGCGCAAAGAAGAGGAAAGTTTTCGGGCGTAACGCCGCGCATTAGCGCCGTTCTCGTCAACAAACAAAAACTTTTTTTCGGCCAAAACAAATCACATTTTTTCGGGGCAGTCGATTCCGAGTAGCGCGAGCCCGTTTTCGAGCACGGTGCGCGCGGCTTTCACGAGAGCCAGCCTCTTATCGCGGTGTTCATCGTCGTTGAGCACGGAATGCTTTGAGTAAAACGATGAAAACGCTTCCGCCAACTCCAACAAGTAACCGCAAATCTGGTGCGGCCGCCCGGCTTGCGCGGCCTGCGACACGGCGCGCGGGAAACCGATTATTTTCGAAGCCAGCGCGCGCTCTTCGTCATTGAAGCCCCCTTTCACGGCTCGAAACGAGCCGCCTTTTTCGAGGATGCTGGTGCAGCGCACGGCCGAGTATTGGAGGAACGCCGAAGTGTAGCCTTCGAAGCGGGTCGCTTCTTCGGCGTCGAACACGATGTTTTTTTCGGGGGAAACGCGGAGAACCGCGAACTTTGTTGCGCCTACTCCGACGACGCGCGCCACGCTTTCTTTTTCGTCTTCGGTTAAGGAAGCGTTTTGTTGGACTCGTTTTCGGGCGGCTTGAATCGCGGAGTCAAGGGTTTCCTTCAAGCCGAGCACGCGGCCTTCACGCGTTGAAAGCTTTCCTTCGGGCAGGAAGATGAGGCCGAAGCCGAGGTGGTTCAAGCGGCCGGCGTACGGGCGACCCAATAATTCGAGTATCTTGAATACTTGGCGGAAGTGGTTGTTTTGTTCGGACGCGGTAACGTATAACGCTTCGTCGAATTCGTGTTCTTCGAAGTGACGGTCTGCCAACGCCAGGTCGCGCGTGGAATAGAGAGTGGTGTTGTTGGAGCGCAACAACACGAGGTTGGGCAAGCCGTGTTCTTCGAGGTCGGCGACTATTTCGCCGCCTTCGTCCTTGAAAGCTATTTTTTTTTGGATGCATTCTTCAACTATTTTCTTGGCTGTGGGCACGAGGCCCGAATCGAAAACTTTTTCCTCGAAGGAAACGTTCAACAACGAGTAATTTTCGTCGAAGCCTTTCAAGGAAACGCCGCGCACGAGCGCCAACTCTTTTTCGAGCACGGGCTCGCCGGACTCCATTTTGGCGAGCACTTCGCGCACTCCCCGAGCAACCGATTCGTCGCCCTCCGTTTCCTTGGAGATTCGCACGTAAACGTCGAGTAAGTCGGAGCGCGTCTTCGGCTCGACTCCGTAATGCTTCAAGCCGTACATTAATGCGGCGACCTGTTTGCCGGCTTCACACAAGTAGTTGGCGCCCACCGCGTTCCAGCCCGTAAACTTTTTGAGGCGCTTGATTGAGTCGCCGAGAATCGTTGAACGGATGTGGCCGATGTGCAATGGCTTGCCGATGTTGGGCGACGAGTAATCGATTACCATCGTCCTGCCGTTTCCTTCGCTTGAAGAACCGTAGTTTTTTCCTGCCTCAATGCATTCGGCGACTGCGCGCGCCAAAAAAGCGTCCGAAAAAAAGAGGTTGACGTAGCCGTTGACGGCCGCCGCCTTGGAATAGTTTTCGGTGGGCGCGAATTCTTCAACGATTTTTTGAGCCATTTCAACGGGGTTCGCGCCGCGCTTTTTCGCCAACGCAAAAGCGGGGCAGGCCACGTCGCCGTGGGTCGAGTCGCGGGGCGCGGTTGCACCCGTCAAGCCGTGCGACTCGAAGAATCGGTTTGCCTCTTTTAATGCGTCGTTAAAAGCGTTCATCGAAGAGTTTTAAATCAACCCGCGTTTTATAGATTGCTAATGAAGTTGTCGCACTCCTTGTTCGCGTTGTTCGCGGCCTGCATGCTTGCATCCTTGTTCGTCGGCTCCCAGCTCGTGGCACAGGAAGTAAGCATGGTGGAGGATTCGGCGGACGTATCCAATTCCGCGTACTTTTTCGGATACATATTGTTCGCCACACTCGTCTTGTTGCTCGTATTAAAGTATTACAGCGGCAGGCGGTTGTTCGTGTTGTTGGAGGCCGCACTAATCTTTTTCACGGCGGATTTGGCGTTTGAATTGTTCGTTGGGGGGTTGGCCGCCGCCGGAATCGCGTTAGCCCTGGTCGCCTTTCGATTCTTGTACCCCGCGTCGCGCACGCTGGCCTTGGCGTTCGGCGCCGCCGTGGTGGGCGCGTTAATCGGTGCGTCACTTGACTTCGTTCCGGCCGCCTTGCTGGGGGTTGCACTCGCCGGATACGATTATTACGCGGTTTTCAAGAGCAAGCACATGGTTACGCTGGCAAAGGGCTTGAACGACCGCAACGCGGCAATGGCGCTCACCGTGAAAAGCGGCAAGGAAAGCGTGCAGTTGGGCACGGGCGACGTGGTAATGCCGGGGGCGTTGTGCGTTGCCGCAATCAAGGTTTCGCCGGCCGCCACCGCACTCGCTTTTGCGGGGACGATGCTCGGCTGCATCGCCCTATTGTACGTGCTCGAAAACCGCAAGGGGTACTTCCCGGCGCTGCCGCCCCTCGTCGGCGGCGCGTTGTTGGGGTGGGCGGCTTGGTTTGCGTTGGCGGCAACAACGGGTTTTTAATTGTGTTTCCACCTAATACGTGGGCATGAATTACGAAGAGTTATTGGATGACTTATACGAAAACCTCCCAAAGAAAAAGGATTCCGGGGAAAGATTCGAAATACCTTTGGCGAACACTTTCATTCAAGGCAACAAAACGATTATACGCAACTTCGACTTCATTTGCCAGAGGTTGCGGCGCGAACCCCGGGTTTTCGCCAAGTACTTGTCGCGCGAACTCGCGGTTCCCGGAAACGTTTCCGGAAAGCAATTCGTGTTGCAAAGCAAATTCTCCAACCGCGTAATCAACGAAAAAATTAACGCTTACTGCAAGGCACAAGTGTTGTGCCGCGAGTGCGGCAAGCCCGACACCCACCTTGAAAGCCAGGGACGAAACGTTTACGCCTTGGTCTGCGAGGCCTGTGGGGCTAGGAGGCCGGTGAGGGTTTAATGGGCAAGTACCGCAAGAAAAAAAGGCCTTCGGGGCCCATACGCATTCGAATGCAGCGCCCCGGCGAAATATTCGGCGTAGTCGAACAATTGTTGGGCGGCGCGAGAATGATAGTCAAATGCGAGGATGGCAAGGAACGCCTCACCCGAGTGCCCGGCAAGATTCGCCGGTTCATCTGGGTGCGTGAAGGCGACGTAGTCCTGGTAAAGCCGTGGAGCATTGAAGACGAAAAAGCCGACGTGGCGTTCCGCTACACGCGAGTGCAAGTCAACCAAATGAAGAAAAAGGGTTTGTTGCCCGAATCAATAGGCTGAATTATTCACGGGAATTCAAATGGTATTCCAGGCGGGAAACCTCTTCGGTTATCCGCCCGACAAAGGGCTTACGGGTTGACTCGGCGTGGACGCCCTCCGAGTGAAGACGAACCGAATTAACGTACCCGGAAAAGGCGCGTTCAATTCTCAAGAACCGTTTTTGGGCTTCAGTGGAATTCCTTGAATCAAACGGCTCCAAATTTTCCTTGATTTCTTTTAACGCTTTTTCGGCGTTCGAACTCGCAGTCCTGAATTCGTTTCCGAAAGGAGCTACCTCGTTTTCCTGCATTACCTTGAAATGATTCAAGAATTCTTCGGATTTCAACAACACTCACCTAAAACTCTTTTCGCACGCCAAACAAATAAAAAAAATTACTTTGTTGCCGCGTTGAACGCTTCCGCCACTTCCCGCAATTCCTCTTCCGACAACGCGGGGTGCACGGGAAGCGACAAAACGCTTTCACACAATTTTCCGGTTACCGGACAATCGGCGTTCGACTCGAAAACCCGTAAGGAATGCAAGGGCCGCGGGTAATACACGGACGCGCCAACGCCGGCCGCACGCAACTCATTCAACACGTTATTCCGTTCCGCGACTTTGACGGTGTACTGGTGAAAAACGTGTTTGGCGCGTTCGTCCACCACCGGCGCTTCCGCATTCAAGGAGTCGCAGTAAAACGCGGCGTTTTTGCGGCGCGCCCCAATCCATTCGCCCAACTTCTTTAACTGCGCGAGCCCGATTGCTGCGTGCACCGACGAAAGCCGGTAATTGAATGAAACGCTTTCATACTCGTACTTTGCGCGCTGGCCGATGTTGCAGGCAACGCGCGCCTTGTCCGCCAGTTCCGCGTCGTCCGTTAACAGGGCGCCGCCTTCGGCGGTCGTTAAATTCTTGGTCGGGTAAAAGGACAAGGCCGCAAAGTCGTCTCCGAAATTGCGTTTTCCGTTCCACTCGGCGCCGATTGCCTGGCAGTTGTCGGACACCAACGCCAACCCCTTGTCGCCGCACAACTCGCGCGCCGCGTCAACGTCGTATGCCTGGCCGTACAACGAAACCGGCATCACGGCCTTGGTTTTTTCGGTGACCGCTTTTTTTGCGGCGCCAACATCCAAGTTGAACGTGTCAGGGCACACGTCCACGAACACGGGTTTTGCGCCCGCCAACGAAACCGCGCCCGCCGTTGAAATAAACGAGAAGTCGGGGATTATTACTTCGTCGCCGGGGCCGACGCCCAAAGCAATCAAGGCGGCGTGCAAAGCCGAAGTGCCGCTGTTAGTAGTAATACAATGCTCGCAGCCGTGATACTCCGCCAACGCCCCTTCAAAGCGTTTTACTGCTTCCCCTTGCGCGAGCTGCCCGGACTCGAACACTTTGCGCACTTCTTCGAGTTCTTCTCCGCCGACGAGCGGCTTTGCAATGGGTATCACTTTCGATTCCCCTCTTCGTCGACCACGCCGATTTTTTTGGCGGGGTTGCCGGCAACCAACGAGAAAGCGGGCACGTCCTTGGTTACGACCGCGCCGGCGGCGACCATACAGCGCTCGCCCAGCGTGACCCCGCAAACCATTACCGCCCCGGCCCCGACCGACGCGCCTTTCTTGATGAGTGTGGGAATTACCTCGAAGTCGTTGTTGAACGCGCGCGGCCGTAAGTCATTGGTCGTAGTGCTGTTCGGCCCCAGGAAAACGTTGTCCTCAAGAGTAACCCCCTTGAAAACGTTGACGTTGTTTTGAATCTTGCAGTTGTCGCCGATTACGGCGCCCTCACCCACGAAAACGTTTTTGCCGAGAACGCAGTTCTTGCCGACGCGCGCGCCCTTGCGCACTTGCGCGCCGTGCCATACTTTCGTGCCCTCGCCTATTTGCGCGCCGTCTTCAACGAACGCGGTTTCGTGCTTGAAGTATTCGTCACCCATTTTCAACCACCACTTTTTTCAGGCCTTCTTCAAGCGAGTAACGCGGCTCGAAGCCGAAGGCCTTGCGCGCCGAAGAAACGTCGGCAAGCGAGTCGTGAACGTCTCCTTGGCGTCCCGGCGCCCCCACTATGTTGGAGTCGGAGCCGGTTAAAGAAACTATTTTTCGGGCGAGTTCCTTGATGGAAACCGCTTTACCCGAGCCCACGTTGTACGCTCCCCGCACGCCGCGCGCCTTGATGAAAGCGTTGACAACGTCTTCCACGAACACGAAGTCCCTCGTCTGTTCTCCGCCGCCGTCCAATCGAAGGAGCCCTCCTTTTTTTGCTGCTTGAACGAATGCCGGCACTACCGCGGCATAACCACTCGACACCCGTTGCCTCGGCCCGAAAACGTTGAACAAGCGCAAGGCGGTCCCGCCTTCTTCAACGACGAGGCGCTCCGCCTTCAGCTTGCTTTCGGCATAAGGCGATGCGGGCGCGGGGGCGTCCGACTCTTTTGAAGGAATGGAAGGATTATCGCCGTAAATCGCGGCGGACGAAGCGTAAACCACTTGTGAGCCGTGTTCTTTTGCGGCCTGCAACACGTTGGCCGTGCCCGTAACGTTGACTCGAAAACAGTATTCCGGGTGCTTCACGCTTACCGGCACTCCGACTACTCCACCCAAGTGAAACACGGCGTCCGCGGTGCTCACCGCTTCTTCCAATTTCGCGTAGTCGAGTATCGTCGCCTCCACTAGTTCCGCTCCTTCGGGCACGTTTTCTTGAAAGCCGGTTGACAAGTCGTCGACTATTGTTACGCCGCCTTTTTTCAGCAATGCTTCAACCAAGTGCGAGCCGATGAAGCCGGCGCCGCCTGTTACGACGAACTCCACTTCACCACCTCGTCCACGATGTTTTTGGAGGCGTTGCCGTCGCCGTAAGGGTTCTCCCACTTTTTCACCGAATCCAGTTCGTGGAAAGCCGCCTTTATCGACTCCCGTGTTACGCCGCCCAGCCGAGCCGCGCCCGCGCCAATCGACTCGGGCCGGTCACTACTCTTTCGCAGGACAACGCAGGGCACGCCGAGAGTACACGCTTCTTCTTGCACGCCGCCCGAATCCGTTAAGATGCGGTGCGCCCCTTTTTCGAGCAACAAAAATTCGAGGTAGCCCGGCGGCTCAATCAATTCGACGTTTCCGGTGTTCAAGCCGAACTCTTGAATGCGTTTTTTGGAGCGCGGGTGAACGGGGTAAACCGTTTTTTTCCCGGTTTCATCGGCTAACTCGTTGAACGCCTGCAAGAATTCCTTGAACGTCTCCTTTTCGTCCACGTTTTCGGCTCTGTGCGCCGTAACCAACAAGTACTCTTTTTCGCTTAAGCCGAGCGACTCCAAGTAGTTCGGAAACGTTTCTTCGGCGAGGCCCAAGTTCTGGTTGGCGGCGTCAACGCTCGTATTCCCCGAAACGAATATTTTGGGGGTGAACGCTCCGCGCCACGTAATCAATTCGTGTTTTCCGACTCCCTCGCTTTCAAGGTTCTTTTTTGCCTGCTCGGTCGGGGCAAACAAGTAGTCGCTGACGTGGTCCGTCATCACGCGGTTCGCTTCCTCCGGCATTCGACGGTCGAACGAACGCAATCCCGCCTCAACGTGGGCAATGAATACGCCGAGCTTGTACGCGGCGAGCGCCCCGGCAAGCACCGTATTCGTGTCGCCTTGAACGAAGACCGCGTCCGGCTTTTCCTTGGCGAAGACGCCTTCCACACCCTCCATTATGCGGCCGGTCTGCCGGGCGTGCGAACCGCTTTTGGCGCCCAACGCGTGGTCCGGCGCGGGCAAGGACAATTCGTCGAAGAACACTTTGTCGAGTTCGTAGGAATAGTGTTGGTTGGAATGCACGGTGAAGTAGTCGGCTCCGCGCGCCTCCAATTCACGAATTAAGGGGGATAGCTTGATTATTTCGGGGCGCGTGCCGAGCACGACTGCAATCCTCACTTTAAACACCTTTTAAACGTTGCAAGAGTTATTTTAACGATAATATACTTTGGTATTGGACTCTTAAAAACCATTCAAGTAAAGTGAATCAAATGAAGATACTCTTGTTCAACTGCGGGCCGTTCGCCAGCACGATGGGCGGAGCCACGCGAATGAAGAGTTTGTTGCTTGGCCGCGGCCACGAAATAATTTGGGCGGACCCGGTTTACTACGAGAACTACGTCGAAGAATTAGAGCCCGCAAAAGCAAAGGGAGTGCGCGTTATCCCCGGCTTCAAGGCGACTCCGAACCGTTTCGTTGAATGGTGGCAACGCGAAAAACACTTTTTGCACGTGGTCAAGGAAAACCCGTGCGACGCCGCCGTGTTCTGCAATGCGTGGGGTACGTACCGCGCCCGCGAATACCTGAAAAAAAAAGGCGTACCGATAGTAATGGATTACAGCGACTTGATGCACGAATTTCATTCGGGCTACAAGAAGGAATTGGTTAGGCGCGCGTACGTTCAGGCCTTGAAGCAAACCGACCTCGTCGTTACGACCGCGCAAGCGCTTGAAGAAGAAGCGCACAAGTTCAACTCCAACGTGCGCCTTATTTCCAACGGCGTAAAACTCCCGTTTTACGCGAAGGCGAAGAAGAAGCGCTTGAAGCACCCCAACGCGGGTTTCGTGGGCGCGTTCGGCGAATGGGTTGAGTTGAAGAAAATCGTTGAAGCCGCGCGGTTGTTACCGAAAACGACTTTTTACTTGGTGGGTGACGGGCCCAACAAGCCGGCCAACGCCCCCGAAAACGTGGTGTTCACGGGCAGGGTGAGCCACGCCGAAGCCCGCGATTATGCGAAAGGGTTCGACGTCGCCTTGATTCCGTTCGAAAAAAACGATTTGACGGACGCCGTGTGCCCCATAAAGTTATTCGAGTATTGGGCGCTCAACAAGCCCGTCGTTTCGTCGCCAATCAGCGAAGTGAAGCGGGTTGCCGGCAACACCGTGCTTTACGCGTTGACTCCCGAGGACTGGGTGAACACCGTCGCGGAAGTGTTGAACGACTCCAAATTGTCGAAAAAACTGGGCCGCGAAGGAAAAAACGCGGTAAAGGAATACGATTGGCGCGCGCTAGGAGACAAGTACGAAGACGAGTTGGAGGTGCTCGCGAAGTGAGGCACGCATCCAAGCAATTGTTGAGGGGTTGCGCTTCGCTGGCCGCGCCATTGCTCTGGAAGAATTACTTGCGGAAAAACGAGAGGAAGTGGCCGCGCGGAAAGTATGCCTTGACGATTTCGTTCGACTATGACTACGTTGAAGACGTTTCCCTGATTCCCTCGTTATGCGAGTTGATGGATTCTTATGGAGTGCCGGCAAGCCACGCGTGCGTAGGCAAATACGTTGAAAGCTTTGCGCGCGAGCACGCACCCATTCTTGACCGCGGCGACGAAGTAATCAACCACTCTTATTCGCACCCGAACGGCCCGTTGAACCCGTACGAACACTTCAACGAATTGTCGCGCAAGAGAATGGAAGAAGAAATAATCGGGGCTGAAAAAGCGTTCGCGGAAATCGGGGCGAAGTGCACGGGGTTCCGCACGCCGCACTTCGGCAACCTAAACAGCCAACAAGTATATGAAGTGCTTGAAGAGCGCGGCTACGCTTACTCCTCTTCAACCAACCTCGTGACCACGAAGTCGCGCGGCACTCCGTATCACCCCAACAAAAACGATTTTCACTTGAACTCGCCGCCGCATTACCGGATCTTGGAATTACCCGTTTTCTCGTGCCCCGTACACTATTACCCTGTGTTCGACTCTTGGCACTGCTTTGAAACGCGGGCGCACCACCGCCGCGGAGAATTCTTTAACGCGTTCAAGAAAGCGGTGGGCTTGGCAGAAGAATACGGTTCTTACCTCAACCTTTACTTCGACCCGCGCCACGTTGCCGGAGAAAAGGATTTCGAGGAAATACTGGAATTCGCTTCGCGCGCCGACGCCTGGGTTGCGACGAGCAAGGAAGTAGCCGAATGGTGGCGCAAAAACTAAACCGAGTTCTTAACTGTTTCCGCAACCAAGCGCGCTTCCTCCTCGCTCAACGCGGGGCGAACAGGCAACGATAACACTCTTTTACACAATCCCTGGATTACCGGGCAATCAACATCAGCATTAAACAACGAGAGTGAGTGCAAAGGCCGCGGGTAATACACCCCCGAACCCACGCCTTTTTCCCGTAGCGACTCTTGCAAAGAGTCGCGAGAATCAGCTTGAATCGTGTACTGGTGGTAAACGTGCTTGCACCGCGAGTCCACGAAAGGCGTTTCCACCACGCCTTCGAGCAACTCGTCCAAGAGCGCGGCGTTCGCGCGCCTCTTTTCAATGAAACCGTCGAGCTTGCGTATTTGAGCGATTCCAATGGCGGCGTGAACGCTTGACATCCTGTAATTGAAACCATTCAATCGGTAGTCGTAGCGCGCGGCTTGCCCGATGTTCGCTCACAAACGCGCTTTTTCGGCAAGGGAATCATCATCCGTTAACAAAGCGCCTCCCTCGGCGGCAGTCGCGTTCTTCGTCGGGTAAAAAGATAGTGTTGAAAAGTCGTCACCGTAGTTACGCGAGCCCTCGAATTCCGCGCCGATAGCCTGGCAATCATCCGACACCAAACGAAGGTTGTTTGCTTCGCAAACTTTTTTGATTGCCGAAACATCGTATGCTTGCCCGTACAAGGAAACCGGAATTATTGCTTTCGTCTTATCCGTGATTGCTTCGGCAACGCGTTCGGCGTCGATGTTGAATGTTTTCTCGTTCACGTCCACGAACACGGGTTTTGCGCCCGCCAACGAAACCACGCCCGCCGTTGAAATAAACGAGAAGTCGGGGATTATTACCTCGTCACCCGCGCTTATTCCCGAGGGCTTTCAACGCGACGTGCAACGCTGCGGTTCCGCTGCTCACGGCCATACAGTGCTTTCGCTCTTCGTGCTTTGCTACCACGTCCTCGAATTCTTTGACGGCGGACCCTTGCGTTAGCGCGCCGGACTCGATTACCTCGCGCACTCCCCCTAATTCTTCGGAGCCGACGAGCGGCTT
>CAZVVY010000004.1:33971-102653 GCA_964630975.1 Microcaldota archaeon | reverse complement strand
GAACCCTTCGACTTCTAGTTGGCGCTTGAGGCCGCGCTCGCTTTTGCGCAATTGGGGCACTAAAATGTCTTCGACTACGTCGGGAGCCGCGAACTTCATTGTCGCAACGAACGTTCCGCGCCTTTCAAAGGCTTTTTCCGCTTTTTTCGGGGTTGCCTTGCTTTTCTTTGAAAAAAAGAATTTTTCGGACGGTTTTTCCACGAATGCCTGGCTCAACGCCATGAAGCGGTGTAAGTTGGTTTCGCTTACTACGGCGGCAACATTTCGGTTGGCGTCAATCGCGTCTATTACAACTAGGGGCTCGTCGAATTTCTTGGTGGAGCGGCCCTCCAAATCCATTCGAATCGGGGGCCTCCACGACTCGGCGGCGCACGCCAACTCCTTGAACGACCCGTAATAAAGAATCAAGTACTCGCACAACAGCCCGGAAAAGCCTTGTACCGCGAGTTCCGCCCCGTAAAGGCGCGCGTTCTTCAAGAATTTTTTGAGCACTCGCACGTCGCGCTTCTGCTTCTTCGAAAGCTTTTTTTCGAGGTACTGCATGTGTAGGGGCGAGCGGTCGACCGCGCTCTTCAACGGCTCGTCTTCGCCGTGTTCAAAGCAAGGGATGACTTCCGTGTCAAAACCGTCAACCACGGCTTTCAAATAAGGGTGTTCGGCGTAATGCATCACCCACTTCGCATCGAACGCGTTTTCAGCCGCGTTCCTGGTCGCCTCGACTATGATTTCCTCTTCATACTCCAAGGGAAAAGAAACGAACAAGTCCACGTCGTTGTCTCCGCGAAGACCCGTGTCGCGGGCCGCCGAACCCACGAAATGCGTTTTAACTCCGTAACCGGACAATTCTTTTTCGAGGCGGGCGCACGCTCGCAAAGCGAACGCCTTCTGATTTTTCGCTTCCGATGAACTCGGGCGGATTCGCTTGTCGACCAGCTTCAACAACTTCTCTATTTTTGGGGGCATATGCCGAATGAATGAAAGTCGTTCATTAATTAAAACCGCTTAGGAACAAGTAAACGTCGCCCAAAGCCAGGCAAGCGAGCAAGCCGGCCAAGACGAAGGGGCCGAACCGGGGCAAGTGCTTGTATACCGGGAATTTTTTGAGGCCCGTTTTTTTGAGGCGTTTCAACTGCTTTCTTGTAGCCACTTTTTCGAGGCCGAACTCTTTCACTTTCGACTTCGGCAAGCGGTCCAACGCAAGCACGTCCTCCTCGTCTACTTTCCTCAATGGAACCATTTCCACGTTGGCCTCGATTATTTCGTTTCGGTACAACAAGTAGAAAAAGGACGAGGCAAACAACAAGTACAACACGGCTACGACAAGAGAAGCCCCGTAAAAAGCGAATACGCCGAGGCCGGCAAACAACAACGCCGCCAAAACGAATGCTTTAACGCCCCGCAACTTGCCGCGAAGCATCACGGCATAACCCGCCGCAGTCCCGATTACGGCGAACAAGGACGCGGCAAGAAAAACGCTTAACGCGAACGGCACGAGTTGTTGTCCGCCGAACGGCGCGAAAGGCAACAATAATTGCAGGCCCGCAAACAAGTAAACGTCTCCCGCACCGAACTGGCCGGCGCGCCACAAGAAGTAGCCGCCGAAAAGGATTAACGTAAACGGCGCAAACGCGGAGAAAACGAAGGAAGCGTCGAGCGTAGCCAAATCCAGTATTGCGCCCGCAAAAATCATTGCATACAAGACGCGGTCATCCATAAAACTCGTGCGCCAATCCTCCCACGCCAAAGCGCCCGTGCCCACGACGGCGATTGCAACCCTCAACAATTCGAAGTTCATTTTTTCACTCCCGCGATAAAAAGGTCTTCAAGTGTTTTATTGTGCGGGGGTCATACAAGGGGAATTTTTCCCGGCCGCCCTCGTAATTTTCCACGTTTTGGAGGTACCATTTCGCCCAGTGTACCGCCGGTTTTGAAGGTTCCACTACGCCGTGCGCAAGCTTTTCCGCAACGTTTCTTTCAAAAAGAATTAACTTGCCCCATTTTTGGTTTACGCCGTTTATTTTCGGGGTCCCTTTTTGTTTCGCTTTTCTGTTGACATTCTTCAGCAAGTGCCATTCGTGGGTGAGGGGTGCCAGCGAGAAAAGCGTAAACTTGTAGGGTTCGACCATTTTTCGCCGTATGTTAACTGCATCTTCAACGAAGCGTTTCACGTTTTCGGTTTCCCTGGTTTCGGTTTGGTAAGCGAGGTTAAACAAGTAACTCCAGTCCCGCGGCTCCAGCGACTTGCCTTCTTTCAAGCGTTTATCCAAACCTTGGGGGGGCCCCGCGCGCACGTCGTACTGGTGACTCAAAGCATTCTCCAAGTGTTTTTGGACTTCGCGGTGGCTCAAGCGGCCCAAAACGCGGCCAACCGGGAAAAGCCCGCGCAACGCGCGGTAGGGCCCGGCCGACTGCGGGGACTTCTTCTTTATTTCTATCCCCTTAACCCCTTTCTCGCGTAGGAGTATCGCGTCGGGGGGATAATTTTTTTTAGTCCTGACTTTCGTGGTTCCATACGAATAATTCAACAATTGGTCGGAGTCGACATCCAACTTCTTCCCGGATTTTTCGCTTACGGTAAACGGTAAAGTGAACCCTCCCTTCTCGATTACGTCTTTGATTGAAGCGCGGAAAGAGAAACCGGCAGCCATCAAAGCACGGAAAAAGCGTTCCTCGGTGAAATGCATTCTGGGAACGAACCGCAAAGGGTTTTCGCGATTTTCCCCGTAAACCTCTTCCAAGTCGATTAGTTCTACGCCCACCCTCACTTCAACCCCGAGAGGCCCGGAAAATTCTTGCCTAAACGTTTCATCAACCCGCGGTTCTTGCCGAACTTCTTCATCATCTTGCTGGTGCGCTCGAAGTTCTTCACCAACTCCTTTACTTCCTCTTTTTTGAGACCCGAGCCCGCGGCGACCCGCTCTTGGCGCGACGACTGCTTCATCAAGGGCGGCGCGCTTCTTTCTCCGGGCGTCATGGACAAAACGGCGGCTTCAAATTGCTTCAATTTTTCCTCGCTTTGTCCCACGACTTCCTCGGGTACGTCGTACACGCCGATCATTTGAAGGATTTGCTTCATCGGCCCCATCTTCTTCATGGCACGCATTTGGGCGAGAAAAGAAGAGTAATCCAGCTTGCCGGACTCCATTGCCTTCTGCAATTCCTCTTCGTCGGATACTTCGCGCGCCTTTTCGAGCAGCGACTTCAAGTCGGCGTAGCCGACGAGCGAGCCCACGAAGGACTCGGGGTCGAATGCCTCCAAGTCCCCCGTTTTTTCGCCGGTTCCTATGAACGCGATTCGCGCGCCCGAAACCGCGACGCTCGACAAGGCGCCGCCGCCTTTTCCTGAGCCGTCCATTTTCGAGATTATTACTCCGGTCAACGGCACTGCCTGCTTGAAGGCCTGCGCCTGTTTTCCGGCGACTTGACCCATGTCCGCGCTGACTACGAGGAACGACTCGTCGGGTTCAAAGGATTTCACGGCGCCCTTCAATTCTTCGACGAGCTCTTCGTCGAACGCGCTTCGGCCCGCCGAGTCCAGGATTACGACGTCGGTGTCCAACTCCTTCAACCCGTTCGCGATTATTCCGTTAACGTCTTTCTTGCCGGGCTCGCCGTAAAACTTGGCTCCCGATTTTTCTGCGACCTGCCTCAATTGTTCGAGGGCGGCGGGCCTGTGGACGTCTCCGGCTATCACTCCCGCGGACAACCCTTTACCCGAATAATATTTTGCGAGCTTGCCGACCGTGGTGGTCTTGCCTTGGCCGAACAAGCCGCACAACAATATGCGCTGTTTTCCGAGGCGCGGCTCGAAGGCCTCGGAACCCATCACTTTTTCGAGTTCGTCGTAGACCACGCGGACAACGTGTTCGCGCAACGACAACCCGGGCAATCGTTTTTCTTCGAGGGCGCGCTCCTTGATTCTCTTGGATAACTCGAAGACCAGGCGTACGTTCACGTCGTTGGTTATGAGCGCGCGCTGTAAGTCCTTGCACAAGGCGTCCACCGCCTTTTCGTCCACGAGCTTCGCACCCGTTATCTTGGAGAGCGCGGAGCGTATGCCTTTGCCTAAATCCATATTCACAAGGTTGTTGAACCGGCGGACTAAAAAGAGTTTAGTTGAAGGACCGCAGGATTCGGCGCGCCCTCGGATTATCCGAGGTTTCAAAAGCGGTTACTGCGCGGCCGTTTCCCTTGGAAACGAGGTGGAGGCGCTTGACGCGCACTCCTTTTTCTTGGAGTAAGGCTGCCGCGCGCGCGAGCTCGCCCGCCTTGTCCTTAAGCGTCAACACGAGTAAGTTGGCGTCGAGCGGCTCGAACCCTTTAGAGCGCAACGCCTTCTTGGCGCGTTGCAGGGAAGAAGTCGTGATGTGTATTACGGCTTTGCGCGCCTTGGTGTTCAATGAAATCGATTCGAGGTTGACTCCTTTTTCGGCGAGGATTCCGGCGACTTCCGATAACAAGCCTGCGCGGTCGCGCGTTATCACGGTAATCGTCTTGTTCTTCACGTTAAAGGAAAGGGAAAAAGAATTAAAAGCGTTGTCGCCTACCCGCGGGTTTTGGAGTAGGCGGCTACCAGGAGCACGGCGAGCAACACGAGTGCGCCCGCGTACAGCGCGCCGTTGGAAGCCGTGAAAAACCCGGTTTGCGCTCCGGGCTCTTCGCCGACTACGTAGGACAGCGTCTGGGTTTCGCCGCCGTATTCGACGCTGACAAGCCATTCGCCGTCTTCCGCACCCAATAACACGAATCCTTGTTCGAGTTGGTAACGCGTAACGTTGCCTGCCGGGTCGAGCACGGACGCAATCGCGCCCGTGGGGGCGCTTACGTTGAGCGTGTTGTTGTAATGACTCATTTGCGCGTACCATTCCACGTCTTGGGGCTCGGTTACCGCGCCGATTTTGAGTTTAACCGTTTTCTCGGTTGCCACTCCCTTTGAAATGGCGCGAATCTTGACGTCGAATTCCTGTCCCACGGTGTTGAGGGGGGGCGAGATGACTAAGTAAGATTGGCCGCGCTCGTGCGGCTTGAGCGTCAGTATTTCAGGGTTGACGTTCACCCACTTGGGGCCTTCCACCTTCAAGGAGAACGCGTTTTTGACCGGTCCCGAATTGGTTACGTTGAAGGGCACGAGGGACGAATTGCATTCCACGTACTCGCCGTCACTTGCCTCTATGACTGCGGTGTAACACTCTGCTTTGGACAGCATCGTGTAATTTATGCAAACCTTGCTCGAGCGCTCCGAATTGTTTTGGGTGGTCGAAATAACGTTGAGTATTGCGCTGTACTCGCCGGGCTCGGCTGCATCGCAAGTGAACGCGCGAGGGTTCACGGTTACGCGCGAGTTCCCGGAGACGCGGACCGTTTTGTTGTCGAACAACAACCATTCCTGGCCGTCGGTTAAGCCTACCACGTACTCGTCGGGGTGGGATCCCACGTTGAGGATGTCCACGGGGAATGCCTTGTCCTCGCACTGGCAGACGAAGTACGGCTCGGCGGCGAGGCGCACGCGGTAACACCTCTCGAAGTTGAGGTTCGCCTCGTGTTCGGCTTCTGCCTTGGAAGAGGAAACGGTTAGCTTGGCGTCATAAGCGCCGTCTTCGAGTCCGGGCGCTACAATCAAATTGACTGCCCGGCTTTCGCCGTGCGCCAACTCAAAAGAAGAAGGTGAAACGCTGGAGAAAGCCATATCCGATTCCACGGTAAACGTATCGGCGTCCCCGTCGTTGGTAACAACGAATTCGAAAGTGCTTCTCCAATCCGAGCAAGACGACTCGTTGGCCGGGCCGTCGATTAAAATCGAGTAACAGTCTTCGGAGTGAACCGACACTTCGCGGGCCATTCGCGAGCCGATTGCCGAGTCCGCAATCAATTCAACGGATTTCGCGTCGAATTCCTGTGAAAGCGTGAGTTGCACGGTCTTGGAAACGCCGGGCAACAATTCAAGGGAAGATCGAGTGAAGGAAGCGTGCACCGAATCCGTGTCCAACGACAACTCTTCGATTATTGGCCCGTTGTTGGTAAACGTAACGGGAACCGTTTTCGGGTCCTCGAAACACTTGTCGATTTCTTCGACGCCTATTGAAACACTTTGGCAGTCGTTCACGTCGAAAGCCATTTCGAGCGAGGCCGCGTCCTCGGTGGGCTGGCCCGTAAGAGAGTAAATGGCGACCGCCCTTATTTCGAGATCGTGCTCGCCTACCTCCAAAAGCGTTGAATCCACCGAAAACTCGGTTATTGCCTCGCCTTCGGAGGGAACGAAAACCTGGGTGGGCGCGTCAACCGCCTTGGACGCGGCGCCAGAAAAGAACAACGTGTAATTCTTATCGGCGGTGCGCGAGTCGTTCTTCAGGCGTATCTGGTACGTCTTGGTTTGGCCGAAGCACATGCTCTTACTGGGGTTCAAGTCCTCCATTGAAACGCAGGGGGATACGTGGACCACCAAATCGAAGTAATCGGTTGACGGGCCTTCGGCAGTAACCTTCAAGTCGTAGTCGCCCACCGACATGAAGCAGCTCGGCGTGACAAACGAAGAAAAATCCTTTTCACTGTCCGGAAAACCCCATTCGGGAGGGGCAATGGGCACAGTAATAGAGCCGTAATCGTCCCCCGTCTTTACGAACGAGTAATCGCCGGGCTCGGTGACGCTCGCCGTAAACGTGACCGGCTGGGCATCACAAATGCAGGCCTCCACTTCGATAACGTCAGGGTAAAGGGTTATTACCGACCCGGCACTAACCGCGGTCGCCGTGAAAACGGCGAACAATAATGCAAACAACAAGCGCTTCATTCAAATACCACCTTAAAGTAGTTAAACAAGGAGGGTTTCGAGTATAAAAGCGTTATCTTGAGCGCTTCAAACCCGTTGTTTACCCGCTTTTTTGACTGCCTCAGCCATCTTCTTGATTTTGGCGGGGTCTTCGGCTTCGAACGCGTTCCCGACTTGAACGCCGTGCGCGCCCGCCTCAACGCATCCCGCGGCTTGTTCCGCGTTTTTCACGCCGCCGCCGTAAAAGTAGAGCAACTCGTTTCCGCAGACCTTGGAAATCGCGGAAATCATTTGTTTCGGCGCGGGCTCCGGCGCGCCACTGCCCGAATCCGTGATGAACACGTGGCTTCCCAGGTATTTTGCCGCGAGGGCGCACGCCGCAGCCAAATCCCCCCGTTCACGGGGCAAGAGGTTGGCATTTCCTATCCATCCCACGGCCCTGCCGGGCTCGATGATTACGTAAGTGGTCGGGATGGCTTCTATTCCTGCGCGGGCGACTATGGGCGCTCCTTGTACTTGGGCGGTGCTCAGCCAGTAAACGTCTCGCGAGTTAAGCATTTGCATGAAATACACTGCGTCCGCGTACTTGGTTACGCCGCCGGGGCTGCCGGGATAGAGGACGACGGGTATGTCCGAGTTAACGGCTTCTTTTATTCCCTTAACCGTTTCGTCGAGAACGGTTCCCTGCGCGCCTATACTTCCGCCGACCAGTATGGCGTCCGCCCCGTTTTCGTAGGAGTCGCGCGCTACTTTCGCGCCTTTTTCTCCGGATAGCTTGTCGGGGTCGACCAAGGAGAACAACAGAGCCCCTTGTTCGCCGAGTTTTTCGCGGTAATACTTTTCAACGCCTTTCTTGAACAAAAACAACACCTCTAAGCAAAGCCATTAGTATTCGTTCTTCGTGGTTTAAAACAATGAGGATACTGGTTACGGGCGGAACCGGCAGGATCGGCCGGCAACTGGTTCGAGCCCTGCAAAAAAAGGGTTTTGAGGTGCGCGTGTTCACGAGGAAACCCGAAAAAGAAGTCGGAGTGGAAACGACGGGAGAGTTGAATGCTTCGGGTTGCCGCGCGGTAATCCATTTGGCGGCTTCAATCGATTATTTGGCGCCCGAAGAAGAGTTGTTCGAGGCGAACGTGGAGTTGACGCGCAAGGCATTGGCGGCCGCCAAGAAGGCAAAAGCAAGATTCGTGTTCATGTCTTCCACTTCCTTGTATCACGCGCCGCCTTCACTGCCAATCAACGAGGAACAAGAGCCGACTCCCGTGAACGCGTACGGGAGAAGCAAGCTGGCCGCAGAACAATTAGTGAAAAACAGCGGGTTGACGCACTGCATTGTGCGCGCGCCAATGGTTTACGGCCCGGGCTTCAAAACCGGTTTCTGTAAGGTGTTCAAACTCTTGCACAAGGGAAAACTTCCGTTAATAGGCAACGGAAAGAACCGAATCGCGTTCATTCACGTGGACGACTTGGTTTCCGCGCTACTACTGGCATTAAAGGAAAAAGGAGAATTCATAGTTGACTCGGGCGAACAATACTCGCAAAAAGAATTGTATTCCCTGGCTTGCAGGGAATTGGGCGTGAAAACGCCGCACAACCAAGTGCCGAAATGGCTGGCTTACGCCTTGGCTCGCGCTTCAACCTTTTACGCAAAAGCATTCCACAAAAAGCCGTTGTTGCTGGCCGAAGAAGTGAACACGCTGGCTCAGGACCGCGTATTCGATTGTTCGCGGGCGCGCGCCTTGGGTTTCAAGCCGCGCAAAAAGCTGGCTCGCGAGCTGCCGAAAGTAATCCGCGAATGTGAAAAAAAATGATTAAGGAGACGCGGAAGAGGTATGCGGGCCTCATAAGCGAGGAGCAGGCCGAAAAACTGGCTTTCGGCGAAAAATTCGAAGTGAAGAAGGTTTTTGCGCCCAAAAAGTTTTCGAGAGGGGTATTGCAACGCGTGCAACTCGACAAAAAAACGTTGGTTTTGTGGAACAAGGAAACGCGGTTCGCGGGCAAATCCTTGCGCGCAGGCGCCGTGGTCGGCCTAAAAAATTTTTATGAGAAGAACGGCGAACTTCACTCAACCAAAAAACTGCAAGTAAGCGTGTTAAAGGAAGCCGAGACGCTCCCTTTACTCAAAGGTGAACCCGAATCGTTTGCCGCCTTCGCGGTGTCGATTGACGGCCCGCACTTGGAGGTGGCGGGAAAGGAAAAGGCGCGAATCACGTTGTGGGATTCGAATGCGGAGCTGGCCGGGCGCCTCGAATTAGGGGAACGCATTTGTTTCGAAGGCGTGAGGTGGAGCGAAGGCGAAGGAAACGCCGGCTGGGACTGCCTTGTTTACCCTTGCGCGGGCTCCGCGCCGAACCCATCGGAAATAACGAGGGAAGGCGTTTGCGGGGGAAAAATAACTGCCTTGTACGAGGCAAAAAAGGCGCGAAGCGGGGTCCTCGCGTTGATCGGCGCGGTGGACGGCGAACGCACCGCTTTTTTCGGCGCGGACGCGGCGCGCCTTTTGGACGCGGACTGCGACCTGCCGGTTGAAACAATCCTTGACTTGAAGCGACGCTACATAAAGGGAAAAACAATTGTTTTCTTGGCTCGGCGGGCCGACAAAGGGTTGTCGTGCAAGCAGTTGCTGGAAGTCAATTGACTAGCGCGAATAACGCCGCTTCAAGTTCTTCTAGGGAACCCGAATTGTCGACGTGCTCGTCAGCCATTGAAATGCATTCATTTATGCCGAAACTTTTCCCGGTTGCCTCGCGTTCCTCGGCCTCCTTGAATTCCTCGAACGAGCCGGGGCCGCCGGCGCGGCCGCGCTTCACGGCGCGGTCAAAACGAGTTTTGACGGGTGCGTCAACGAAAACCAATTTGAAGGAGCCGCCGAACGCGTTGCGAAAGGCGCTCACTTCGGCGGGCGAGCGGAAACCGTCCACGACGGCGGCAGAACGCCCGATTTTTTCAACGAGTTTTTCAGCGATAAAACCGTTGCCTTTCTCTTTTCGAAGCGAAACCGCGAGTTGTTGAAGGTTTTCCCGCGTGGCTTGCTTGCCCTGTTTGGCGAGTTCAACCCTCAAAATGTCGCTGAAACAATGGATGGGCGCGCCGTTGCGCCTCGAAATCATTTGAGCGGCCGTGCCCTTTCCGGCGGCGGGGTAGCCTACCAAGCCGTAAATCATTGCAGGAGTTTCACCTTTGGGCCGTTAGATGAGTCCTCGACCAAGAAGCCTTTTTGCCGTATCAATTCGCGCAACTCGTCGGAGCGCGCGAAATCCTTTTGCTTGCGGGCTTCCTCGCGTTCTTCAACCAAGTGCAACACGTCTTCAGGCACTTGTTCTTGTTGGAAGTTGATTACGCCGAGAACCGAGTTGATACGCATAAGGAAGTCGAGCACGTCTGCGGCAGGCACGGGCCTGCCCGACTCGATTTCCGAGTTGACGAAGCGCACTGCTTCAAACAAGTGAGGCAAGGCGTTCGAGGAGTCCAAATCGTCGTCCATTGCTTCAACGAACCCGGCAAGGCACTCGGACAATTTTTTGGTTACCGCACCGTTTTCCCCGCTTGCCGCGGAGCGCACTCGGGAAACGAAGCCGTTTAATTTTTCAACGGTGCGCTGGGCTTGCCCCAGCGACTCCAAAGTGAAGTTCAACTGGCTTCGGTAATGGGTTGAAAGGTATAAGTAGCGGAGGGCCACGGGCTTGAATCCTTTTTGTTCGAGGTCGTGCAAGGTATAAAAGTTGCCGAGGGACTTGCTCATTTTCTTGCCGTCCACTATCAAGTGCTCGCAGTGAACCCAGTAACGCACGAATTGCTTGCCGGTTGCGCCCTCGCTTTGCGCCACCTCGTTTTCGTGGTGCGGAAAAATCAAGTCCACGCCGCCCGTGTGTAAGTCTATGGTTTCGCCCAAGTATTTCTGGCTCATCGCGGAGCACTCCACATGCCAACCCGGACGGCCTTTGCCGAGAACGGTTTCCCAGTAAACGTCGCCGTCTTCAGGCGCCCACGCCTTCCACAACACGAAGTCGCGCGCTTCCTCCTTGGCGTACTCGTCCGAATCCACTCTCCCGCTGGCCCCTTCCTTTAACGCATTCAAGTCGAGGTGGGATAGCTTGCCGTAGCCCGGAAACCCGCTTACGTCGAAATAAGTCGAGCCGTCTTCGGCTTGGTAGGCGAGGCCCTTGGACTTCAACTTCACTATGAGTCGAACCATGTCGTTGACGTGCTCTGTTGCGCGCGGCCTTTCGGCTGGCGGCAGGATACCCAGCTTTTCGGAGTCCTCAATGAATGTTTTCTCGAATTTTCGCGTGAACTCCTTCAATGGAACGCCTTGTTCGCGGGAGCCGCGAATAGTCTTGTCGTCCACGTCTGTAAGGTTGGAAACGAGTTTCACGGGCCAACCCTTGTATTCGAGGTAGCGGCGCAACAAGTCGTAGAAGACGAAGGAGCGCCAGTTGCCGATATGCGCGTAATTATAGACCGTGGGACCGCACCCGTACATCAACACTTTTTCGCCGAGTGGCTCGAAAACCTGTTTTTCACGCGACAGCGTGTTATACAACTTAAGCATTGCAAGCATTACGTACGAGAAAATATTTAAGGGGTGGCGCGCTCGAACGCCAGGGTAGTCGACGAAACCACGTCGCCTAGGCCGACCGTGCGCTTCGGCTTTTTAACGAAGGCGGTCGGAACGATTACGAGCCAGTGGCCGTTCACGCGGGCGAAACCTTGAGACAATACTTGTTTGGCCTGCGAAGGCGTTAGAACCGAGGCCGCTTCCTCAACCAAGTCGAAACTCTTTTTCGGAGGGTTCTTGGGCTTGCCGCCCGCTTTTTTCGAGGCGACTCGGGAAGCGAATTGCGCGGCTTCAAAGCTTTTTTCGGGGTCGTGAACGCCCGCCTCCAAAACGAAGACGTGGTAGCCCAGGGAGTGCACGTGCAAGCGCGTCAACTCGAACGCCTCGAACACGCGTAACGCCGACCGGACCACGTCTTGTGGCTTTGAAGCGTCGAGTTCCGGGAAGCCGAGCCGCGAGCACAATAATTGAACCTCTATTTCGTTTATGCCCAAGCTGTTCGCGTGCCTGAAAACCTTTTTGAGGGCGAGTAATTCCAGCGACTTGTTCTTGAAGGGCACGTACTCCAAGTGAAGGAGTAAGGAATCATTGTTTTTTCGCAGGGCCGCGAGCTGGCGGCAAAGGGTTTGAAGCGAGTTGCTGAAAGAGTGCGGGCCGTAACTAGTCTTCAACGACTGCAAACCCGCAACGAAGGCAACGTCAATCGTTTCACCGAACCTCTCCAACTCCTTGAGGGGCCACTTGCGCGGAAACAGCATTTCCTCGTGCAAGTGGCTGGAAAGGATTACGCGGTTGGCGCGTGGAGCGCCGTTGAACCCTTCGGAAAACTCGAGAATCCAATTTATTTTCGTCTTATTGCCTTTTGCAACGCTTTGAATCGAGCGTTTGACGAGTCGCTTACCCCATTTTCGAAGGCCGTAAACGCGTTCGTCGAACAGTGCCGCCTGTTCTTCCGACAATAATACGGGGTAAGCGGTTACGGCGGCACCCAATTCAACGAGGTTGTTCGCCATTATGCCGGCTTGGCCGCCCAACAATTTTTCGTCGGGTTCGCCCAACGCCCCCTCCAATTCCTTGAACGCCGCCGGCTTTACGCCAACGTAAACTGCTTCGCCGGTTCGCGTGCTCCATTCAACGCATTGCCTTATTTCCGCCAAGGATGAAACTTCTCCGGGCGGCCTGCTTATTGGGTCGGCTTCGGGCCCTAAAAGCGAGAGCCGTTCTCCGGTCAAGCGCGTTACGTAGTCAACGTTGGAGTTGAAGGCGCAAAAAGCGTGAACCGAGGAGAACGGCGTTTTCAACATTGTCCTACCGAATCGGAGCCGCCTTCAAAGCCGAACATCGTGGACGCCGGGGTTTCCGATAATTCCTCGCTGCACGCTTCGGGCGGCTCGATGAACGCTTCGCAAACGGCTTGCTTGACTGCTTCAGGGCTGCGGCCGACAGGCAAAACCACTCCGTTCAAAACGAACGTGGGCGAGCCGGTAACCCCGTAAAGATTGTTTTCCTCGGAGAAAATCGGGTAAGGGGTTTGTTCGGGGTCGACGCCGAACTCGGCGTGGGTCGCGTTAATGCATTCGTCGAGGGCGTCTGCGTCAAGAGACAACTCTTCGACGCAACGCGGGTGATTACCGTCTTCAAGGAAGCAGTACAAGTACTCGATTTGGGTTTCCTCGCCGAACTCCTCGCCAACGCAGTACTGGCGCGTGTTTTCTTCGGCTTCTTTTGCGCCGTGCATCGTGTAATCCACGAATTTGAGTTGGAAATCCGCATCTTCACTCAACAACTCCCAAACGGGCAGCATCGCCTTCTGTAATTGAGTGCCGTAAAGGCAGTAACTCATCACGAACAATTCAACGGAAGGCGTCTCGGACTTCTCGAGTTCTACCGGCTCTTGAGTTGGCTGCGGCGAAGGCAGGGGCTGGGTCAAGTCGAATGCGGCAGTGTAAAGAGTTGACCCGTCGAATGAAGCGTAAACGGTTACGCTGTCAACTACTGAACCGCCCTGCACTATGTCGAGAGTGAACTCGTAGGCGCTGTCGCCCTCGACCGTCTCGGTTACCACTCCTTCGGCTCCCGTTCCGGCGAGAAGAACCGCGTTAATGTAGTCTTGAACGCTGCCCTTCAACTCTTCTACGTTGGCCGCCGAAGGAGACGGATTTGAAGGCGTCGGGGTCGCCGTGGCAGAAGGCAAGGGACCGACCATTGCGGAGCCCGCGAGTGCGCCGACGCCGAGGAAAATGAGGGCTATGAAAGCGAAATGAGGCAGAAATTTCTTCCAATCTTCATTTTTGTGTCCCGACATAACCGATAACCACCTTGTTAATAGAATAGTAACAAGAGTGCGCGCGTTATTTTTAAAGGCTTCGGACTTTTTCCCACTCTTTTTTGAGTTTCAAGGCGTCTTTTTCGACGAGAGGCGATTCACAAATAACGGTGCCTCCCGCGCCGAATTCGTTCAAGGACTCGGCGAGCAGGGAAAAATCAGGGCTCTCGGATGAAACAGGTAAGTGGCGGCGCTCGCCTTTCTCGGTAAACTCTATTCCCGAAAAATGGCAGTGTAATTTTTTCAACGCTTTTTTGCCGAGGGCGCCCGCTATTTTTTGCAGTACCGCGTCAAAATCCTTTTTTTCTTTCAACGCCCCGTTTTCGCGCGCGTGCAAGTGCGCGAAGTCGACGCAAAACCACGTGTTTCCACCCACGCCTTCCAACAACTCGTCGAGAGAGCCGAACTGCGACTTTTTTCCCGTTGTTTCGGGGGCAAGCAGGACGTTGCCGAACTTTTTTGCTCGCGACGACAAGTCGGCGAGCTCTTCGGAGCATTCTTCGAGCGCTTGCCTCGAGTCGCGGCCTCCGTAAAAAGCGGGGTGGAAAACGCAGCACCCGCCGCCCGCGGCTTGCAGGGACTCGCAGGCCTTCAGGATTCTTTGCTTGCTGGCTTCCCTCTTCTTTTTTTCGGCGGACAACAAGTTCACGTAATAAGGGGCGTGGCACGACAGTTTTACGCCGCTTTTTTTGGCGGCTTCACCTACGAGGCGCGCTTTTTCGGGCTTCAGGTTGACGGAGTGGACGAATTCCAGTTCCATCGCGCCGAGACCGAGTTCGTGAACGCATTGCACGCCTTTAACGGAGTCTCCCTTGCATTGCCGGGGGATTCCGGCGGTCCCGAAAATCATTTTTTCACCGCCACTACGCGCACCACATCCCCGTTTTTGAGGGCGTGTTCCTTGCCGAGCCTCATTCGCGTCTTGCAGTCCACGCCGTAAAGGAATCCTTTGGCTAGGTCGGTGTGTACTTTTGCTGCGAGGTTGAGCGCCGTGGCTCCTTCATCGAGAAGCACGGCGTCGGGGAGCACTCGGCCGAAGTTGTCCGAGTAATGCGTTTCGTCTTCAACCGGGAAAACGGTTATCTTGTTGAACAAGCCGAATACGGCGGCGCCCAACAGTTCCGCGGTTCCGGTCGAGCCGTACGGCGTTATAACGCGTTCACGGATTTTTTCGAGGGCGACCCCCAGTTTTTCGGGTGCTTCTCCCGCAACCTTGAAGCCGCCTTCACCCGAGTATTCGACGAGCCCTTTTTCCTTGGCACGCTGAAGGGCCAATTCCGAGTCGGCGGAACACGGCACGACGCGTTTTTCAGGGTAGGCTTCCCGCAGGCGCTCCAGGTTTTGCGGTGCGTGGCGGGAATCGCATTTGTTTGCGGCTATAACGAATGGCTTGGCTTTTTGCCTGAGTTTTCGCGCTATTTCAAGGCGTTGTTCGGCCGACCACTCCAATGGCTTCGGCCAATAATCTAATTCATCGAGGGCTTCGTCGAGCATTTGCTTGGTTATGCGGAGGCCGGTCAGGCCTTGCGCGAATTCTTGAAATGTTTTGCCGCGCGCCGCGGAACAATTTTTTTCGAGTGCGCCGGCAAACCAGTAATCCAACTCGTTTAAAACCGTTGAAACGTCTTCCGCCGCGTTGTGGGAACCGGGCGGGCGGGGGTTGCCTTCGGAGTCGGTGGCACCGGAAGCGTCGGCAACGCATATCAGGGCGTCCGCGGCGTTCAAGTCGTTCAAAAACTGGTTTCCTCGGCCCCGACCCTCGTGCGCGCCTTCCACCAGGCCCGCAACGTCGGCAACGTTGACGGGCACGCCGCGCCTGCCGTTAACGCAAGCGCCGGCGCGCGGCTCGCACTTCACGCCGAGAACCTTACACGCACAATCCGCTTTTACGAAGGCTACTCCCTCGTTCGGGTTTATGGTTGTGAAAGGGTAGTTGGCGACTTCGGCGGCGCCGTGCGTCAAGGCGTTGAAGAGCGTGCTTTTTCCGGCGCTGGGCTTGCCGACCAAACCGATGAGCATAACAACATTTATTGCTTGAGCGCGTTAATAGCGGTTATGGACTTGGCTTCGAAGTACGCACCGAAAACGCTGGCGGAAATAATAGGCAATTCTTCGGCGGTGGAAGAAGTGCGGAAATGGGCCTTGGAGTGGGAGCGAGGAAAAAAACCGAAGCCCTTGTTGTTCGTGGGGTCGAGCGGGGTCGGGAAGACCGCGGCCGCGAAAGCGGTTGCAAACGAGTTTTCGTGGGCTCTGGCCGAAGTAACGCGCGACAACTTCGAGGACTTCAATGGAATCGTGCAGTCTACCACCAATTTATTCGGCGGCAAAACGCTGGTTCTCGTGGACGCGGTCGACGAAGAATTCACTCCTTCCAAACTCAAGAAGATGGCGGACGCGGTCGCGGACGCCGGCCAACCCGTTATATTCGTAAGCCGCAAGTCGTGGACGCGGGGGCTGGCCGCTTTGAAGCCCGCAACCAAAAAGGTTTCGTTCAAGTTCGTTAACTGGATGAGCATCCGCAAGCGCCTGGTGGATATAGCGGAAGCCGAAGGAATCGATGCGGACGTTGAAGGAATCGCGAGGGCGTGCGGCGGGGATGTTCGCGCTGCCTATAACGACTTGTCTTCGGGGGCCGGGGGCGGCCGGCTGCAAAACAAGAACGTGTTTTCAGGAGTCATAAAATTGTTTAAGACCGAGTCGTTCGGTGAAGCCGTGGAGAGCGCGGACGCCGTGGACGAAAACCTGGATTACTTCTTGTTGTGGGTGGAGGAAAACATTCACCGCGAGTATGAGGACGCGGCCGAAGTCGCGAAAGCGTTCGACGCGTTGTCGCGCGCCGACGTTTACCGGGGAAGGATTCGGCGGCGTCAGAATTGGAAGTTGTTGAAGTACGTGCGTTCGGTCGGGCTCGGCGGGGTCGCCCTCGCAAAAAAAAGGAAGTACCGTAAGATGCCGCGCTACGCTTTTCCTTCAATACTCAAAAAGCTTTCGGCTTCAAAGAAAAAGCGCGCCGTGTTAAAGTCGTTGTCGGCAAAAGTCGGCGAAAAAATTCGTTGTTCGGGTGCGCGCGCGAGGAAATGTTTTTGGGCTTTCGCGGGTTTCGAGGGCGCACCCGAATACTTCGGGTTGGACGCGGACGAAAAAAAGTTACTCGCGGAGTTTGGCTAGCTTGAAGAGCACTAGCGCCAAGAACAGGAGTATCAGCCATGCGGCGTAGGATTCGGTCAAGTCCGAGTAGAGCCGTGAAAAGAATTCGGTTACTTCCTGGCTCAAAGGAATTTCGCGCTCAAATGAAACATCCCACTTGCCGGTTATGGGGCCGGACCAGGAAAGCCGGTTGTATTCCTCGCGCACGACTCCCGGTTCGGGGTTGACTTCCACGTTTATTGCGTCGTCAGGCATAATCATTTCGAGTTGCATCGAGTTGCCGAGCGAGAATTCCCCGGGTTTTCCGGCCGCCAAGTCGAGGCGGCTTCGGTCGAGCTCGTAGCGGGTCGTGCGGACTCCGAGTTGGCGGGACAAGAAGAGTTGTTGGGCGTCGTATTCGATTGAAATTGATGCCGCGTTGGAACCCACCGAGTATTCGCGGGCCGCGATTATGTTGAGGTTGTTCAATGGGCCTAGGAAGTGGTAGCGCACGTTACCGCTGAATTTCTGCCAGTCGGCAAGAGTGGTTTCTCCTTGGGACAACAAGTAGTTGAAAGCCTTGCTTTCTTCTTCCGAATCCAAGTAAAAAACGCTTTTCTCGGTTACGTGTGCGTCGCCGTCCGCGGTAACCCTGACAACCGCGGAAAAGGATTGGTCCGTGTACGCCGAAGCGAACAAGGCGGCCAACAAAAAGAAAACCCAGGTCCTCATGCGTTTATTACTCTGAGGCGGTTTATAACCATATTATGGCGAAGGGTTTCGCGGCCTTGTCTATTGCCGCGTTGCTGTTGGCGGGCCTGGTTGCCGGCACCGCAAAGGCAAGGGAAACCCGGGAAAAAACGCGCGAATACTCGCGGGTTATGGCTTCCCTCCAACAATTGAAGTCCGTTGAAAAAGACGTTTCAAACACTTTTCGGCAGGTAATTCAAAGCGCGAACGGGGAGACCGCAAAGGAGAAGGCATTCGACGTAGCCCGAAAACTGGTTTTGGCGGAAGCACACCTGGAAGAAAAGTATGCGGGGAACGGGTTGGAATTGGGCTTCGGGGAGTGCGGCTCTCGCGCTTTCGAAGACTTTTCGGTTGAAGGAGAGTCGTGGGAAGGCGAAGCCGTGCCGCTCTCGGCGTCGGCGCTTTACCCGGGTGAAAGCGGTTTTTTGTCGGCGAAGGGCCGATCTTTCGTGAAGGGCGCGCCCTTGATTGCTTCGCCTTGCTTCAAGGGTTTTGCGCGCGCGGGAAGCGCCGAATACCGGTTTGATTTGAATGAATTCGGTTGAAGCCTTGATTGCCTTTAGCGCCTACCTCGCGTTCGTTGCAGCGGTCGCTTTTGCAGCGGGGCTGGAAACCGCGGGAAACGCGCAAGCCGAACTCGGGTTAGCGTGCGCCGTCCTCGATTACGCGGCGGCAATGAATGGCAACGTGGAATTCGAGTTGCCGGAAAACGATTTTACGGCGAGTAACGGCGGCCTCTACCTTGGAAGCGAAAGCAGGGAATGCCTGCATCCCGTAGCAGTTGAAGACGGTTTGGTGGTTTCAAGTGGCTAAGAAGGGAATCGTTTATTCGTTGGACGCGGCGATGGCGGCCGTATTGTTGTTGTTTTTGTTGCTTTCCGCGCATTCTTTTAATGCAACGCAACAAGCAGCCATTGATTTTGGGTTGGAGGCGGCGGGCGGGGCCGCCGAAGCGATTGCTTACTCGGAGAACGGCGTGGACGGCGGCGGAGAGCACTGCGTTACGCGGTTGAAAAACGGGGGGGAGGAAACGTTTTGCGGAAGGGAATAGTGTGGGGGTTGGAGGCGGCGCTCGCAATAAGCGTGTTGCTTTGTTGCGCGGGAATAATCCTGCCGCAAGCCGAAAACCCTTTTTACAAGAACGCGGCGTTTTCGCTGGCCGTTGACGCGGCTTACTCGGGGTTTGCGCCCGCTCAAATCGGCGGTTATTGTTTGGCGGGAGAGCCGTGCGCGCAAAACTGCGTGAAGGCTTCGAAAACCGTTTTTGACGGGGAGTCGTTCGGGGACGAGGATTCATTCGCTTGTTGGAACGAATGAAATTCTTTCTCCGTTGACGGATACAACAAACGTTTTTCCGCGGGCGGGCTCAACGCTTTGTTGGACGGACCGCGAAAAGTTTTTTCCCCCGGAAAAATTGCATTGCAGGCCGTTGTTGAAGTACAGTAAAACGGGTTCGGGCGCGGAAGCGTTGAATGAAAAGGAAGAGCCGGGTAGCAGGCGGGCGTCGGCGGCTTTCGAGGCAATCAAGTCGCAGAACGCGCGCTGGCGCACCGCCGAGGATGCTTCGAGTGATGCGTCCGACAAGCGGGAGTAATAAGGGGCGAGGGCGGCGAAGAAAGCGAGGAGCGCGGCGGCTACGAGTAATGCTTCAATGCTTGTTTGGGCGCTGCGGCGCGAAAACATTATTTTATGTCCGCTATTTCGTCGAACGCCTTGTCCGTTGACTTGTCGAGAGCTTTCTTGCCTTTGGATGCGGTGTTTTGGAGTTGGCTGATGAATACGACGGCTACGGCGATGAGGGCCGCGGCAACTATAATCATTTCAATGCTTACCTGTGCTTTTTCGTCGGACCAAAAACCCATCGGATGATTACCCCCGAAAAAGAATACTCAAAAGCCATTAAAATAGGAGGAGGAAGCCGAGAAAGAACGCGCCGAAGAGACCGAGCCAAACGGTTTGGTTCCACGCCGCTATTTTTGCTCCGTCGAACGGGTGCATTGGAATCATGTTGAATCCTCCGAGCAATAGGTTGACGTAAGCACCGGTGGCAGCGAATTCGAGGGCTCCCCCCGAAAAGTAGAGGGCGAGGAAGAACAATGCGAGAAGGAAGTTCATCATCGGGCCGGCCAAGGCAATCTTGCCGTTTTGTTCGTTGGTGACGCGGCCGAATATGTAGACCGCTCCGGGCGCCGCGAAAACGAAGGCGCCGCGGGTGAGGAACGCCATTAACACGGCGAGGAAGAGGCCGGTGGTCCAGGCACGGTATTCGGCGTGTACCCCGAAATGTAAGGCGGCGTATTTGTGGCCGAGCTCGTGCAGTATGAACGCGCTTCCCACGCTCAACAATATTATTACGAAGTAAGAGGGGTTGAAAACGTTGTTGGACTTGAAGAGCGAAAAAGCGAGTGAGATGGTTGCAACCGACACCAGAATATGCATTGCCTCGTTGCCGCTGATGCGAAACCAGTTAGTCAAAGCGAACGTCCCCCTCCGGCTTTTCCGCGTGCGTTATGCGTATTCGCGCAGGGATAAGGAATCCCCCGTAGGATTCTATTACCCCTTCGCCGCTCAACCCGTTCGCGAACTTCACGTTGATTTTTTCGCCTTGCTTGCCGTCTTGCTGGGCGCGCACGAAAGTCACGCCGTTGGTAACGATTTTGCGGGCACCGACCTGCCTGGCGCGCCTGGTGAAAGCCACCAGCGAATCCCCTTTCCGAATGCCTCGAAGTTTGGGGTAGGCATACCCCGCGACAAGCGAAAACGCTATTGCGAGCGCCACCAACTGCCACGCCTCGTTTAGTATGGATTGCTCCACCCCCAACAACGGGTTTATCGCGGAAGACAAGCCGTAAAGCAGGAGTGCCAGCGTAACCGAAGCCATCAACAGTTTCGCGGTAAGCTTTAAGTTCAACCGTATCCCCTCTCCACTTTCTTTTGCTGCTTGATGAGGAGCTTAATGGAGTCGAACGCTTCCTTGAAGTGCTTGGCAGAAACCGTTTTTGCGGACGCGCTTTCACGCAAAGCGTTGAGCCCCGCCTCACGGCACAACGCGGAAACGTCGGCGCCGCTGTAACCCTCCGTCTTCTTCACCAACTCCTTCAAGTCGACTCCCTTACCCAAAGGCATCTTGCCGGTGTGCACCTTCAATATTTCGAGGCGCGCTTTTTCGTCGGGCACCGGTATTTCGACGAGTTTGTCGAATCGGCCGGGCCTCAACAGCGCGGGGTCGAGTATGTCCACGCGATTCGTGGCCGCGATTACGACTACGTCCTTCAAGTTGCTGAGTCCATCCATTTCTGCAAGCAACGCGTTGACTACGCGCTCGGTCACGTGGCTTGACGCATTCGCTCCGCGCGCCGGCGCGAGCGCATCTATTTCGTCGAAGAAAATTATGCTGGGCGAAGCCATTCGCGCCTTGCGGAAAACTTCGCGCACGCTCTTCTCGCTTTCGCCAACCCACTTGTTTAACAGTTCGGGGCCGCGCACCGCGATGAAGTTGGCTTCGCTTTCTGTTGCCGCCGCCTTTGCGAGCAACGTTTTACCCGTGCCGGGCGGGCCGTACAACAAAATGCCGCGCACGGGCCTGATGCCGAGCCGCGAAAAGGACTCCGGGTTTTTGAGGGGTAATTCCACGGCCTCGGTTATCTCGCGCTTGGCATCTTCAAGCCCGCCGACCTCGCTCCACTTCACGTTGGGCACTTCCACGAACACTTCACGGAGGGCCGACGGCTGGATTCCCTTCAGCGCCTCTTCGAAATCCTCTTTGCGCACTTTGAGGTCTTCCAATATGTGCTTCGGGATTTCGTCGTCCTCCAAATTGATTTTTGGCAGTAACCTGCGCAAAGCGCGCATTGCCGCTTCCTTGGAAAGCGATTGGAGGTCGGCGCCCACGAAGCCGTGAGTGCGCGCGGCAAGCGAGTCAACGCTTACGTTATCCATCGGCATTCCGCGCGTGTGAATCTCGAGTATTTCCTTTCGGCCCGTCTTGTCGGGCACGCCGATTTCTATTTCTCGGTCGAACCTGCCGGGCCTGCGGAGCGCGGGGTCTATTGCGTTGGGGCGGTTGGTGGCCGCGATGACTACTACTTGACCGCGACTCTTCAAGCCATCCATTAACACGAGGAGTTGGGAGACGATGCGCTTCTCAACTTCCCCGACTACTTCCTCGCGCTTGGGCGCGATTGCATCCAATTCGTCGATGAATATTATGGTCGGCGAGTTTTCTTCCGCCTCCTTGAAGATGTTGCGCAGTTTTTCTTCGGCTTCGCCCACGTATTTGGAAACTATTTCGGGGCCCGACAGCGTGATGAAGTGGGCGTCGCTCTCGTTTGCAACCGCGCGCGCCAGCAAGGTCTTGCCCGTGCCGGGCGGCCCGTAAATTAGGACTCCTTTGGGCGGCTCTATTCCGAGGCGCTCGAAAAGTTCGGGGTGGCGCATCGGCAACTCCACCATTTCGCGCACTTTTTGCACTTCTTCCTTTAACCCGCCGATGTCTTCGTAGGAAAGCGTTGCAATCTTGCCTAACTCCTTCATCGGCTCTTCCTTCAAGACGAGCTCGGTTTCCGGGGTTACTACTACGAGGCCTTGGGGAACGGTTTGTGCTACCGCGAACGGGAAGGAAGTGCCGAAGACGTTGACTCGAAGGAAGTCCGCCTTGTTCAATGGCTTTCCGATAAGCGTCTTCTTCACGTATTCGGGGAAGCCGGGAGCGTAACGCGACGGCTGGTTGGGCGCCAAAACCACTTTTTTGGCGCGGCGAATCTTCGCTTTCTTGATGGCGATGCGGTCGCCCAAGCCAACACCGGTGTTCTGCCTCAAAACGCCGTCGATTCGCGCTATGTTGAGTCCTTCGTCCTGCGGGTGGGCGGGCAACACTATTGCCGCCGCCGGCTTCTTGCCGGTTATCTCGACTATGTCGCCCGTTGAAACGCCTAACAGCGAGCGCGCATTGGAGTCGAGCCTGACGATGCGCTTGCCGTAATCGCTTTGCATTGCCTCGGCTGCCTTCAAAGTCAGTTCCTTAGCCATAAAAAAGTCCCTCCAACACCATAATTGTCTCGTTCAACATTAATTAAAGTTAAACCAGTTGTGCATTTCCCGGCAAAACGCTTTCAATCGAGGAGAGGGATACGCCTTCCCATTCCTCGTGGATTTTTGCGGCGGCTTCGTGCTTTGAAAGCGGTCCCGGCTGTAGTTCGCGTCCGTTGCCGGGGTGGGCGGCAGGCACCGCACGCACTCGATTCTCCTCCTTCAACAGTTTTATGCGGATGGGCAGGTTGCGGAACCACTTTCTTTCACCGTAAATCATGAAGGCTCCTTTGCCAACGAATTCGCCGTGAGAATACTTGCTGACCTGCTTTTTTTCAACTGCGTAAGCGTCCGCAACCAGGGAACCGCCTTTCCACGCCCGGCTGTACGCGCACGCCCATTGCGCGGCCTCCAACAAGTCTTGTTCTTCGGCACCCGACCCTTTTTTCAGGATGGTGGCGGGCGCGCCGTTGACGTCCGCGTGAAAAAACAGGTCGGCGGAGTCCAGGTGTTTTGCGACGAGGAACTCGTTTTGCTTGGCGTTCTTGCCGGCTACGCACAAGAATCCGTTGGTGGAAGTAAACCAATGGAATTCGTGGAACCACTTGCTTTTTTCCCTTGCCTTTTTCTTTTTCGGCGTTTTTTTGGCGGTTTTTTTTCCGAGGGATTTCCTGGCGCCCTCCGCTTTCTTGGCGAATTTCTTGGCTTTTTCGTAGTAGCCGGCCGCGTTTTGCAGCGCCGTTTTTCGGGGGTCAATCAATAAGCCCATTACGTATTATTTGTTTTCGGGCGTTCTTTTTTCTTTCCCCAATTCGCTTTCGTGGGGCAATTCGGGTCTACGCACATCGTGAACGGCCTCTTGCCTTTTCGGATGACGCGGACAACGGGAGTGCCGCACTTTTCGCAGACCCGTCCTTCCGGCTTTATCAAGGCGTTTTTGGGCAGGGGATAAGTTTGCTTGCATTCGGGGTACTTGTTGCAGCCCACGAACAAGCCGAAGCGCGACTTGCGCAACACTAGTTCGCCACCGCACTTGCAGGGCCCGAGGCGGCTTTGTTCTCGTCGCGTTTCCCTCAAGGCCGACAACAATTTTTTGCCTACCTTGCCTTCGTGTTCCTTGAACTTCTTGAGTATGCCGTCCAAATCCGTTTTGCCGCGACCCACCACTTTTTCGGGGTCGGCACTCCCGTCTTGAATGCGCCGGACTTCGTCTTCTATTTCCTTGGTCAGCTTAACGCTGGTAATCTCGTCGCAATACTCGTCGAGGGTGCGGTAAACGCTTAACCCTAGTTCGGTTACCTGAATGTTTTTCTTGCCTTCCAAGTAGCCGCGGTTGAACAAGGTTTCCACGACCTGGCTTCGAGTCGCCTTGGTCCCCAAACCCTCCTTCTCGAGTTCTCGCACTATGGACGCCGAAGTAAAGCGCTTGGGCGGCTTGGTTTCCTTCTCGACTTTTTCGGGCCCCTTCACGCTCACTTCTTCGCCTTCGCGGTAATCCGGTAAAAAGTTTTCTTTTATGGACGCGTACTTGCCGAAGAACTCGAGCCACCCTTGTTCGAGCACCGTCGAACCCTTGGCGCAATAATTTTCTTCGCCGAGGCGCAGCGTAACCGAAAGCGATTCCTTTACGAGCGGTTCGGCGAAGCACGCCAAAAAGCGCTTCACGATTAAATCGTAGAGTTTTGCCTGGGGCGCCCCGGGCTTGGACGGCTTTTCACCCGTCGGGAAAATCGCGGGATGCGCGGGGTCTTCTTTTTTTCCTTGGGCGGGCTTGAATTTTCCTGCCCCGATTATTTTTTCTGCGAGCACGGAATACGCGGGGTTCTTGGCGAGCTTCTCCAAAACGCTTTTGAGCCCCAACTTTTCGGGTAGTTTTTGGGAAGAAGTTCGGGGGTAAGATATTAGGGCGGCTTCGTAAAGGTTTTGGGCGAGTTTCAGGGTGCGCGCCGGTGAAAACCCGAAACAGCGGTGGGCGTCTGTTTGAAGCGTGGTCAAGTCGTAGGGGTACGGCGGCGTTTGCCTTGCCTTACGCCGCTTTACTTGGGCTACAACTCCTTTTGAAGAACTGTTTTCAAGTGCTTGGTCCGCCTCTTTTTGCGAAAAGAATTTATCTTTTTCGTGGGAGAACTCGGTTTCTCCGTCCCGGGCAAAGAGTTGCCAGAACGGGTCGGGCTTGAACGCGCGAACGGATTCCTCTCTCTTGGCTAGAATGCTGAGCGCCGGGCCTTGAACGCGGCCGACACTCATCACCTTGAACGCGCCCGCCGCGCGAACCGCTCCCATCAGCGCGCGCGACAAGTTGATGCCGTAAAGCCAGTCCAGGCGGTGGCGCGCTTCGCCGGCCAGTGCGTTGTTCAAATCCATTTCCCCTTTTTCTTGGAAGGCCTTGCCGAGTTCGGAGGGGGTCAACAGGGAAAACTTCATTCGCTTCACGGGCTTTTTCGGGGCGAGGAAGCGCGCTATGTTCCAGCCGATGAGCGAGCCTTCCACGTCGTAGTCGCAGGCGATTACGACGGAGTCCGATTTTTTCGCGAGTTTTTCGAGTTGCTTCAAATATTTCTTGGTGAACGCCGAGGAATCGTTGACTTCGTAGGAAGGAACCCACTCGATGTCGTAAACAGGGTAACCCGAACCCTTCTTCGTTTGCTTCAAACCGTACAAGTGGCCGACCGCGGGGGCGACCAAGTATTCGCCGACTTCAAAGTGTTTGACCTGGCGGCCCGCCGCATTGGACTTCTTACCGGTTTGTTTCGATATTGCGGCCGCGGTTTTCGCGGCAACACTCGGCTTTTCACAAACGACCAGGATTGTCACGGTTCAAGAGAAAGCAGGCAAGCATATAAAACTTCTCCAAGCGAATTCGTTTTATGAAGCGCGTTCCAACCGGCGTACTCGGCCTCGACGAATTAATCGGCGGCGGCCTTGCGGAAAAAAGCGTTACTTTGTTGTTCGGCGGCACCGGAACCGGAAAAACGGTTTTCGCCACCCAATTCGCTTTCGAGGGCGCGTTCCACGGGGAAAAAACGGTTTTCGCGGGCTTCAACGAGTCGGCTCCCGAGTTGAGGGAAGCCGCCGCGTCAATGGGCTTGAACCCGGCGCCCCTCGAAAAAAAAGGCAAGCTGTTATTCTTTGATTGTTCCGCCGCTCGGGCCGGGACCTACCCTGACGGAAAGGGTTTGAAGCCGCACGAGGAAGCCGCGGGAGCAATAATAAGGGAGTGCACCGCGTTCAACGCAAGGCGCTTGGTGGTCGATTCGTTCACGCCGTTGTGCGGGGGCGAAGCCCGCCGGGAATTCCACCGTTTTTCGAGGCGCGTGAAATCCGCGGGACTCACCGTTTTAGTGGTTGGAGAGTCGGAGTGCGCGCCCACTTACGAGGCGGACAACGTCATTTTTTTGGGGAGCGAACCGACGCCTTACCTGCGGGTTTTGAAGGCCCGCGGTTCCGCTCACAGCACTCACAAGCACCGCTGCCGGATAACTTCTTCGGGCTTCTCCGTTCAGCGCGCGGACTTCGATTTTTAGATTCGTAATCGTTTATTGCGGCTATGAGGGCGCGGTCCGCCAAATTCGAGCAATGCATTTTTATTGGGGGCAAGCCGTCCAACGCCTCCGCAATTCGTTCCTTGGTTATGTTTTTGGCTTCTTCGAGAGTCATCCCTTTAGCAAGCCCACAAACCATGTCGGTGGTGGCAATCGCCGAAGCGCACCCGAAGGTCTTGAACCGCAAGTCGCTTATCCTGCCGCCCTCTACTTTTATGTAAACCGTCATCAAGTCGCCGCAAACAGGGTTTCCTACCGTGCCCGCGCCGTCCGCATCCTCCAACTCTCCGGCGAACTCGGGGTTCTCGAAGTGTTCCATCATCTTCCTCGAATACTTTAAACTCATTTCTTCACCTCGAATCCTCCCGCGTTTGCCCGGTTGAGCGCGCTGATTTTCCTGAGGCGCTCCACTTCGCGGGGGAGGGCGCCGGCAACGAAATCGATTTCCTTCTCGGTTGAAAACTTGCTGAGAGTGAAGCGCAGGGAGCCGTGCGCCTTCACGCGGCTCAAACCCATTGCCAGCAACACGTGCGAGGCTTCCAGGGAGCGGCTCGAACACGCGCTTCCCGTAGACGCCGCTATTCCGCGGGCATCCAAACGGAGAAGCAGCGCTTCCCCTTCCACGAAGTCGAAGCCCAAGTGCGCGTTGTTCGGAAGCCGCTTGGCGCCCGGTTTCGGGCCGTCCAGCCGGGACCCGTCTAGTTCAAGGGCGCGCCTGACGAGCTTGTCGCGTAGGCGCGCCGTTTTACGGGCGTTTTGCTTGAAGTACTTGAAGGCGAGGCGCGCCGCTTCGGCGAACCCTACTATCCCGGGCACGTTTTCCGTTCCGGCGCGCTTGCCGCGCTCGTGGCTTCCCCCCGTAGCCCTCGGAAAAACGGGGGTTCCTTCGCGCACGAACAGCGCGCCCACTCCTTTCGGGCCGTGAATCTTGTGTGATGAAAGGGATATCAAGTCGGCGTTTTTCGAGGACAAGGGAATTTTTCCATACGACTGCACGGCATCGGTGTGGAACAGCGCGCCGTTGTCCTTGCAAACGGCGCGAATTTTTTGTATGGGTTGGATTGCACCCACTTCGTTGTTGGCGTGCATCACCGAAACGAGTGCGGTGCGCCGCGAAACTTTTTTTTCAAGGTCGGACAATAAAACGATGCCATCCGAATCGACTTTGACGCGCTTGACCGTGAAGCCATCTCTTTCCAGGCTTTCGGCCGTGCGCAAAACCGCGGGATGCTCTATTTCGCTTACAACCAACTCTTTTTTCTTGGACGCGGAAAGAGCGCCCCGCAAGGCGAGGTTGTCCGCTTCGGTTCCGCCCGAAGTAAAAATTATTTCGCCGGGGGAAGCGTTCAACGACGCGGCTAAACCGCTTCGCGCGGCGTCCACGGCTTCCTCGGCTTCGCGGCCCCACTTGTGGAGCGAGGAAGGGTTGCCGTACTTCTTCGAGAAAAAAGGCAACATTTTCTTGACGGCGCGGGGGTCGACAGCCGTCGTAGCCGCGTTATCCAAGTAAACCTTCATTTTCGGGCACCACAACACGAACACTTGTATTCGTTTATCAGGCCCGCGAACGTCTTCAGGAATTCCTCGCAGTTGTGCTTGAGTTCGCGCCTGCCTTTGGCGGTCAAGGCGTAAAACTTTTTTCCGCGCGCCCCCGTTTTCGATACTTTGATGAATCCTTGCGAGGAAAGCCGGGAGAGCGCGGGGTAAAGAACTCCCGCTGAAACATTAGTCCTCTTGACTTCGTTGAGCTTGCGCATCAAGGAGTAGCCGCACGACTCTTCCCTTGACAAAAACCACAGTATTTGGAGCTGAAGCAACCCCAAATTGACGTGTCTTGAAACCGACATATAGGTAAAGCGATAAGTCCGCTATTTAACGGTTTGGTTTTCAAGCAGGGCGAGGGAGTCGAACCCCCCTGACCCGCTCTGCAGGCGGGCACATAGCCGCTCTGTCAGCCCTGCACGCCAAATTCTTGGGTCGCGCTTCTTTAATACGATTGCCCCTTTTGAAAGAGAGAACGAATGCGTGAGCGCAACGAATCGAATTCCAAGAGGCCGCGGTAAACCGCGTCTTTCTTGAATAAGAGGAGGTAAGCCGCCGCGAACAGCGCCCCGTAAGCGTGGACGAACAAGTCGGTTTGCGTGGAGTGCTCGCGCACCTGCCCTTGCTCGACCACCCCCGCTTTTTGTTGGATGGCCTCAAGTTCCATTCTTTTTTCGGCTGCTTCCCCCGCCAAACCTTGTTCTTCCAGGGCCTCTGCTTGCTCTACGAGTTCGGCGGCTTGCGATTGCAAGGCATCGGCCTGTAAGCGGTTCAAATGGGTTACCGCGGGAAAGAAAATCAGGTAAGCGAGTAAGGGCGCCAAAAGCAGTAAGGGAACGGCGCGGGAAGGGTTGAGCATTGTCGCCGCAGCCATTACGCCGCTCAATCCCGCACTGGCGCCGACAAGAAAAGAGGACGGGTTTGCGAGGGAAAATATTATGCTGGCGAAAGCCCCCGAAAAAAAGAATATTGCGAGGGAATCCAGCGGGGAAAGGATTTGTTCGAGGAGGAAAACGAATAGCACGAGGGGCAACAGGTTGCCAATTAAGTGGTAAACCCCAACGTGGTAAAACATGTGGGTTAAGAGGGCGTGCGCTTGTTCGAATGCGAACGCGTTCCCGGCGATCGCTTCGTCGGGTAAGTAAAGGGTTCCCTGGGATTGCGCGAAGTACGGCGCTAATATTGCAACGGTCAACAAGAGGGTTGCCCAAGGAAAGCGCATAAGAAAAAGTAAAGGGGCAACGGTTTAAAGCGGTTGCTGGAAACCTAATAGAAAATTAGGCCGGCCCTTTGGGAGCCAGCAAGGCGACCATTTCAACCCACCTATGCAGAATACGCATTAAGAAGTTGTAAACACTAAATAAAAGCGTTGCGCACTACCCTTGCCGAGTAGCGCGTTTAAAAAGAGGCGGGCCCAGAGGGATTTTCACAACCCTTCTCTTTTTCGTTGAAAAGAGTTTCTTTTGGGATGAAACACTTTTCTTTACAAAGAAAAGGGTTCGTTCGAACCCTCGACGCCTCGGTTAAGAGCCGAGTGCTCTGGCCAAACTGAGCTATGGGCCCGTTAAAGTGAAAAGGTTTTTGGACGCGACTGGTTTAAGATAGTTATGGTTGTTACGGTGGCGCGCTTGGGTCACAGGCCCGAACGGGACAAGAGGCTGAGTACGCATTGCGCGTTGATTGCGAGGGCGTTCGGCGCCTCCAAACTGGTTTACTTCGGGGAAGAAGACGAAAAGTTGGAGGAAAGCGTTCGCGGCGTCGTGAAAAACTGGGGCGGCCGCTTCTCGATCGAGCACGGCTCGTCTTGGAAAAAACTTTTTTCTTCGGAGAAAAAGAAGGGCGCGAAAATAATTCACTTGACGATGTATGGCTTGCCGTTCAAGCGCGTCCTGCCGGCGGTCAAGGGAAAGAGAATGCTCGTCGTAATCGGCTCGGAAAAAGTGCCGCGCGGGGTTTACGGGGAAGCCGACTATAATTGCGCGATTACGGGCCAACCGCATTCGGAGGCGGGGGCGCTCGCCGTTTTCTTGAGCGGGCTGGGTTTGAGGCCGCGGTTTTCGGGTGCGCGGTTGTCCTTGAAGCCGAGTGCGCGCGACAAGGAGTTCACGGCTAAATATAAATAGTTATTCGACCAGAATACTGTTTATGGCGGGGAGCAAGTCGTTGAGGGGACTGTATTCTTTTGTTAGGGAATATGCCGGAAAGGATGCTTTGAAGGTCGTTAAGGCAATAGGTGAAGGTGCGACCGACGACGTAATCGAGGAGAAAACCGAATTCAAGGTTTCGGAGATTCGCCACTTGTTGAACGTGTTGCACGAGAACGGGATAGTCAATTATACCCGGGAAAAAAACATGCAGACGGGTTGGTTCACTTACACTTGGTATTTTGATATGGACCGCACCACGCGAAACTTGTTGCGGGCCAAACAAGGCGAGTTAACGGATTTGAAGGCGCGGCTGGCCGAAGAGGAAACCAAGGAGTATTATGCTTGCAGCAAGAAATGCAGGCCGCACGGTTTCGAGGAAGCTTTCGACAACGGGTTCAAGTGCGGTGAATGCGGGTGCAAGCTGAAGCCCGAAAAAAAGAATCACAAGAAAAAGCGTTTGGATGAGTTGACTCAACGAATAGAGTCGATTCAAAGCGTGTTGGGTTCTTTTTCCGGGTTGGAAGAAACGTCGAACCCGTTATAAACGACCGGTAACCTAGAATATGTTCGCTGTTTTTAGCGGGGTAGGGTAGTCAGGAGTGCCCGCTGGGCTCATAACCCGGAGATCGGAGGTTCAAATCCTCTCCCCGCTATTAATAATAATCCATTAAAAAAAAATTTATTTGTAGGGACTCTTGCCGCGCTGCTTGTAACGGTAGTAACCGTGCTTGGGCTTTTCGGGTTCGGGCGCCTCAACGTTTTCTTCGACCGGGTTGCTTCCGGAAACGAGAATGATTTTTTCCGCGGCTTTAACGCTCTTGTATAAAATTGTTTTTTCGCGGAAAATCTTGCGCGCCTCGTCCTTGCTGGTCGCCTTGATGGGTTCAAGCGTCAAGCGGACTACTTCCCCTTTTTGCAAGTCGAGTATTACGTCGTAAACCTTACCCAACTGGTTCGCCGAATCCGTGTAAATATCCATTCCAATGAGTTGTGAAACCTTCAACAAAGCAATCAACCTCCATTAATCCATTGAATCCTCAATTAAATACTTTATGCAACGCGGATGACCAAGCGCTTCCTCGACTCGTTCAACACGTGGCCGTAGTCGCGGTAATGGGATATCGCGGTCAACACGAGCGGGTGGTCGCCCGCGGTCGTGCGGGGTGAAGACCAAACTTTCAAGTGTATTGTGCGCCCTTCACCCGGCTCGATGACGCCCAGGCGAACTTCTTTTTGGTTGGATAAAATGTTGGCTTCAAAACCCAGTTTTCGGGTTGTTGAAGCGACGAGGGACGTCAGCATTGGCTGCGAATAATTGTTTTTCAAGTAAACGGATAACAAGGCGTAATCGTTTTTACGGGGCTTCAAGCTGAGAGGATGCAAGGAATAATCAATGGAATAATTGCCGCCTTCCAAAGCCGCTTTCTTGCCGAATAAATCGAATAAAGCCATAACCAAAAATTAGCGGTTACCGAATAAAAACGGTTGCAAAAAGGCAGACCCCCCTCACTTCCACTATTCACGGCTTTTCCTGGTTCTGGAAGGCGCCCCCGTAACCCGCTCCACCGGTGGCCTCGAAAAACACGAGTTGGCAAATTCGGGTTCCGGGAACCAACTCCAATTCATTCGGGGAAGCATTAAATATTTCGAGTACTTGGTGATTGTCTGAGCCTGCTTGAACGAGGCCCGAACTGACGTGAACGAACAACCCGCTTCTTGCAAACCTGCTTCTTCCTTCAATGAAAGCGCAAATCGAATCATTCAACTTCAATCTTTCAAGGGTTACTCCCAACACCAATTGGCCTGGGTTGATTAGGAGTGTTTCTCCTTTGCTTAACTCCTTGGTTTCGTAGTATTCCGAAGAATAACTGAATTCGTCGTCCAACCGAGTCTTCTTCTTATCCTCCCTATAAACCTTGAATTTTTTTCCCAAACGAAAGTCGATTGAACAGGCGCCTACCAAGCATTCATCAAAAGGAGTTATTTCAATGCTTTTTTCCCTTATCGCGTTTAAGAGGGCGGGCCGTGAAAGAATCATAACTCGTTAATACTTCCTTTTTTTATTATGCTGTGCATTCATAACATTTGAATACCGGAAGCGCGGGGGGTGTCTCCAAATGATTGAAAAAGTTTTTGCAAGGGAAGTTCTGGATTCGCGCGGCAATCCGACAGTAGAATGCGAAATGAAAACTGGTAAAGGCGTTTTTCGCGCCATGGTTCCCAGCGGCGCGTCTACCGGCGTCCACGAAGCCCTTGAATTGAGGGATGGCGGAACGCGTTTTCACGGAAAAGGCGTGAAAAAAGCGGTTGAAAACGTTAATCGCGTGCTTGCCCCCTTAATTGAAGGCGAAACCCCTTCACAAGGATTAGATGAAAAATTGTTGGAGGCTGACAACACCCCTAATAAGGGTTTGCTGGGAGCCAACGCAATCCTTTCGGTGAGCATGGCGCTCGCCCGCGCGGCCGCCGCCGAAAAAGAAGTCGAATTATTCGAGCACTTCGCTTCTTTGTCGGGTCGCACACCTTCCCTACCCGTGCCCAGCTCGAACGTGGTCAACGGGGGCGCGCACGCCGGAAACGAATTGAACATCCAAGAATACATGGTCGTACCCGAAGGCGCGCCGTCCTTCACTGAAGGCACGAGAATGGTTTCTGAGGTTTACCACGAGCTCAAAAAAATTTTGAAGGACAATTACGGCCGCGGAGCCATAAACGTGGGAGACGAAGGAGGGTTTGCGCCCCAATTATCTGATGACCGCGAACCCTTCGAACTCATTTCAAAAGCCGTAAGCGAGTTAGGGTTTGAAGAAAAAATGTTTTTCGGCTTGGATGCAGCCGCCTCCAATTTTTATGAGAACGGAAAATACGTTCTCGACAAGGAGTATTCGGGCGCCGAACTAGTGGATTATTACTTGGATTTGGCGGAGCAGTATACCTTCAAGCTGATGGAAGACCCGTTCGCCGAAGAAGACTTTGATTCCTTTGCCTCGCTGACTTCGAAAGCAGGTTTCACCGTGGTCGGCGACGACTTGCTGGTCACGAACCCCGGGCGAATTCAAACCGCGATACGAAAAAAGGCGTGCAACTGCCTCCTCGTAAAACTCAACCAAATCGGTTCGGTTACCGAGGCGGTCAAAGCGGTCGAAGCCGCGCGCTCGGCCGGTTGGAAGACCATGGTTTCGCATCGCTCCGGTGAAACCGAGGACGCTTTCCTCGCCGACTTCGCCGTTGGAATAGGCAGCGAATACGTGAAAATAGGTGCGCCGGCGCGAAGCGACCGAACCTCGAAATACAACCAGTTGATTCGCTTGGAGGAAAAAATCACTTCCTCCTAGAAAGTGCGCGCGGCAATAAGTCGAATTGGTTGATTTTAGGGCCTTTTGCGCAAGCCCTCTCGCCAAAGGTTTTTCCAACCGGCTTTCTCTCCTTACCGTCGTACAACAAGTAAGGTATAGGGTCGTTGGTGTGTGATTTTTTCCTGCAAGAAGTGCAGTGGTCCGCGCCCACGACGACCATCACGTTTTTGCCTAGGCCGAGGCCTTCCAGGAAAGCGTCGAAACGCTCGATTTCACGCACTTTGGCTTGCACGTCGCCGTCGTGGCCCGGCAAGTCCGTGGTCTTGAAATGCACGAAAACAAAGCTCTTCTTCTTTAATGCGCGCTTTACGGGCCGCACCTTCAACATTACTTCCTTAAACGGGTCACCAATGTCTTCGGGCACGAATTCAATAGGTATTTTGAGTAAGCGGCAGGCCCCCGAGTTGACGGCTATCCCTGTTACGGCGATTGGTCGAACCCGGAATTTTTTGGAGAAAGGCTTCAGTTTAGGAATTTTGTTTCCGAAGCCGCGGGGAAGTAAAATGTTTGCCGGCTTCTTCTTTTTCCTTACGCGCTCCTTGTTGAACTCGTTTTCCGACAAAACCTCGCGGCTTTTTTGAATGAATTCGTTGACTAAGCGCGCCGTGCGCTTTGCCTTCGGCTTTTTCGCCTTGCACTCCAACAGTTTTGCGCCGTTCTTCTTTGGGTCCGGGCTGGTTACGTCGGGGTAATACCTTCCGCGCTTGAATACGAGGAGGCCGCGGTGGCCGGTAGTGCTCTTGAATTCGAAGGGCACCTCGAACTTCATTTTGTTGATCGCTTTTTCCAAGGGCTTGGTGTCGCGTATGCGCCCCGCGCGCCGGTCCACTATTTTTCCCTTGTCGTTTGCAGTGGCGAAGTTGCAGCGCATCGTCAAATCGCCGTTCTTCAACTTCATTTTTTCGCCTACTGCCTCAATCATTCCGCGGCCGTGCGCGAACTTGCGTACGTCGTACCCGAGAAATGAAAAAGTCATTGCGGAGGCGTCGCTTATCGGGACGTCCGAGCCCAGGCCCACCGGCTTCAAGAACCCGCACTCCCCGCGAGCCATCAACGAATCCAGGAAAGGAGTTTGCGCGTATTCCAAAGGCGTCTTGTTGCCGAGTTCGCGGTATTTTTCCTTTTCGCCGTAGCCGTCGAGCAAGCAGTAAAGAATCTTCTTCATTCAGCTTCCCACCGGCACTCATTACGTTGCTCGGTTATTTATATGATGCATTTCCAAAACACTTTATGAAGTGTGTTTGCCAATCTTGTTTCTATGAGTTTAACAGTAAGGACCCGTTGCAGCCGTGTCCGAACTGCCATTCCCACAAGGTAAAGCGGACCGAGGGAAAAGTCGAGGAAGCGGCCCCCTTGAAAAAAGAGGTTTCGAAGACCACCAAACAGAACTGGAAGCAGTTTCATTCAACGGGCGCGGCTTCGGCGTGCCCCAATTGCGGAGGTACGGATTTCACGCGCGACTACAAGCACAAGGAGAGGGTGTGCAAGAAGTGCGGCACGATTCTTTCGCTGCCCCGGAATTAGTGACTTAAATGATTCGGCAAATACACGACTTCTTGTACGCGTTTTGGGCGTTTCTCACAACGGTAATCGGGAGTGGAATAATGATGTTGTTCGGCGGCCTCGACCTGGCCATCGCATTCGAGTACCAAGTTTACGCGGGATTCATAATACTGTGTCTGTTCATACTTTTTCCTTGAGGCCCGCCCACCATCGGCGGCCGGCCCCGAACTCCTTCAATAATTTCTTCGAGGACTCCAATTTCAACGCTTTCCCCGTATTTTCGTGCCATTCGCGGGCAAGGGGATAACCCGTTGCCTCGTATTCCATTGCCTGCAGCGCGCACTCCAAACAGTCGGCGTCCTTCAAAACCGTTTTTTCTTTTTCCGTTAACCCGGGTAAGCCGAACGGCAGCGGCGCCCACTGGCCTTCCTCCGCCTTTTTTTCCGCTTCCTTTTTTTCCTTAACGTAGTTAGCGGCGACCTTGTGAAAGTCGCCGATGCGTGTCTCGGCCGAATCGTGAAAAACCGCGCGGGTACACACGCGTTCCGCGTTTAAGCCTTCTTGTTTCGCCAAAAAAAACGCGATTGCGGCGGCGCGCCAAGAGTGTTCGGCTATGCTTTCCGGGTCCTTTATTCCGGCAAGCCACCAGCCCGCGCGGCGACAGTTTTTGAGCGCCCCGAGTTCCGACAAAAACCTTGCAATCTCTTTTTCTTTCATCTCAACATCAGCAAGAGCATTGCGGCGAGGAATAAGAAGATTATCTTGCGCATTGCCTCGTCCATAACTTCGTCGTGCGATTTTCCCGCCATCCCACAAACGCCCCTTACGCGGCTTTCGAGTATTCTTCTTTTACGGTGTTGAGTATGCGCCACCTGTTTTGCAAACGCTCGTAAAACTGCGGGTTTTCAAGTATGACTTTGTTTTCTTCTCTCCTGTAAGGAATGCTGCGTTCTTTTCCCAACGCCCCTAAGAATTCTCGGTACTTTCGTTTTCCGTCCACGAATTGGTTCAAGTGTTCTTCAACCGATTTCTTCGTTATTACTCCCATTAACTCGCGTTCCCCGCGCGCGTCCAAGAAGTCCCTTATCCTCCGCAAACGGTTCTCTTCTTCCAAAAGAACTTCGACGTTTCCTTCGCGCGCCGCCGCTTCGGCCGCGCCCTTCAACCTTTTCTCGCGCATCATTTCAAACCCGCCGGATTCATACAATCTTTCTTCTTCGGCCAGCTCATCCAACAATTCGCGTTCCCACGCCCTCTGCTCGCGCTCCCTTACTTCTTCTTCCCGTTCCCTTTGAAATAAACCGCTTTCACCCATTTTCTTACACCAAACTTTTTAGTGGATTCCCTTAACTCCAAGTATTCTTCGCGAAAATCTTTAAACAATTCGGTCGCCTCGCCCAACGAAAAATAATGGTACCACGCGTTGTTTCCGCGCCGAAACGTGTTCTCCTCGACTTCTTCTCCCTTGCCGTAACGCATGTCCCCAACCGCGAAATCCTTGAAAAACAGTTTTCCTCCTGCCTTCAACGCCCGCAAGCATTCCGCGGCCGCTTGCTTCCTCTCCTTTTTCGACAAGTGGCCGAAGGCGTGCCTTGCAACAACGAAGTCGAAGAAGCCGTCGGGAAACGGAAGAAGACAAAAGTCGCCGCAAACCACTTTCGCGCCCGGGCATTCTTTTCGTGCGAGCCCGCAAGCGGTTTCCGAGACGTCGATGGCGTGCAATTCCCCGGCGAAAATGCTTTTCAGCCCCTTGCCGTTTCCACAACCCAACTCCAAGACACGGCCCCACAATTCAAGGCGCTCTGAAGAGCCCGCCCACAAGCCGCCTTGCCTCCGGTACTCTTTTTCCCAAGCGTAGTGGTGCGGCTTGCTCTTCGGGATGAGGGTTCCGGGGTAGTACACGAAACATTTAACGCCTTTCGCGTTCAAATCGTTTGCGTGTCAACCGCTTACCCCGACCTGGCTTTGCCAGAAAAAATGCGTGAAGAATTAAGGAAGCCGATGGGCCGGCTCGTCGAGGCGCCCGACGAATCCTTCAACGGCGCCTTCCTGGTTTGCGTGGGCGACGAGTCGTGCCGCGCGTTTTTGAACGCCGGCTTGGAACCCGAAATCCAAGTGTTCGACGGCAAAACCAAACGCGTTCAAGCCGAGCCCCTGCCGTATTCCGCCGCAACCGAATACGTTTGCGACAACCCCCCCGGCCGCATTACTTCCGAATCCTGGGACGTCTTGAAGCGCGCTTTCCACCACTCGCCTTCGCGCGTGCGCGTCGTTGGCGAGGAAGACTTGTTGGTTTTGCCTTGCGTTTTGCTGGCGCCTTTGGGTGCCCTCGTGGTTTACGGCCAACCCGGCGAAGGCCTCGTCGTTTTACGCTCTTCGAAAGAGCAAAAGGATTTTGTTCGCCGCTTGCTCCAACGCTTTTCAGGAGGAAGATCCGCGCTTTTTCCAGTAAGGGAGTGACTTTTTCGAGTTTCCCGAATTGTTTCGGGGTAAAAGACTTGAAGCGCGCCACCTCTCCGTTGGGCTTCAAATCTTTTTGAGCGGTACCCATAAACACGAAAGCGTCCTCGTTTTCCTTGTATTTGCCGTAATTCTCCTTCACCCTAAAACGGGCGAGCGGCTCGATTTTTTCTTTTACTCCCGCTTCTTCCCTTAACTCGCGGGCCGCGGCCTTTTCAACGCGCTCCCCTTTTTTCACGTGGCCGCTGGAAGTGCAACCCCAGTAACCCGGCCAAGTAGGTTGTTGAGCCCCCCTTTCTTGCAGGAGCACGCGCCCGTTCTTGAATAATAAGGATGCGGCGCACCTGTGCCGGTAACCCTTCAAGTGCGCCTCCCCCTTTTTACACCAACCCACCGTGTTTCCGTCCCCGTCGATTATGGAGAGCAACTCCATTTCTATAACACCGGGGTAGGTAGTATTATCGACGCCGCAACGACCAACAAGAAGAATGCGACTCCGTCATCCAAGTCGTGCCACATTACCGGGACGCCCAACGCAAAACCGAAAATCCACATCGGCGTGGCTCCGACTTCAATCAAGTAATACGCGTAAAGCATTCCGAGTACGAAGAAAAAGAGTAGGGCGCTAAACGCCTTCCCCAACAAAAACGAGAAAACCTTTTTTGCGCCGTTGTAAATCGCGTGGCCGTAACCCATAAACAATCAAAAGGCGCTTCACCCCTTTAATTTCTTGCGCTTGACGCGCCAAGTCTCCACCAACGAATTCCATTCGCGGCCCACGTGCTGCATTGCCTCGCCGAATCTCTTACTCAACTTCAACACCATCCGGTGCCTCTTGTCCTTTTCGCCTTGCCCGGTCGGATTCACGCGCTCGCGCGCCAGCAAGCCCACTCGAATCATCTTTGGGATTACCAGATTACGAAGCGTTGAATTGGGCACGCCGTTCTCTTGTGCCCAACCCGCCAACTCGTCGCCGTTAGCGGACTCCCTCGAACTCAGGAAGGAAACCAGTTTCAACGCTATTTCGTATTGTGCCTCCTGTAACTCCGGCGGAAAAACAAGTTTCAACACGTCTTCCTTCTCCCAACGCGCGCTCCAAGGCATCGGCGGCTTGTTGTAATTCAAGAGTAATGCCCGACGGCTCGGAATACCTCGCGACGCAGGTCCTTCTCCTTTTGTCTTAACCATCTAGAAACGAAACGCGAACCGCTTTAATAGCGTTATGAGGGAACGCTTCCACTACTTCCAAAATGTTTTTGGCGGTTTAACGCCGAACCAACGAGTTTTCTTCAATGAACGCGTTTTTTGTGTTGTTTTTTTGTTCAATCCACCATATTTTGTGGTCGTGGCGTGCATTCGTTTGTTTTAAGGCCCGTTTTTTCTTTTTTTTGGGGGGGCACTAACGGCTTTTTTCGCTTTATTGCTTCGTTTTTTTGGCTCTTAATTCCTTTAAGCGGTTTTATGGGTTCTTTTTTACCAATCAATCATTTTGTTGCCGGCTTTTTTTCGCTTTTATCGAAAAGAGTAGGCAGTTTTTTTGTCTATTCGTTTTTTTTCGGAATTTTTTTTGAGCGGAATTCCGCGATTCTATTAAACAATGTTATGGTGTGCTTTTGTGTCGTGTTTTGGTGCCTTTTTCAAGGAGTTTTATGATGTTTCTCGGAAACCTTGAAAACAACATTATGGGGTTTTATTTTATGGTAATTAGTAGTGGAAGCACGTCAAAACGATGTAACTGTTGCTTGTTTTATCGTCGTTTTTAATTATTTTAGGCTATTTTAGGTGTTTGCCCCTGCCTTCGCCGCCCCTTTTTCTTGATGAATACTATTTTGGCGTAACGTTTCTTGGTTTGCCCGCGACCCTTTACCCGCGACGTTGTCATTATTGTGGTGTAATTGTTTTTACGTTTCTTCATTTTATTGTTCTAATGCTTTGATTAGTTTGTGGTTTGGGATGCCGCTATGGCTCGATAATTTAGTTAAGTGGTTTATCAGCTGTTTTCTCATTTCTTCGGGGTTTTGGATTGTTTCTTTGTTTAAATTACCTTCAAAACGGGCCCGAGCGGCTATACTGACCAATAATCCTGCGTAGGCTCGTTGTTGGCCTTCCGGCAAGTGCCCTAAACGGTCGTTTATCACGGGCTTAACCGCTTTTATGTGTTCTTTTATTTGTTCTTCAGGCAACTTATTTTCACCTAGAAACTTACTAAAAACATGAATTTAATGCTTTTTGTTCCCGTATTTTACCGGAACCGCGGGTTTCCACTCGAATTTTCTCTGAAAAACCCGTTTTTTCCCAAAAACTGCCTATTCTCGGCGAATTCCGCTAAAACCCCTGCCTTTCGTCCTTGTTTTTTGTTGAAAAATCCTTAATTTCTTAAAATGTGCTCGCCTAGCATCAAAAACGCGCTTTTTTTGAATGAAAACAGTGTAAAACGCGTTTTCAGCGCGAAAACTGCCTGTTGTCGTTATTTTTCTTGAAAAAATCACTCTGCTTTGCGTTTTTTTTCCCGCTAAAAACCAAGTTAAACGAAAAAACTGTCCGGTCTCCTTATTTTTCGTGAAAAAATAGCGTTTTTCTTCGGATTCTCGGTGTTTCATTCGAAAAATTCCTGAAAACCGGAGGTGTCGTGGATTTATGAAAGAAAAATTTGATAAAATTTCGTTTTAGTGAAAAAACTGCCTGTTTTTGCAAATTTGTCCCTTGTTTTTACGTGGTTAGTGTTTTTTCTACCCGGTAAAGAATAAAAAGGTTTAAAAAGGGTTGCTCGCCTCCGAAAACTCGAAAACGCCGAATTCGAGGTTTAAACCGCGCTTTTACGTCGTTTTTTGTTTTCGTGTTTTCTTTCTTTTTTTCTTTACTTTTCTTGGGACGCGCTTTTGGCGGTATACCGCTAGTGGTATCGTTAAATTTAGGGGGCGTGCAATACTTCGCGTGTTGAGACGCGAATTAATGGACCTCGTGAAAGCCAAGGGCTTCAATGAATTCACGTCTATTCAGCAGAAGGCGTTTCCCTTGATTTTAGAGGGGCGCGACGTCTTGTTGATTGCTCCTACGGGGTTCGGCAAGACCGAGGCCGCGGTGCTCCCGATTTTGTCGCGCTTGCTCGAGTTGCATGAGGAGGGTGAGAAAGAAGGAATTCAACTCTTGTATATTACGCCGTTGACTGCATTGAATCGCGACATGCTTGACCGCCTTTCTTTCTGGTGCCGTTTGCTTGGGTTGCGCGTGGGAGTGCGCCACGGGGATACGCCTTCGTCCGAGAGGACGCGACAGCGCGACTTTCCCCCGAATGTATTGGTTACGACTCCGGAGACCTTGCAGGCCGTGTTGATTGCCCCAAAGTTGAAGGATTCTCTTTCAAACGTTCGCTTCGTGTGCGTGGACGAAGTGCACGAGCTGGTTGAAAGCAAGCGCGGCCTGCAGCTGGCGGCAGGGCTCGCACGCCTGCGGTTGAAGTCGCCGCGCTTTCAGGTGGTGGGGCTTAGTGCAACCGTGGGGAACCGCAGTGAAGTCGCGGAATTCTTGTCTCCTTCGTGCCGCGTTGTCGAGCAATCCTTTTCGAGGAAGCCGGAAGTAAACGTGGTTTTTCCGAGGAAGGGCGGCAAAGCGTTGAAGGGTGTTGGCTTGGGCGAGGAGTCGAGGGCGCGCTTGTCCGTCATAACGGATTTAATTGAGTCGCATAAGAGGTCGTTGGTGTTCGTTAACACGCGTTACCTCGCCGAATCGTTGGGATCTTTGTTGTCGCAGACGCGCGTTGGAAAAAAGGTTGCGGTACACCATTCCTCGCTTTCACGGGACGCGCGGGTGGAAACCGAGAAGGAGTTCAAGAAGGATGCCTCCGGGTTGAAGGCGGTCGTGTGCACTTCGTCGCTCGAGCTCGGCATAGACATTGGCGCGATTGACTTGGTGATTCAGTTCGGTTCTCCGAGGCGGGTGGCGCGCTTGCTGCAGCGCGTGGGCCGCAGCGGGCACAGGCGCGACTTGGTTCCTAAAGGGGTCGTGGTTTGCAATGACGAACTCGATTTTTTGGAGGCGCGCGTAATCAAAAAGAAGGCGTTGAAGAACGATTTGGAGCCGTTGTTCTTGCGCTCGAACCCGTTGGACGTTGCGGCTCACCAGCTCGCGGGCCTGGCACTGGACTTCGACAGAATCGATTTGGGGGTCGCGTTGAAGGTCTTGAATTCGTGTTCGGTTTTCGACTTGTCGCTTGAAGAGTTGCGGGGCGTTGCAGAGCAGTCCGCTTCGGCGAAATGCGTTGACTTCGACGGGAAAACGGTTTCGAAGCGGGCGCGCACCAAACTGTATTATTACGAAAATTTGAGTACGATTCGCGACCTCAAGAAGTTGTGGGTGAGGAACGCCGCGACAAGGCGCGCGGTAGGCCTTCTTGACGAGTCCTTCGTTTTCGAGTATTTGGGGGAGGGCGCGACTTTCGTTACGCGGGGCAAGGCGTGGCGCGTGTTGAGCGTTAACGAGGAAGAGGTCGTGGTGGAGCCGGCAAGCGACTTGACCGCCGCCATTCCGGAGTGGGTGGGTGAAGAGCTGCCCGTGTCTTTTGAAGTCGCTTCCGCGGTTGAAGAAGAGTTTTCTTCCGAGTCGCGGGACTCGTTTGTGAAAAAGCAGTTGGCGTGTTTCAAGCCCGGCGGGTTGGTCGTTGAACAAGGCGGGGATTGGGTGGTCGTTCACTCGTTCTGGGGTTTGAAGGCGAACGAGGCGCTGGCCCGCGTGATAGGCGCGGTAGTCGACGTGCGCGGCGGGATGAGGTTGAAGCCGCGGGCTTACGGTGTTTTGGTTGAAGCGCGGAAAATATGTGCCGAAAAAGTAGCCGAATCGCTTCGCGCCTTGAATGCGTCTTCTGCCGAGCGAGTATTGAATGCGGCCCTCGTGAACACGGCGCTTTACCGCAAGAGGTTCATCGGCGTTGCCAAGGCGTTCGGCATCATTTCAAAGAAGGCGGAGCTCTCGCATTTTTCGGTCAAGCGGCTGGCGGCCGCGTTGAGGGATTCGCCTGCCGGAGTCGAAACTTTGAATGAAATAAAGCACGGCTTCCTGGACGCGGGTCGCGCAATCAACTTGTTGGATTCTTCGCGGGTCCGCGTTTATTCGGGCAAGCAATCGCCGTTGTCCAAAAAGTTTTTCGGGTTCGGCGCTTTCGGCGAACTGGTCGCGCCTACGGCGGGCCCCGAAGTGTTGGAGTCGTTCAAGCACAAGTTGTTTGAGAAGAAGCAGGGAGTGTATTGCACGTTTTGCGGGAAGACGCACGCCGTTTCTTTGTATGAAGCGCCGGACGAGCCGCGTTGCCCTTTTTGTAAGTCAAAGCGCTTGACGTTGAAGAAATTCGGGGAGGCGTGGGAGAAGGGGAAGCCGCGGAAGGAAGTGGAGCAGGCGGAGCTAGTAGCCAACTTGGTTAGCGAGTACGGGTCGCGCGCCTTACTGGCTTTGGCAACTTACGGCGTTGGCCCGGACACGGCGGCGCGGGTGCTGGGTAGAATGCATTCTAATGAGGAAGATTTTTTCTTCGACTTATTGGATGCTCAGAAGACGTTCATTAAGACGAGGAAGTTTTGGCGGATTTGACTTCGTGCTTTTCCACGAACTCGAATTCTTGTTCGGATGGCGGCGCGCGCTCTTCCCTTGCCGGCTCGGTTATGGATACGATTCGCGGGCGCTTCATAATCCTTCAACTATGCGCGGCTTTTTCGGCGCTTGCGTTTTCCCTTCGAAGTACGCGGCGGCTTCCTTGTTCAAGGGGTCGGAGGGGTTGGGGTTTTCGAGTAAGTAGTGTAGTGCGCTGACAACGTTGGAAACCGTTTGGTTTTCGGCCCAGTCGTTGACGAGTTGGATGCATACCTTGCCGTCTTCGCGTATGTTTGGGTGGAATATGGGGGTGAGCCACGTGATTTCTATTCCGCCGGGGTAAGGGTAGTTGCGGTTCAACTCTATTTTGACGGCGTGCTTGTTTCTTTCAATTACGCGTTCGCCTTCGCGGTAGAGGCCCGGGCCGTTCAAGCTCAAGACGTATTCGGTGTAATCCGTGTTGACCTCGAATTTGAGGGGGGTTTCCTTTAACTGCCTGTACTCGTTTTCGAGGCGGCGCTTCCAAATCTTCGGGGGAAGCATTCAGCCACCCGTGGGGTCGGGGATGAGGAGCAACTCGGTGTTCTCCTTTATTTCTGCTTCGCCGAGCGTTACGTCGGGGTCGAGAATCTTGTTGTCTTTGGTTGCGAGTACGAAGCGGTCCTTCAAGTGAAGGTTTTCAGCGAGAACTTCGAGCACCGAGGAAACCGTGTAATCCTCTTCCACCGCCAAAACTATTTCCTTTCCTGACGTGGTCTGGGTTACCTTGATGTTGAATTCACTCATACGTTTTTATACGTTTGAACGATTAATATTCCTTGTCATGGCTGAAGACGATGAAAAAGAGCCGAAGCCGCCCGTCGGCACGAACGTAGTCGAAGGCGACGGCATACAGGCTCTCAATCCCCCGGAAAGCGAGGGAGACGGCGGGCCTTCCGAAGCACCGGCCGAAGAAAAACAGCGGACTGCCGAAAAACCCGGGCCCGCGCAAGAACCGTCGGTCGAGGACTTCTCGGATTTGCCGGGAATAAACGTTGAAGGCGTCAAAAACGAGCACGAGGATTTACCCGCGCCGCCGCAACACGTTGAGCCGAAGGCCCGGGAAGAACAAGCGCCTCCGCAAGAGCAGTTGCCGGAAGAGGAGGCGGAAAAGGTTCGGCCCGCAATCGAATCGGAGCGGGCTCAACCAACCGAACAAGCCGTTGAACCGGCACCTCGACCCGAACAACCGGTCGAAGAACAAGTCGAACGACCCGCGCCAATCGAGCCGGTGCGGGAAGTGCAGCCGGCCGCGCCAGTTCAAGAGCCCCCCGCGGAAACCGAACCGAAGTCAACAGCTCCCGTGCAGGAATCGGATGGAATGACGGAAGTCAAGCCCCCCGAGGACTTGAAGGAGTTGCAGGAGTCGGACAAGGAAGCACAAGAACTGATTTCCGACGAAAAAAAGGATTTCGACGAGTCGACGCCGCGTTATATGCAGTTTCATTCAAGGGCCCGCGAACGAAGTTTTCCGGGCGGCCCCGACCAGGCGAAAAAAGATGTTACTCCGGTTGAAAACAAACCCGCGCCAAGGCAGTTGTCCAAGGACGAACAAGTGCAGCGCGCAATAGCGCTACACCAGCAAAAAAATACGAAGCCCGGCTTTTTCTCCAAGCTTTTGGAACCCATAAAAAAGAAGCTCGGCTTCAATTAATTGATGTTTTACGCAGCATACTTTTTTTCGGAAGCTTTTGAGGGGGCGCGGGAGCACTTCAAGGAGGCCGCCGAGCGCGGAGTGGAAGCAATAGGATTGTTCGCCGGAAGGGTTTACTCTTTTCAGGGCAAGGAGTACTTGGTTGCCGAAGAATACGTAACCGCTGAAAACGATTCTTCCGCTTTACACACGCGCTTTGCCCGCGAGGCTTTCAAGGAAATAGCGGAAAAGTATTCGGGTAAGCCGTTCGTGGTTTGGGCGCACTCCCACCCCGGTTACGGCTCTTTCATGTCTTCGCAAGACTTGGCGGCCCACAACTCTTTTTTCGACGAGACATACCACTTGGCGCTGGTAATCGACCCGTTGCGCGGCGAAGAAAAACTGTTTAAGGTGGAAGGAGAAAAGTATTGTTCCGTGCCTTTCGCGTTGGTGAAAAAGAAGTGACCAAGAAAAAGCGTTTTCGATTGACGAAGTTCGACAAGGACGTGTTGTTCTATTTGTCGGACGGGCCCGCCACCAAGAAAGAGTTGTTGGCGAAGACGCGAATCGCGGAAAGCGAGTTCGAAAAGCGCGCCAAGAAGCTTAAAGCCAAGAATTACGTGGTGTTCGAAGGCGAACAACTCGCGCTGGGCGTCCAAGGCTACAACAAGGTGAAGAAGCTGGAGGAAGCGGCGAAGCGCCGCGAAGCCAAGACGCTGAAGGAACAAGCGGGGAAACTCCTTGAATCCGCGCGCCAACCCGAAGAAAAAGAGCCGGAGCCCGCACGCGAAAAGCCGTCTCCCGCCCCCGCCGAAAAGCGGGACGAATCACCACCTTCGAATGCAATCGATTTGGCGGAAATATTGAAGAACGCGAGCCGCCGAATGAAGGAGCAAAAACAAGAAACGAAAATCGAGAAAGCGCCTTGGCCCCCGAAGCAAGCCGACGAACCGGAGCCAAAGGAAAAATGCGAGTTGTGTAAGGGCCCGTTTTCTTTATCCGTTTCCAACAAGGCGGGCGCGAAGTACGGCCACTGCTTTTGCGGGGCGGCCTACCACAAGGATTGTTACGAGGCGATTATGGCGGGCGACAAGCGTTGCGTGCGTTGCGGCCGCAAGCTCGAGTTGTACTTGGACAAGGAGAGCGAGGCCGCGGTGCGCTCCATCCGCGACGCCTTCGATTAGTGCACCGGGCAATTGTTTCTCTTTTTGATTTCGTAAACAGTGGTTTCCTGCTTCAATCCGTCGAAGAAAACGTATTTTCCGGCGAGGCAGCCGCGGCCGTGAACCATTTTCACGAATTCGTTGGCTTGCATGGCCGCGACGATTGAAGTGGTGGTGGCGAGCGCCGGCATTTTCGGGTCCAAAAAGTCGAGGACGTCGCCCACGCACGAATACTTCTTCCACATTCTCTTGTAATCCGCCTTGCTCATCGCGCATTCCAGGCACGCCGACGGCGAGCGCACGACTTGTACTTTTCCGTTGAAGCCCGCGGTTCCCCCATCGACCAAGGGCAACCGGCCGTAACAATACGCGTTCAAGTGGAGGCGCGCCGCCTGGTTGTCGAGGCACGAAAAAGCGTAGTCGAACCGGTCGTAAAAAGTTTCGTCCAAGAATTCAAGGCGTTTTATCGCGGTGTTGACGCGCGCGTTTTCATCCATTACCTTGACTTTTTCGGCGAGCACTTCGGCCTTCAATTTTCCGACGTCCGAAGAGTTGAAGAAAACGCATCGGTTGAGGTTGGCTTCTATTATGGAGTCGTAGTCCACCAGCGTCAAGTCGCGCACGCCCATTTGCACGAGCAGCTTTATGACTTCGTTTCCGAGGGCGCCCGCGCCGACTATCAGGCACTTCGACTTGGATACCTCGTTTTGGTTCCAGCCACTGATGCGTTTTTGGCGGTCGAAGCGGTCTTCGTCGATTCGCATAATGCAGTTTAATGCCGAACGCGTTAATTTGCGTTATGCCGACGATTGCTTACTCGGCCCGCGACCCCGCGGGAACGCGGATGGCCGAATGGTTCAAGGAAAACGGCTTCAATGAGCGCGAGCCGTTGGCCGGCTTGCCTTGTTGGAAGCGCGGTGGGGTATTTCTGGTTGAAACGGGGGAGGAAACAATTGATTTTTCGACGCGGCTCGAAACCGACTTGCTCGTGTTCGCTTCCAAGCATTCCAGCGCCTCCGAAAAACCGTGCTTGACCGCGCACTTCACGGGCAACTGGGGGCCCGGCCAACACGGCGGATCGGAAAAAGAGTTGTCGTTCGCGGCGCCGGGCGCGTTGAAGGCGGCTTACGACTTTCTTTTGTCCGAGCCCGCGCCGGGCTTCCCGGTTTTCTTGGAGGCGACGCACCACGGCCCCACTTCCTTGAGTTGCCCCGTCTTGTTCGTGGAAGTCGGCAGCTCCCCGGAGCAATGGGGTGATGACGCGGCGTGTCAAGCGGTTGCCCGCGCGTGTTTGAAGGCGTGCGAGGCATCGAAGGCAAAAGAATGCGTTCTCGGATTCGGCGGAGGTCATTATTGCCCGAAGTTCTCCGAACTCGAAAAGAACGTCCTTTTCTCGCACATTTGTCCGAAGTATGCGCTGCGATTCTTGAGCGGGAAAACCTTGAAGCAGGCAACCCAAAAAGCGGGAGCACCCGTCAAAAAAGCCTTCGTAGACAAGAAAGGGTGCGGCGGCGAAAAGACCCGCCTTCTCTCGTTGTTGGAGGAAGCGGGAACGGAATACGAAAAAATCTAGTAGTCCCACAACTTTTTTTGGCGGAGCAGCGTGCTTCGCGAGCAATACGCCCCCCAACGGTTTTTAAGGCGAGAGGACGCGTCGCCAACCGCTTCTTCAAGGGAGTTGAACTCATTGGGTTTTGAAGACAAGGCGGCGCGCGCGTTTTCGCGCACTTGCCACACTCCTACCGGAACGCGGTAGCCGTCGTAAATCTCGCGTATTACCAGGGCGCGGGCCTGCACGTTTCTTTTCGCCATTGCTTCGGCTACCGCGAAGCGCGCCGCGTAATAACCGCCGCCCTGGCTTTTCGCGTAATCCTTTCTCCCCCGGTAGGGCTCGAATTCCTGGGAAACGTTTGCTTCGCCTCGGCCCCAAAAGCTGCGGGGTGACCACGCCTCGAATTGTTCGTATTCCCAGTTTCCGGGCAACAAAATTATTTCGAAGCGGTTTGACAAGTATTCGTTCGAGTAAACCTGGTAGCAGGCAATGGTTTCGCTTTGGCGTACTCGCTTCAAGTGTTCGTCGGCGAGAATGGTGTCCGTCGCCGTAATAGCCCACCGGGTTGGGACGAGACGCTTCTTGGAGTGTTGGCCGAGGGCGCCGGAAGTCAACACTTTTTGCAAGTAATAATAGTCGTAATCCTTGTGCATTAATTCTGCTAATGCTTCCTTCGCCGTCCACCCGTCGTCGACCGCTTCATCCACCAGGCAAGGTATGCGCGCGTTGCCTTGTACTTCTATTGCCTTCGCTTTTCCTGAAGGGCCTCCCGGCTGGCTCACGTCGAAGAAGCGCACGTCTTGCCTCGGCGTTTTCTCGAACGTTACCGCCATGTCTACTCCTTTAGCGCTGAGGCCGGCTTCCAACAATTCCCGGGCCAACCTCTTTTTCACGCCGTGCTTCTTGAAGCCCCGTGCCATTCCGGAAGCACGTGAAACTATTTCTTCGAGAGGCAAGCCGTACCATTGCGAGGCGTCGGTTGCCGCGCCCTCCATACTGACGCTGGGCCCGACGTTGACGAAGGGGTATCCTCTCCACCCGACGAACACGTTTGGGGGGCTTTCGCCTACGACTTCTTTTCTGGGCTTGTTTTCGCGTTTTGCGTTCAGGCGCTCCAACAAAGGGCATTTTTTGAGCCCGCACAGCAACCGGCCCTTGCACTCGTTACAGGAAACCATAAATTGTGTTGTGCAACCAAAAATTAAACTCTTAGTCCCTCATAAGTATCTTATATGTCTTTTATTTATCTCTCACACGTGATTTATGGTCTTGAACTTGTCTTTTATTTATCTTGTATGGCGCGCTTCCAGTATTGCATAAGTCTTTTATAGGTTTGCTTCGTTGTATTTCGCGTGGGTTGAACTATCATGCAGGTCTTTGAAGCACGACAGCGTCTCTTATCGGAGTTGGGTTGGAGGGAAAACCCGTTTGTAAAGGATTTGAGGGTGAGTGACAAGGAATCCTTCTTGAAGTATTATTTGCCGTTGGAGGGCGAGAAAATTCTTGAGCGCCTTGCCTTTGATGCAAAAGCGTGTTTGCTCGTCGGCCCGAAGGGCGTGGGTAAGACTTCCGCCCTTTATTTCGTTAAGTATTCCCTTCCCTCGGAATTCGAGTCCCACGTTTTCAAGGAGCCGCCGCAGACCTTGGACGGCTTGCACAACCGGCTGTTCGGAGAGGAACGCGGATTCCTCGACTCGTTGCTCGGAAGGCCCGCGAAAAAGGTTTCCCGTGAAAACCTCGTCAAGAAGTTGAGGGCGAAAAAGAAGAAGGTTGCCTTGTTCGTAGATGAAGCCCACCTCGAAGAGAACCGCGGGATGTACATGGAGTTCAAGTATTTGTTGGACGACGTCCCCAACTTGCGCCTCGTCGTTTCCGCGCTTGGCCGCGACGACTTCCCGGATTCGTTGGTGCACTTGATAGGGGAGCCTAACATTTTCACGCGCAAAAAGTTTTCGAAGGAAGAAATGTTGAAAATAATTTCTCATAGGATAAGCGCGGTTGGAGGAAAGGGATTGAACCCTTTTCCCGACGTTTTTCTTGAAGAGGTGTTGACCGAGCAAAACCTGTTGTCTCCGCGTTACGTTTTCGACGAGCTTAACTCTTTCCTTGCATCGCTTGCAATGGGGAAGAGTGATTGGAAGGCGGCGTCCGAATACGCCGACAACCCGATAGTCCAAAGCGTTATTCGGCGCGACAGGATTACGAAGGGCAACGTTTCGTGGTGGAACCAGTTGAGCCCGTCCCAACAAAACGTTATGGAGTGCTTGTTGGGCGCCGATTCCTTGACGCTGAAGGAAATCCGGAAGGCAACCGGCCTTTCACAAAATACCGCGTTCAACGCACTGTACCAGTTGAGGGGCAGCGACTCCGCGGAAAAAAAGAGGAAGCCCGAAGTGCCTTTTCCGTTGGTTTCGGTGAAGGCGAAAAAAGTCGGCGGCAGGAAACGCAACGAGTATTCTTTGAACAAGAAGGTTAGGAACCTTTTCACGATGCATTAGAGGTGGTTTGAATGACGGTAAGGGAATTGATTGAGGAATTGGAGGGTTCGCGCACGGCTTACAAGGTTTCGTGCGTGGGAGAACGAGTCTTAGTCAGCACGGATTCGGTGAGTCAGGCGCTGGTGGAGGGTCGCGCGTGAAAAAAGCGTTTGACTTGTTCGACGTGGACTCTTTTTTCAGGGAGACCGGGGCCCAGCGCGTGGCCGAGTCGGCAAGCGAGAAGCTGGCAGAGTTGTTGCAGGATTCGGCCGAGGACTTGGTGTTCAGGGCCAAGATTTACGCGCGGCACGCGGGCCGGCGCGAGTTGACGCGGGAAGACGTGTTGCTTGCGGCTTCAGACTTTGCGTAGCTCTAGCTGGATTTCTATTACTTCTCTTGCTTTTTTCAGGAAACGCGCCTCTCCTCCTTTCGGGAAGCCGGCGCCGGCCGCGACGTTGTGGCCGCCGCCGGTTCCTCCCGCCGCTTCCGCGGCTTTTCGCATTGTTTCGCCGAGGTCCAACCCTTTTTCAACTAGTTCGGGCGTGCCGCGCGCCGAAACCTTCACTCCGTTTTCTTCTCGGGCAAAACCTATGACGGGTTTTGAGCCGACGAGCCGCGAAGTTATTACGCCTACCTCGGTTGCCCCCGCTTTTCCGCGTCCGTCGTAGTAATCGAAGGCGCCCAAATCCACTTTTTGCGCGTTTCGAGTCAGTTCGTCGAGCCGCTCTTCGTGTTCGCTGGTTAGCCGCCTTGCTTCGGCCAGTCGTTCGCCGCCGCTTATCGCGGCTTCAATCCCTTTTTTTGAGTGGCCGCTTCTTCCGCAGGCGTTCAACAGGGCGGATAGCTCGTGGGCGTCCCTGGTTTCCTCGCGGCCGGGCTGGTTCGGGAAGACGTAGGCGTCCCCGAAACTTTTTTCGCTCATTGTTTTCCTTAATTCGGCGTCGAGCCGCATTCTATTCTTTGCGTTCAAGTCGTAATAGTGTTTTGAAGAGTCGAAGCCTTCGGGAACGCTTTCAAGGAGTTTCCCCATTGGCTTGGTTATTCTTCCCGGGACTACGAGCCCGGGCACTACCAGGACTTCGCCGCGAGCAACGCATTCGTTGAGCATTACCTTGTTGAAGCCGGTGAACGGGGCTTGCATGTCTCCTACCGCGCCGGTTATGCCGAGCCGACCCAAGTCCTTGCCCGTGTGCTTGAAGCAGTGGTAGGCGGTGGACGCGCCGCAGGCGTCGGTCGACCCGTCGAAGCCGTAGTCGTGCACGTTGGCTTGGTTTCCCCCTTTTTTTTTCGGCGGGTGGTGGTCTATGAAGAACAAGTCACCTTCGGCTTTTTCTTCGAGGAGGATGCGTTGGCTTGAACCGATGTCGGCGAAAACCGTGCAATCCTTTTCAATTGAATTTATTTTTTTCACGAGCCCGCCATCGATTTTCTTGGCGGAAACCGTTTTTCGGGTGTCCGCCGCACTGCAAATTATTGCTGCCGCGGCGAGGCCGTCGCAATCGTAATGGTGGACTACGAGAACGTCGCCGAATTCGAGTATCTCTTCACCGGTTTGCTTGCACTTTTCCAGGAACCCCATGAACCTTAATCGGCGTTTGAATTAAATTATTGTTTGCATTGTTATTGTTGGAAATGTCCCGAATATCCCGTAAGAACTTCGAGAAAATCGCTTCGGACGCGGTTTCAGTGCTTTACTCGCATTACCCCGTGCCCTTGACTACGCGCGCGGTAGCGGGGGAGTTGGCGCGCGACAACGAGTTCGTGAAGAGCGTACTCGAATTCTTGGAGAAGCGCAAGCTGGTTTTAAGAGTTGAAAAGGGGTACGAGCGGTGGATTAAGTGGAAGCTTTCCAGGGCCGCCAAGAAGAAGATGGATGCTTCCCGGCCCTATTAAGCGGTTTTTTATTGGTTGCCGGCTTCTCTTATTTTATGGGGGAATGCGCGGGCCCGACTTGCAAGGCTTGCAATAACGGGAAAAACGCTTGTGCCGAAGACCGCCTTTTGGCGGCGTTTTACCGCAAGGTAATCGAGCGTTACGAGGAAAAAATTTCTTTCGGGGAAGAGAAGAGCGTGGTCGAGCTCAAGAAACTGGTAGAGCCTTCGCCGGAGGTGGTTGAAGAATCCAAGAAGATTTCGGGGGGCGAGGGAGTCGTCGAAGAATTTCCGTCTTACGCGCTCAACTGCCTTGATTTCTTGAAGGGAGTCGAACTGCTTTCGTCGGGCCTCAAATTCTCGTTTTGGTTGAAGCCCTCGGAAGTGTTGGAGTTGGGTGCGGGGGACTCGATGGACAAGGCGCTTTTGTTGTGTTCCTTGTTGTCGGCCCGCGGCAGTTCAACGGCGTCGGTTCGCGTAGTCGAGTTGGAGGACGGAGTGAAGCACGCGCTGGTTTGTTTCGAGCATTCGGGCACGGCTTACGTTTTGGACGCTTCGGTTTCGTCTTCCTGGTCGGGGCCTTCGGTTGAAGATGTTTTGTCGCAGGTTTTGGTGGGCGGTAAAAAGGTTTTGAAGAGTTTGTATGAATTTAATTCCGAGTCGTATTCTTCTTTCCAGTAAGGTTTTATAATTCGTTGAAGCTAATTATTTCTCGTTTGAAGGGTGTTCTACCTTATGGTGAAAGTTAATCATTCGAAGTGTATCGGTTGCGCGGGTTGTGTCGGGGTTTGCCCGGTGAGTGCTTTAACTCTCGAAGGAAACAAGCTGGTTTGCGACGAGGGCAAGTGCATTGGATGCGGCTTGTGCGTAAAGGTTTGTCCGTTCAAGGCGTTGAGTGGTGGAAAAAAGTGAAGAAAGAGTTCGACGTTATAGTGGTGGGCGGGGGGCCCGCGGGAACCGTTTTCGCTAAAAACGCGGCCGAAGGCGGAATGTCCGCCCTCGTATTGGAAAAAAAGAAGGATTTCGGCACGCCCGTGAGGTGCGGCGAGGGACTGAGTGAGAGGTGGAACCAGCTCCTTTCATTGAAGGTTTCGGACGCCGATTTGGGTGCGCGAATGAAGGGTGCCGCGGTTTACTCCCCTAAAGGAAAAAAAATTGTTCTTGAAGGCGACCACACCACGGGGTACGTCTTGGAGAGAAAGCTTTTCGACAAGCGGCTTGCTTTGGAGGCGGGCCGCGCGGGCGCCGTTTTGCTGCCCAAGAGTCTTGTTCTCGGTCTTGAGAAAGAAGGCGAAAAGGTTATCGGGGTCCGCGCCCTTTTCCAGGGCGAGGAAATGGTTTTCAAGGCGCCTCTCATCGTTTCCGCCGAGGGAATGGAAGCAAAAATCGCGCGTGAAGCCGGCTTCGACTGCAAGTACGACCCTTACGACGTGGACAAGTGCGTTGAATACGAGATGGTGGGCGTAAAGTGCGACCCTTTGATTGAATTGTGGTTCGGAGACTCGGTTGCGCCGCGCGGCTACGTTTGGATATTTCCAAAGGGCGATGATTACGCGAACGTCGGCATAGGAATCGGCGGGGATTCCGAAGCGAACCCCAAGGACTTGCTTGATGAATTCATTGAAGCGCGCCCCGAAAGGTTCGGCGACGCCTCAATAATGGAAGTAAAAGGCGGCGTCATCAGCGTGGGGGCGCCAATAAAAAAAATGACTTCTGACGGCTTCATGGTCGTGGGGACCGCGGCCCACCAAGTGGACCCGATTCACGGCGGCGGCATCGGGTTGGCAATAGAAGCCGGAAACATCGCCGCAAAATACGCCTTGAAGGCATTTGAATCCGGGGATTATTCGGATGCGTTGCTTTCGGGTTATGAGAAAGAGTGGCGCGAGGTTGAGGAAGCCAAACTCGCCAAAAGATTGAAGTTGAGGTACGTGTTGGAAAAGTTGTCGGACGACGACTTGAACCACATATTCGACGAAACCAAGCCCGAGGATTTGGACAACGTGTTGAACGGCAAGTTCAAGGGGTTGGCTGCGAGAATAGTTTTGAAGAGGCCTTCGTTGTTGAAGGTGTTGAAGGTGTTAATGTGAGCAAGGATTTGACTAAGTATGAAACGGCCAGGATAATCGGTGCGCGCGCCCTGCAGTTGGCGATGGGTGCCCCGCCGTTGATTGATTTGGCTGAAGGAGTAATAGACCCCGTTAAGTTGGCTAAGGAAGAATTCGATAAGAACGTCATTCCGTTACAAGTCGCGCGAACCTAACTCATTCGTACCTGAGTGCGTCTACGGGCTTCATTGAAGCCGCTTGTTTTGCAGGCAGAACCCCGGAAATGCTTCCTATTATGAAGGAGAACAATAGTGCGCCGGCGACCAGGTCGAGCCCGAAGTAAGCCTTCAACAAACCGGTTCCAAGCGCTTCTTCCGCTATTATTTCCGTTATTTTTCCCATGCCCATGCCGAGCAAAACACCTATTATTCCTCCTATTACTCCGAGGAGGCCGGACTCGATGAGGAATATCGAGAGGATGTCCCGGTTGCTGGCGCCGATGGCCTTCATTATGCCTATTTGCTTGGTGCGCTCCAACACGGAAGTGTACATCGTGTTCATTATGCCTATGCCCCCGACGAGGAGGGAGATGGCGGCTATTCCGACGAGCATTGCCTGTACGACTGCCAGCAACGAGTTGAAGGTGTCGATGAGTTGTTCGGAGGTGAGCACGGAAAACGTTTCCTCGTCTTCTTCCTCGTGACGCGTCTTGCGAAGCTTTTCCTCCATTCTTTCGGCTACTTCGGCGGGCTCGGAGCCCGGGGTCACTTGCGCGTAAATCATTGAAACGGTGTCGTCGTCGCCGAAGAGGTCTCTTGCGGAATTCAGGGTTATGTAGAGTGCGGAGTCGTCCTGCTTGTTGCCCATGCTTTTCAATATCCCAACCACCCTGTAGTCTTTTCCCTCGATGGTTAAGCGGTTTCCCGTGTTTATCTTCTTGTCGAACAAGTCCTCCGCGAAATGGCTTCCTATCATCGCCTTTGATTCGTCGCCTTCGTCGAGTTTCCTACCCGACGCGAGTTCGACTTGCTGCATATCTTCGAAGATTTCCTGGGTGCTGCCCGTAGGCATGCCGATGATGAACGCGCCTTGCGTCTTCGAATTGAATTCTACGAACCCGCTCTTGTAAAGCATTCCCCCCACGAGCTTCACGCCGCGCACTTTCTCAAGGTTTTTCACGTCCCTCTCGGTTAATGGGGTGCTTCCCAACTCGCCGGCGAACGGCGAGGTTATGCCGGAAGCGCTGACGCTCATCACGGTTATCTTGTCGCTTCCCATCTTCTCGAATTCGCCGACGACCGCCCTTTGCAGGCCGTCGCCTATGCTCATCAAGCCGACTACCGCGGCTATCCCGATGATGATGCCTATCATCGTCAACAAGGACCGCGTGCGGCGGTGCGACAAGTTGCCTATTGCTATGCGGAAGTAATCCGTTATCTGCGCCATTACTTTTTCTTAAACCTCTTATACAGCCAGTACGCCGCGTAAACCAGGATTATTGCGGCAACGGCAACGGTTACCATATCCATCCCCGCGACCGGGGTTATGCCGAGGCGCGCCAGCTCTTCGTCAGAGTAAAGCGGTACGTTCACGGTGACTTCTTCAATTTTTTGCTGGTTGAAGGCGTCCGTGTAACTCAACTCGAGTTTGAAAGGCATTTGTTGGCTTGCGCCGGTTTCGGCGTAAACCTGGAAGTCGACTCCCGAGTAGTCGTCCGAGCTGAGTTCACCTACGTAAACCTCGCTTGCACCGGTTACTTCGTAACCTTCTCCCGCAAGCACCTTCACCGAAAGGAATTTCACGTCTTCAAGGCCGCGGTTGACTATTTCAAGGCTTACTCTGCCCGAAGAAGCCGACTTGTACAACTCGCTTTCCTCGACGTTGACGTGCAAGTCGGTTTCTGCGTCGACTATGACTCCGAGCACGTCTTCCTTCTCGTATTTCTTTCCTAGCCGGTCGTAGTACGATAGGGTTATTGGAATCTTGTATACTCCGGGTTGGGCGTCGGGGTAAGTAATCAAGGTGAATGAAACGGTTTCTTCTCCCCCACCACTTATTATGCTCAGCTGCTTTTCGCCGGTGCTTCCCACGGGCGCAAAAGACAACTCGTCGAAGTCGAGTTTTACGGATACTTCTTTCACGCTTATCGCGGCAAGGTTCTTGAGCTTTATGTTGAGGTTTGCCTGTTGACCCGGAACCATTAACGGGACTTCGGCGCGGTCTATTGAGAGCACGGCTTCCGTGGGCTGCACGTAAACGTCGGCTTCCAGGGTGAGGGCGGGATAGTCGTCGTGTTGACACGTGATATCCAACAAGTTGTTGCCGGGCACGGCGTCTTCGTCAACGCGGATTCTCCACTTGACGTTGGACTCGTATCCCGGCGGCAGGTTGCCTAAGTCTTTTTCGCGGTTTTCCTCGGAATCCACGCTGAACGGCGCCCTGTTCTCGACCCTGCACTCCAAGTTGGTCGCGGTTGCCCCGCCCCGCGGGTTGGCTACGGTTACCCATACGTCGGCGTAAGCGCCGGGCTCGGCCGGCGAAGGCTCGTGTTTCAACAGCCTCATTTCTATGAGCCCCCCGCTCGTAGTCGTTTTCGCCATTACGGGTGCCGCCAGTAATGCCAGCAGCAAGAACGCGATTGTTTTCCTCATTTTCCACGTACACCTCTAGAATCTATTTTTCCATCGAGAATCCTTATTGTTCGCCCGGCACGCTTCGCTGTTTTAGCGTCGTGCGTAACCATCACGATCGTTTTTCCTTCCTCGTTCAATTCCACGAGCAAATCCATTATTTCCGCTCCGGTCTTGGAGTCCAGGTTGCCCGTGGGTTCGTCCGCCAGTATGACTGCGGGGTTGGTCATCAGCGAGCGCGCGATTGCGACCCGCTGTTGTTCGCCCCCACTCAACTCGCTGGGCAAGTGGTTTGCGCGCTTGCCGAGCCCCACTTTTGACAAATATTTCTTAGCCTCTTTTTCGCGTTCGGCGCAGCAAACCGATTGGAATATCGCGGGGAGTTCCACGTTCTCCCACGCGGTCGCATAAGGAATCAAGTTGAATTTTTGGAAGATGAATCCTATTTTTTTGCCGCGCGCCCGAGCCAACTCGTCTTCCGTCATTTCGGCGATGTCTCGGCCTTCCAAGTAAACGTGACCTTCACTGGGAGTGTCGAGGCAGCCGACCATGTTCATCAACGTGCTCTTGCCGCTTCCGGAAGGCCCCATTATCGCAACGAATTCGCCTTCGTAAATCTCGGAGTCGACTCCGCGCAAGGCGTGAACCTGCACTTCCCCCATTTGGTAGGTTTTGCGCACGTTCTTTAACTCTATTATTTTTTTCTTCAACGCAGGTTCCTCCACGCGGAAGCCAGTTTTTTCACCGCTTTTTTTCGGTCGCTTTTTTTACGCGGCTTTTCGAGGCGTTCGCGTATTGCTTCGTGCAATCCGCTTATTTCCTCGTCGTTAAAACCGTACAGCATACGCATCTTTAATGGTATCATTACTTGGAGCACGGTTCCCGCCGAGGACGTCGCTTTTGCCCGGCGTTCCCCGGCCTCCTTGCGGCCTTTCGCCGTCAAGGAGTAATTGATTTTGCGCCTTCCCTTGTCCTTGGACAGTCCGCCTTTCACGAGCCCCTCCCCCTCCATTTTCCTGAGGACCGGGTAAGTCGTGCCGGGACTGGGCTTCCAGTTTTCCCCCGTAACGAAATCAATTTTCTCCATTAATTCCTTGCCCGAAGCCGGCCCGCGCTCCAACTCGGTAAGTATGAATAAGTCGAGCACGCCCTTTACGAAGAACGTGACGTGGTCGCGCGAACCGCCTTTTTTCATAAACGAGTTATATCGGAAGAGATATAAATATGTTATTATTCGCGTTTCGACCAACTACTTCCATGCAGGAAACGGGGAACCTCGACGTATTCTTTTTGTCGCGCGAGCTCGCCTCCTTGGAGGGGGCGCGCTTGGACAACGCATACCAGTGCGGCGAAAAGGATTTTCGTTTCAGGTTCGGCAAAAAGGACTTGGTAGTGCGCCTCGGCGAACACGCTTTTTTGGGCGAGCGCAAGCCGGCCCCGAAAAGCCCTTCACAGTTCGCAATGCTGTTGAGAAAACATTTGAGGGGCAAACGAGTTTCCTCGGTAACCCAAATCGGGTTCGATCGCTTGTTGCGCGTCGGCTTCGGCGATAAGTCGCTGGTGTTCGAATTGTTTTCCAAGGGAAACCTTTTGTTGTTGGAGGGAGGAAGGATAATCCGCCCCTTCAAGTTCGAAGAGTTTTCGGCGCGCACCTTGAAGCCGGGCGAAACTTATTCGCCTCCCCCTTCGCCCAAGGAGGACCCGCGAACCGCCGGATTCCCTTCAACCGGCAAGGCCGTACCCGCCCTATCCAAATCATTGGAGTTGCCCCCTTTTTACTTGGAGGAAGCCTGCGCGCGCGCCGGAGTCGGATTCAAGGAGGAGTTGGATGCTGAAAAGGCGGGGGCAATCCGGGAAGCCGCATTGTCCTTGTTCTCGGAAGCGAGGCCCGTCGTTTATTTTGAGGAAGGAAAGCCGGTTGCCTTCTCGCCGTTTCCCTTGAAGAAAATGGGGGGCAAGGAATTCAAGGAATTCGATTCGTTGAGTGCGGCCTTGCAGGAATACTATTCTTTCGTTTCGCCTTCGGCTGCGGAGCCTAAACGCGACTTCGTCCGTGAACAGCGCTTGGCGGCGATAAAGGACTTCCGGGAAAAAGAGGGGGCGGCGCGCGAGGCGGGTGATTGGCTTTCGGCCAACGCGTTCCTAGTGGACCAAGCGCTGGAATTAGTTAGAAAAGGAAAAATCGGGGAAGCCCGAAAAAAGTTGGGCGCGAAAATAATTCGGGAAGGTCCACTCTTACGCGTTGAAAACGTGTGAAGGGGCGTTTCCGGCGAGGGCGCGCCTGTCGACGACCATCACGTCTTTTACGTCGAGAACCGCCGAATACGGGATGGTTATGTATCCCCCTGCTTCATGCCCCGCTTTTTCGGCGAGCGACGATTCGGGGTTGGGCTCGATGATTACTTTTTCGAGGCGGCCGCTTCTCTCATCGAAGTACAAGTCGATTACCCGGCCGAGTTCTTCACCGTCCGTAGTAATAATCTTCTTTCCTGCGAGTTGTTTTGCTATAGCGTACTTAACCATTTTGAACGTTCACCCTCTTTGAAATTAACTGTTCACCGATTTAAATACGTTTTTAGTGCGCCGGGTTTATTAATGCGAGCGCGGTTAATTGGTTTCAGAGGTGTGTTTTCGCCGTGAATACCAAGGAAGAAGTTTTGAAGATTTTGGATGCCTTGAAGAAGGAGGACGGCTTTGAGCCCGTTGACGCCGTGTTCGAGGGAGCGGTAGGCGTAAAAGAGGACACCACTCTTGAATTCTTCCAGAAGCTGGAGGACGCGGGAATGATTTCCGGCGTAATCCGCGTTATTTATACGGCGGGCCAAGGCAAGGTGCGCTTCGTTGAAATGCCGGTTGGCCACCAGGGCTCCGGGGAACAACGAAAACAATAACCCTTTTCTTTTCCTTCGACGCTCCTTATTGGGTTATGAAAGTTCCAAGCGAATTCGTTGAAAAGTATGAGCGCCAGCATTACGCGGTTGTAGGCGAAAAAAAGCATTCGGCGGCCAAAGTGTGCGGTTGGACCAAGCGCGCTTTGCTGGACGACGGCCATTGTTACAAGCAAAAGTTTTACGGCATTCCGTGCCATCGCTGCCTTCAAATGACTCCCGCGCTTTACTGGTGCGGGTTCCGCTGCCTGCATTGTTGGCGAAGCATTGAGGCGAACCTGGGCACGGAAATGGACGGCTTTGAAACGGATTCACCCGCTGAAATACTGGACGCGTGTATTGAAGCGCAGAGAAAGCTTTTGACGGGCTTCAAGGGAAACGAAAAAGCGAACAAGCAAAAGTGGCGGGAAGCACAGAACCCGAAACAAGTCGCGATTTCGCTTGCCGGCGAGCCCACTCTTTACCCGCGCCTAGCCGAATTCATTGCCGAAGCGCGCTCTCGGGGAATGACTACCTTTCTCGTTACGAACGGCACGCGGCCCGATGCCTTGCGCGCCTTGGACGAGCGTGGAGCGTTACCGACTCAGTTATACGTTTCGTTGTGTGCGACCGGCGAGGAGTCGTGCCGCAAGGTAAACCAGCCCGAAATAGCGGGGGCGTGGCAAAAACTCGTGGAAACCCTTGAATTGTTTCCTTCCTTGAAGACGCGGCGCGTAATCCGGTTGACGCTTACCAAGGGCCTCAACATGGAGGCGCCCGAAGAATTCGCTAAATGGGTTAAGTTGGCGGACCCCGACTGGGTGGAAGCCAAGTCGTACATGGCCGTCGGGTACTCGCGTGACCGATTGGGCCCTGAATACATGGCGTCCCACGAGGAAATCCGTGAGTTCGCCGACGAAATAGCCGAAGAAACCGGTTTCGTGTTCACGGACGAGCAGGAGGAGTCGCGAGTCGTGTTGTTGAGCCGCGACCGGGAAACCGCTAGAAAAAGGCGAATAACCCGATTATGACGAGCCAATAAGCCGCTCGCTCACCTTCGCTTACGAAGTGCGGGAATAAGAGGAACATGTTGTTCATTTCCGCGATTAGGAACGCGGCGATACACACCTTGATTACGCCCAAAGCGAACATACGTTATATCTTGCGTGTTATCCGAATATTTATACGCCGCACATTATGCGGAGCAAGTCGCGGAGGCCGGGAGCCAACCCGAATATTGCGACGAGCAACAAAATGAATTTTCTTTCCTGTGAATCGTCTTCTCCGTGCCTCAAAGCCGCCAAGACCAGGAACGCGAAAACTAGTTTCACGATGAGGAAGGCGACGGGAGCCGAATCCATTATTGCGGCGCCGACCACGTGTTGCTCGAAGTATGATTGGGTGGGGGTCCCGAATTGAATGCCTATGAAAGAGGCGGCGCCGTCCAACCCCTGACCGAAAACGGTGAGGCGCTCGAACAACCCTTTCCCGTTCTTCCAAGCGAACTCGTAGGCGGCCAGCGCAAGCAAGGGCACGACCGTTATCGCGATTGCGTGCCCCCAGTAAGCGTAGTACGGAAGGAGTGCGGCCAAAGGAATTATTGCGAGCACGGACCCGAGCCCGAACGCGTTTCGCAACCAGTTTCCCCCCATCAAGCGCGCGATTGCGAAGCCGGCAACCATTGAGGCGAAGGTCACGAAGTAAATGCCCGGGCTGATGAAAGGGTGCAACTCGAAACCGTGAAAAACAACGGTCCTCGGCAGTATTCCGGCGTCGGTTACGACTCGGAGAGCGCTGCCGAACACCACGAAGGGAAGCACGGCTTCCGCGAATTTTTCGTCGAGTTTGAAGCCCTTGCGCTTGATGAGGCCGTAAAGCAGGTACGCGGCGAACACTGCGGAGGCCGCATAGGCGAGCGTGTTAACCCAGTTGTAGGGAGCGTAATACTCAGGGTAGCGCATCGGGTTCAAAAAGTGTTCTTCGACGAATCCCATAACCCATTTTAACGCGTGCCTTTCTTTAAATCGTTATGAAGTGGAAGGATTCGTTGCGCGGCGAGTTGTCGGAAGAAGAAATCGCGTGCTTCACGGGCGGCTTCGACGTGTTGGGGGCGACCGCAGTGATCGAGGTGCGCCCCGAACTCGAGCACAAAAAGGAGTTTTTGGCGGAGCGGTTGATGGAGTTGCACCCTCACTTGAAGACCGTCCTGCGAAAAAAGAGTGCGATGAAGGGGGAATACCGTGTCCGCGAATTCGAGTGGCTCGCCGGCGAGAAAACCACGATGGCGGAGTACCGCGAAAACGGGTGCGTATTCAAATTCGATTTGGCTCGCACCTATTTTTCGCCGCGACTGTCGACCGAGCGCGCCCGCATACGCGGCCTGACCCAAGAAGGCGAAAGAATACTTGCCTTGTTTGCGGGAGTCGGGCCGTTCCCCATAGTAATCTCCAAGGCAAAAAGCGTGCAGTGCATCGGAGTCGAATTGAACCCTTACGCCGCCCAAGCAATGAAGGAAAACGTTTCTTTGAACAAGGTAGGCGGCAGAGTCGAAGCGGTTTGCGCGGACGCACGCGACTTTTTGCCGGCGAAAAGGAGTTGGGCCGACCGCGTTTTGATGCCGTTGCCGCACACGGGCGCCGACTTCTTGGACGACGTCATTCCGAACCAGAAACCGGGCTGCAAAATTCATTTTTACGGGTTCGGGCCGACCGGAGACCTTTACTCCGAAGCGAAAAAATTGATTAGTGAAAAGTGTGCGGCGCACAACCGAAAAGCGGTTTTCGAGGGCGAGCGAATGGTGCGGCCTTATGCGCCGCGCACGAGCCAGTTCGTTGTCGACTTCGTCATCGGTTGATGTGACGTTACTGGTTGAGTAAGTCGCTTAAACCGCGAATTCTTTTTTCCAAGTATTTCTTATCGATTTTTCCGTTCGCCTCCTTGACGAGGCGGTCGAAATCATTTTCCAGGGAATCGATTTGAGTTTCCAGCTTCGCGGTTTCGCGGTCCAAGTGCCGGGTCGCCAACCGCACTTGGCGCTTGTATTCATAAGTGGTGCGCGCCAATAAAATAAAGATTATCACGGTCGCGAGTATGAGCGCGATTGACACGATGCTAAGCGATTCACTCATTTCCTTTTACCTCTCTTCTTTTTCCTAACTTTTATTGTTGCGGTAAGCATTTTCGTGGTGGCCTTCGAAAACATTCTTTCGGCTTCGCGCACTCCCGCCTTTTTCTTTAGCTTGATGCTCGCCGTCTTCGCCTTCTTCAAAACTTTTTTGGCCCGGTCGCGAGCTTCGTCGAGCCGGCGCTTGTTTTCGCGCAGTTTTTCGACCGCGCTCGTGTGCTCGTTGTACGTCTGCATTATGAATAGTGCGGACATTAGGATGGCGAGCGTGCCGAAGCCGTACATTACCGCCGTGTTAAAATCCATTTCAACCCGTTTGACTCAAATAATTAGCTTTGCGTGGTTTTAAACGGTTATGCCGACGGCTCACCGCAATTAATTTTAGTGGCAGCAGCAACCCGGTTTTCCGTGCGGAGCACAGTACTCGCGAAGTCGTAAGAGGGCTTTGCTTCCGTGTTCGGGATGGGAACGGGCGTATGCCCCTCTCCTATGGCCGCTGACCATTAATATTCGGGAAGGAGTGCTTTAAATGCTTTTCTGTTTTACTCCCATTTGGCGTATTTATTGAGTATTTTGGCCGCCGTCTTAATGCTGCGCCCGATTTGCGCCTCGCTCTTGGCTCCCGAGCAAATCACTTTGCCGTTCTTGAAGAGCAACAGCGTGGTGCGGATTCTTTTCAGGCGCATTATGGCGCCCGGAAATTGTTCGGGCTCGTACTCCACGTTTTCTAGGCCCATGGCGATGTTGAACAAGTCGAGTTCCACGCCGAGGTTGGCGCTTGCAACGATGTTTTCGACTTTGAAGCCGGTGTTCATCCTCTTTTTTTTACCGCGTTTTTTCACGGTTTTTTTCGCTTTTTTCTTAACCATTTTGTTTAATGCCCCCGATTTGCTTTAAAAACGTTGTGTTTTGGCCTTTAAATACTTATTTAAGTGCGCGTTTTTTTTGTTTGAAAACGTATTTAAGGCCATCAAATAGTTTTTAATACGTGCAACCGCACTATGTATTGACAAATTTTTGAGGCGATTACTTTGAAGCATTCTCGTGGCCAAAACGTTCGCAGGAGCAGGCACTTCAAGAGCTTGGGTCGCTTGACCGCCGCCGCGGCGCTCAAGGAGTTCAAGGAAGGAGAAAGGGTTCGGCTGAAGTTGAACCCGTCCGTTAAGTCGGGCAGGCCGTCCACCCTGCGCTTTAACGGCAAGGTCGGCATTGTAAAGGGCCGTCAAGGCAAGAGTTACGTAGTCGGAATCAAGGACGGCGACAAGGTTAAGGAGTTGGTAGTGGGCAACGCCCACTTGGTTGGTGCTTGAAGAATGGAGAAGTTGTCTGAAAAACCCGTTGTTTTGGATGAAGCCCGCGAAATACTGGACAAGCGCCAGAAGGCGGGCGAGCTCTCGTTCGAGCAACAGCGCGCTTACGAGTATTCACAGCAATTCTCTTATTTGGACAAGAAGAAAGCAAAGGATTTGGCTAAGGAACTCGACAAACTCGGCTTCCTTTCCGAAAAGCAAGTCGAGGCGCTAGTGAACTTGTTGCCTATCAAACAGGCTTACGTCAAGTCTGCAGTGGCTTTCGGCGGCGAGCCGTTGTCGGACGACCAAGTCAAGCAGGTAATGGACGTAGTCAAGAAGTTCAAACCCAAGAAGTAAGGGGGCTGTCGTGACAACGGTTTTAATAGCTTGAAACGCCTAATGTGTTTTAGTTATCGGTAGTTGGGTTGTGAGGGATTCAAAGTGTTGGGCCGCGAAGAACAGGCATTGGTACTGGATTTTCTGCCTTACGGCAAGTCCGGCGAAGCAAAACGCGAACCATTAGTGCAACTCTTGGGCACTGAAAGCTTTACTTTGCTTGAAGCCGTGCCCAAGGAAGGCGCTTCCTTCGACGTCGGCGAAACGGTTTACGTCGGCAAGGAAGAACGCGAGAAAATCGACAGGATTCGCGGGCGCTTAAAATATTCCGAACTCACTAATTCGGCGAAGGCGGAAGCCGACGACTTAATCAAAAAACTGGTTACGGGAAAAGAAGAAAAAATAGTTTCTTTCCTGAACCGTGCGGGCTCGATTACGATGAGAACACACGTGTTGGAGCACTTGCCGGGAGTAGGCAAAAAACACTTGAAAGCTATTTTGGAGGCGCGTGAAAAAAAGCCGTTCGAGTCTTTCGAGGACTTCAACGGCCGCGTCCACCACTTGGGCGGCGTAGTGGAAATCGTTTGCGAGCGCGTAGTCCACGAGTTGTCGGGCGACGCAAAATACTACTTGTTTACGAAGCCAATGCGTTCGGAGCGTTTCTAACGCGATGAAGCCGAGCCAAAACTTTTTGGCGGCGAAAACCGTTGCGAAAACAATAGCCGAAACCATTCCGCTAAAAGGCAAGCGCGTACTAGAAATAGGTGCGGGAAAAGGCGCGTTGACAACCGAGTTGGCGAAGCGCGCGAAAAGCGTTCGGGCAATCGAAGTCGACGAAAAACTTTTTCCATCGCTTTTGGCGGCCGTAGAAAAATTCAGTAACGTGGACTGCGTGCGCGCCGACGCCCGCCAATCGTCTTTCAACGGCTTCGACGCGGTTTTCGGAAACCTACCCTATCACTTGTCTTCCGAGTTGCTGTTCAAGCTCTTGAATTCCGACTTCAAGCAAGCCGTGTTCCTTTTGCAGAAAGAGTTTGCGGAGCGCGTGGTAGCCGAACCGGGCTCGAGTGGCTGGTCGCGGCTGTCGGTGATGGCCCAAGCGCGCTCGCATCCTTCCTTGCAAGGATTCGTTCCTCGCACTTGTTTTGACCCGGTTCCCCGCGTTGACTCCGCCATCCTCTTGTTGGAGGCGAGAAGCGAGCCGTTGCCGGTCGACGAAGAATTAGTGCGCTTATTGTTTCAGCATAAGAACCAGAGCGTGAAAAAAGCGTTTGGGCACTCGCACAAGGCGCTCGGCGTTTCAAAGAGTGACGCGCGTTCTTTTGCCGAAAAACTTCCTTTCTCCGCGCGCCGCGTTAGAACGCTGTCGTTGGAAGAATTGGTTTTACTTTCTAATCCTTGACTTCGACATCGACGCTTCCAGTGCAACTATACGTTGAGTTTAGTATGGCGGTTATGCTGTTAGTTCCTGCGGTTGCACCAGTAAAGTTCCAAGTTACCGTACACGTTCCATCCGGAGCGGCTCCGCAGGATTCGTCTCCTGTGGACGTGCCGCCGAGGCTTGAATCAAACACGGGGGTAATGGTTCCAGAGAAGTTGTAGAAATTCAGGGTTATTATCGAGTTGGTAACGTTATCGGTTCGGTTTATACTTGAAGGACTTGCCGAAGTCATTTCGCAGGTTGGAATGGGTGCTGGCGCGGGAGTGGTTTCGGTTACCGTCATCGTAACCGCTATCGTGTGGTCGGAGTCCTCGTCGCATTCAAGTGTGAGCGCCGTGGAGTAAACCCCTGCTTCCAACCCGGTCACGTCGAACGAGTAGGTTACGTACGTGGTCGCGTTGGGCAACAGGTTGGACGGGCAACTCGTGTGTTCGGCCCAGTCGTCTTCGGAGGAACAGGCGAAGCCGGTCAACTCGCCTTCTCCCGTGTTGTTCAACAAATATTGTCGAGTCGTCGAGTTATCGTTTTTGTCTACGGTGAAAGAGTCGGAGAGCGACCCGGAGCCGTTTATGGTGTACCCGTATGAAAGGGTTTCGGCGGCGATTGTTACGGTTGCCGAGCATTCCGCGTTGTTTGATTTGGCTTTGGCCGCGTAATATTTTTCGCTGGCGTTTTGGGTGTATGAGCAGTCGAGGTAGCCGAGGTTGGATTGGTCGAGGGTTATTTGTTGCCAGCCGGAAGTCGAATTGCATTGGATGTAGGCGTTTCCATCAGCCACGTTGAGTTGTACGATAATCCGTTTTTCGTTGTCTTCCCCGAGGTTTTGCACGGTTAGGGTGCACTCCGCTTGGTCGGGCGTAATCGTTGCGGTTGGGTTCGGACTGGGCGTAATCGTTGCATTGGCGGTCGGCGCGGGTGAAGGGCTTGGAGTGGGTGAAGGCGTGGGGGTGGGTGAAGGGCTTGGTTGTATGGTTGTTGTTGGAACGCTTATGCTTGGAACCGGGCTGGCGTCAACGTTTTCCGGCTTCCATTCCCTTGTTTCACTGGTTATGCACCCGAATAATAATAGTGCGATGAACAGTGTTGCAACGAGTTTCTTCAATTAAAAAACGCCACCTCTTTTCCTGCTTCGTTTAATCCTTTTAATTCGACCGGCTTAAAGTTTTTTTCGTCGGCTTTTTTCAAGCCGTATGAAACCATCCATTTCTCTCCTTTCTTCAACTCTTTTTTCTTCCACTTGATTGCGGTGCCGGTAATGGTGTCGCTGGCTTCCGCGTTTTCAGGTGTTTTGACTTCGCTTTCTTCGGGAGCCAAGTCGAGTAGTTCGACGTTTTTCAGGGTTTCCTTCCTGTTTTCAACCGTGATTACCACGCGTTTTCCGTCGTACTTCTTCGTTATTACGACGCGCTTCCACCAGTAAGCGTATGAAAGGTAGGCTAGCAAAGCGAGCAACAACAATGCCAAGCCGATTTGGCTCGGCGCGAAGCTTACCATGAATAGCCCGGTTTGTTTTGACGGCTCTTCACCGGTTACTTCGCTTGGCGCGGCTGCGGGCGCTTGCGGCTCTTCTTCGATTACTTTTACGATTTTACTCGTGTCTTTGAATGTAACCCGCCACTCACCGGCTTCATCAAAATAAAAAGTGGTTTTGCCGTTCCTCAAACTCCTCACGAAAGTTTTTCCACTGGGAGAAACGAATTCAACGCTTCCCTCTCCGGGCTCGCCGTCAACGTAAACCAGGACTGTTTCAAAACCCTTCTTGATTTCCGAGGGAACCCTCAAATCTATTACCCGGTTCCCGCTTTCTTCAACCTCTTTTTGAGTCGGCACCGGTTCGGGCGAAGCAGTGGGCGACCACCCGCTTCCTTCAACCAGCGTACTAGTCGCTTTTGGGCTCGGAGTTGGAACGTGCGTTGCGTGGGCGCTCGGCGAAGGAGTCGGTGACGGGGTCGGACTCGGACTAGGGGAGGGAGTTGGACTCGGGGTTGGACTTGGCGTCGGACTGGGCGAAGGAGTCGGCGTCGGCGAAGGACTCGGCGAAGGACTTGGGCTTGGCGTCGGGCTAGGAGACGGAGTTGGGCTCGGCGTAGGCGAAGGGCTTGGCGAAGGACTTGGAGTAGGGCTCGGTGAGGGGCTCGGCGTAGGTGACGGCGTAGGCGATGGCGTTGGAATTGGGCTGTAATCGTATTGAATTGAGAAATCGTCTATATATTGAAAATAAATGCTACTAGATAATGTTATTTTTGTTATTATTTTGCCATTTTCTTGTAAGTATTGGTTGCCATTTATTGTTCCCGTGCTAAATGTTCCAGGGTCTGCAGCACCTATTTCATAGATTAAATCGAAAAGACCCGTTTCTTTGTTTTTTGCATATATTCTCTTATGCCCACTACTATACATATTTACTGTTATCCAATCTAGCGTTATACCCGAACCAGCATACAATTCAAATTCTATGCCCTCATCTACTTCTCCAATAAACTTCCACCAAGTGCTTCTGTCGCCCACGTCATTATCATAACTATACCTTGGATAAGTTCCGCCTTGAGTAGTTGGCGTGCCTACGAGGGCATGGCTTTCTGGGTGTTGAAAGTCAGTTTGAATTGCACTTAGTAGTTGTAAGGCTATTAATAGGATTATTAGTGTTTTTTCAACATTTGATTTCAATCGGTTTTTCGTTTCCAATTACCCAAAAACACTTATAATTATTTTCAAAACATTCACCGTTTAATAATTCTTCGTTTGCTTCTTTTCGGGCGTCGAAGTCAAGGCCGTGGTTGGTTATCCATTCTTCGAAGCCGAGGAATACTTTTCTTCCGGCAATAGAGTAAATGCAGTTTATTGAGTTTGGTTCTATTGCAAACACCGCGTTTTTTGGGGTGTTTTCGTTTATCCAGTCACATTCTTGAATTTGTTTTGACGTGTAAATCGGTTCGTCGCAGTGTTGTATTATTGTTGTTAACGCCATTACCCCGCTTGCAATCATTATTAGGAAGAGGCTTGCGGCAACTACTTTTCCTGAAAGGTTTTTGTTCCACATCCAATCCAGAGCATAAACGGCGAGCAGGCACAGGGACAAGAAAAAGAATACGAAAAACTTGTAGTTGTCCCAGTCGTATGGCGTGAAAATGAATATGTTTGCGAGTATTGCCGGAGGCAAAGTAGCCAAGAAAACGCGTTTTACTTCTTCGTTTTTTATTAGGTAGTAGCCAAGCGCGCCTAAGAGGAGATATGGCCCCAAATTGTTGAACCAGAACGCGGTAATTGAGATGATGTCTTGGCTGGCAGACAACCAGCCGAAACGCAATCGAATGGAGTTTGACGCGGCAGGGCTTCCAAGTAACAAGTATGCGACTTGTGGTGCGGCCATTGCGGTGGGAACCAACAATTGTTTTGCGCGCACAATTATTTTTTTGGTTTCAAAGAAGAGGGCGTAACAGGCGAGGTAGGCGAAGCCGAGGACGAAGGAGAATAAGTGGAACATTGGGAGCAAGCCGAGCAGCCAAGAATTCTTTTTGTTTA
>CAZVVY010000004.1:30212-33871 GCA_964630975.1 Microcaldota archaeon | reverse complement strand
TCCAAGAAAACGAGCGTGCCGTTCAATAGGAAGATGGTTAGGAATGCGTATGGTAGCAATCTTTTTTTTGGGAAGAATTTTTTTGCGAGTAGGAAAAGTAGGCAGACGAGCGAGGTGTTGACGAGTATTTGTGGTAGTAGTGATGCGGTTTGCAGGGGTAGGCCGCCGTTCAGTAAGGCGGCGGAGTGCAAGTGATTAAAATAATAGTAGTTGAAGGGTTCGCCGGCGTAAAACGGGTTTTCGGGTGGGAAGTTGCCGTTTGCAATGGAGGTGATTATTCCGTGGTGGAACCCGAAGTCGACGGGGATGCCGTTCAAATCGCCGTTTTCCGAGTAGTGGAATGTGGCGTAGTGTAATGCGGTGAAGGCGGTTAAAGCGATTATCGTGATTGGCAGTGATTTTTTGTTGATTGAGGGCTTGAATTTTAGTGCGTAGGCGACGGCGAGGCAGGCGGCGGAAGCGATGAGGATGCTTGTTTGGTTGAAGCCGAGGGCGAGGGAGGCGAGGAATACGGTCCATGTGGATGCAAGCATTCCGAGTGGGTATGCGGCGAGAACGGAATTTTGCGGCAAGGCGCGTTTGGCTATTGTGAGGCCTATGGTGAGGGTTGCGGCGAGGTAGGCTGCGGAAGTCAGCATTTGAATTCCTCTGCGCGCACTTTTTGGAGTGCGGGCCGCCACTCGTTTTGGGCGTCAAAGAATTTCTTGGTTTCAGCCGTGAATTCTTCGTCGGTCAACAGGAGTTTTTCGGGCTTGATTTCGTGTATTGCTTGCGTGTACTCGTTTTCGGGCAGTTTTTTTTGCGCGTATTCCACTGAGTAATATTCCCACGCGGCGTCAAAGCATTTTTGTTTTATTTCAACGGCTTTTTCGGGTCCTTGCTTGTTGCTTGTCAGTTCCGAGATGCATCGCGCGATTGAGCCGCCGGTTACCTCGTTTTCGAGTGCTTTTGCGAGGTCGCCTGCGCGCCCGGTTTTTTCGTGTTCGACTATTGCTTCGAAGGTGTCCAGGCATTCGAATCCGTAGTGGGATGCGAGGCCGTAGTATAATGCGTCTTCGACTCGGTACGACGTGGGGTAGAAACATTGTTTAGGTATTGCGTCGAGGCGGACGGCCGTGTTGCCGCCGACTATTCCTGTTCGGGGCGTGCGCGTTTCTTCGGGTATGTTTGAAGAGTATTGCTTGATTTTTTCTGGGTCGGGGTCTTCCTTCGCGTATTCTTGTACTAGTTTTAGGAGGCAAGACAGGGTGCCTGCGGCTTGGCCTACGTATTTACCGAAGACGGCGGGGTTTTCTTGGAGGAGTTGCAAGTGTTTTTTTACGGGGTCGTTTACGGGGGTGACGTCGTCGTCGAAGAATATTGCGTTGGTTTTGAGGGCGTGGCAGGCGGCGAGGGCGACGTTGCGGTTTCCGCCGTACGCGCCTTGGAAAACGGTTTCGGGGTGGTTTTCCTTGAACGCTTTTTCGGGTGCTTTGTAGTCGCAAGGTATTTCGTTGATGATTTCGTCGGGGGCGACCACCAGTATTTTTTCGTTGTTTGAGACTTCCTTGAATTGGGTGACGGCGTTGACCGCTTTTTCCTTTTTGTTGGTTACGAAGCAAAGCATGTAATTGGTTTGTTCGGGCGACGTTTTTTATTTTTGGGTTGACTGGTTTTCTTCATGGTTTTCGTTGCAGAAGGCGCGCGCTTGGAAGGCGACGTCGAATTCGGGGAAGGTTGCGGGGTTTGGTTCAACGCGGTTTTGCGCGCCGAGAAAAGGATTCGTTTCGGGTCCGGGTGCAACGTGCAGGATTGCGCGGTGGTGCATGCCGATTCTTCCGATGTTTTAGTGGGGGATAATTGTACTTTTGGGCACGGCTGCGTGGTTGACGACTCGCGCGTTGGAAGCAATTGCATGGTGGGAATGCGTGCCGTTGTTTTCGGGGCTGAATTGGGTGATAATTGTTTGGTTGCGGCGGGAAGCGTTGTCTTGCCGGGTAAGTACTCGGATAACTCGTTTTTGGCGGGGGTTCCGGCGAAGCGGTTGCGCGACGTTTCCGAGGATAACTTGAAGCAGATTGCTTTTGCGGCGAAACGTTACCGCGAGCTCGCCGAAAAGCGCTAGTTTTTTCTTTCGACGAGGTATTTGGAGAAGAGTTCCAGCTTGTTTTTGGCTTCGCTTTCGGGTAGGGCTTCGTTTACTTGTTTCCACCCGTCATTGACGAGTTTTTTTGCGAAGTTTTCGGCGTATTCTATTGACTCGGCTTCGCGTATTATTTGGATTGCTTCTTGTATGGTTTCCGCGTCTTCGGGGTGTGAGTCCAGTATTTCGCGGAGGCGCGCCGCTTTCGGCGAGTTCTTGAAGGCGTGGATTACCATTAGGGTGCGTTTGCCTTCGTGGATGTCTTCGCCAAGGCGGCGTTTTTTCGCGAATTCTTCGCTGGTTATGTCGAGCAAGTCGTCTTGTATTTGGAAGGCGACTCCAACGGTTTCGGCGTACCTGCCGCACGCCTCGATTTGTTGTTTGGTTCCGCCGGCGAGTACTGCGGCGAGTTTGGCGCTCATTCGTGCGAGGCAACCCGTTTTGAAGGCGCACATTTGCAGGTATTGTCGTTCTGTTGGCTCGCCGATTCCCTTGTGCCAAGCTATGTCGAGTGCCTGGCCCATTGACACGTTAATCATTTCCTGTGAGTATACTTCGTAGGCGTCGACGAGGCGGTCGCAAGGAATTTTTTCGCGGTTTTTCTTGAAGGCGAGGAGGGGCAGGAAGTACATTGCGTTTCCCGTGTTTATGGCGGTGTCAACCCCGTAAATCTTGTGGACGCACGGCTTTCCGCGCCTCATTTCCGAGGAGTCCTCGATGTCGTCGACTAGCAGGGTTCCGTTGTGCACGGTTTCGCTTACCAAAGCGAATTCCTTTAATTCCTCGGCTTTCTCTTTTCCGCCGATTGCTTCCATTACCATCAAGAACATTGCTGGGCGCCAGCGCTTTCCGCCGCGGTCCAGGAAGTTCCACAACACTTCGTTGACGCTTTTCGTGATGGACTCCAAGTCGTATTCGTATCGCGGCTTGCCGCACCAGAACTCCATTGCTTCCCGTGTTTGCGTTCGCGGGAAGTAGGATTCGATTAATCCGTCTATTTCCGGCTTTTTTTTCTTGAGTTCTTCGACGATGAGGCTCATACGGTTTTTATGCCCCGCAACGTATTTAAAGTTCTTTTAGCGTGAAGTATAGGCCTTATTTTGTGTTGTAGGTACATAGGGCATAAATGAGCTGAGGTGAAAGCGATATGGCCAAGTCATACGTTAAGTTTGAGACTCCGGCGGAGTTGCAGGAGAAGTTGTTGGCGGTAATTGAAAACGCCCAACAAAGCGGAAAAGTTAGTAAGGGAACCAACGAGGTGACCAAAGCGATTGAGCGCGGCAGCGCCAAAATCGTCGTCATCGCCGAGGACGTTGAACCCGAAGAAATCGTGATGCATTTCCCGGGCTTGTGCTCGGAAAAAGGCGTTCCGTATGCTTTCGTAGCACAAAAAGCGGATTTGGGTAAGGCTGCCGGCTTGAAGGTGGCTACCGCGGCAGTAGCGGTTTCGGGCGCGCAAGACGAGTCTTCGTTGAAGGCGGCAGCCGAAAAAGCACTTGAGTTGAATGGCGGCAAGGCGCCCTCTCAAAAGAAGGAG
>CAZVVY010000004.1:0-30112 GCA_964630975.1 Microcaldota archaeon | reverse complement strand
GAGGAAGAGAAGGCGCCCGAGGCAAAGCCCGAGAAGAAGGAAGTGAAGGAAGAGGCGCCCAAGGAAGAGAAAAAGGAAGAAAAGGTCGAACCCGCCGAGGCGGAAGCCGCCGAGGAAAAAAAGGAACCCGAGAAGACGGAGGGCTCCGAGGAAAAAGAGTGATTTTGAATGGCTGACAGAAAGCCTCCCAGAAAACAGCAGAGGGGCAAGAAACAGGATAAACAACCCGTTTCCGGCACTTTTGAAGGTTTTCCGGCGGAGGTAGTGGAGATTTCGGGCCGCACCGGCGTCTTCGGCGAGGTCATCCAAGTGATGTGCCGCGTTTTGGACGGCCGCGACAAGGGACGCGTCATTCGAAGAAACGTCAAGGGCCCCGTGAAAAAAGGCGACTTTTTGATGTTGCTGGAAACCGAGCGCGAAGCCAAGCCCTTGCGCGGAAAAAAGAGAAAGTGATGACTAATGGTTAAGCGAAAAGGAGTAGGTTTGCTTGGAAAGCATTGCGCGTTTTGCGGCAAGAAAGAGGGCTTGCTGGAGGGGATAACCGTCTTCAAGAGGGACGGCAACTCCAATTATTTTTGTTCCCGCAAGTGCCGCCGCAACGCAGAACTCAAGCGAAAGCCGCGCAAAACCAAGTGGGCTTTGAAGACTCGCGAACAAGGGGGAGTTAAGTAAAGTGCCTCTTGAAAAGCTTGACTCAAAAAGCGTTGAAGAAAAGTGGGCGCAAACCTGGGAAGAAGAAGGTGCGCACTCGTTTAACGCGGGGTCGGGCAAGCCGCTTTACGTTATAGATACGCCGCCGCCGTTTCCAACCGGCGAGTTTCACATGGGCGGCGTGCTCAACTGGTGTTACATAGATTTTGTGGCGCGCTACAAGAGGTTGCGCGGCTTCGAAGTCTTGTTTCCGCAGGGTTGGGATTGCCACGGCTTTCCCACCGAAGTGAAGGTCGAGCAAAAGCACGGCCGCCTGCCGCGCGAAGAATTCGTGAAGAAGTGTATTGAGTGGACCGAAAACGTGGTTTCCACGATGAAGCCGCAAATGAAGCAGATGGGTTTTTCAATCGATTGGGGCCACGAGTATTACACGGTTACTCCTGAATACCACGAGGCGGTCCAGTATTCCTTGCTGAAAATGTTCAACGAAGGCCTCGTATACCGGGGCAACCACGTAGTGTTGTGGTGCCCGCACTGCGAGAGCGCCATTGCCAAGGCGGAAACCGACGAGCTCCACCGCAAAACCGTTTTGAACTACGTTTGGTTCGGCGCCGACAAGGAGTTGCTGGTCGCGACCACCCGCCCCGAAATGCTTCACGCGTGCGTAGGCGTCTTCGTGCACCCTGCGGACGAACGGTTCAAGGACTTGGTCGGCAAGGAAGTAGAGTTACCGTTGTTCAACAGAAAAGTAAAGGTGATGTCGGATGCCGACGTGGACAAGGAGTTCGGCACGGGAGCCGTAATGATTTGCACTTTCGGCGACAACCAAGACGTTTTATGGGCTCACCGCCACTCCTTAACCGTAATAGACGCGTTCAACGAGCGCGGCGAACTGGTGAACGCCGGCGATTACTCTGGTCTGCCCGCGAAAGAAGCGCGAGAAAAAGTTTTGGCGGATTTGGAGGCGCACGGCCGCCTTGAAAAGCGCGAACCCTTGCAACAAATGGTTAAAATTCACGACAGGTGCAAGACGCCCGTCGAATTAATGAGGTCGAGCCAGTGGTTTATCAAGACCAAGGAATTCAAGGAAGACATACTTGAATCCGCGGCCTCCATTAAGTGGACGCCCGAACACATGTTCCAAAAATTCCGTGACTGGACCGAAAACCTGGAATGGGATTGGTGCATTTCGCGCCAAAGAATGTTCGGCGTCCCCTTGCCCTTTTGGTACTGCCCCAAGTGCGGAAAGGTTTACGCTCCAAAAGAAGGCGACTTGCCCGTTAACCCCGCAGTTGACGAGCCGCCCGTTGAAAAATGCGAGTGCGGCGGAAAACCGGTCGGCGAAACAAGCATTTGCGACGGTTGGATAGACTCCAGCATCACGCCGCTCGTCGTGGCCGGGTGGCCGTACTCGTTCGACGAACGATTGTACCCGAGCGCGCTTAGGCCGCAGGGAACCGACATAATCCGCACGTGGGCTTTTTACACTATTTTCCGTTGTAAGAAGTTGACCGGCAAAGTTCCTTTCAAGGAAGTGCTCGTGAACGGAATGGTTTGCGGCGAAGACGGCAAGAAGATGAGTAAGTCGCTCAACAACTACGTGGAAGCAAAAGACGTGGTTGAAAAGGCGGGCGTCGACGCTTTGCGCCAGTGGTCCGCTTTGTCGGGGGGAACCGGTAAGGATAACCAGTTCAGGTGGAAGGACGTCAACTACGCCAAGTCGTTCATACGCAAGTTGTGGAATGCTTCGCGCTTTACCGAAAAAGCGCTGGAGGGTTACTCCGGCGGCGACGCGGATTACCGCGTAATCGACAAGTGGATGCAGTCGCGCCTCAACCAAACGATTGAAAAGGTATCCAAGGCAATGGATGACGACGACTTTTACTCGGCGTTAACCGAAATACAGTCGTTTTTCTGGCACGACTACTGCGACTACTACATCGAAGACGTGAAGTACCGCGTTTACGGCGGCGAATCCAAGGCGGGCGCGCAGGCAACGCTTTCCAAGTCGTTGAAGGCCGTGCTCGAAATGATGTTCCCGTTTGCGCCGTTCACTACGAGCGAAATTTACTCGGAGTTGTTCGGTGGAAGAATAAAGTCGTGGCCCGAAAAAGGCCGCGTGGACGACAAGGTGTTGTTGTTGGGCAAGACCTTACACGAAGCGTTGTCGCAAGTGCGCCAACAAAAAGCGGACGCTAATAAGGCGTTGAACTCGGAACTCGAAGAAGTTCGAGTGGTGTTGCCGCTGGACTTGGTGGATGAGTTCGCCGACGTTTCCGACGACTTGAAGGGAGTAGCCAAGGCCGAGAGGGTCGTGGTGGAAGCCGGGCAGTCCCCGGAAGTTAAAGCGTTTATCAGGTGATTAAGTAGTATGGCTAGGTTGCATTCAAGGAAGAAAGGGCGCTCTTCGTCGAGCAAGCCGGTCGACGGAAACGCGGCTTCGCTGGTTACCGCTTCTCAGGACGAGTTGAAGCAGGTAATCGCGAAGCTGTTAAAGGAGGGGAAAACCGAGGCGCAAATCGGTCTCGTGTTGCGTGACGAGTACGGCGTGCCCGACGCGAAAACGGTTTTCGGCAAGAAGCTGGTTGCAGTAATCGAGGAGTTGGGGTTGGCAAAAGAGTACCCCAGCGACTTAATCGACTTGATTCGTAAGGCGATCGCTTTGCGGTCCCACCTAGAACAAAACCCGCGCGACCAGCACAACAAGACGAAGCTGGCTCACGTGGAATCCAAAATCAAGAGGCTCGTAAAGTATTACCGCGGAAAGAAGCTTCCGAAGAACTGGAAGTACGAACCCGAATCCGCGGCGTTGTTGGTGAAGTGAAATGGCTGTCCAAAGAAAAACCGTTGATAAGTGGAAGAAGAAAAAGTGGTACCGCGTCGTCTCCCCAAAATTCCTGGGAGAGAAGGAGTTGGCTCAAGTACCGGCCCTAGACGAAGACCACATAATGAACCGCGTAATAATTTTGCCCCTGCGCGAAGTAACCCGTGACTTGAGGCACACTTACACCAATCTCGCGTTGCGCGTACACGAAGTCAAGGGCGACCTCGCCTACACGAAGTTCATCCGCCACGAGCTTTCCCGCGATTACTTGGCAACGCAAATCCGGCGCAGGCGCACAGCGCTCCAACTCGTGTTTCCGGTCAAGTCAAAAGACGAAGTGGAATTCCGCGTAAAACTCTTCGTGATTACCGCGGTTCGCTGCAGCGCCAAGCAAAAGAACACGTTGCGCGTCAAAGTATGCGACTTCGTGAAGAAGATGGTGTCCGAACGCGGCTTCGGTGACTTCATAATGGACGTGTTGTACGGCAAGGTCGACGAGGAAATCAAAGACTACGCCAAGGAACTCGTCGTGCCCATTCACCGCGCCTACCTCTACAAGAGCGAACTCAAAGAAGAATTCGACACCGAGGAAGTGCACGAAGTCGAAGAACTCGAAGAACCCGCAACCGCCGAAGAAGCGCCTTCAGAGGAAAACGTTGAAGAAGAGTTTCCGGAAGAAGACGCAACCGAAGAAAGCGAGGGAGAGTCCGAAGAAGCAGGCGACAACGAAGAAAAAGAGGAGTGAAACAACTCCCTATTTTTTTTTAATTTAGGATTACTTTATTTAACTAATTTTTTCAGGGTCTCCGCGAAATGCGGGCTGTTCAACCAAACCCCTGTTTCCTCGTCCGCAGAAGCCTTTCGGCCGCTCAAGAAAAGCATTGACTGGTCGTCGGCGACCACCATTCGAGTCGGCAGTTCCATTGAATTCACTTCGTGAGCGATTTTTTCGGCCTGCCTTTTCTGAATCGGCGAAACAACACGGATTTTAACGCCGCGATTGCGCGCCGAATTCAAGACTTTTTTGTGTGCCTTCAGTTTTCGCTTCATTCCGTCGGCGTGTGAAGAAATGAGTACGTGTTCGTTCGACGACTCAATCATATTTCCTATCTTGGAGTAAATGGCTTCGCGGCCCTTCAAGAGCCACACCTTGTTCTTCTTGTCCAAGGAGTTGGTTGATTCGGGTGCCGCCAGTTTCGAGGAAAGCTTTTCCCCGATTTTTTCGATCGCCTCTATTTCCTTGGTCAAATCGGTTTCCCGATGTTTCCTCAGCGTGACCACGGCTTCCCCAATGGGTAAAGCACGGTATTTCACGGGGCGCCCCTGCTGGATTGCAACGAAACCCTTTCCTTGCAATCGCTCCAACACGTCGTAGACGCGGGGGCGCGGGACTTCCGCGGTTTCACTCAACTGGCCCGCGGTGTGCTCGCCGAACTTGTTCAACGCACAGTAAGCGCGCGCCTCGTACTGGTTTAATCCCAGTTTTCGCAGTGAATCAATCGTTTCAGCGTCGGCACCCATTTCCAATATACTCAACCCGAGCCACCTATATTAATGTTATTTTGTTTGCGGGGTTACAACCGCACTTCTAATGATTGAATACCTTTATATATGTTGTTACTTACTAATGGTAACAGGTGGTGGCTTTTGAAGCGACTTGCATTTGTGTTAATGGGTTTGGCGTTGATGGCTTCGGCTCTCGGCGCCTCTTACTTGAGGGTGAATACGGACAACGCCGTAATCGGCGGCACTACGGGCCGTGCCTTCGCTTGGTTTACTAATACCGGCGACGAGAAGTTGTACGTCTCCGTTTCAGCCGAGTTGAATGAATTGAATGGCTACTTCGACGACTTTTACGACGTTGTAAAGCCCGGTGAAGCCGCGGGATTCGACTTGTATTATTCGGCGCCCGACTGCCTGGAAGGCTTCCAGGACGTGTTCGTTAAGGCGGAAGCTTGCACCGAAAGCGGCGCTTGCACGCGCACTTACGAGGAACGTTTTCGCGTCCAAGTTTACGCGGCGGACTCTTGCCGCGTAATGATTGACGGAAACGCTTCCTACGAGTATTTCGAGGAAGGCGTGGCCGGCGCGCCCGCCATCAGTTATTCGCGTTACTTCGACCCCACCGAAGTGAGTGCCCGAGTCGACTCGCCGCACGAGTGCGTTGAAATAGAGGGCGGGGATTGGGCGCGCGTGCCTTTCACGTTGTACAACGAGGGAGCGGCCGCTTCCTTCGATTTTTCGTTGGTCGGCGACAAAGAGGACGTGAACGCGGTCTTGAGCAACAACTACGTTTCGTTGAATCGCAACAACGCCGCCGACTTATTCGTCGACGTTTCACCTTCCCGCGTGCGCGCGGGCAGGTACTGGGTTACCCTTCAAACGCTTTTCGACGGCGTGGTCGTGGCGGAAAACGATTTTTGTTTCGACGTGTTGGAGGACCGCTCCGCGGAAATAACGTTGCAGTCGTTCGTTGAAACCAGTAATTGCGGGCCTTCGGTTGTGCGCGGAGTAGCGCAAAACACGGGTGTTCGCACCGAGCATTATTCTTTTGAATTGCCGGAATTCGCTTCGATTCAAGGCGAAATTCGATTGGAGCCCGGAGAAAAAGAAGAGTTCGAAATATTGTTGGACTCCGAAAAAATGGCTCCCGGCTATTACGATTTGGAAGTCGCCGTTAGCACGTTTGACGGCGACGTTTCCGGAGTCGGGACTTCCACCGTCCTCGTAAAGCCTTGTTCCGGTGAAGAGCTGGAAGTGGAGGCGGGCGAGGAAAACGAGTTCTTGAAGCTCGTAGTTGAAGTGGAGAACCCGTCCCCCGCCGTAATGCAAAACGTTTCGGTTGGCGTGGAAGGCCTGCCCGAGTCGTGGAGTGTGTTGGCGTCCGAGGCCGTCGACGTTCCCGCCGAGTCCACCGTTCCCGTAACCCTTTGGGTGAAGCCGGGTTCGGGGGATGCCGAAGAAGCCAAAGTAGTGGTTTCCTCGAACGGCGGGGTAATCGCCGAAAAAGAGTTGGAAACCCTTGAAGGAAGCCCGTCGGGCCTGACCGGATTCGTTACCCTGGCTCTCAGCCAGAACGCGTTGTTCATCGCGGCTCTCGTGCTCATCGCCTTGCTCGTAATCGTGTTGACCGGCAGGAAGGAAGAAGAGCTGGAAGGGCAGCAAAAGCTGGAAGTCGACGGCGAAAGCGTTGAGGAAAAGCCGAAAGGTGAACAAAAGGATGCTGCAGCTTAATTTTTCTTCTTTCGCTTTTTTGGGTCTACTCACGTTTTTGGTGGTCCCTGACTTCCGTTACGCCGTAATCCTTTTCTTGGAGTCGTTGAACGCGCTCGCCTTGATAGCGTTGCTGTTGCTAGCGGTAAAGGTTTCGTAAACTCCTCGTTTTTTTAATGCGCGCGCCCTCATCTAATCGTTATGCGCAAGGCTTTGTTGGCGTTGTTGTTTGCGGCCGGCTTTCTCGCCGCCGCCCAAGTAGTGTTCAACGAGACCCAGGTTTACCGCCGCACCCTCGTGCCCGTCGAGTGCCAGCAGGGCACGCAAAACGTGGTTTTTTGGCGTGAATTGAAGGCGTACAACGTTACCACGGTCGAGAGCGGAGTCGAGAAAGTCAAGCACTATACTACTTTCACTCTTTACTTCAAGAACGAGGGCGACGAAGCAATCGGAAAATTATTGTTAAAGGAACACTTGCCCGAAATAGTCGCCGAGTCTCCGGACGATTTCTCCGAATTCTCGGTTGATCCCTACGGCTTCGAGCAGGGATCCGTAGTAGTGACCTGGCTTTTCGAGAACGTTGAGCCCGGCGAAACCCGTTCGGTGAGTTACACTGTTGAAAAAGAGTTGGACGAAAGCGTTCTAAACGACTTTGAAAAGCCGAAGGTCGTCGTGGCCGCTTCCAACGCGCAAGCGGGGGCTTCAAAAGAAGGCGAAGCGGGCTTCGACTTCACTACGCCCGTGATAGCCGTTTTAACCATCGCGGTTGCCGGAATGGTTTATTACTTCGCGCGCAACACCGGTTACCAGGAGTAAATCCGTTTGAGCGCGGTTTCAAGCATTACGCGGAGCAGCAGCGCCTCGTCGTCGGTTAGTGTTAAGGCGACTGTTTTGAGGCCTGAAGAAGTTTTTTGGGTGAGCTTCAAGTAATACCCGTAATCGCTTTTATTAATCGAAAGAGAAGCGTTTTGCACCGGGCTTTCGGAGACGAACCGGCTCTTCCCCGGGTCGTGAAACAATTCGATTGACGGCTTCTTATCTTCGAGTACGACCAACAATTTGGAGAGGTCCACGGGCGCCAGCTTGAAAATCATTTTGTTGCCCCAGTCGAACCGCTTTGCTTCGGCTTGTCGCGCCGCCTCCAAAAAAACGCTTTCCTTCTTGGCGTTCAAGTCGAATTGCATTGCGGACCCGTTGCCCGTCTTTCTCGGCTTGTAAAAAACGACTTTCTTATTGTATTCCATCGGCGACCACCACAATTAAAAAAGCGTTTGACCCATAAAATACGTTACAGGTGCTGTTTTTATGAAAGCAATCGTTACCGATTATCGTGGAGGGCGACACACTCAAAAGCCCAATCAAGTCATAGCCGAAGTCGAAGGCGTTTCAACCAAGGAAGACGCCGAAAAACTGGCGGGAAAACAATTGGTTTGGGAGAGCCCGGCAGGCAAGAAAATAACGGGCAAGGTTTCGGGAGCCCACGGCAACAAGGGTCGCGTGCGCGCCTTGATGGAGAAAGGAATGCCGGGCCAATGCGTGGGCACGCAAGCCCAAGTAATCTGAGAAAACATGTTGGTTCGCGAGGAGTCGGCGCGGCTGCAAGTCCCGAAGAACTCTTTAAGCGACCCTTTCCACTCCAAAGTATTCTACAACCCTAGGATGAGGTTCAACCGCTCTTTGTCTTCGCTGGCAGCCGGTGCTTCCGGCGCTAAAACGGCTTGCGACGGCTTGTGCGCTTCGGGCGCGCGCGGCATACGCTATTTCTTGGAGAACGGCTTGGATTCCGTTGACTTCGTGGACGCCAACCCGGACGCGGCCGGTGCGGCACGCGAAAACGTCGAGTTCAACTCGGTTAACGGCGAGGTTTTGGAGGGCGGCTTCAACGAACGCCTTGAAAAAAAGTATGATTGGGTGGAACTCGACCCGTTCGGGTCTCCCGCGCCGTTCCTCGAAGCCGCTTTCAAGCACGCGAAAAAATTCGTTTCGATTACGGCTACGGACCTCGCCAACCTTTGTTCGGCGCACAAGGAACGGCAAGCGGTTTGCCGCCGCGTTTACGGCGCCGAACCCTTGCACTGCCCGTTTTCGCACGAGCTCGCCTTGCGCATACTCGTCGCCAAATGCGTTCGAGTCGCGGAAGAATGCGGTATGACGGCGCGGCCGGTGCTTTCCTTCTACGAAGGCCACGCGACGAAAACGGTTTTGCGGCTGGGCGTTGGCGGCGGCTCCCGAAAAGAGTGCTTCGTTTCCTTTGACGGCGCCGAAGCCCGGGTTGCAGGGGAAGGCGCGGGGCCTTTGTGGGCCGGCGACTTGTGCGACTCCTCCTTTCTTCAAAAGTGCATCGAAATCAATTGCCGCGGCTACGCGGACGAGAAAAGAATTGCCAAGGCGCTGGAATTGCTTGAGGGAGAATGCGGCCTGCCGCCGTACTATTATGATTTGCACGCGTTATCGGATTTCTTCGGGGTTGAAACCCCTTCAAAGAAAAAAGTTTTGGAAGCGTTGAGGTCGCCCGGCTACCGCGCGGTTGAAACGCATTTCGCGCCGACCGGAATCAAGACGAATGCGCCTTTCAAGGAATTGGCTCAAATGTTTACTTCGAGTTCGAGCGCCTTCTTGAGTTCGCGGTAACGGTTGCGGATGGTTACCTCGGTTACGCCCGCCACGTCTGCCACTTCCTTTTGCGTCCTTCGCTCGCCGGTCAACACCGAAGCGATGTATACCGCGGCCGCGGCCACTCCCATTGGGCCCCTGCCCGAAATAAGGCCTTCCTTCATTGCGCGAGCCAGTATTTCGCGGGCTTTTTTCTGCGTGGGGCCGCCGAGCTTCAGCGAAGTAACGAAGCGGCTTATGTAGAATTTGGGGTTGGTCAACGGCACTTTCAGCTTTAACTGCTTTGCTATCAAGCGGTAGGTTCGGCCAATCTCCTTCTTCGGAATCTCGGATTCTTTTGCTATTTCATCCAACGTGCGCGGTATCCCGGCGCGCCTGCACTCCGCGTAAATCACTGCGGCAACAACGGTTTCTATCTGCCTTCCACGAATCAAGCCGCGCTCAACGCACTTACGGTACAACAGCGCCGACGCCTCGCGAATGCTTTCGTTGAGCCCCATATGTGAAGCGATGCGGTTCAACTCGGTCAACGCGATTGCGAGGTTGCGCTCAATACTGTTAGAAATCGAGGCGCGCTTGTGCCATTTGCGCATTCGATACCACTGCGCCTGTTGTGAAGGGGCGATTTTGCCCCCCGACGTATCCCGGTTGTACTGGTCGATTTCGGTTACGAGGCCGCGGTTCGGATTCATATACTTCAAGGGCGCGCCCGTGCGCGTCCTACTCGCGCGCTGTTCGGCGTCGAAGGCGCGCCATTCGGGGCCTTCCTGTATGATGTCTTCCTCTATCACGAGGCCGCAGTCCGAGCAAACGATTTCCCCGTGGGAAGAGTCTTTCCTCAAATGAGCACCGCCGCACTCGGGGCATTTCAACCTGAACGATACTTCGGGCTTCGGGCCTTTCGTCTTCTTCTTGATTTTTTTCTTGCCTTTCCTTTTTTTTGGCATAGGAATCTTTCACCTTTTGCTTGAAACCTTTTTTCCAACCAAACCCTTTTTTTCGGGTTTGGCCAAGTAAAACGGCTTTTTCACGCGACCGATTGTTTCGGTTATCACCGCGACTTTTTTCCCGCGCAAAAACACGGGGCAACGCGTTTTAACCGGGTTTTCGTGGCCTTCCGGCTTCAAAAGTATTCCATTAGCCGTTTCCTTGACCACCACGAATTCCATTCTAAAACCAGGTTGCAAAACGCTTATAAATCTTTCCCTTTATTAGGCTTTTCTTTTGCATTTGCCGCGATTTATTAATATCGGCGTTTTAATTGTTTTCGGGTGTTATCGCATGGTTTGGGACTTGCTGGTTCAAAGATTGAGTAACGCGCTTTCAAGCGTTGTGGAGAGCTTCATGTTCGGTTTGGCCGACGTTCTAGTAGTAATATTGTTCTTGATTCTCGGCTGGGTGGTAGGAAACGTTTTGGTGGACGCTTTGAAGGCGTTCTTCAAGCAAATCAAGTTTAAGGCGTCCTTAAAGAAGCGCGGCCTCGACAACGCACTGTTAGGGTTCTCGGTTGAAACCGTGCTCTCCAAATTCATTAAGCTTATGACTTATGCGGCGTTCCTCGGGATAGCGGCCGACGTCGTCAACCTAACCTTCCTCGGAGACATCGTTTACTGGTTCGTGGGATACGTTCCCATGTTCGTTCAAGGCGCGGTAATAATCACGGTTGCCTTGTTGTCGGCGGGATACGTTGCCAAGCACTTGCGCGAATCCAAAACCGCTTTTTCCAACCTGTTTGCAAGCTTGATACAGCTTCTCGTGGGCTACGTGGCCCTCGTAATGGCTCTGCCCTTGGTCCTGCCAAATGCGGACGTGAGCATTCTTTCAACGGCTTTCACGCTCTTCGTCCTCGCTTTGGCGGTCGCCCTCGGGTTCGGGCTCGCAATAGCGTTGGGCCTCGGCTTGAAGGACACCGTGTCGGACATAGCGAAGAAAAAGAAGTCCGAACTTGAAAGAATAATCTGATTTTTTTGTGGGGGGCCTTAAGCCCCCTAAAAACTTATTTTCATTGAGTCGAACCCGACCCGAAACTTTTCGGAGTTGTATTCTTTCTCCAACTCTTTTTGGGGTGCCGCCGTGTGAGTCAAGTGTACTGCTACGGTCATCTTTGCGCCCACGCGCTCGCCCAATTCACGCGCCTGTGGTAGCAACAAGTGGCTCAACGAATCGGGTACCCACTCGAATTCTTCCAACGGCTTTCCACGCCCCCAAACTTCCCGGACTGCCCGGCGCGCCTCGCTTTCCTTTCCCGCCCAAGAGTCCACGACGAGCAAATCACAGCCTTTGACGAGCTCCAAGGACTTTTCGCAATAATTGTTTTTGGAGTCCGTTATTACGGCGGCTTTCTTCCCGTTTTTTTCGAGTACGAAGCCGTTGATGGGAAAGCCGTGGTCCACTTCCATAGCGGTTACCTTGACTTCGCCGGCGTGAAACGGCTCGAAGCGCTTGACCGGCTTCAACTCCAAGAACCCTTCGCGCACGAGGTGGCGGTACCAGTTCTCGTGAAACGTCACGTTCAACACGTCTTGAGTCGAGTAAACGGGTAGGGGGGTTTTTCTCCACGAGCGAAACTCGCCGATTCCCGAAATGTGGTCGTAATGATAGTGAGTTAATAAGAGTGCGTCCAATTGCGAGGAATCGAAGCCTTCCCTAAGCATTTGTTGCTTGAAGTCCGGGCCCGCGTCCACCAGAATCCTTTCACCCAAATCGAATAACAAGCCGAAACGAGTGCGCGTTTCGCCGCTGGCGCAGGTCCGGCAGGAACAGCCGGGTTTGGGCGTGCCCCAAGCACACCCGCTCCCCAACACGGTCAACTTCATTTTTAGTTCACTGGTAATGCGTCAAGTCGACTTTACAGCGCGCGAACCTCTTCATCGTCTCCCATTCCAAACGCAAGTATTCCTGCAACGCGGGGTCGCGCGCCCTTTTTTCGAGGAACGCCTTGGTCTTCGGGTCGCTGGGATACCCCGAGCCGAAGTCGCCGAATTCTTTTTTGAGTCGGGATACGTGCCTTTCCCGCAACTCTTTTGCTATAATGGATGCCGCCGCGGCCTCGACGTGGTTTGCGTCCGCCTTGTTTTCGGCGCACACGTCTCCATTGAAATACTTTTTTATTCGCCTCGCAAACTTTTCGGGTAAGGGGTCGGGAGAGTCCGCCATCACCGGCGCTTTCGGCAGTTTTTTCAGGCATTCGGCGGCGGCCTCGGCTTCCAACTCGTTCAAGCTCTTCCTTGAACGCATTGCCGCGGTTATGGTTCGTGCCGTCAACTCGGTTGAAGCGTATTCGCCGAGGCCCGCAACGTATTCAAACAATTCCGCGCGCTTTGACGGCGACAAGAGCTTGGAGTCCCTTACCCCGCGCGCCCGGAATTCTCCTTCCAAGGATTCGTCGAGACAGTAAGCGCACACGAACAAGGAACCTATTACGGGGCCGCGTCCCGCTTCATCAATTCCTATCCTCATTCCTGCACCTTTCCGAGTAAGCGTGAGAGTGGGGCCACGGGGATTCTCGTTCCCTTTTCTTCTTCGTTGAAAACCGTTTCTTTTGGGTTGAAACGCTTTTATTTCCAAAGAAAAGGGTTCTTCGAACCCCGATCCACAGGTGTCTCCTAACCCGATTGCCCGTGTTCGGCTTCGCTTGTTGCCGCGCCTTTGCAGGCCAATCGCGTTAACGTTTTTGGCTCGTCATTTTTTCCGAGCTCCAATACTTCAATCATCGCCCTTTTTCGGGCTCTTCACACCTGCTCAACCGCGCCCACCCGTTTGACCGGGGAAGGCGTCTGGAGCCTGTTGTTCTGCCAGGTTATACTATGGCCCCGACTCAACCATAACAAGTGTTCGACGCGGGTTAAAACGATTTTGTTTGCGTATTTAAACCCAATAACCTTTAAATACTTGTTACTCTACAGTAGTAACAAGGTGGAATGATGGGTCGATTCAGTTCATTGTTAGTAGGGGCATTCTCGCTTCTATTGTTTTTTTCGCCGCTGGTTTTAGCGGCGGGAGGCGGATTCGCTTCGTGTACCCCGGGGCCGCGCGGAGGCGCCGGAGACCAGTATTGTGGCAGCCTCGGCCACGTTTGTACGAGTGAGAGCCCGGGGGAATACGGCATTTACGAGTGCGACGTTAACGACCCTTCGAGGTTGTGTAACACGGCGTGTTCGGCCGGAGCCAACAATTACGGCGAATGCGTTTGCGTTCACAACGACGATTCCACTTGTGTTTCGCCTTCGCAATGCAGTTCTTCGAGCCACCGGCGAGTCGGCGGTTCGTGCACGGTCGGCGGAGAGGCGGGCGAGATTTGGACTTGTCAGTGTACGTCTTGCAGCAACACGTTGACTTATTGCAAGGATTTGCCGGACCCGACCGAAGAGCCCGAGGAAAAAGAAGAAGAGGAAGACGAAGAAACCGAGTCGAACTGGTATTACGACCCTTACGGTCCTTACTGCCGCTTATCGGCTTACCCCTCTTATTTGAATGAGGGTGATTCCTCGGAAATCAGCGTAACTTATTACAACTTGTTTTTCCCGCCTTGGAGCGTTTTCGTTGACTGCGGTAACGGCCGCTCGGCTTACGCCTTCGGGTGTTACGGCTCGACCGGCTATTGTTATGCGGAGTGCGGTTACCCTGAGGCGGGCACGTATTACGTGAACGCTTATGCCGCGGGAACTTTTTGTTATCCGACCGTGGTCAACGTTCTTGGCGAAGGGGGAGGCGACGAAGGAGGCGCCGACCCGACTCCGACGGTTTACCCGTCTTCCTGCGAGGTGGACGCCAACCCCGACGTTTTGACGGGTTCCGGCGAATCCACCGTTACGGTGGAATACTCCAATTTTTTCGGCGAGCCCGGCGAAGCCCTCGTGATTTGCGGCAACGGGGAAACCGTTTACGCGGATTGCGCGGGTAGCGCGGTGCACGGCTCGTGCATTGCGACTTGCGCTTACGGCGAGTCCGGCGAATACCCCGAATACCACACGGTTGACGCGGTTATAGACGGCTGGCGCTGTTCGCCCGACAGCGTGTTGATAGTGGACGGCGGTGAAGGCGGGTGCGAAGACCCCGGCGACTTCACGGTCCGCGTAATCAACCAAGTAACCGACGCCCCGATAGAAGACGCTTCAGTCGTCTTCGACGGCCGCGAAGCGTTTTTCACGGATGAAAACGGGGAAGCATTCATTTTCGACGTTGAAGACGGCGAGTATTCCTTTACCGCTTCACGCATCGGATACGAGTCGCGCACGACTTACGCAGAAGCGGTGTGCGGCGAGACGACCGTGGTTGAAATACCTTTATCGCCTTATTTGGATGAGTCGTGCCAGACAACGGTAAACCCGGCAACGGTCCGCGCAGGAAGGGAATCCGCCGTAACGGTGCTGTTCCAAGGGTTTTCAAGCGAGCCGCCGCAGGCGTTGGTGGACTGCGGAAACGGCAACACGGCAATAGCCGACTGCACTTATTCGGGCGGCGAAGGCTCTTGCACCGCGCAATGCGGTTATGGAGTGGAAGACGATTACCCTGTTTATTATTCGGTCGGCTCGAACGTGGGCGGAGTGCAATGTTCACAGGCAAACGTGAAAGTGGTTGCCCCCGTGCCCGACACCGGGAACTTGTTGGTTAAGGTGTCGGAGTGCGCTTCGGGCGCCGCAATCCGGGGCGCGATGGTGGAATTATACCCGCGCCTGGCAACGCAACCCATAGAGCCGCGGTATTACACCGACCAATACGGCCAGGCAACCGCGGTTGCGGGCGCCGGCACTTACGACGTCCAAGCCTCCAAGGAAGGGTTCGAGTCGAATACGGCTTCGGCCAACGTTTTGGCGGGCAGGACTACTTCCCTATCGATTTGCTTGGAAGGGGGATGCAACGCTTTCTCCGCCGAACTCGTGGGTTCGGGTTGTGACGACGGATGCGCTGAAGGCGCGCCCGAAATACACCAGATTCGCGTGTCCAACAAGGCGGGAGTGCTCCAAACGATTTTCATTGATTACTCTAACGACTACGTTACGGGCCCGTCGGTCGTGTCGTTGGAGGCCTACCAAAACACGATAATAGACGTGCGGGCAATAGAAGGCAATTACGATGCGGGCGGGGTTTTCGCCATCGCCTCCTTTACGGACGAAGCGGGAGAATGCACCGTCAACGTGGAGCTTCCGTTCGACTTGACTCAAGGCCTTACCCTGGACGCGGTTGAAAACGAGAAAACGGCGTTCGGCGGCCAGGAAACCTGTTTCGCTTTGCTGGCCCGCAACCACGGAAACGACCGCGGCCAAGTAGTGTTGTCGGCAACCGCTTACGGCGCGAGCCAGGAATACGATTGGTCTTTCGACCCGCAGGCATTCATGTTGGCTTCCCAGGAAACGCGTTACGTTGACTTCTGCGTGGACGTGCCCGGCGGAGCCGACGAAGACGTATCCTATTACTTGAATGCTTCGAGCCCCCTCGGAGATGACTCGGACTCGGTGCACTTGGCGGTGCCCGGCGCCGCGTTTTCGGTTGGGCCGAGCGGCTGCAAGCTCGTGGACTCCACTACCACGGTGAGCCTAGTCGAACTCGAATTCACCAACAACGCTTTCAGCGGCGACTACAAGCTGGAAATAGGCGAAAACGAGTTGGGTGCGACGGCACAGGAAAACCTTTACGCTTTTGCAAAAGGCGAGACGCGCACGGTTTACGTTAGGCTCAACGCTTTCGGAAAGGAGGCGGGCACTTACTACGCCGAGTTCCGCCTGGTCCACGACGGCGCAGTCGTCTTCCAGAAAGACGCTTGCTTCAAGGTGGCCGGCGACAACGAGGTTTACGCGCAACTCGTACCCAACGTGTTGAGCGTTCCGGTTCGTGCGGGCGCAAGCTCGTTCCTTAAACTCAAGAACCTGGGTACGGTTCGCTCCACGTTCGACGTGAAGGCGACCGGCAACCTAAACGTTTTGGTTACTCCGGACACCGTCGCCCTCAATCCCGACGAGGAAGCCAGCTTGGAAATACACGTTTCGGCCGGGTCTTCGTCCAAAGGGTCTTATACGGTGCCCGTACAGGTTTGGAGCCGTGAAGGCCAATCCAAGAAGCATTACGACGAGGATTACCGCGAAGTGGAATTCGATTGCGGCAACGGCGAACCCGAATCCGAAAAGAGTTGTTACGGCGAGTCCGGCTCGTGTAGCACTTATTGTTCTTACGAGGACTCCGGGTATTATTACGAGCCCGAAGCCCGCGTCGACTCGTCGTCTTGCGGCGATTACGCGGCTTACGTGCGCGTCTTCGACTCGTTTGACGACGGCTCGTGCCTAGTGAACGTGGACGGCAACGCCTTAAAGGAAGGCGAGTCCGCCGAAGTGAAAGTGGAGTGGTTCGACTTCCCGTCCTCGGTCGACGTCGAAGTGCAATGCGGCAACGGCGAGACCCGCACTTGTTCGGGCTCGTCCGGAGACGACTACTGCACGGCGACCTGTCCTTACTCCGACGAGGGGCAGTACACGGTAGACGCCGAAGCCGACGGCGTGGGTTGTTATGATGCCCGCGTCAGCGTTTGGGACGAGGAAGAAGGCGAGTGCGTGCTAGGCACAGAAGAACAAAACGTTTTGCCCGAAGAATCCGTGCGCCTCGTCGCCCGCTATTACGGTTTTGAAGACGGCTCGTATTATTATGATTACGTTGACGGCGGCGAACTCTTGGAAACCGAGAACCTGCTCGTCAACATCGTCAGCGGAACCGGCCACGGCTCGTTCACCGTGGAGGAATCGGATTCGCTGCAGGTAGTCGCCTCTAACCAAGTCGAGATTCCCGTTGAAGGCGCGGTCAGTTACCCCGTCGTCTTGAAGAACAACAATTATTACTCGCTTACCTCCGTGCTCTTGTCGGTGGAAGGCCTGCCTAACGGCGTGACCGCCACTCCCTTGAGCCCGCTGGAATTAGAACCCGGCGAAGAGCGCACGGTGTACTTGTACCTGCGTTCCGACGGCGCGCTCGAAGGCACTTACGAGTTGTCGTTGCAGGCACACACGCCGTTGATAAGCTCGCACGAGAAGAGCGTGCCTTTAGTGGTGAAGAGCCCGACTCCGGGAGAGTTGAACCTTGCAGTACAACAAAACGCGGTGGTTTCGGACACGCTTGACGGCTTGCCCGCGCTCAAAACCGCGTTCACGATTACGAATAACGAGGAAGCCGCGGTTGCAATAAGCCCGTCCATGAACTTGCCGGAGGGATGGAATTACGCGTTGTCCCCGGACACGATTTCTTTACAGCCCGGCGAAACCCAGCAACTCCAACTCTCGTTGATTCCACCGGAAGAAAGCGTTGAAGGAGAGCAATCCTTCGAGTTGTTGTTGCGCTCTGGCGACAAGGCGAAGCGCGTAGGCGTAAACGTTTCCCCGGAACCCAACCTTTTATCGCTCGGGTTCTTTACTGCCGCGCTGGGAACCGATTTGGCGCTGGCAATCCTCGTCGTATTGTTTCTTGCCGGGGGTTACCTGCTTTACTCGGCGGACCGCAAGATGCAGGAAGCCGAGGAAGAAGCGGAGCCGACCGAAATAAAGGTCGAAAACGGCGAAAAAAAGAAGAGGAAGAAAAAGCGCAAGTAACGGTGTATTCAATATGAAGAAATTTTTGCTTTCATTGATGGTCTTTTCGGCTCTCGCCTTTGCGGCGAGCCTGGAATTCACGGGTCCTTCCTACAAAGAAGGCTGCCAGTGCGACCCCCTGGAATTCAATTTGTTGCTTGAAAACCAGGCTTCGCAAAGCGAGGTCTTCGAATTGTCGATGGCGGCCAGAGTGGACGAAACTTTCACGACGTTCGTTACTCCCCGCCTCGAAATTCCGCCCCACTCTTCACTGCCCGTAGTGGCGTTCATGACGCCTCACTGCGACGCCTTGCCCGACGAATACGACTTCACTATTACGGCCGTCGGCTCGCGCGGCACGGTTTTGACTGCCACGGGAACCGCGAACATCGAGCAATGCCATTACCTGCAAACCGAGAACACCGCCGAACAAACCGTTTGCCAGGGAGACGAGGCGCGCTACGTAATCCGAGTCAAGAATTCCGGCTTCTTCCGCGAGGAAGGACACGTTTTCATGGACCTCCCCTACGGCTTGTACGAGTTCGGCGACCACGAATTCGATTTGGAGCCCGGCGAGGAAAAAGAGTTCAACCTTTACGTGACTTCCCCCATCGACTTCCCGCCTCAACGGCTTCCCTTCAAGATAAACGCGACGAGCGCCTACACTTACCGCGACTCTTACGCGACTTTCGAAGTGGTCGACTGCACGGGCATGGTAATCGAAGTGCCCGAATACTGCATCCCCGTCAACCCCGGCGAAACCGTTACCGACTACGTGCGCCTCACGAACACGGGAGTAGACGATTCTTTCGACATTACCGCTTATTGCCCTCCCTTCGTCGACGTTTCGCCTAGCCGAGTCGACTTGGACAACGGCGAGTCCGTACAGCTCTCACTCCAGATAAGCCCGGAACAACAACACTTGAACCAGGAATTCTCTTGCCGCATATCCGTTGAATCCCAAAAATACGGCCGCGTTTTCGAAGACGAAGCGCGCATCTGCGTGCAAAAGCTTTACGACGTGGACCTGCAATCGCTTTCAGGCAACGCGGTAACCGTCTGCAAGGGCGACCCCGCCGTGCTAGACTTCAGCTTGACCAACGCGGGCAAGGCGTCCGTCTACGATTTGTCGGCGAGCCGTGGAACCATTTCCAAGACGCAGGCCTCCCTTTCAAGCGGCGAAACCGACTCTTTCTCCATCACAGTAGACACTTCTTCCTTGTCCCCCTCGGTTTATCCGGTGACGGCGAACGCAAAGAACCGGTTCCACACCGAAACCGAGACCGTGCAACTCACCGTTGAAAACTGTTACGAGTCGGGGATGACTTCTTCGGGGAACCGCCTCGACATTTGCGCGGGAGAAACCCTTGAAGCCGACTTCACTTTGCGCAACAAGGGAACGCGACGGCTTTCATTCGACTTGACTTCTTCACACGCCGATTACCTCGGCGTTTCACACGCGCAATCCTTGACGCTTTCGGGAGGCCAATCCTCCAACGTGGACGTAGCCGTTTCCGCGAGGCACGACGCCCCCGACAACGCGGACTCCGTGCTTTCCTTGGCCGCCGCATCGCAAAAAACGGTTTCTTCGGCGGACTTATCGGTACACGTATTACCCTCCAACGTCTGCCACAACATCGGCTTGAGCGCCGGCCCCAAAAAAGCCGTGGAAGTATGCCGAGGCGACTCATTTGAAATCACGATTACCAACAACGGTCGCTTCGACGAAACCCTTTCCCTCAACTTGACCGGCTCCAACTGGGCGTTCACCACGCCTCCCACCCTGAAGGTTCGCGCAGGCGAAACCGAGAAGGCGTACGTTTTCTACGCGCCCCCTTATAACACGCCCGCGGGAGAATACGAGCTCGTGTTCACGGCGTCCAACGACCGCGTCAGCGACTCGACCCGGCTGGTCGTCGAAGTTTACCCGGTAGGCGGCCTCGGTCACCAAGTCCCCGACTACGAGGCACCCGACTACAAGCTCGGCTTCGATGCGCCGCTGGACTGGACGTTCGAGGAAGGCGCCTCCCGGCCCGTAACCTTCACTTTGAAGAATGAGGGAATCGCTCCCTTAACCAACCTGTTGGTCTACCTTGAAAGCGACGACTTGCAAGTGCTCAACGAGTCAATCGTTCCTGTGACCTTGTTGCCCGGGAAATCCCGCGAAATCACGCTTCAAGTCGCGTCGATGCGCGGCGAAGGCGAGTTCGCTTCAATGGTTCGCGCCGTTGCAAACGAGCGCTTCATCGAAAAATCGGTTACCGTAACCGTGAAAAAGCCGTCATTCCACTCCGAACTCAAGGGACTCACCTACTTCGAACACGCCAACAAATCCTACGTTAACGCAACTTTCAACATAACGAATTACGGCGCGCCCGTAACGGTTCGCCCCAGCGTTTACGGTTTGGATGAAGCTTCGTTCCACCCCGCTCAATTCGAGTTGGCGACCGGCGAACAATTCCGCCTCGTGCTGACGAGCAAGGCAATCGCCGAAGCCAACCGCACCGCGTACTTGTACTTCGAGACCACGCGCGGCACTTACTACGACGAGTTCCTGGCGTTGCCCAAGCCCTCCGCCGCGACAGGCTTCTTCGTTGCAGCGGCAACCTTTGCAGGCGTGGCGGTAGCGTTGTTCGCCGCCCTCTTCCTATACTACTTGGCGTTCGTACACGGCAGGAATAAATAACCTCTCTTCCTTTTTTTTCCATGAACAGGGTTTCAACAGGCATTCCCGGCCTCGACGAAATAATCGAGGGCGGCTTCCCCGAATCCTCGAGCGTTTTGTTGAGTGGGGGATCGGGCACGGGCAAAAGCATTTTTGCAATGCAGTACTTGTACCACGGAGCCCTAAACAAGGGAGAACCCGGCGTCTACATTACGATGGAGGAAGGCGCCCACAACTTGTGGTGGAACACCAAGCGTTTCCGCTGGGATTTGCTTCCCCTCGAACAAAAAAACATGTTGAGAATATACAAGTTCGAGCCGGGCAAGGATAACCGCAACGACTTGGAAGACCAAAACGCGAAAATAATCGAGAAAGCGCAATCCTTGAAAGCCAAGCGCCTCGTAATAGACTCGATTACGGCGTTCTCTTTTTGGACCGAAAAAAACTCGGATATTCGCTACGCGGTTTACAGCCTCATAAACGAGTTGCGCAAACTCAAGTGCACCACCATCCTCACCTGTGAAACCGTCGGCGACAAGAATGCGGTGAGCCGGTTCGGAGTTGAAGAATTCCTTACCGACGGCCTAGTCCAACTCCACTTTTCGCCGCCCCACCGCTACGCAATAGTGCGCAAAATGAGGGGAACCAAGCACGACACGCGCGTGCACCCCCTCGTAATAAACGACGAAGGAATAAGCATCAACTCGCAGGAAGAAGTGCTGTGGGAAAGCGTCAAGGACTGATTTTCCGTATCCTGTCCAAGCGGAACGTGCGCTCGGCATTCCTCAAAGTGCAATGGCCGAGAAAGTATTCGTGGCCTCCTTCACTCCAAACGCTTTCGGGCAAGACGCCGCGCTCGGTTTCCTCACCCTTCGCCGAAACGTATTCCAAGTCGATTAAGCGCCCTTCAACGAGCGCACCCTCTATTTTTTCACGCGTTCGGCAAGTCAATTGTTACGCCTCGCTTTAAGGCCTTCGAAGCGCTTTCTTCGGCCGAAGGCTTGAGGCACCTGCTTTTTTCGACGAGCGCCTCCATTTCACGCGACAAGCGCGCCACTCGCCCGTGCGCCTCCTTCAACCCTGCCCGACAACGACTCAACTCGTTTTCCAAAGCCTTCAACGGCAACGCGTTGCGTTCGGCTTCTTCCCTCGCCGCTTCCGCCCTAGCATAATCCACGAGTGCGTCTCCCAACTCGGCTTCAACGCTTTTGGCGTGGGCCAAACCCCTCACCGCGACGTCGCCCACTTCAACGGTTTTTTCTTCCAATCGTGCGAGCACGACGTCCAACGCGGGCTTGCCTTTTTGCAGCAACGTGTTTTCCGCGTCCAACGAAAAAGGCTTGGCTTCGGCCACTCCCCGCTTAGCCAAAGCCGAGAAAGCGGGCTTCAACGGCTTCAAAGCCCGTCTTATGTGTGCCCCCGCCTTTTCCGCGTTGATTTTTTCCAGTAAGGCGCGTTTCTTGGATTGGGTTAGCGCCGTGCTTTCCGACTCTTGCCTTTCGAGTTGCTCGGTTTCGCGTGCGAGGCGGTCCGCTTCCCCGGAAAACCGCTTGTATTCGCCGGTTTTTTCGGATAATTTTTGGGTTGCGGAAACGTATTCCTTGAGGGCGTCCGTAGCCGCCTTGAAGGGAGCGGCTTTTGCCTCCACTTTTTCTTGTTCCACGCGCAGCGAACGAAAAGCGCTTTCCAACGCGTGCAAAGCGTCTTCAAGCGCTTCACACTCCTTTTGATAGTATTGAGTGAAGTAACGGTTTTCAGCGGTTGCCTTCAATGATTCGCCGATGCCTTCGCCGGCCTTGTATAAGTATTCCCCGCTCAAGTCAAGCAGCGGCGTTAACGCGGCGCGCACCCTCTCAACGTATTCTTTTTTGAATCCCGCGGCTACTTGGGAATGGTGATGGGCCGCGGCGGGCTTCGCTTTTTCGAGTTCGTTGAGCGCGGCCAGCGCCTCCTCGGCTTTTTGCCTGACCCCCTTTTTTTGGTTGAACACGTTGAATGACTTGGTTGCTTCCGCTTTCGCGGTTTCCAGTTTTTCCGCGAGCTCGGCGGCGGCCAGCGGTTCCGCCTTTTTTTTCCTGAAAAAATCTAGGAAGCCCATACCCCTTTTTTAGTTGTTTCAACCTAAAACGTTTGTGTTTTTCGAGTTTTTGTCGTTGTGGTTCGGTTTTCTCGCGGTTTACGCGCTTTATTCTAAGCCGCACAAGTTTTGGCTGTTGCCCGTTACCGCTTTGTTCGCGTACTTGTTGCTGGGGCCGTTGGGCTTGTTGGGCGGCGCGATCGCATTATTCTTGAGGTATCAAAAGCGGTAACGCGCCATTCCGTGGTACCCCTTGCCCGTGCTCTTCTTCTTGTTTTCGTGCGTTATCTCGGACCGCGTAATGTTCGCGATTTTGTCGACAAGCCTTTTTTCCTTCATGTTGGTTACCAATGTTATGGCCGTGCCTTTTTTTCCGGCGCGCGCCGTGCGACCCACGCGATGCACGTAGTCCTTGTGGTCTTTCGGCGGATGATAATTGATTACGTGGCTCACGCCTTTTACGTCTATTCCGCGCGCGGCAACGTCGGTGGCCACCAGCACCTTAACTTTTTTTTCGCGGAAGCGCTTCAGCACTTGTTCGCGTCGCGCTTGTGAAAGGTTGCCGTGAATGGTTTCGGCTTGAAGCCCGCTTCTTTGCAGGTTTTTTTCGAGGCGTTCACAAGTGGACTTGGTGTTGCAGAACACTATCGTCAAGCCGTCGAGCCCCCTCGTTATCTCGACTACTTTTCCCGGCTTTTTCTTTGCGGGAACCATCAAGAGTTTTTGGTCGACCTCGTCAACGGTTTGCTTGTCCTTGCTGACGAAAACCTTGGCGGGTTCCTTCATTTCTTCTTGCGCCAGTTTCACGATGGGTAAGGGCATCGTCGCCGAAAACAAGGCGGTTTGCCTGGTTTTGGGCGTGTGCGAAATGATTTCCTTTACGTCGTCTATGAATCCCATATCCAGCATTCTGTCGGCTTCGTCCAACACGAGTAATTTCACGTTTTCAAGCGAAAGCGTTTTTCTCCCCAAGTGGTCGAGGACGCGCCCGGGAGTGCCGACTACGACGTCCACGCCTTTTTCGAGTCGGCGGAATTGCACGTCTATGGATTGCCCGCCGTAAACCGTGAGAACACTCAAGCCGCCGCCCAGTTTTTCGACTTCTTTTTCGACTTGAATAGCGAGTTCCCGGGTGGGCGCAAGCACTATTGCCTGCACGGTTCCCTTCGGCTCGACGAGTTGCACTATGGGGGCGGCGAACGCCAGCGTCTTGCCGGTGCCGGTTCGCGCCTGGCCGATTAAATCCTTTTTTTCCAGCATTAAGGGAATCGCTTTTTCCTGTATGGGCGTGGGCTCCACGAACCCTTGTGCGCTTATGGCGCCCAGTAGTTTGGCGTTTAAGCCGAGTTTTTTGAAAGACATAATTCTTGTATCACTTCCTGTTAAAGTAGACCACTGCGACGAACGAGATTAAGAGGATTCCTATCCACGCCGCGAGTGCTTGCGAGTAATCGCTTTCTTTGTTTATCGTTTGCGGGGTTGCCGAAGCGCCCGTCGGCGTCGGTGAAGGCGAGGGTGACGGCGAAGGGCTCGGTTCGGGCGAAGGCGTCGGGCTGGCTTGGGCCGTGGGTGAAGGAGTCGGCGAAGGGCTCGGTTCAACCGTCGGTTGAATGCTTGGCTCGATGGTAGGCGTCGGGGCGGGCTCTTCGACTTCGTCCATCATCGCGTGAAGGAAGCCCGCGTTTTTTGCGTTGTTGCAACCCGTTACGGCGGCTTCCATCAGTGAAACGAATTCGTCGTAAGTAACGAAGTCCGTGTAAGTCGCGAATTGGTAGTCGCCGCACTTGAATTCGGCGCGGTACCTCGACTCGCCGGGGTTGCCGCCCATCATGTCGTCTTCGAAGGTTATCTGGGTTTCGGCAACGCTTCGGCTCTTTCTGTATTGATCCACGTAATCGTTTTTGTCGTAGCAGTCGAAATCGTGTTCTTCGGTGAAGCCTTCGCCGTAGTAGTCGGCGGTCCACCGCACTTTGTTGAACGCCGGCAACTCCACTTTTCGAAACTCTATTTCATCGGTTTCAAAGTGTTCGTTGAGCGCGTCCTGCTCGTATAACGCGAAGCCTTGAAAATAGCTTGCGCAAGTCGCCGCCGAAAAAACAGCCAGTAATACTAGGGCTTTCCTCATTTCCCGTTCTTACCCTTTTTTTTCTTGCGGGACGCTTTCTTCTTTTTCTTGTTTCGGCCTTCAAGCCAAGCACTACCCAGGTAAGCGACTGCCGCGAACACTATCAACCCGAACAACACGAACTTGATGTAACCCGTTTCTACCGGCGGCTTTTCTTCTTCTTCTTTCGGCAGCGCGGGCGCCGCGGGAGGAGCCGTCAATTCACTCCCTTCTTTTGGAAGCGCCGGGTTTTGAGTGGGTGCTACTTCTTCGGGCGCGTCAATGCATTCCCCGTTGCTGCACAAACCGCTGCAAACGACTTCCTCTTTTTGGCATACCACTCCCCACGCGCCTTCAGTCGGGCAATAGTATTCCACGAGTGTTTTGGAGTCCGCGCAATACTCTTGGTGCGGGCCGTTCACGTCCGTACACTCGCCGTAAACCAGCGGGTTGTTTCCACCGTCCGCGTTTTGGCACGTGTAAGCCGCCGACAACAACGCCGGCGCAACCAAGGCCAGTAACAATATTTTCCTCATTTTCGTTTCTTCCTCCTTTTCTTCTTCTTTTTAACCACCATTCTCTCCTGAGAAGAACGGTATGCAATCAAAAGCAATATCGCGGTGCCGCTCAACAACAGCCAAAACGGGAAGTCTTCCGCGGCCTTCGGCGCTTCATTATTCGAGTATTCTTTTGGCGCCGGCGTCGGCAACACCCCTATGTCGTAAGAGCCTTCCTTCTTGGACGGCTCGGGCGAAGGCGACGGCTCGGCTTCTTCCGGTACCCTTACGCAAGCGCCTTCAACGCATTTCCCGGTGCTGCCCTCAACGCTCTTACAGTTATAGCTGGTGGCCCAACAATAACCCGTGTCCGTGCCGCTGCAATAATATTCGGCTATCCTCTCTTCATCCAAACAATAATCGGTTTTCTCTTTTCGCGGGTCTTCGCAAGACGATTTCACGAAGTAATCCACTCCCCCGTCGCCGTCAAAACAACTCGCGGCGAAAACCAGCGGCAAAAAAACGGTTAACGCGATTAATAAGCGCTTCATAAATTGTTCACTTCTTTACGGCTTTTAAGCTTTGGTAGTAAGGGCACAAGCGCGCCAAAACGCATTTTTCGCAGTTCGGTTTCCTCGCCTTGCAAACCGCGCGCCCGTGTGAAATGAATAAGTAATTTATTTTATGCCAATCCTTTTTCGAGTATTGCCTCATCAAGTCCTTCTCGATTCCAAGCTGCGAGTTTTTTTCGCTTAACCCGAGGCGCTTTGACAAACGCCAAACGTGCGTGTCAACCGCGATTCCGTGCGTGGCGTTGAACGCGTGCTCCAAAACGATGTTAGCCGTCTTCCTTCCCACGCCCGGTAGTTTGACGAGTTCCGCCATTGAATCCGGGACGGCCCCGCCGTAATCGCTTTCAAGCATTCGCGCCGCCCCCTTCAAATGCCTTGCCTTCGCCTTGTAGTAGCCGGTTGAGCGGATTATTTTTTCAAGTTCTGATTTGCGTGCGGCCGCCATTTTTTTAGGCGTAGGAAATTTTTTGAAGAGGTGCGGCACAACTTTATCCACTTGCGCGTCCGTGCACTGCGCCGAAAGAATAGTCGACGTGAGGACTCGGAAAGCACTTCTTTTTTCGCGCGAAGGCGCGCCGTACTCTTTTTCCAGCGCCTTCAATACGCGTTTCGCGCGCTTCATTTCCTGAACCGCTTCCTTATGCTTTCCTCCCTCTTTTTTTCGGCGAGGGAAATCAGCAAGCAAAGACCAAGAGGGGGGGGTGTGTCTTTATCAAGCCGGCAACGGATTATCTTCTTAAGTGATCTTTGGAAAAATTGTATATTCTTGCATAAGGGTTATTTTCGATCTCTTTTTCCCAAAATTCTATTGTTGGTTTTTGTTCTTCAAGTTTGTTTTGTAAGTGTTCTAACCTTTGTTTTTGTGTGGTGAGCCTCTTTTCAATTGCTTCTTTAGTTTGTGGTTTTGAAACGTTTGCCAGTTCGTTGATTACGTTGTGATATGCCCCGACAGTATGAAGCATTTTTTCAGAGTGTTCGGGGTTATAATGTTCTTTCGGGTCTTTTGGGGGTTTTAAATATTTTTGGATTCTTGTAGTAAGGTTTTTTTTGGCTCTTAACAAGTATTTTTCCCTTTTTTTGTTTTCTTTTACGGCGGCCTCCCCTGCCTTTTCTCCCCTACTCATCATTTGTTCAAGGTTTTGAATTGTCGCGGTTGTCTTATTTATTTTGTTTCTTAGCTGTTTGAGGTAGAATCCATAATACTCAAACAAACGAAGATCTCCTATTCTCTTTTCATCTATCCCTTGTGTATTATAGTAATCTTCCTCATCACGGCGTAATTTAAATGAATCTATGCCCCCGCGCGGCCGTCTCGTCATTGTTATTCCTTGTTTTTCCAATGCCTCTGCAAGGCGGTCGTGAAGCATCCATTGGGTAAAGTCCCGATCTTTTGGGGTTCGCCAAACCCCACCCATTAATTGGTAATACTTATTGTCGTCTAGTATATCCGGCGCGTTTCTAATGAACGACTCAACTCTTTCTTTCTCTTTACTTCCTTTTTTCGCCCACTTCCTATCCTTTAGCCTCCGTGTATCAACAGCATTCATCCGTTCTTTAGCTTTAGCCTTTTTCTCGAGTGAAATATTGGCTGCCCTGCCTTTTTTATACTCCTCCCTAATTTTTTCAACAACACCTTTATCGAGAGTTTTTCGCATTTTCCATAACCCGTGGAGGGTTGTGAGTCTCCCTTCATCCAGTGCATTCCCACCGGGTTTTATCGGCGTTGTGGCCCACCGTATCATTTTTTTTATGTCGTTGTCTGACAGTCGATGCCTCTCACGAAAGATGTCCGCCATAATCAGTGGGGCTTGAGGGTGGTCGGGGTGTTTGGTTATGTATTCGATAACCAGCTTCGGCAATTCTTTTATAGTATTGTATTTATCACTATCGGCGTAAATACCAAGCGAATGACCCATTAACTTTTTTTTAAGGTATGAGTCCGTTATTTCTTGGCCCAACACCAATTCAACTAATTCGGGCTGGTGATTTCCGCTATGTTTTATCAACTCACCAATCATTTTCCCAGCGGCGTTCGTTAACCTCATATAATCGCGTCCTTTGTCTTTTGGTTTCTCTATTCCATCAAGACCGCGTATTATATTGATGATTTCTTTGAAGTATGGTTTGTACCTTTCTGGGTTGTGTTTGATTTTTACTCTCAGTTGGTCTAGATCAAGTACCTTTTCGTAACGTGTGGCTTTCGGGTTTTTCAAGAAGTCGAGTTCTTCAGGCTTTTCAAATCCTTGTGTGGTTCTCTCTCTTCGGGATTTTTCAGGCATTATCCGGTTATGGTTTGATGCCTTTAAATAGTTTTTTCCTTCGGTTAGTTCTTGAACAAGCGGCGGATCCGTTCCTCCCTCTTTTTTTTCGGCGAGGAATATTGCGAGGTAGTGCCCCGGTATTTTGGCTTGCCGGTTGCCGGAGTACTCTCCTCCCTTTAACGAGGCCGGGAAGTGCAATCCCTTGTTTTTTTCTTCGAGTTCGCCGGGCTTCTTGCCGGCCACGCGCTCATTGGCGTCCGAGTCCACGACGAACAACTTGTATTCAAGTGGCGCTCACCGCTTTATCTGTTCCACCACCGTCATAAAAACCACAACTTTCGTCGTGAAACTCTGAATCATATTCTACGTTGACTACTTCCAGCGACCCCTGGTCTGTGCACGAAATTGTATATGAATCCGGAGACCCAAAACTTCTTTTAAGAACAGAATATTGTAAAGATTGCTTTTTAGCGTGATTCCAATTATAGTTAACCGCGTTATGACGCCAGTCTTCCACAATCAAACCACGAACCAAGTTAAAGCCGCCTTGATTAAAGCCAAGACCCCATCCGTGGTCTCCGCGAACCGTTACATCGTCGACTACATTATGAAAACTAGCCGTGATAATTAACCCCGTATGAGCATCTTGAGTCGAAATTTCGGATTCAATTACTAAATCATTGACTTCATTATATTCAGAATAAGCGATGTTCAAACCATAATAATTGTTTTTGAAGTAAAGGTCTTCGAGAACGCAATTATTCGCGTAGTGTAAAACCATTCCTGCGTTTTCGTTTTCTTTAAAACTACAATCAGTAATTAATGCTTCCTCCGTGTTTTCAATCCACAAACCATAATAATTGTCGTTAAACTCTGTTCCGGAAAAAATTGCGCTATATGATTTAACTATTGTGCCGCGTTGATCTATATTAGAATGGTGAAAGCCACATCCCGAAAAACTTCCTCCGGCAACATTAACGGTTGAACTCTGCTCGAAAACACAGTAATTATTTTTGTTTGATGCTTGAATGTCACTGTTTGTAGAAACATAATCCCCGTAAACCCATAACCCGTGTTCGCCTTTTGAATCCGAATTAATTGTAAGAGTCGTGGAAATCAAGTTAAGCGAACCGCCACTATTCACGCGCACATCTCCATCGACCAACAAGTTTTTGTTTTCGCAAGTTACCTCTTCATCGATAATCCAGTCGCCAATCGTGGGTGGATTGCATCCCTGTAATTCTTCTTCGTCTTGCTCCCAGCTAATTGCGGCTGCAAACCGCTTAAAAAAAGCGTTCAACGCGTTACGCGAAGCAGGCACAAATCGACGCACAACGTTTTGAAACCGCAACGAGTTTTCAGAAACCTTTACGTCTTCACTAATGCCAACAGAATCCTCAAAACTCTCAAACTCTTTATTCATAGAAGAACTAGTATCACTTATATTTGAAGAAATAGAAATCGCGGAAGACGAACCAGAATCAACCGAAGTTATTGGAATAGACGAACTAACCGTTCGCGCGAATACTAGACAAGTCATCAATAACAAACAAACCCCAAATTTATTTATTTAAATCACCACTTCATTAAACCTATTCCAACGCCAAATCAACTACTTCAACGGGGGTAACGCCAACACGACCACTAACCCACTCATTAATCAAAAAAGTAGACAATTCTTTTTCATTATCGGCGTCATAGTTGGCGTAGATCAAGTGCCTGTTCGTAAAGCGTGGCTTTCGGGTTTTTCAAGAAGTCGAGTTCTTCAGGCTTTTCAAATCCTTGTGTGGTTCTCTCTCTTCGGGATTTTTCAGGCATTATCCGGTTATGGTTTGATGCCTTTAAATAGTTTTTTCCTTCGGTTAGTTCTTGAACAAGCGGCGGATCCGTTCCTCCCTCTTTTTTTTCGGCGAGGAATATTGCGAGGTAGTGCCCCGGTATTTTGGCTTGCCGGTTGCCGGAGTACTCTCCTCCCTTTAACGAGGCCGGGAAGTGCAATCCCTTGTTTTTTTCTTCGAGTTCGCCGGGCTTCTTGCCGGCCACGCGCTCATTGGCGTCCGAGTCCACGACGAACAACTTGTATTCA
>CAZVVY010000003.1:58378-116797 GCA_964630975.1 Microcaldota archaeon | reverse complement strand
TTGATTGCTGGGTTTAGTGCGAGGACGAATCCTGCGGCGATTATTATTAATGCGAACAACGTTAACTTCTTTTTCATGGCTTTATTCACCGTTAAGGGTAGTGTGGAGCCGTATATAAAAACATTCGTTTGTTGTAACCATTTTGGAGTTGTAATTCTTTTATTTGAATAAGGTTAAATACGGGTGGAACGCTCATTGTTAGCGGCCGCGGACTCTTTTGCCGCGGACTAAAAGCAGCCAGCATTGTCAGGCGATAGGTGAAAAGGTTTATGCCTTTGTTAGAACAAGACCAGTATTTGAGTGCGGGCGTTCACATTGGGACGCGCGTGAAGAGCGGTGGAATGCGTGAATACATTTACCGCACGCGCGAAGACGGCTTGCACGTCATCGACTTGAAGCGTTTGGACGAGCGCGTCAGTGAAGCCGCCAAGATTTTGTGTAATTACGAGGCGTCCAAGGTATTCGTTGTGGGCGGAAAGTCGAATGCTCAGAGGCCCATTGAAAAGTTTTGTGAGGCCACGGGGTTCCGGCCGTTGAACGGCAGGTTTACCCCGGGCAGGTTCACGAACCCGCAGCGCGAGGACTTCGTGGAGCCCGCAATGGTTTTGGTTACGGACCCCGGCGTGGACCGCCAGGCCGTGCAGGAAGCCGCGCAGTTGAACGTGCCCGTAATCGCTTTGTGTGACACCAACAACTCGGTGCGCAACGTTGACGTCGTAATTCCTTCGAACAACAAGGGTCGTAGGGCGCTTGCACTCGTATACTGGTTGCTTGCCCGCGAGTACTTGAAGGAGTCGGGCAGGATTTCGAGCAACGAGGAATTCGAGGACCAGCCCGAGGAATACGAGGCATAAAAACGCTGAAACGCGTTTTATTCTATATTATGCCGTTGAGAAAACCGGTTTTTGCGGGTTCTTTTTACCCTGCTTCAAAACAGTTGTGCGGGCGCCTGCTTGACTCGTTCGAGTTGAAGGCGAAGCCGAAAGCGAAGGCAGTCGTTTCTCCGCACGCGGGCTGGGTTTACTCGGGAAGGACGGCGGCGCGCGCAATCGAGTGCTTGGAGTGCGGCGGCACGGTGGTAGTGTTGTCGCCGAATCACGCGGGCGCGGGCAAACCCGTTTCCGTGAGCAAGTCGGATTGGTTGACGCCGTTGGGCGTGGTGAAAAGCGATTTGCAGGCCGCTGAAAAGTTGGTTGCCGCCGGGTTCGAGTTCGACGAGGAAGCGCACGCGCGGGAGCACTCGATTGAAGTTCAACTGCCTTTTTTGCAACGCGTTTTTCCGGAGGCGCGCCTCGTGGCCGTTACAATGGGTGACCAGTCGCCGGAAACGGCGGTGAAGCTCGGCGAGGCATTAGCCGAACTCGACGTTTGCGTTGTTGCGTCAAGCGATTTCACTCATTATGAGGATGCTGAAAAAGCGAAGCAAAAGGATGACGCGGCAATAAAGGCGTTGGGGGAGTTGGACGTTGAAAAGTTTTTCGAGGCGTTGAAGGAAAACGATTGCAGTGCGTGCGGTTTTGGTGCGATTGCGGCTGCCGCAACTTTTGCTAGAAAGAAGGGCGCGCAAAAAGCGCGCGTGATTGATTACTCGAATTCGGGCGAGCGCACAATGGATTATTCGAGTGTAGTGGATTATTACGCGGTTGAGTTCGTCTAATTATTCCGTGAACGGGAAACGCCGACGAGGACGAAGCCCCGAGCGGAGTTGAGGAGGTGTTTTGGGTTCAATTATTACGCCATCGAATTTTCGTGATGATTGCTCCGCCCGCCAACAAGTCGTCGTCGTAGAAGCCGGCTACTTGGCCGGGCGAAGGAGACCACAACGGCTCCAACGGCGTGACAGTGTCGCCGTGAACGCGGGCGCGCACCGTTTTTTGGCGGTGGCGCACGATTAAGTCGATTTCTTCGGGCAGGGTGCCGTGCAGGTTTTTTTTCGTGACCGTGAAGGACTCGCAGTATAATTCGTTTCGGGGCGCGAGGACGACAACGTTTTTTTGGGCGTCCACTTCCTTGACGTAGAGCCGCTTGTTTCCTATTCCGCGGCGTTGGCCGATGCAGTAAAACCAGGCGCCTTCGTGTTCGCCGACGATTTCGTTGTCGTAGTAGAAGAAGCCCTTTTTTCTGGGCAGGCTCTTCAAAGCGTCTAGTCGGCTCGAGGCAAAGCAGAGGTCCTGGCTTTCGCTTCCCCGCCAGTTGGCGACGCGCTTTACTTCGCTCTTCTTTTTTTCGCCGAGCGGCAGTTCAATGAATTCCAACGCTTTTTTTGGGACGAGGGCGAAGGCGTAGGACTGGTCTTTTTTCGAGTCGAGTGCGCGCTTAATCCTTCCGTTAACGAGGCGCGCGTAGTGGCCGGTTGCCGTTTTTTTGCAGCCGTGTTTTAGCGCGTAGTCGAGTAAGAGCCCGAACTTGATGTCGCGGTTGCAGTTGAGGCAAGGGTTCGGCGTTTTTCCGCAGGCGTACGCGTTGAGAAAGGGTTCGACCACTTTTTTAGTGAAGGCGCCGCGCGCGTCCAGTATTCGCAGGTCGAGTCCGAGTTCGCGCGCCCTTTTTTTTGCTTCGGCGCCGTTGTCGGAGTGCAGGCAAAGGAATACCGGGAGAACGGTTTCGCCGCGTTCGAGGAGGATTCGTGCAACTGCCGCGCTGTCCACTCCGCCGCTGAAGCCCACGCATATCATACGAGTTTTTCGGGGGCAACCGTTATTAATTGTCGCCGAATAAGCACTTCCCGTATGACTAAATTCGTTTTCGTTACGGGTGGTGTATTGTCCTCTTTGGGCAAGGGAATCGTTGCTTCTTCTTTGGCTAAGCTCTTGGATTCCAGGGGGGTAAGGGTTGCGAACATGAAGATAGACCCTTACTTGAATTGTGATGCGGGCACTTTGAACCCGTTCGAGCACGGGGAAGTGTTCGTTACGCGGGACGGCTTCGAGTGCGACTTGGACCTCGGCAATTACGAGAGGTTCCTCAACGTTTTCGCTAAGAACCAGCAGAACCTGATGATGGGGTCGGCGTACCGTTCGGTAATAGAGAACGAGCGGCGCGGCGAGTACATCGGGAAAACCATTCAACTCATTCCCCACGTTGCATCCGAAGTGAAGCGCAGGATTCGGTTGGCCGCGAAGTCGACCGAGTGCGACTTGTTGGTCGTGGAAGTAGGGGGTACGGTGGGCGACATCGAGAGCGAAATCGTTTTCGAGTCAATTCGGCAAATGCGGCTCGAAATGCCTGCCGGGGACTCGTTCATAATCCACGTCGCGCTCGTGCCCACGATTCTCACGGGTGAAGAGAAGACGAAGCCGTTGCAGCACTCGGTGAAGGCGTTGTTGTCGCGCGGACTGGTTCCGGACGCGGTCGTGGCGCGAGCCCCGAAAATGATTTCTGCTCAGTCGCGAGACAAAATCGCGTTGTTTTGCAGCGTGCCCAAGGAGGCAGTGTTCACTTCGCCGGACACGGACAACGTTTACGAACTGCCGATGGCGTTCGAAAAACAGGGAATGGATGAGGTGCTTGCCTCCAAGATGGGTTTCAAGTTGGGCGCGCCCGACTTGAAGGAGTGGAGGCGCCTCGTGAAAAAAATGGGTTCGGCGAGAAAACAGCGCCGCGTAGCCGTGATAGGCAAGTATGCTTCGATGAAGGACACTTATGCCAGCGTGTTCGAGGCGTTGAGGCACGCGGCCGCGCACAACGACGTTAAGTTGGAGGCCGTGCTCGTGGACTCCGAGAAGTTGGAGGAAGGCAAGGAGTCGTTGGAGGGTTTCGACGGATTCGTTGTCCCGGGCGGCTTCGGGTCGCGCGGAGTGCAAGGCATTATTTCGGCAATCAGGTTCGCGCGCGAAAACGACGTGCCTTACCTCGGGTTGTGTTACGGAATGCAGTTGGCGGTAATCGAGTTCTCGCGAAACGTTGCGGACTGGAAAAAAGCGAATTCCACGGAGATTGACGCGGAAACGCCTTACCCCGTGATATGCATTCTCCCAGAGAAAAAAGGATTGAAGGAATTGGGGGGAACGCTTCGCTTGGGCGCGTACGACGTGAAGTTGTTCGAGGGAACCAAGGCGTTCGAGTGTTACGGCAGTGAAACGATTTCAAAGAGGTTCAGGCACAGGTACGAAGTTAACCCTGAGTTGGTGCCTGCGTTGGAGGACAAAGGCGTGGTGTTTTCGGGGCGCGACCCCAAGCGCGAAATAATGAAGGTTTTCGAGTTGCCCGACAAGAAGTTCTTCGTGGCCTCACAGTTCCACCCCGAATTTGATTCGCGTTTGGAAGAGCCGGAGCCGTTGTTCAACGGGTTCGTGAAGACAATCGCGGAAAAAAAGCAATAAAAAAGGGGGGGGTTATTTTTTGGCGGCGTATTTTTCGGCCATTGCTCCGACAACGGGCAACTCGTATTTTTCGCCGTTGTACGCCTTGTACATCAAGTAAACCCAGGCGCAAAAGGATGCGAGGCCGAGCAAGCCGTAAACCGCGAGCATGAGCACTGCTCCGAGACCCATCGTGATTATGGTGATGGGGACGAAGAGTATGCCGAGCACGAGGTAGGCCGCCGTGATTCCGAGGCAGAACAGTATTGATTGTGTTGCGTGGAATTTCACGTATTTGTCTTCGGGCTTGATGACGAGCATTAGCACGCCGGTCAACAATCCGAGCAGGTACGCGAGTGCGCCGTACAATTCGGAGTCCTTACCCATTTTTGCATCACAGGTTTTCGGCTGCAAGCGCGCCGATTGCGGCGAGGATTGCCCCCATTATCGCGCCCCAGACCGGACCCATCACGATGCCGGCTATTGCGGAAGCCATTGCGAAACTGCCGACCGCGCCTGCTGCCGCGCCGCCGTAAGCCGTGCCGTAAGCGCCCATCGCGCTTGAAGCGGCTCCCAAAAGCATCATCGCGGTTATCGCGCCGATTATTCCTGCTGCGAGGCCGGTTATTACTCCGGCGATTCCCCCGGCGAAAGCCGAGTGCTTCAAGTCGTACTTGTAGTTTTTGACCGCGCTCCAACCGATGTAAAGCGAGATTGCGAAGCCTACCAGGCCCACGAGCGCGCCCGTAAACATTCCGAGAGGGGGAATGAACGCGGTTGCGAGGCTCAACAAGCTGATTGCGATTCCCGCGTATACCGGGAGCTTGATTACCTTCCAGTATTCCTTGAGCTTTTTGTCGCCCAGTTTCTTATCCATTAGTTTACCCAATTAGTCCACCTCTATTTTATCATTAAGCGGAATCCGTTCTTGATTTAAATTGTTTTGCGTAGTTACCTTTTCGTTATGCGTCGCGCGCAAATAGCCGTTGAGTATTTGAGTTTGATAGCGTTGAGTTTGGCCGTCCTCCTGCCGTTATGGGTTTACGTGGACGGCGAAGCGGCGCGCTTTCCGCGGTTCGCGCCGCAATGGGCGGCTTAATGTAAAATTGATAGCCCTTTAAAAAAGAGGGGCGAGTAACAAGATTATAAAAAGGTTTTAACGCCTGTGCATGTGATTTGAAGGAATGAAGAGGAAAGGACAAAGCGCGTTGGAGTACTTGGTTACTTATGGCTGGGCAATATTGGCCATCGTCATCATTGCGGCGACCTTGTGGTACTTCGGCATTTTCAACCCGTCCAAGTGGACGGAAAGCCGCCAATGCGGTGGGATGAGCGCGTTCTCGTGCATCGACTACGAAGTGAATTCCACGGGCGACGGCGTAACCCTTTCGCTTGGAAACAAGGTGGGTAGGACGGTGTACGTCTCGTGCGACAGCGGCGACGTAAACCTCGACGTGACCCAGCCGCAAACCTGCCGCGTCAGCGCTTCTTCGGCCGGCTCCAACCAACTAGAGTTCACGATAAGCTATTACGATAATTCAACGCTTTTGTCGCACGCGGACACGGGCTTCGTTACTACTTAATCCTTTTTTAAGAGGAAACCCTTTTTTTAAGCGTGAAAAAAACCCGCACTCTCATAGTTTACCCGGCAGGCAGCGCAGGCCTTGAAAAAGCGGCAAAAGCCGTGCTTGAAGGCGCGGACCGCACTCCCACAAAACCCGTTTTAGCCGAGGCGAGCCCGGAAACGGGTGCGGACTCGTTCGACTTCGTTTTCCTGGGGTGCGCGTCTCATTTGGGCGCCCCGTCGCAGGAGGAATTCGTGGAATCCAACGATTGGAATGGAAAAAAGGTTGCCGTGTTTTCGGTTGGCGCAAACAAGAAGGCGTTGACCGAGTTGGTTGAAAATCTTTCAAGCAAGGGGGCGCCCGTTGTTTCCACGCTCGACCTTCGCCTTGGCGGCTTGTTGTCGTTTGCTGGATTCGGTGAATTAAGTGAACAAGACTTGATTCGCGCCCGCGGCTTCGGCGAGCGTACCGTGAACACGGCTTTCTCATTCAAGGTGCCCAAGAACAAGGAGAAGCACCACATCAAGGGTTACTTGAAGGGGAAAAAGGGCCGCCGCAAAAACTAGTTTTTTATTCGGTTACTTCGTTACCCGGTAACTTAATGTAATACGACGAAACCAAAACGCTTGCGCGTCTCCGCTTTTTGCTTCGACCCGCAAGCGTTTTCCTTTCATGGGTTATTCGGTTACTTCGTTACCCGGTAACTTAATGTAATAAACGTCCTTGTCGCTTTTTACGACGAGGCGCTCGCCGCGCATCAACGCCGAAATATTCAACTCGTACGAGCCCTTGCCGACCACGCGAATGTTTTCCACGGCGTCCTCGTCTATTACCACCGGCTTTTCTTCGGCGAGTTCGTCGAACTCTTTTTCGAGCCACGAAACGTCTTTTTCTTGCTTTTGACCGGGGCGCAGGTAAACGAATACGCGGGAACCGCACGAACAACCCTTCAACAATTCGGGTGAGTTGTTGTCATACGTTTTCCCGCATCTCACGCATTTGTGCGGCATTTTCACTTACCCGACGTGGCGAACCCTATTTTTTCGGGGTCGCGCTTCACTTCCTTCACGAGTTTTTCGGGGCCCACGATTGTGAATCCCTTGGTTTTGCCGCCGAGGAGGCGGACCACGGAGGCACGCAAGTCGTCGAGTTGTTCGCCCATTGAAACGATTTCTATTCCCGTGAAGCCCCGCGTCTTGCTTATTTCCTTCATGGTTCGCGTGAACAACTCGCGTTCTTCCTGGCGCGACAGCCCTTCTTCGAGCACGATTATCTTTTTTTTCTTGACGGCGGCGATTATGGTCGACAACTTTTTTTTGGAGTCCATTCTGGACAAGGACTCGGCGGACAAGAATTCTATGTTAACCATTTCCGATACCTCAAGCGTGCTTCACTATTTCCTCGTATAACTCGTTCAAGTTTTCTCCCTTCAAGGCCGAGATGGGAATGACCTTGTGTTGCGGGAAGGCGGCCTTCACTTTTTCGGGTTTCGCCTTCTTTTTGTCGGTCTTGTTCGCGACTATTATGACGGGAATCTTTCGCGCTTCCAAATTGCCGAGAATGGTTATGTTGACTTGCGTGTAAGGGTCTTCGCAGGCGTCCATAACCACGAGGGCGGCGTCCACGTGTTCCAGCCACTTAATGGCTTCGATGATTCCCTTGGTCGCTTCCTTGGCGCGCTTGTGCGCGGCTTTGGACTTGATTCCCTTCGAGGTGAACTCGCGGTAGTCCACTTTAGTGGTAATGCCGGGCATGTCGAGCAGGTTAATCGAAACGTTTTTGCCGTTTGACTTCAGGGTGACGCGCTCCTTCTTGATTACTTCGCGGGTTTCGTGGGGCACTTCGGACACGTTGCTCATTTCCTCGCCCGTCCAATCCATTGAAATGCGGTTGGCGAGCGTGCTCTTACCCGTGTTAACGTTCCCGTAAATGCCGAGGCTGAACTTTTTCTTGCTTCCGAAAAACCTTTTGAGCCAGTTGAATAATCCAAGGAAAGGCATAACCCATTGTTAGCGGTGAGGCGAATAAAAACTTATACCACTACGGGGAGTTTGAACCCGCACTTCGGGCACTTCCCTTTTTCGAGGAGGGAGCGCGCTTCGAAGCCCGCGCGCTTTATGCATTCCGCTCCGCACTCGGGGCAAAACGTGCTTTCCTCGCCGCCCAGGTTTCCGGCGTAAGCGAATTTGACGCCTTGCCCGCGCGCGATTCGCTTTGCCTCCCATATTTTTTCGGCGGGCGTTTCCTTGAAGCCGGAGGCCTCGTGCAACGGGTAAAACCGGGAAAAGTGCAGGGGCACGGCGCCGTTTCGAAGGCCGGCAACGAAACGGGAAACCCTTTCCAATTCTTCACGCGAATCGTTTTGCCCGGGAACGATTAAGTTGATTACTTCGAGGTGAACGCCGCTTTTTGCGACGCGCTTCAAGTTGTCGAGGACGGGCCCGAGGCGCGCCCCGCAGTATTCCCGGTAGAACCCGTCGTTGAACGACTTCAAGTCGATTCGGATCGCGTCCAACAAGCCCTCTTCCTCGATTAGTTGCCAGCACTCCTTTGAGAAGTAGCCGTTGGAAACGAAGGCGTGGTATTTTTCGGGGAAGCGCTTCCGCGTTTCGAGTATGCAGTCGCGCGCGTACTCGAAGAACACTGTGGGCTCGCTGTAAGTGTACGCGGCTCCGTCGGCATTGCCCGAAATTTCCGCGACTTTTTTCGGGGGAGTGAATTCAATGGATTCATAGGTTGCGGGCGCGCCTTTGGCGCCCTGGCTCAAACCCGCGTTCTGGCATCCCCTGCACCGGAAGTTGCATCCCGGCGTGCCGAAGGACAGGCATTTCGTTCCGGGCTTGAAGTGGTAAAACGGCTTTTTTTCTATCGGGTCGACCGCGAACCCGGCGGCGCGGCCGTAAGTTAACAATTCCAGTTTTCCTTTGGTGTTGAGGCGGCCTCCGCAGGCACCCGTTCGGCCTTCCGGGATTTTGCAGTAGTGCCCGCAAAGAGAACATTGCTTTCCGTCCCAGAACAAGGCTTCCACGAGTGTTTCAGGTAGTCAACCCTTTTAAAAAAAGCGCGCGTAACTTTTTTCATGGATATTGCCTGCCCGCAGTGCGGGAACCCTCACTTGGAAGTGGACGAGGCGAACAGCGTAGTTTACTGCCCGAAGTGCGGCTTCGCCGTGAAAGTAGACCCGCAAACCGGGAAAGTCACCCCCATCAGCAAGGGTGGCGCCCCGACTCCCCCACCGGTTTACTCGCGCGGTGGCGGCGGGCGCGAAATACTTGGAATGGATGCGCTCACGTTCTTCATGGCGGGCACGGCTCTCGGTTTGTTGTTGACGTTCACGAACGTGTTCGACTTAACCATTTTCGCGGTTCTTGAAGCCGTGTTGTTTTACTTTTACTGGACGCACAAGTAGGCGTTTGATTGGTTGATGGCGACGAAAACACGGCGCCCGCGCGCCCTACCATTTGGTTTGAATCCATTCCTCGGCTTCCTTCAACAAAAAGAATTTTTTTTCGTCTTCCTTGAATGCGCGCGTGTGAATCGTGCGCCTTTTTGCGCCGTACTTTACTTCGTGCTTGGCGTGAAGCATTTCGTGGTACACCACGTAATCGAGTACGTGCGGGGGGACGCGCTTGGAGTCTAACGCCTTGTTGACGGTTACGCGGTTCCACGCGTCATCGTGCCATCCGAGCACGCGCCTGCCCCGTCGCGAAGACCAAGTGAACTCCGGGATTTTCACTCCTTCGAAGACTTCGCGGTAATCCTTCAACAATCTTTCCACTACTTTCGACAAGTCATAGTTTTTTCCGACTACCTTGTTCGCTTTTTTCCTGCCGCTGCGCCTCGTAAGCGAGTGGTTTAGTTCGGCGGCGCGCTTCGAGGAAATGAAGCGAAGGTAGGATTCGGCTTCGCGCGGCGGCTTGCGGTTGAACAAAGAGCCGCACAAGTGGAGGGCGAGGCCGTACAACTCCTCGCGCGAAGCGGCTTGAAACCCGTCGCTGACGCGCACCTTCAATGTGCCTCCCTCTATTTTCGCTGTTGCCTTCAGCGAAGAATACTTAGCGTACTCCGCGTCAACGAAAAAATTTTTTTCGTATCTGCCGAGCGCCGAGTAAAAAACCTCTTTCAAGGAATTCATAATAGTTTTAAACGAACCCCGTTTAATGTTGTTGACTTCGTGCTTTTGAAAGGCGCGTCGTCAAGGTGAAAAAGGAAATGCCTGCAAAGAAAAAAACCAAGAAAAGGACGGCTTCCAAGAAAAGAGCCGCTAAGAAAAAGGCCGTGAAGAAAAAGCCGGTTAAGAAGAAGGCGACCAAGAAGAAAGCCGTAAAGAAAAAGACGACCAAGAAAAAAGCGACCAAGAAAAAGGCCGTTAAGAAGAAGGCGGTAAAGAAGAAGCCCGCCAAGAAGGCGGCTAAGAAAAAAACCAAGAAGAAGTCGTGCAAGAAGAAATAATTTTTTTTCTAGCGCGGAATAGTTTTCATTGCGGTCTTGGTCGCTCCCTTTTTTTTATTTTCTTTTACCGAAATTTTTTGACAAGTGCAACAAGTCGAGTTTTGCGCGCGCACGCCGCTCTCCTTTTTTCCTCAACAAGTTCCTTACCTCGTTGAGAGAGCCGTGTTTTTCGGCGAACCCGCTTTCAATGAATTTTTCGAAGACGCTTCTTGCCTTCTCGTTTTCGTTGGAATATGCCTCGGTTGCAACGCGGGCCAGCAAGCCGTGTGCCGCGTTCCGAACGTCTTCGTGTACGGGGCCTTCGTGGCCGGCCAACCGGCCGAATACTTTTGCGGCTTCTTTCAGCCAGTGCCCGCCGCCGCTTTTTTCGATGCCCTTGATTTTTTGGCTCGGTGAAGGTTCAAGAGTTTCCGCTTCTTCCCGGGCTTTTTTTAGCCAGCCCGCGAACAACGCCTTGTTGTCGGGTTTTGAGGCGGTGCGGCGAGTTTCGGAGAGCCATTCGTTGAACAAGTGCCGGTTCTTCAACTCGCGCAAGCCGCTTTCCCTGCGTGCCCTTGCGACCTCCTTTTTTCCCAAACCCTTGATTCCGTCCATCAAATGCAGCAAGCCGAGGTAAGTGTTTACCCGCGGCCGCATTTCGGTTATGCGTTTTCCTTCGTCCCTCCTCGATTCTTCTTCGAGCCGCTTTATCCTGCCGGCGATGGCCGACATTTTTTCGCCGAGCAGCCTCATCCCTTCCTCGGTGCCGGGCTCTTCCCCGATTTTTTCGGCCAGCGCCTTCCTCTTTTCGGCGGTTATCCGCAGCCACTCGGTTAGCAAGCGTTTTCTCTCGTCGCGCACCCCTTTTGCGTGGGCTTCCCTAAGCATCGCGCGCTGTTCTTCGGAGCCGATTGCCTCTTGCTGCATTCTCTTGGCGAGGGCGTCCTTGAATTCCCTTATGTCCGATTTTTCTATCCTGCGGTCTTGCCTGTATTTTTCCAGTAGCCGCCCGGATTCCTCGGGGTAGCGCGAGGAAAGAACGGCCCGAGCCATTTCCCGGGTTTTTTTCCCCGTGTTCCTCTTGTTTAAAAGGTGGATTAGCGATTCGTACAATAACGTGTTTAACTTGCTTTTTTCCCGGGTCAGAAATTCCAGCGCCTTCTTTTCGCGCTCGCTTTCGGTTGCTTCCAAGGAAAGCTTTCCCCCCTTGAATTGGGCGGTTGAAGAAAGTTTTTTCGCGTATTCGTTGAGTAATGCTTCCACGCTTTCATCGTAAAACAAGTTGAATTCGGCACCCATCCTTTCATTGCCTTGGCCGAATTTTTTGCTTTTTTCGAGTAGTGCCGCGAGGTTTTCGGATACGACGGAGGGCTCCCAGTTTTTTCCGCCTTTCCCCGATTCAGAGATTAATGCGTTGAAGAAGGGACCGGCCTGTATTTCCAGGGCTTCCGCGTCGAAGGTGGTCCACCCTCCCGGCGCGGGGAGTTCGGCGGTTTTTTCTTCTTCCATACGAATTCTTTGATTCGCATTCGTTTTAAACCAGTTCCCGCACTATTCTTTTCGGGCGGCGCGGGTGCACGGCCGTCGTTGCCTTCGCGGTCAAACGCGGGGGCGATGGGGAAGTTCCACCCACTCCGTTTGAGCCGTTCACGCGAGTGAAAGCGTTTAGGGCGCAGGCGCGGGGAGCAGAAACGATACCCTTCCCGTAAAACAGGGTGAACCCGTTGAGGGGGACGTTCCGGGTTTCCGGGGCTGAAACGGCTTCGCGCCCGGCGATGGAGTGCAAGGCCTTTGAGCCGCTCAGTCCAATGCCGTGGACAACAAAAGGTGGACTACGACCCGCCCGCCCGTTCAAGTTAAAACCGCGCAAAGCGTGAATTGTTTTATGGAAGTTTCCAAGGCGCTCCTGCGAAAAAAGTTTGCAAAGGATTACGCCGAACACTATGAAGTGCCCTTGTTCGAGCGAGAGGGATTCGAGCACCGCGTCTGCGAAAAGTGCGGGAAGGGTTTTTGGTCGGCTTCGGAAACGCATTCGTGCGGCGACTCCGAACACGAGGAATACTCGTTTTTCAGGGACAAGCCGCGCGACGAGTCGTACGCCTCTTTCTGGAAGAAGTTCTCCTCGTTTTTTTCCAAGAACGGCCACGACGTAGTGCCGCGCTACCCCGTGATTTCGCGCTGGCGCAACGACTTGTATTACACTATTGCCAGCATAGTCGACTTCCAGCGCCTTGAAAACGGGCGCGTCGTCTTCGAGTACCCGTCCAACCCGCTCGTCGTCCCCCAACCCTGCCTCCGCTTCCCCGACATAGCCAACATAGGGGTTACGGGCAGGCACTTGAGCGGCTTCATGATGGCGGGCCAGCACGCCTTCGGCGAAGAAGGTTACTGGCGCGACGAATGCATCGAACTCAACTACGGGTTTTTGACGAAAGTGCTCGGCATAAAAAAAGAGGAGTTGACTTACGGCGAAGACGTTTGGGCGCTCCCCGACTTTTCCGCGTTCGGCCCGTGCATCGAGTCGTTCGCCAAAGGCAGTGAGTTGGTAAACAGCGTTTTCATGCAATATTATTGGGATGGCGGCCGAAAGGAACTGCCGCTCCGCGTAATAGACGTGGGCTGGGGATTCGAGCGCTTGCTCTGGTATTACCGCGGAGACCAAACCATTTACGAGGCTTCCTTTCCCCGCGAAGTCGCATACCTAAAGAAGCACGCCGGCATTCAAGACACGGATTTGACGCGCAAATACAACCGCATCAGTTCGTCGCTTGACGTGGACGGCGAAAAGCCGTTCAAGGAAGAGAAGAAAAGGATTGCGGGAATGCTCGGCATTTCTTTAAAGGAAATGGAGCAAGAAATCGCGCCTCTTCAAGCCGTTTACGCCGTAGCCGACCACGCGCGCTCGCTGTTGTTCGCGTTGGCGGACGGCGGCCTGCCCTCGAACACGGCGGGCGGTTACAACCTCCGCGTTTTGTTCAGGCGCGCACTCGCATTCAACCAGCGCTACTCGCTGGCCGACGATTACGTGAAGCTCTTCGAGATGCACGCGCGCGACTTGAAGCCGTTGTGGCCCGAACTTGAAGAGGCGTTGGATTGGATTCACCCCATACTCGAAAACGAAGAAAAAAAGTACGGGGAAAGCTTGAAGAAGGCGCGCCAAAAGTGTTCTTCGGCCGTCAAGAACGGAAGCATTTCAGAGAAGCAAATGGCGACGCTATACGAGTCGCACGGCGTAACCCCTGAATTGTTGGAAGCCGTAGCCAAGGAGTGCGGCTCGGAAGCCGAGGCGCCCGCCGGGTTCTACTCCAAAATCACTTCCAAGCACGTGATGGAGGAAAAAAAGGGGGAGGATAAGGTGGAATTGAAGGCGAAACCCACCGAGCCCGCTTACTATGGTTGCCCCGCCAAAACCGAGTTGGACGCTAAAATAGTGCAGGTCTTCGACGACGCAATAGCGCTGGACAAAACCATTTTTTACCCGGAAGGAGGCGGCCAGTGCGGGGACCGCGGCTTCATCGACGACGCGCGCGTAGAAGACGCGCAAAAAAAGGGCGGCGTAATACTGCATTACACTCCCCTAGCCAAGACGTTCAAGAAGGGCCAGAAAGTGCGCTTGAAAATCGATGAGAAGAGGAGGGACGCTTTGACGCGCCACCACACCGCGACCCACTGCGTTAACGCGGCGGCGCGCGAAGTCCTCGGCCCCCACGTTTGGCAGTGCGGCAGTAAGAAGGAGGAGGGCGAGGCGCACCTCGACTTGACGCATTACGAGAAGCCGTCGCGCGACCAATTGTCGTTGATAGAGGAGAAGGCGAACCAATTCGTTTTGGAGGCGCGCCCGGTTACCGTAACCGAGATGGACCGCGGCGAAGCCGAAAAAAAGTACGGGTTCCGCTTGTATCAGGGAGGCGGCGCAATCGGCGGGAAAATCCGCGTTGTCGACGTGGAAGGAGTGGACGTGGAGGCGTGCGGGGGACTGCACCGCGCGAACACCAGTGAAATAGGAGTCATAAAATTGTTGGGAGCCGAACAAGTGCAGGACGGCGTTACGCGCCTGCGCTACGCGGCCGGGCCCGCGGCACTCGAAAAAGTGCGCGAAAACCAGTTAATCCTCGAAGACGCTTGCGCCCGACTCAACGTGAGCAAGGTGGACCTCGTCAACGCAATCGGCCGCTTGTTCGACGAGTGGAAGGAACGCGGCAAAAAACTGGAGAAATGTTCGGAAGTGATTGCGCGCGAGGAAGCAGGGGAATTGGCGAAAAGCGGTGAAGGCGTCGTCAAAAAAGAGTTGTCGTTCGACGCGGCAACCCTGCAAAAAATCGCGACGGAGTGCGCGGCCAAAGGAAGGGACTGCGTTTTGTGGAACGAGTCCGGGTTCACGGTTGTCGCCTGCGCCGAGAAAAGCGAGCGCGACGCCGCCCGGTTGTTGAATGAAAGCGGGGCGAAAGGCGGCGGCTCGCCCAAGTTCGCCCGCGGAAAAAAGCAAGCCCTTTAAAGAACTTTGCCGCCAATAATAGAGACGCGGTGCCGGAGTAGCTCAGACTGGTTAGAGCGCCAGACTCATACGCGAACCGAATTAGGTGCTCGGGAAATCTGGAAGTCGCGGGTTCAAACCGACCTTTTTCTTTCGCGAAAGAAAAACGTCGACGAAAAAGAAAGGCAGTGAGAATCCCGCCTCCGGCACTCGTTTTTTTAATTTAGCCAGCGTAAAGTATGCCATGCTGGACGCGTTCACGGAATTCGCACACGTCTATTATTACCCGCTAATAGTGTTGATGGCTCTATCCGGCTTTTTGTTCTTCAAGCACAAGAAGATTTTTCTGGCGGCGTTGCTTCTTTCCACGGTCGCCGCCCAGGCCGTGAAGCCCTTGTACGACGAGCCGCGGCCTTGCGCGGGCGCGCCCGACTGCCCGCAATCGCAAGGATTCCCGTCGGTTCACTCGGCTGCGGCGGGCGCGTTTGCCCTTGCGTCCCTGGGAACGCCCGCTTTCTTCGTTGCCGCGCCGTTTTCTTTGCTGGTTGCGTACTCCCGCGTTCACGGGGGAGTGCACTCTTTTGGGCAAGTGTTTGCGGGTTACGCCCTTGGGCTCGCGGTTTACGCCGCGTTGTGGGCGTTCCTGCACAAGCACGCCGCACACGAACTGGTTTCGAGGTACAAGTTGTTGGAATGAAGGAATTCGAGTTGAAGAGGCAGGCCTTGCACGTCGCGTTCGGCGCATCCGTCTTAGCGGTTGCGTTGTTGTTCGGCGAAGCCGCATTCAAAGCTTATTTGGCGGCCTGCTTCTTGTCGGGCTCGTTGTTGATTACCCTTGAAATGCTGGGGTTTTGGGTGCCGCTTTCCCACGGAATGTTCGAAGAGTTCGAGCGCAAAACCGCGGAAATACCGGGCAAAGGCGCGTTGTTCTTCGTGGTCGGCTCCTTGTTCCTGGCGGCTTTTTCGCCGTCCCTTGAATTCGCGTTGGCGGTCATAGCCGTCCTCGGCTTCGGGGACGGGCTGGCAACCGTTATCGGCGTGCGCGGAATGCACCGCCTGCCGTTCAACAAGAAGAAGAGTTGGGAGGGCGCACTCGCGTTCGTTGTCGCCGGCTTTGTCGGAGCATTCTTTTTCTTGGGTGCCTGGCGCGCCTTGTCTTACGCGTTCCTCCTCGGAGTGGTCGAGGCGATTGACTCGCCTACGGACGACAACCTCTTAATACCGTTGACCGCAATATTATTGAATGCGTTAGGGTTGTGAGAGCATAATGCCTGCATTGATTTCGTTTGAGGGAACCGACGGCTCCGGTAAGCAGACGCAGTGCGACCTTTTGGTTGAACGCCTCAAGAAGGAAGGGCACGCCGTGAAAAAATTCGAGTTCCCCGTGTACGAGTCGTCTTACGGCGCGCTAATCAAGCGCTACCTCGCCGGCGAATTTGAAGGCATTTCGCCTCACCAAGCCGCCTTGCTTTACTCGATAGACCGCCTCCAAAAAAAGGGGGATTTGGAGGAATCCAAGCGCAAGAGCGTCGTGGTTTGCGACAGGTACATTCACTCCAACGCGGCTTACCAGGCGGCCAAGCTTCCCACTCCCGAGAAGAGGAAGGAGTTCGCCAACTGGCTTTTATTCGTGGAATCCGTGTTGCCCCAGCCGGCTTGCGTGGTGTTCCTCAACCTCGACCCCGTGGTCAGCGCCAAATTGTTGGAGGAGCGCGGCGAAAAAGACGACCACGAAAAAAATTTGGCGTACCAGCAAGCCGTCCGCAAAACGTATTTGGAGCTCGCCGACGACTCTTGGATAGTGGTGGACTGCGCCGAAAACGGCGAGTTGCGCGACAAGAACGAGTTGCACGACGAAATCTTTTCGCGTTTGCAGCAAAGAAAAATCATTTAAACGCTTGCAACCCTAGAATAACGCTTGTTTGCTCCGATCGTCTAGTTCGGTCAAGGACACTGGCCTTTCAAGCCAGCGACCCGGGTTCAAATTGGGCAAAGCGCGTTGCTTTAAGGCATTTCACTCGCTTTGCTCGTGAAACTCCCGGTCGGAGCATACTTTTATTTTACTCGGCTTACTTATTGGTTTATGCCGGAAGAGCAAATCGAGGAAGTAAGGCGCCAACTCGAAGAGAGGGGTTGCGCCGAAGAACTGGGGGCGCGCCGCAAATCGTTGTTGAACGCGGTCGGCAATTATTCGTTTACTTCACCTTCGGAGAGGCGGTTCGTTGAACGCGTGGTTTCTTCGCTGGACCCCCAACATTTTTCGTCGAGGAATTCCTTTAATAAAGAAGTGGTGAGGCGCGCGGGGTCTGCGAAGCGGTTAGCCGAAAAAAGCGGTGATCGCGCGGATTCAGAGCGTTTGAATGGGCGGCTCGAGTTCGAGGACGGGTTGTACAAGCTTTTGTTGAGGGAAGCCAATAAATTGAATTGGCCTCGAATTTAATCCTCGATTTTTTGGTAGAGCACTTCCGGCTTCTTGATTTCGCGTGCCGCCAAGCAGTCCTCCCACTTCGCTTCTTCTTCGAGGCACTCGAACACTTTTTTCGTTGAATTGGGTAGGACCGGGCTTAAAGCAACGCTTAACGCGTAAACCGCGCGACACGAGTTGTGGAGAACGGTTTTCGCTTCTTTCGGGTTTTCCTTTAAGAGTTTCCAGGGCGCGCGGTCGTTGAAGTACTTGTTGCATTCGCCTGCGAATTGCAGGCAGTATTCGAGGGCGCGCTTTAACTCGACTTCGTCGTAGTATTCGCCGGCTTTTTCGAGGAACGCCGCGATTTTGGGTTCGAATTCCTCGTCCTCCGGGCTTTCAACGCTTTTTTGGGGTACGCCGTCCGTCTTGGAGTAAGCAAAGGATAACACGCGGTATACGAGGTTGCCGTACGCGTCGATTAACTCGTTGTTCGCTTTTACTTTCAACTCGTCCCACGAAAACGCGATGTCGGCGGTGGAGCTCGGCGTGATTGCAGTCAAGTAGTAGCGGAGGTATTCGGGGTTCGTTTTTCGGATTGCTTCGCGGATGGTTACGAGGGTGCCGCGGCTTTTGCTCATTTTTTCTCCTGACGCCATGTTCAAGTGGCCGCGCGTGGGAATGCGGGCGGGCAACGCGAATCCCGCGCCTTTCAGCATTGCGGGCCAAAACAAGTAGTGGTGGTAAATGATGTCTTTTCCGATGAAGTGGGTTATGCGGGCTCCGCCGTTCCACCAGTCGCCGAGGCCGTTGAACAAGTGTTTGGTGGAGGAAACGTAGCCGATGGGCGCGTCGAACCACACGTAAAAGTATTGGTTTTCGCGGCCGGGAATCGGCACGCCGAAATAAGGGCCGTCGCGCGTGACGTCCCAGTCCTGCAAGCCCGGGAGCCAGTTCTTGACGTAGTTGACCACGTCTTTTTGGAGGCCGTCTTTTTGCAGCCATTCGGTTAAGAACTCCTTAAAGGATGTTAGGCGGAAGAACAAGTGTTTGCTGGAGCGCGGCTCGGGCGTGGAGCCGCAAACCGAGCATTCGGGAGCGATTAAGTCGGAGGTCGAATAAGTTTTCCCGCATTTTTCGCATCCGTCGCCGTATTGTCTTTCGGCGCCGCAGTTGGGGCACTTTCCCTTGACGTATCGGTCGGGGAGGACGCGTGCGCATTTCGGGCAATACGTTTGCGTGACTTGTTTTTCGTAGAAGTGTTCGGATAGTTTTTCGTGGAATTCCTTGGAGAGCTCGTGGTTTTCCGGCGAATCCGTGTGGTGGAATTCGTCGAATTTTATGAGTGCCGACTCGAAGTCCTTGAGTTGTTGCTCGTGGTGTTCGGCAACGAATTCTTTCGGGCTCTTCCCGGCTTTTTGCGCGTTAATCTCGATTGCCGTTCCGTGCTCGTCCGTGGCGCACACGAAAGCGGTTTCGCGGCCGCGAAGGCGGCAGTAGCGCGCGTAAACGTCGGCGGGCAAGTAAGTGCTCATCAAGTGCCCGAGGTGCAGGGTTCCATTCGCGTAAGGCAGTGCGGCGGTAATTAACTCCTTCATCTTCGTTTCACCAGTGAATTTTTTCCCTTGAAAAAATCGTTTTTGGGTAAGGGTTAAATAAAGGGTTTCACTAGTTTATAACACGTATAGAGCGTATTTTAATGAAGTTGATTATTAGAGGTGGAATTGAAAAATGAATGAAGGGCAACTGAGAGGACAACAAGTGGTAATGCTCCCCGAAGGGAGCTCGCGGCTTCTCGGCCGTGACGCGCAAAGAACCAACATAGCCGTGGGTTACGCGGTTGCAAGCGCGGTCAAGAGCACGTTGGGCCCGCGCGGAATGGATAAAATGATGGTTTCCGACTTGGGGGACATCGTGATTACGAACGACGGAGCCACCATCCTCAAGGAAATGAATGTCGAGCACCCCGCCGCCAAGATGATGGTCGAGATTTCGAAGACGCAGGACGAGGAAGTCGGCGACGGCACGACCAGCGCAGTCGTAATATCGGGCGAACTCTTGAAGAAGGCGTTGGAGCTCTTGGACCAAAACATTCATGCTTCGACCATTGTTTCCGGGTACAAGATGGCTGCCGAAAAGTGTATGGATTACTTGAACGAGTCTTGCACCGAGGTTTCGCCAAAAGACAAGGAGGAATTGGAGCGAATCGCCGGAATCAGCATGGGTTCGAAGACGGTTGCCGCGGGCCGCGCCAAGGAATACTTGTCGAAGCTCGTAGTGGACGCGGTTACGCAGGTCGCGGAAGGCGAAAACCACAACCTCGTTGACAAGGAATTAATCAAGGTTGAGAAGAAGCAGGGCAACAGCGTCACCGAAACCGAGTTGATTCGCGGGGTCCTGGTTGACAAGGAAGTGGTTCACCCCGGAATGCCGAAGCGCGTTGAAAGCGCCAAGGTCGCCTTGATTGACGCGGCCCTCGAAATCGAGAAGACGGAGACGGACGCGCGCATCAACATTACTTCGCCCGAGCAAATGACGGCGTTCCTCGAGCAAGAAGAAAAAATGTTGCGCGAAATGGTGGACAAGATTGCGGCCAGCGGCTGCAACGTGTTGTTCTGCCAAAAGGGAGTGGATGACGTCGCCCAACACTATTTGTCCAAGAAAGGAGTTCTCGCGTGCCGCCGCGTAAAGAAGAGTGATATGAAGAAGCTTTCGCGCGCAACGGGCGCCCGCGTAGTCACGACGTTGGACGACTTGAGTTCGGAAGATCTCGGGTCGGCCGGGCTCGTGGAAGAGCGCAAGGTGGCCGGAGACGAAATGGTTTTCGTTGAGGACTGCAAGGAGCCGAAAAGCGTTACCTTGCTGGTGCGCGGGGGAACCGAACACGTAATAGACGAGGCCGAAAGGGCGATTGACGACGCAATCGGAGCGGTTTCCTCGGCAATCGAGGAAGGCCACTACGTGGTCGGCGGCGGAAGCATTGAAATGGATTTGTCGATGAAGCTGCGCAAGCACGCGGTTGAAGTGGGCGGAAGGGAACAGCTCGCGATTCAAGCGTTCGCCGAAGCGCTGGAAGTGATTCCGCGCACGCTCGCCGAGTCCTGCGGTTTGGACTCGATTGACGCAATCGTGGAGTTGCGCAACAAGCACGAGTCCGTTTCCGGGTTCGGCGTAAACGTTTACGGCGCCGGGTTGGGCGACTTGTCCAAGGAAGTAATCGAGCCCTTGAAAATCAAGAGGCAAGCCATTCAAAGCGCGAGCGAAGTCGCCGAAATGATTTTGCGAATCGACGACATCATCGCGGCAAGGGGCAAGCCCCCGTCGCCCGGCGGCGAAGGCGGAATGCCCGGAGGAATGGGTGGCTTTTGAGGGATAAGGGGTTAAATAACTCCTTCCCCTCTTTTTTTTAATTGATTGCATGGTTGAAGCGCGCTTTTTGGGGCATTCCTGCTTCGAGTTTTCGTGGGGCGGCAAAACCGTTCTAACGGACCCGTGGCTCGTTGAGCGGCCGCGCGAAGTGAGGCGCACCGTGCCCCCCGCGGCAACGCAGGAAGCAATAAAGAAGTGCGACGCAATACTTTTGTCGCACGAGCACTTCGACCACTGCGACCCGTACGACGTGGCTTTGATTGCATCGCGCACGATGTGCCAGGTAATCGGGCCCGAGGACGCGTTGGCGCGCGTCAACGTGAACCCGCGCCAGAAAGTGCACGTGCGTGAAGGCGAATCGTTTTCCGTCGTGGGAATCGACTTGACGGTTACCCGGGCCGTGCACCCGCAATCGTCGCACCCCGTCGGGTTCTTGTTGAACGCGGGCGGGAAAAGGATTTACTTTGCGGGCGACACGTACGAGTTCAACGACATGCGTTCGTACAACGCGGACTTGGCTGTTCTGCCCATCGGCGGCACGTACACTATGGACGTGTTGTCCGCGGTTACGGCGGTAAAACTGGTCGCGCCACGTTTCGTGGTGCCCATGCATTACGACACGTTTCCGCGCATTCAGGCGGACGCGCGCGACTTCGAGTCGAGGGTGAAGTCCTTGACGCGCGCTACTCCCGTGGTGTTGAAGCCCGGGGAAAAATTCGATTTGTGAGGTGTATGAAGAAAATGCCTATTTCAGGTGGAAGAGTGACCGGCTTGCAGGCCGAGAGATTCAAGAACGAGGTGCCGAAAGGGTTGTCGGTGAACATAGAGATAAAGGACGTCATCGAAAAAGACGGCGGCCTCGTCGTGTCTTACGAGCACAAGACGGAGTACAACGACGGAGTAGCCGAAATCAAGGTGAAAGGCGAGATTTTGTTGACGGGCGAAGAAAACGAGGAAGTCGTCAAGAAGTGGAAGAAGGATAACGCGCTCGACCCCAAACTCGCTGAAAACGTGTTGAACGCCATGAATTACGCGGCCGCGGCTTCGGGAACGCTTCTCGCGTTCGGCATCGGAGTCAACGCGCCGTTGAACTTGCCGCGCGCCCGAGTCGGCCCCGCGGAAGTCCCAAAGAAGCAGAAGGCGGGCTAGTTCCCGCCGAACCTTTTTTTCAGTATTTCATTTAATTTTCTTAGTTCTTCGTGTTTTTCTTGCCCCGCGTTTTCGTGCAAGTAAAAAAGTATTTTTCTTCCCTCCCAGTCGCCGTAATTGCGGTATGCGTGCCTCATTTTCAGGCCGTGAGTTGAAGCATACTTTTCGAGTGCGCTTTGCAGGGAGTTCAATTCGTATTCGGCTTCCTGCGGTATCCTTATCGTGAAGCCCTTGTAATCTCCCGCGCCTTTTTGTTGTTCTTCGTAGGGTAGGAGGCCGAATTCTTTTGGTAGGCTGCCGTTTTCCATTACTTTAATGGGCTTGCTTTCGTGGATTTCGTCGAGCGCACTTATTACTTCGGCTGCATCCAGTTTCGCGTCGTTTTCCCCCAATTCCTTTAATCCGCTCGCGTATTGCGGCGATTCCTTGGGAAGTATTTTGAGGGAGTCGCGCAAGTGTTCCCTCCGATTCCTTAACCCTTCGGGGTCGAGTCTTTCCGGCATGGTTTGCACTATGCGTTAGGAAAATAAAAGGATGTCGGCGGTTTTTAGTCGAGTTTCATGGTCAAGTCGACTTTGCCGGTTCCGCACGGAATGGTTTGGCCGACCATGATGTTTTCGGCCATCCCTTTCAATTCGTCGGTGCCTTTGGCTATGCACGCGTTAATCAAGTGCTTCGCGGTTTCCTCGAAGGATGCGCGCGCAAGAATGCTTTTCTTGTTTCCGACGAGCCCGTGGCGGCCAACGCTCTTGACTTGGCCGTTGAACGTCATTGCGTCGGCGATGAGGGTGAGGTGTGCGGGGTCGACTGCGAGGTGTTGTGCGTCCAAAACCTTTCTTACTTCGAGGATGAGGGAGTTGCGCGCGGCTTGAATGCCGAGCACGCGCCCGATTTCGTGTATGTCGTTGGTGCTGGTCTGGCTCGCGTCGACTTCTTCGAGCTTGAAAACTTCTTCGAGGTTGGAGCCGTTGGTTGCAATGCTGACTTCCTTGGTTTTTGCGTCCTTGACGAGGATTGCCTTCTTGATTCCTTCGATTCCCTTCAAGTGGAGTTCGCGGAGCTTGGTCGTCATTTTGCGGATGTTTTTGAGGGTGTCCTTTTTGGAGCGGATGGTTATGCGCGAACCTTTCTTCTTGTATTGGGGGTGGACTTCTTGAATCATTTTTTCGACTTGGCGTTCGGTTAAGCCGCGTTCGCGCAGCTTGGATTTGTCGAGGTCTATTACCACTACTTTCTTGTCGAAGTCTTCGTCGATGTCCGCGATTTTTTCGAGGGTTACTTCCTCGATTGACGCCGCTATCTTGGCTGCGGAGTCCCAGTCACGGTACTTTTTCTTCAAGTGAATTTCCATTACCGGTTTTTTCGGCGTTTTTCTGGCGTCCACGAGTTCGACGAGGCGGGTGAAACCGAGTTGTGCGAGCGAGGCGACTCCCGCGTAGTGGAACGTTCGGAGCGTCATTTGCGTGCCGGGTTCGCCGATGCTTTGCGCGGCGACTACTCCTGCGGGCTCTCCGTAAGCAACGCTTTTTCCGGTGCTGGGGTCGACTCCCTTGTTGTAATAGGGTTGTATGAGGTTTCCGTCGGCGTCGCGCGCGCTGCCGTCTTTTTCAACGACTATGTCCAGCAAGGCGTTGACGAGGCGGCGCTGCATGTAACCCGTTTTTGCGGGGTTGACGCCCTTGTCGACTACGGCATCGCGCCCTCCGGCGGCGTGGAAGAAGTATTCGAAGGGGTTGAGGCCTCCCGTGTAATTGTGGTGCACGAACCCGCGGGCTTCGTCTCCCAAATCGAGTTGCTTGAAGTGGGGTAGGAGGCGTCGGTTGTAGCCGCTGGTAGGCCTCTTCCCGCGTACGGCTTGTTGGCCGACGAGACCGCACATTTGGACTACGTTGATGGGCTTTCCTTTTCCTCCGGAGTCCGCCATGAGTATTGCCGAGTTTTGGTTGACGGGGCTGCCCGCGATGTTGACGGGCGGCGTGTTCAAGTGTTTCTTGATGATTCCCCAGGTGAGGCGGCGCACGTTGTCGAGGATGGTCATCGCCTTTTCCTCGAAGGTTTCCCGCACGGTCTTGCCGGGTAACTGCTTGAGGCTGCCTTTTGCCAGTTCTTTTACGAGGTCATTGAGTTCCTTGCGGCCTTGCCCGTATAATTCGTTGATTTCTTTTTTGGCTTGTTCGGGGATATCGTATTCTTCGAGGCCGAGCGAGAAGCCGTACTTGGTCATGAAGCGGGTGCTCGCCTGGCTGGTCCCGTCAATGTATTTTCGGGCGGCGTCCGCGCCGAACTCAGTGAAAATGGTTTTGATTATTTTTCTTCCGACTTTGGAGTCGACTGCGCCCTGCTTGAGCTTGCCTGCTTTGATTACGACTTGTTTGCCTTGCCCGTTTTTCTCTTCCAAACTCATTTTTTCGGGTAATAGGAACGAGTAGACTTCGCTGCCGGTAACCGTTTTCTTGGTTATTTCGGCGGTTACGCCCGCCGCGGAAAGGATGTCGAAAGCGTCTTCGCGGGGAATGCTTACGTCGGGCTGAGTGATTAGGTATACTCCGGTTATTTGGTCGAGTTCGAGTTGGATGATGGGGTTGCCGTGGCGCGGGGAAAGCACTTGGTTTTGCACTTGCATCAGTATTTCGGCTTCGGCTTGGGCTTCCTCGTTTTGCGGGAAGTGCACGTTCATTTCGTCTCCGTCGAAGTCCGCGTTGTAGGGCGGGCAGTCACAGATGTTGAAGCGGAACGTCTTGCCGGGCAACACTTTTACGGTGTGGCACATCATGCTGACGCGGTGGAGCGAGGGCTGCCGGTTGAATATCACTCTGTCACCGTCCATCATCGTGCGCTCGATGCGGTAACCCGGTGCGAGTTCTTCGACGACTTCGTCCATGTTGAGTTCGGTGAGCTTCTTGCGGCGGTTGTCCGCCCGAATAATGTAATTGATTTTTTCGGGGTGCGCGCGAATGAATTCCCTCATTTTTTCGAGGTTCCACTCGGTTACGCTTACGGGTAGCGTGAGCTCGTTGGCGATGTCGAGGGGAACGCCGATTTGGTTGATGCTGAGGCGCGGGTCCGGCGAGATGACGGTGCGCGCGCTGAAGTTGACGCGCTTCCCGGACAAGTTGTAGCGGAAGCGGCCTTCCTTGCCTTTCAGGCGCTGGAACAGTGTTTTGAGTTGCCTTCCCGAGCGGTGGCGCGCGGGGGGAATGCCCGTGGTTTCGTTGTTGAAGTAAGTGGTTACGTGGTATTGGAGGAGTTCCCACAAGTCTTCTATGATGAGTTGGGGGGCGCCCGCATTAATGTTTTCTTCGAGGCGTTGGTTGATGCGGAGGATGTCTACGAGCTTGTGCGTCAAGTCGTCTTCCGAGCGCTCTCCGGTTTCCAGGGTGATGGAGGGGCGCACGGTTACGGGGGCGACTATGAGTGCGGTGAGCACCAGGTTTTCGGGGCGCAGGTTAACGTTCATTTGCCTGAGGTCCGCGTCGGGAACGCGTTCCATTCGCTCCCTGATTTCGTTGGGCAATAGCTTGCGCTTTTCCTCGAGGAAAGTAGTGGGCTTGATGAACTTGATTTTGCGTTGTTCTTCGCCGCAAAACGGGCACTTCTTGGCCGAGTAAATCTTTTGGTAAGTGTTCTTGTCGTTGAGTATGCGGCCGCACTTTCGGCACGTGCCCTTCAACAAGTGGTAGACGAGTTTGCCGAAGCTGGCGTGGACTACCGGGCGCACGAGCTCGATGTGGCCGAAGTGCCCCGGGCAATTCTTCATCCTGTTGCCGCACGTGCGGCACTTGAGGCCCGGGTCTATTACGCCGAGGCGCTGGTCGGCGAGACCGTTTTGGATGGGGTATCCGTCCTCGTCGTAAGTGTCGGGAATGGTTACCTTGCAAGAGCTCATCTCCCGGATGTTGTCCGGGCTGAAAATCGAGAATTCAATGGAGTCAACGCTCTTCATTTCCTTTTCACCAACCTTTCAATCAATGCGCCAACGCACAACAGCACGGCTGCGACAACGAACCCGTAGCCCACCGAGTAAACCCAGTAAGCCGGGTTCGACAACAACGCTCCCAATCCCCCCGTGGAAGCGGGCAACGGGAACGCCAGCGAGTAAAACAACGGGTTGAGCGCGCCCAGCAAACCCGTGACGAATGCCGCTGAAGCGGCGAGCAACAGGACGCCGGTTTGATTCAACTTTTTCTTTCTTGCTTCGCGGGAAAGCAGCCCCCCCGCGGCGAGTGCCGCAACGTAGTACGCGGCGTCGACCGCCTGCAGCCCGCCTGCGAAACCGATTATCGTTTGAGTCAGGCCCGCGTAAGCCGCGAGCAGGCGCGTTACGAGTTGGAATGCGTAGAGTGCGGCGCCGTACTTTGCGGCCGTTAACAGCCCGACGTGTTTCTTCTTCATCCGCGCTCCCTCAAAGACAGTTTGGGCCTTATACCCGTGCTCTTTATTTCGTCGAGCAACAACTTGAACGCATAACTCATTTCAACGCGCTCTATCGAAGTGGAATTGCAGAAATCGCATTTGGGTTTGTTCTTGATGCGGTCGTAATAGCCGAGGCTGCCGCACTTCGTGCAAACGTGTATGTACGTCTTGTCGCTGGAGTCAATCATTCTCTCCTTCAACAAGGATGCGGCGCCGTAGCCGATGAAGCAGTCGCGCTCCATTTCCCCGAGGCGCAGGCCTCCTTCGCGCGCCCTTCCCTCGGTGGGCTGGTGCGTAAGCATTTGCGTGGGGCCGCGCGAGCGCGCGTGCATCTTGAGGTTGACGAGGTGGTGGAGGCGCTGGTAGTAAATGACGCCCAAGTAAATTTTTGCGTAAAGTTTTTTGCCGGTCTTGCCGTCGTACAACACTTCCTTGCCAGTTTGCTCGAACCCGGCGGCTTCCAACTCTTTTTCGAAGTCCGCCTGCTTGTCGCCGGAGAACGCCGTGCCGTTACCGACCCTGCCGCTGAGAGAACACGCCTTGCCCCCCAACATTTCGAGGAGGTGGCCCGCAGTCATACGGCCGGGAATTGCGTGGGGATTGATTATCAAGTCGGGAACTATTCCCTCGCGCGTGAACGGCAGGTCTTCCTGGGGCACGAGAAGGGAAATAACTCCTTTTTGGCCGAATCGCGAAGCGAACTTGTCTCCTATTTCGGGGATGTTCGTGTTGCGCACGCGCACCTTGACTATCTTGTTGCCCGACGTGTTCTTGGCCACCATTACGGCGTCCACGATTCCGTCCTCGTTTCCGCGCGACATTTCAGAGCTCTCGCGCCTCTTCTCGACTTCCATGTCGAGCGCGCTTATTTCCTTGAGGAAGCGCGGGGGAGAAGTTCGGCCGATTAACACGCTGTTCTTTTTGACGACCGTTTCGGGTGAAACCGTGCCGTCCTCGTCGAGCGCGGCATACGCTTCTTCGCCGAGGTAATTTTGTACGGTGGCGTCCGGAATGCAGAACTTGTCGCGCTGCCCCCCCGGGTAACGCGACTCGCTAGCCGAATAAGTGCGGAAGAAAGCGCTTCGCCCAAGGGATCGCTCTATCGCGTTCTTGTTGAGCACGATTGCGTCGTTTGTGTTGAAGCCCTCGTAAGTCATTACGGCGACCACGAAGTTTTGGCCGCTCGACCGCTTGTAATTGTCGACTTCGCGGTAAACATCGGTTTGAATCAAGGGTTGTTGAGGGTAGTAAAGCAAGTGGGCGCGCGTGTCCGTGCGCAAATTATAGTTGGCGGCGTACAAGCCCAGGCTTTGCTTGGTGTGCTGGGCCGCCATGAGGACGCGGGGAGCCATGTTGTATTCGGGGAAAGGTATTTGGGAAGAAGCGTAGCCGAGAATGTTGGAGGCGTCTATTTCGAGGTGCGTGTGGTCTTCAGTCAATTCTTCTTCCTTCAAGGCGACGAGCGCGTTCTCTTCTTCCTCGGAGTCAAGGAACTCGATTACGCCGTTCTTAACCAAGTCCGCCCACTTCAACTCGCCTTTGCGTACGCGGTCGGCGTGCTCCTGCGTGAGCAAGGACTTGCCTTTTTCAACCACGATGAGGGGGCGCCTGGCGCGGCCCTCGTTGCTGTTCACGAACACTTCGTTGGTGTGAGGGTAATACGCGGCGTTGACTTCGGGGTCGAGTGCGCCCTCGCGCCTCTTCTTGCGGAGTTCTTCGACTAGGGTTTCGCCGTCGTCGTGGAACCCGGTAAACCTTCCGTTAAGGAAAACACTGGTCTTCATAACTTCATCGAAACCCCCATTTTCTTGAGTTCTTTTTCAACCGCGCTTTCGTCCGAGCGCGTGGTAACCTCGCACATCAAGGCGAGGTTGCGGATGAGGCCGCAATTCGGGCCTTCAGGCGTTTCGTTTGGGTCGAGGCGCCCCCAGTGAGTGCCGTGCAAGTCGCGCGCCTTGTAATGCGGGTGCTTCTTGGCGAGCGGCGAAGTAACGCGCTTGAGGAACGAAGTGGTCGCGATGTGGTTGTGGCGGTCGATTACCTGGCACACGCCCGTGTGGCCGCCCACCCAGTTGCCTGTCGCCATCGAATAACGAATGCGGTCGGTCAAGGCGTCCGGGCGCACGATTGCGAACAAGCTCATTTGCCTGCCGCGCACGTTGGCGCGCTCGGTCTGGTAAGCCACGTCCTTCACGAAGAATTGGAAGGCGTACCTGAACAATTCCTCCATCAACTTGCCGCCTATCTTCAAGCGCTTGTTGGCGTAATGGTCCTTGTCGTCCACGGCGCGCTTCTTGTTGGCGACGAGAATGGTTCTTTCAGCCATCCTGCACACGTAAAACGCTTTTGCAAGGCGGTCGCCGCTTTCCACGCCGATGTGGGGCAACAAGTACCTATCCAACAACAAGTCGGCGCGCTTCAACTGGTATTCCACGGGTTGGCCGGGAGCCGCGCGCTTGCCTATTGTTTCGAGCGCCTTCTTCTTGCTTCCCGACTCGTCCATTTCGAGGTTGAGCAACAAGTCGTTGCGGATGTGCTTGGAATCCGGGAAGGCATCCATAATCTTTTCGTCGGAGCTCAAACCCAGGGCACGCAAAACCAGCGCCAACTCCAAGGACTTGCTGTACGAAGGCATGCTTACCCCGATTTGGCCTTCCTTTTTTCGGTCGACCGTGCACCTTCCGCGGAAGCCGAGGCGCGTGGAAAAAACTTTTGCTTGGACGAGGTTTTTGTCCTTGTTCTTGGAAACCATTATGCGGTTGGCGGCCAGGTCTTCGAGGGTCATCAAGCTTTTTTCGGTGCCGTTGATGATGAAGTACCCGCCGGGGTCGAGGGGGTCCTCGCCCATTTTGCGCAGTTCCTCGTCGCTTTTGCCGCTCAAAACGCAGTGCTTGCTCTTCAGCATTAGCGGGAGCTGGCCGATGTAAACGTCTAGCACTTTTTTATCCACGCCTTTTTCGACGGGAGTCATTTCAAGGAACAACGGCGCGGAATAAGTGAGGTCGCGCATTCTCGCCTCGGCCGGGGTCAGCGTGTTCCTCGAGCCGTCGGCTTCCACGACCGTGGGCTTCTCCATTCTAATGCGGCCAAGCTTGATGTAATAATCGTCTATGCTGGGCTCGATTACTTGTTGCGAGTCGGCTACGCGCTGCATTCCTTCTTCGACGAACACGTCGAACGAATCCAAGTATTGTTTTACCAAGCTGTTGGACTTCAAGTACTCCCTGGTTATTTCGCGGTACATTACTTTCGTCCCCCTTCGATTACGAGCCTGTACGAAGTTTCCTCGGCGCCGCTCGCCGGGTTCTTCGACTTGAACTCGATTACTTGGCCGGGCTCACAGCCCAGTTCCTTGGCGGCTTCGTCGTCGACAAGTATTTTAGGCAGTAATTCCTTGTCTCCCAACGAGAGCTTCTTCAACAAGGCCTTCTCGTCTTCGACTACGGAGGCCTCTGGCAATAAAAAGTGTTTGAAACCCATAATCCTTCATTCACCGGTGTACCGCGAACCGGCGGGCCCTTAGGGAAAGATGCCCTTGACTAAAACATCGTAATCCCTAATCACGCGCTTAACCCGACCGTTCCCTATTATTCTATTGTGGAACCTTTTTAAATCCTTCTTTTTTGCGGTTTTTTCTTTTGAAACCGCCCCTTCAATGCTTTTTAATAATGCAGGCGAACAGTATTATAGTCATGAAGAAGATTCTGGCCGTTTTATTGTTGGCGTCGCTGGCAGCGGCGTCCTGCGAATACTTGGACGTTTCCGTAATAGATTCGGTTGCAATTGAAGCGGGCGAAACCGCGGCCTACCCCGTAACCTTGACGAACACGGGACTCGGAAAACAATTCGTTTCCCTTTACGCATCCTGCCCGTCCGGCGTCTCCTGCTCCTTCGACCCGCAGCCCTCTTACGCCGAACTCGAGCCCACGGAAAGCACTTCCTTCAACCTCTTGGCGGCTCCCGAATCGCAAGGCGAGTACTCGCTGTCCCTCGACGTTTCCTCGGGCTACGGCTTCGAAGCGTGTGACTCGCTCGGCTTGTCCCTTACCGCGCTCTCCCCGCAAAGCGGGGACGTGGAAGAGCCGTTCACGATTAACGTGAAACCCGAAACCCTGAACGCTTCGGGCTGGGCGGGCGACCGCCTCGAATTCACGGTCCGCATACAAAACAACTTGTTCGACACGGGTTACGCCGAGATTTCATTGGAGGGCGCGTTCGAGGAGTCGACGCACTTCTCTTCCTCGATGCTGACCGTGCCCGCAAAAGACTACCGCGAAGTCAAGGCATTCGTGCAAATTCCGGCGGGAACCCCAGGCGGGTTCTACGATTCAAGCATACGCGTTCGCACGACTCTGGGCGGCTCGTGCTGTGAAGAAGAATACTTCGTCCCGCTTCACTTATGCGTTTTCGCGAAGGAACTCGACTTGGAGCTCTTGAACGAGCCAATCCAATGCATCGACGTCGAGCACGGCTCGCCCGAAGAATGGGAAATCGGCGTGCGCAACGACGGCCGAGTCAACGGCCCCTTCAACGTCTTCATCGAGGGCCCCGACGACGCGCTGGAATTCATAACCGTTTCGCCCACCCTCTTCGAAGTCGTGGAAGGCGACAAGCAATACTTCACGGTTTCCATCAGCCCCGACTCCGGCGTAGTCCTCGACCGCTACCATTTTTCGCTGGGCTTGTCCTATCTCGGCTTCACCGTTTTCCAAGAGCCGTTCTGCGTCGACGTTTCCGGAGTCGAAAACTTTTCGGTGGACGTCGCCGGCGACTTCACGGTTAGGAGGTGCCGCGTTGAAACCATTCCCTTCACCGTAACCAACACGGGCTCGCTCGAAGACGACTACCAAATAGAGCTGGAAGACGTTCCCGGAATGCTGGTGCAAGCAGTGCCCTCCACTTTCTCGCTCACCCCCGGCGAATCCCGCGACGTGGAACTCGTTTTGAGCACTTCGCTTTACACTTCCCCCGAACTCGGCGAATACGACTTCAAGCTCGTGATACGCTCGCCGCGCCTGGCAAAGCGCGTCACGCTCCCGGTCGAACTCGTTTCAAGCGAGTACCCCGGAGAATCTTTCTTATCCATAACCGAAAAATACTTCCGGGCCGCGCCCGGCGTCCCCGCCGAATTCACGGTGCGCGTACAAAACGACAAGGAGGAAGCGTTGCGGGGAGTCCGATTGTTTGCGGAAGGCCTTGGCGCCTCCTGGCACTCGGTTGAAACCGGGCCTCAAGACGTGCCCGCGAAAGGCGAGGCATCCTACTCCGTGATGTTTTCGCCTCCGGCAGGCGCCGAACCCGGAGCCCGCGGCTTCGAGTTGCGCGCCACGGCGGCGAACGGCGAAAGCGTTCGCGTGAACGCATCGCTCGAAGTCACGGCTTCCAACGAAGCCCTCGACTTCAGCGTTTCCGGAGTCGAGTATTACGGCCCCGCCGAAGACCGCCAAGTAGTTGTTTCAATAATCGTAACCAACCAAGGGCCTTCGACCGTGAGCGGCGTAAAGCCGGCGAGCCAAGGGTTCGCGGCCCAGCCGTCCAAGATTTCTTTGGAGCCCGGCGAATCAAAGTCGATGGTTCTCTCCTTCAACGGCGAGGCGGGCGCGCGCGTGCCAATCCGGTTGACGAGTTCGACCGGTTCATTGACCGACCCCGTGGAAGTCGAAGTCGCGGCACCCGAACCAAAGCCGTTCACTTGGCTGCCCTTCGCAATAATCGCTTTAATCGCGTTGTTCGCGGCTTACGCTTGGTACGCGCGCAAGGGAATCCAAGAAGAAAAAAACGCGTTGCAACCCCCGAAGCAATTCGTTGAAGACGATTCAATCGCCGAAGAGCGCCTCGAAAAATTCGAGGAAGAAGTCGAAGACAAGCCCGAAAAAGAAAAGAAGGTAAAGCCCGCGAAAAAGAAGGGCAAGAAAAAGAAGAAGTGATTTTTTGCCTGAAAACGTCGAGAGAGTCAAGGTAATCAAAAGCAGCGTTTCGGAAATACGTTGGGGCAACGCGACTTACCTTTTTCACGAACACCCGATTGAGGACTCGTTGTGCTTGTTGGGAGAGTCGCTAGGCGCGCTTCCCGACGAAATATCGGAACGATTGTTCGGGGCACGCGGCGCTTTCACTGTTTACGGAGTGAAAAGGATAAGTGACTTCGATTCATTGAACACCGGAAAATTCAGGGCTTTGTTGGCCGAAAAAGGGTTTGCCGGCAGGAAAGTAAAGCATTATCCCCCTAAAAAATGGCGCAAACAAATACAGGAAAAATTATTTCCAAGCCCCTAGCCCGGTCTGCTTTCCACCCGTCTTAATGTCTTCCTCGTCGTACCCCAGCGCGCCCAAAATCTTTAGCACCGAAGGCAAAACCTGTTTTTCAACGTAGTACTCTGCATCGTAATCCTTTGCGAGCTCGGCGACCACCGCCTTGTCCGAAATGCTTTTTCCTTTCTGCGTGATTACGTAGCCGACCACCGCGTTCTCCTCTATTCGCACGCCGTGTTTTCGCGCGTGCTTTACGGCGTGCACTTCCGGGCTCCTCACCGCGTAGTCCTTCACTTTTTTTCGGAGTTGAGTGGTTATGACGAGGCCTTCCAACGGAACCGAACCCGACTTCAATTCTTCGACGACTTTTTTCACGGCTTTAACGGCTTTGTCGACGTCGCCTTCCTTGAGCAGGGTTTCAAGCACTTCGCGCTGGGTTTCGCGCGCGACCTTGCTCCAGTCGCGGCGCACGAGTTCGAAGCCGCGAATCTTTATTTTTCCTTCGCGGTTGATTAACGCGTACTTTTTCTTGGCTCCCTCGTCGCCGTGTTTCTTGGACACGAATATTCCGCGCGGGTAAAAGTCTTCGAGTTCGAGTTCCATTCCCGCGGGCAGGGACCCATTGATTTTTTCTTGGAATTCAAGCGCTTTTTCGTCGCTTGGGCACTGCATCATCACCGAATCCGTATCCGAGTAAATCACGTTGAACCCGGCTTCGTCGGCTTTCCTAATGGTGTCCTTGATGTAGTGCCTGGCCCACGCCGTAATGCTTTCCCCGGCTTCCCGGGAATACCAGCGCGAACGCGAGTAAACCATGTAACCGTAAAACGAGTTCGCCAAAATCTTGAGGGCCCACTGCCGTGCGTGAAGCCGCTCCCTTTCCGCGCCCTTCGCCTTCTTCATCGCGTCCTTCAACGCATACCTTTTTTCGAGGACTTCCTTGAGCACGGAGGGAATCAAGCCTTTTTTCTTCAAGGAAAAGCGGTGGCCCGCCGGCGACTCGTTGTTTTCCGCGGACCCGTCGAGAGTAGCCAAGTCCACGTTGTGTGAAACGATTATGCTGGGGTAAAGCGACCGAAAGTCGAAAACGACTACGTTTTCGTACACGCCGGGCTCCGGCATCTTCACGAACGCGCCTTGAATAGGGTTGGCGAGTCGCGAGCGCACCTGCGAGTAACCCGGTTTGTTGGGCAAGAGCAAGCCCCGCTTGAAAGACTCGCGCATCAACAACGCTTCCACGAGTTGGCCCGCCGTAGCCCGCGAAGAATCGAAGAGAGGCAAACCGCTAACTTTGGCGAGCTCGGCTTGCATCGCCAAAAAGCGTTCGCCCAACTCGAGGCACGCCTTGGCATCACTCTCACAATACTCGAAAACCCGTTTGTCGCCTTTCTCCCACAACTCCCAAATCAGCTTCTTATCCAAATCCTTTTTTTCCTTGTTGAACACGTTTTCGTAAACGGTTTCCAGCTTGAGGCGCGGCGACTTTATGGCTCCGATGTAGTTCAAGAAGTAAACCGCGTTGTAAACGTCGAAGTGCACGCGCCCCGAAACCCGCGCGCTCTGCCTGGCGCCGAAAGAGCGGATTGCCGCCGGCTTTCCGTCACGCGACAACGAGTAATCCGCCTTCCCGCGCCTCGCGCGCTCCTTCAAGTAAGGCACGTCGAAGCCGTCGCCGTTGTAAGTCAACAACAAGTCGGGGTCCTCTTTTTCGACGAACGCCGAGAATTCTTCAAGCATCCCTTTTTCGGAGCCGCTTTTCCCGTAGGAAAGCGTCCCCGACTTTTCCGGGGAAGCATACCCTATTATTATGGCGGGGTCGCGGCCCGCCTCGGAAGTGCCGCGCTTGTTGTGCGTCTCGATGTCGAACGACAACAAGGAAGCATCGAATTCGGCTTCGCAACACCTAACGTTTTTCACGCCTTCGTCGAATTCCACTCCCCCGCACGGCTTCAAACCCTTGTCGACGCAGTACCTACGGTGAAAAGGGATTTTTTGTTCGAAGACCTCGCCGTACGCCGCCAATTCCTCGGCCGCACGCGGCACGTCGGACGGCTTCGAACAAAACACTTGGTAAACCCTCTTTTTTTCGCCGTTCAACTCGCGCTCCACTTCCACCGCTTTTTCCACGAGCGCGTGCTCCGGCTTCTTCGCCGAGTCCACGTAAAAATAGGGCTTGAAAGAAGCGTCCTCGTAAAACCGCGTTTTTCCATTCGCCCTTACGAGGAGGCGAATGCGCCCTTCTTTTCCCCCGGAGTCGACGTCGAGTAACAAGCCCTTCATAACAAGTATTTTAATGTTGCCGCGTTTTAAGGGGTTTAGGTGATTTAGTGCCGAGGCCCCAACAAAAAAACACGAACCTGGAAAACGACTTGCGCTCCCTACAATCAAAACTCGACTTGGTAGTCCAAAAAATGAATACGCTGGAGCAAAACATGAAGGTTCTCGGCAAGACCGTGGTAACCGTCAACGACAAAGTCAAATCCATTAACGCCGGCGCGTCTTCACCCCAATCCGAAGCCGCCGACGCCCAAAAAATGCAGTCAATGCGGGAAGAGTTGGACTCCCTCAAACAAGATGTATCCGAAGTAAAGCACACCATCGACATGGTGAACCCCCTCGAATTCGTTACGCGCGACGTCGTCCGCGAAATGATTTCCGACTCAAATTAAGGTATGCCGCGGCAGTCGCCCCCGCGCCGAATGCCTGCGCAAAACCCGCGAAGTAACTCAACAACACGAGCGCGAGCGGAAGCGAAACGAGGAACAGCGGCGGCCAAACCAACCCGAGCAAAGCGGCGAGAACGGCTGCAAACACTCCGAAAACCAACACGCAGACCCCCGCCACCGTCGAACCCAAGGCGAACGCCAACACTTCCAGCGCTTCGCGCGAAAACAATTCCCACGACTCCTTAAACGCCTTCAACAAACCGCGGCGAAACGCGTAAGACGGGATTACGAAAAGAAAGGCCAGGGACGCGAACGCCGACAAAGCCGTGCCCGTAACCCCCCACCAAAAACCGTGCTCCGCCGTCGACTCAAATGCCGCCCTAACCAATACGATAAACAAAACCGCCGCCAAAGCACCCGGCAAAACCCTTAACGCCTTCCTGAAAACGCTCCTCTTCTTCGCGAAACGGTAGTAAGCAGCCAAAGCAAGCCACGAGTGCGCCACGAAAAAAGCTAACGCGAATAAGAGCGCCAACGGAACCGCCCAAGCCAAATCCTTTATCGCGGCCAGCAACGCGACGGGCCCTTCGAGAACCGAGGAGAAAAAGGATAACGACGCGACGCCCGCCAACAAAAAGAATCCCGCGTTCAACAAGTAAAAAGGCTGCACGTTTTGCGGCCTTGACGCAAAACGCCAACCCGCGCGCAGCCATTCAACTGCCTTCAAGCGACCCGCCTCAAACGCTTGCGCGTTTCCCTTGGAAGATTAATTTCCCGATTTCTCGCGGTTTGCTCGGCGTAACCCAACACATCCTTGTGGAAGTCGATTGTCCGCCTCGCGTTTTCCCGCCTTTCCGCGGCGACCCGCCTAATCCTTTCGCCCCCGCTTTCCGGCCCCGCCTCGAATTGCGGCCTTCGTCGAGCGAATTCTTCCAACAACTTGTTTCGGCCGGCTTGGCGCGCCTCGAATTGCGGTTGTTGTTGAACGCCTCGAACCCGTTGATTTTCATTGGATTGGAGGTAAGCGTTGGTGTGCGCCAACAATAGTCTTCTGCGCGCTTCCAACTCGCTTTCCGAGGGAGGAATGCGTGAAATCCCGGTTTTGTCAAGCAATAAAGAAGTACTGCTTCCGAAGGGTAGCAACCTCAACAACCCGTGCGCGGCGCGACCCACTTGGTTCGGCGAAGGAAACAGTTTAGCCATATTCATTGTTTTGGCTAGCCCCCTTTTTTATGCAATCGGTTTTTTAACCATTTAAGCCATTAAAATATTCATATGCTTCGCTTGGGAGGGAAAGTCATGAAAAAAACTTTGTATTTCGCCTTATTGTTTTGTTTGTTCGCTTCGGCGGCAAGCCTCGAAATAATCGAGCCGGATTCCGGTATCCAACGAAGTTCGAGCGGAGTCCTGCCTTTGACGTTCGGGATTTCAGCGGATTCGCCCGCTACTTACGACTGCGAATACGAGTTGTCCTTGTCGGCTGCGGCCTCGCCCAACGGCGCCGAACCCGAGTCCCTCGGCTCCTTTGAATACGGCTCGCAGGCTTTTCAGGATTACACGGTCAACAGCGCCCTCCACTTCGGCCAAGGCGACGCCAAGTATTCGTTGACGGTTCGCTGCCGAAAGCAAACCGACTTGTTGACGGGCTTCGCCGACTTTCTCTTCGGCACGGCCGAACCCGAGTTGGAGGACTCGGTTTCATTCCTGTTCACGCGCTCGGAGCTCGCGGTTTGCAGCGACTCCGACAACGGCTTGAAGGAATTGGTTGCAGGGACCTGCCACGAGGGAGCCGGCACCATCGTGCGCAAGGACGAATGCGTTAATGATGACCAATTACGCGAATGGTATTGTTCGTCGGCAATAAACTCCGAAGGGGGGTCTTCGTGCCAGAACGCCTTGATTGACTGCCCTTACGGGTGTGAGGACGGCGCGTGCATTGCGCCGCCTTACTTGAAGTGCGTCGACGTAGTGCTCGGCGGCGACGGCGCGCCGGTCGTCTCCCAAGAAGTGTTGTCTTCGGAAACCGTTACTCTTTCCCAGGGCTCTAAAACCGGGTTCGGCGGCCTCGAATTCGAGCCTTCTTTGGTGAGCGCTTCGGACGCCGTCCTTCAAGTGTCGGGCGGCGGCGAGTCCGTGATGACTCCGCCAATCGAAAAAGGCGGCTCGTACCTGGTTGAAAACGTGCGCGTAACCTTCACCGCTTATCGGGGAGGCGTACCCCAATTCTTGTTCGAAGAACTCGCTATTTCCGAGGCTTCGGACGAGGTAACCCGCGAACTCTGCGTTTCAATTGATTCGCCGCGCGAAGGCGAAGAATACGAGTCGCCGTTCGCCCTCAAGTTTTCTTTGACCGGGCCGGCCCTTCAAGCAGCGTCCGCTCAAGCAAACTCAAAAGCGAGTTTTTCGGGTGAAACGTGCGAGGACGAAATAATCGGTGAATGTATTCTAGAAGAAACTACTGGTTTTGGCGACGTTTTGTTCGGCGAATGCGTTTCGGGCGGCCTGCCCGACGACTGCGTTGACAAGGGTTGCCAAACGTTGGAAGACGACTCGGATTACGGCGGGGACGCGTTTTATTGGGTGTGCCCTGAAAACGATTACGCGTACGGATGTGAGGAAGGCGATTATTACAAGTTGGTGAGGTCTTGCTCAACCGGCACTTGCTACGTTTGCCCGTCGATGTTAGATCCTTCGAAACCCGTTCAATGCTCGGATTGGAGTGAGAGGCGGCTCTGCATCACGGAAGAGGAAGGCGACACGCATTCGACTTGGTATTCCTTAATAAACGGGGATCATCACAGCGAGTTGGAGAACGGTTGTTACAGCGAGCACGACGGCTATTCTTGTGAAGGCGATTGGTGCGTTGACTTGGGACCGCACAAGGATTTGGATGACGTGCTTGAACAGGTTTGCGAGGGAGACGAGGATGATGACGGTGACGGTGACGGCGGCGCGATTCAAAACCTTTGCGAGCCGGGTTACCGCTGTGCTTCGAGTTCGGAAGCGGCTCAAACCGAGGGGTGTTATTTGGAGCCGGATTGCGGCGACGCGGTCGAAGCAATAGGCGCCGAAAATTATTGTTGCCCGACCGCGGCGGGAACGGAACCAGAAGGCGATGAAGAAGGCCCGCAACTGCCTTCGTCTTATGAATGCTTTTATTCGTTGTCCGCGGTTTCGCAGGACTCCGTGAACAAAACCTTTTCCGATTGGGTTGAAGTGCCCGGAACCGTGGGTTTGGGCGGCGGCCAAAAAAGGGTTTACCTCGAAGTTGAAGAGGACGGCGATTACGCGGTAAGCGTTTACTGCCGTGAATTAGTGCTTTCCCCTGCCGGCGAACCCGTTGAAATAACTTCGGACCCCGTTCACTTCGCCGTCGTTGCAGGAGGCGGCGAAGGCGAACAGGATTACGGCGAAGTCGTAGTCGAATTGGCGGCGCCCGAAGACGGCGCCGAGTATTGGAGCGACGACGTTGAGGCATTGTTCCGCATTGCATACGTTGCCGGCGTTTCAGAGCAAGGGGATTACTTGTACGTCGGCGAGCCCGCGCCCGAAGCGGTTTCGAGCACGCCCGTTCACGCGTATTACGGTTGCCGCGGCGTTTTGGACGGCAACGCCTTCGACTTGCAAAGCGAGCAGGCAACGGGCTTCCGCGACTGGGAATGGGTTTCGGGCACGCTTGAAGACGTTCCCTACGGCGAGCACTCGTTTTACGTGGAGTGCGCCAGCCAGGATTACGAACAACTCGCCTACAATCCTATGATGAATGTTGGTGATACGATTGCCGGCGGGGGTTTTGTCGCGGAATTGGTTGAGATAAACAAAGATAATGATGGCGAGACAGCTACCGCCAAATTCATCATTACTGACGACGAAGGCAAGGAAGACGCCGTCATACTGCGACCAAGCGAGTCTTATAATCGCGGCGGGATTTCCCTGCACTTGTACGACTTAACATTTACAACGGGTGGCGAGGCATATGCTGAAGTGGGTTTGTTCAGTGGAGTGAGTAAGAGCTCGGAAACCATAGTCTTTACCACTCGCGAGCCCAACAAGCCCGTCATAATCGAGCCTCACGCGAAAGCGGAAGGCGAAGGGTATTGGGCGGACGAAATCGGCTTACAGTTCAAGGTGGGCGGCGACTACGAGGCGTACTCTTGCACTTACGATTTGGATGGCGCGGAAGGGGACGTTCGCGTTGAAGAATGGCGTTCCGCGGTTTCTGAAGCGGTTTGGGCGCCTCCGTTCGGCGACCCCGAGGAATTATCGGTCGGCGAATCCGTTGAAAAAAGAGGGGTTACCTTGTCTTTGGATTCGGTGGAGTCGGGGGCGCAAGGAATACCCTACGCCTTGAACGCAAAAGCGGTTTCAATCGACGACGAAGGCGTTGCGCGCTTTACTTTGGAGTCGGGCGTCAACACCGTTTTCGAGCTTGCCGAAGGCCAGCGGCGCTTAATCGACTTGGGTGACAAGCTTGCTTGGGTGAGAGTCAATTCAATCACCGACTTTCCGGAAGGCACCAACGGCGTGGACGGCGCCGAGTTTTCGTTTGCCGTTGAAGAAAAAGGGGTTACGCACTTGGTTCCGGCGGGACAAGAAGTTACCGCTGTCGACCCCTTGGTTTTGACGCCTCACGGAGACCACGATTTAAAGGTTTCTTGTATGGGATTCGGCCCGGCGTTGAGTTCGAACGCCCCCAAGGATTCGGACACGGTTTACTTCACTTCGTACGAAACCGAAAAGCCGGTCATACTCTCGCCGGAAGAAGGCGCCGAATACTCGTTCGACCCCGAATGCGAGGATGCAAAAGCGGTAACCGCGTCTTTCATCGTGGGCGGCGCTTACGACTATTATTCTTGCAGGTACGAGTTGGACGGCGGCGAACCCGCGTTAATCGATGAAATGGTTGAGGGCGCGGTCGACCCCTACTTTGATTTTGAAGTCGTTGCGGGCACGCACTACCTAAACGTTTCGTGTTCGCCTTACGTGCTCAACACGCCGGAGTGGACTTACTCGGAAACGGTTTCATTCGAAGTGGTTGAAGCGCCTTCCGAATTGCGCGGCATAACCGTGGACTTCCCGATTGAAGGCGCGGAATACTTCGTTTCCACCTTGGACTTGCGGTTCTCAATCGACGGCGACTACAACGCTTATTCGTGCAGGCAGAACCTGGACGGGTCTTTGGGCGTCGCCCAAGACGTTTCGGGCCAGTCCGCCGACTGGGAAGGCGTTTTGAGCGCGTTGTCGGACGGCCCGCATTCTGTGAGCGTGGAGTGTACGGGTTACTGCGGCGACGAAACGGGGGATGCTTCGGCGGAAAGCCCGTTTGTTTCGTTCACGGTGAACGCCGGCGGAACCGACCCGTATTGCGGTGATGGAATCTGCAACAACGGGGAGACGTCGGGCAGTTGCCCGGCGGACTGCGGCGGAAGCAACCCTTATTGCGGTGACGGCGTTTGCAACAACGGCGAGACTTGTTCGACTTGCGTAACCGACTGCGGGCAGTGCGGCGGTGGCGGTGGAGGGCAAGACGTCCCGCCTGCCGGCGGTGGCGGCGGCGATTACGTTCCTTCGGGCGGCGTTTCGTTCGGCCACTTGTCGGGCGACGGGTCTTCAAGGCCTACGCCGACTCCGAGGCCGCCCAGGCCTTCGGTGCAGCCGACTCCCACCAAGAAATCGGTGGATAATGCGGTGTTGACCTTAAAATGCCCTACCCGCATAACCGAAAACGAAACCGTTGTGGAAGCGTTGTTGACGGTTAACGGCGCTTTGACGTGCGACGACTCGTTGAAGGCAGAGCTCTTGATTGACGGCGAGCCCGCTTCGGTCCGGTTGTTGTCGTGCAACGACGGCAAGCACAAAGTGGAGTTCGAGTCGTTGGAGGTCGGCGACTACGAGTTGGCGGTGTCGGCTCGCGGCGCCAAGGATTCGTGCGGTTTCCGCGGCGGAGTGTTAATCGAGGACGCGCCCGCGCTGCCGTTGCTCTTCGCTTTGGCGGCTTTCGGCTTGGCGTGGTACGCTTTTAAGAGGCGGGAGCGTTAATTTTCTCGGTGAAAAAAGTGTTGAAGCGCTCGATAATTTTTCTTTGTTTCCTGTTTTTTTTTGCGGCGGCAAACGACTTCGAAACCGTTTTTACGGAACCCGCGGATTACTCGTTGAATGAAGGCGACGGTTCAATCGATGTTTTGTTGTGGTTTAACGAAAGCGGAAGCTACGGCTGCGAGGTTTTCTTAGAGGCGCAGGCCGGCAAGCTGGGCTCTTCGGGTAACGGCGGCGACTGCCCCGTAGACCCGGAATACTTTTTTGATTTGTCTTCGGCGGGCGAAGCCATCGTGGGCTCGTTCGAGGTTCCGCCTTGTTCCGGCGGCCGGCACTCGTGCTGGCACGAGTTAAAGGTTTTTTGCGAGCGCGACGGCGAATGCGAATCCAACTCGTCTAAATTCCATTATTACCCTTTTGAGGAGGGTTGCACTGATTTTGATGAAGGCGAGCCTTTCGAGGAACTCGTGTTGAGCAGTTGCGTTGACGCCGGCGGAATCAACTACGATTATTGTGATGGAAGCGCTTTGAACGAGTTTTATTGTTCGGGCAAGTACTGCGTGAGCCGCGAAAAAGAGTGTTCGGATGGTTGTTCGAGCGGTGCCTGCATATTCGAAGCCCCCGACAACCCGTTTGTTTGCCTGCCTAGCGACGGCGGCGTCGGCGGAGAACCGGATCCGTCGGACCCGTTAGATGTTTTGCTTGAAGTCGATTACGAATTCGATTTGGGCGGTTACGGCCCGTTCACGGTAAGGGATTGGAGTTATGGTTCGTCGCTTTGGCTTGAATACGAGGGTGCAAGCGTTTTCTTCGAGGAAGTGGGCGACGAAGCATTGCTTGAAGGCGGCGGCCTTCGCGTCAATCTCGAAGGGTTCGATTCCGTGGGATTAGATGAATACGCTAAAGTCACTTACACTGTTTTGGGAGGCGAAGAAGATTCGGACGTTCCGTGCCTCGAGGTTTCTTCGCCGTTAAGCCAGCCTTATTTCGGCCACCCGCAACTCGAGTTTCAAGTGCTTTACAGCGTTGGTGGGGGGGGCGGTCCCATAATAGGCTCTCCGGCTTACCCTTCGGAATACGATTGTTTGGTTTCGTTGAACGGCGCCGAACGCGAAACAATTGTTGCCCCGGTTAACGAGGTTCAAGAAAGGGATACGGGGTCTTACGCTACGGATTTCAGGTACGGGGAAAACGAGTTAGAGGTTTCGTGTTCGCGTGAAGACGTCTTGCTCGAATCCTTGATAGCTTTCAGGTATTACCCCGTGTCGGAATCCGTTGAAATAATGGAGCCGGAAGGCAGGGATTACCCGGGTGAAACGCCGCGCAACACGCCCTTCAAATTCGTTTTGCAGGGCGCCAACTTGTACGAGTGCCGTTACGGGTTTTTCGAAGTCGGCGTTGAAGACCGCGAGTTCAAGGATTATCCTTACCAGATTCCGGGGGGCTACGAGGTTAGCGGCTCTTGGTCCCTGCCGCAAGGCGAATACGATTTCGTGGTCGAGTGTTCTCTTTCCGGAACAAGCCAATGGGATTACTCGGATTCGGTGAGGTTAAGCGTTTACACTGACGGCGCGCCGGAAATAACCGCGCCTTCCACCGACTTCGTTTGGGATTACCCGTTTGAAATAGGTTTCGAGGTGTACGGCGGAGAATTCGATTGTTCTTATTCGTTGGACGGCGAGTCCAAAAGCGTCGGCGAAGTTTCGAGTTATTCGGAAGAGGTTTCGGCCCGACCCGGCGAACACGAGTTCGTGGCGTCGTGCGGCGACAAAAAGGATTCGGCGGTATTCGTTTCGGGTTTAGAGGGCGAGCCCGTGATTTATTGGCCGGCGAACCACAGTAACCACAGTTATTCGGGCGCCGACTTCGACGGCCAAACGGTCGAGTTTTACTTTGTTTTAGACCGGGACGCGGAGTGTGAATACCGCGTGGGCGAGTACGAGGGCTCGGTTTCCGCAAAAGCGGACGAGCCGCAAAGCGTTTCGGAGGGCTTCCCCGAAGGCGAGTACTCATTCGAGTTGGAGTGTGGCGAACTCCCGAAAAAACAAATCGATTTCACGGTTGAAGACGTTCAAGAGTTATTCGTTAACGCGCCTTCGGTGCGCGAGCCCGCCGTGGACGCGGCTTACAAGGAGCCCGGCTTCGGGTTGAGGTTCACGGTAGACGGCTCTTATCAAGAGTATTCCTGCGTGCCAAGCGTCAAGCGAACGCTGGACGCGGGCGGAAACGTGGACGAAGAGCCCGAAGTGTTCGACGCGGTAAAAGCGTCGAACACCATTGAATTCAAGGACTTATCGTTTTTCACCGGGTTTGAAACCGGGAAATACGATTTCATTTTGAATTGTTCGGGTTTAAAGGACGGCGAGCCCGACGCTTACAACGCGGCCGAGTTCTCGTTCGGAGTCGAGTTGGTGGAAGTCGAAGAGGAAAACGAGCCGGTTCCGGCTCCCGTGCGCCTCCCGGCAACGCCGACCGTGAAGCCGGCCGCGACTCCCGCCCCAAAACCGCCGTCGTTCGTAATCGATTGCCCGAAACGCTTTTCGAAGGATGCTTCCCACGTGTTCGCCGTGCTTGAAGACGGCGGCGAACCGTCTTGCGACGAGTCGTTGTCCGTCGAAGTTTTCTTTGAGGGGAGCCCGGTGGAAGCCAGCTTGGTTTCGTGCGCTTCGGGGACGGGGAAGCACGACGTGTTAATCGACTCTTCGGGGTACGGCTCTTACGAAATAGAGTTGTCTTCGGGGTCGTTGAGCGACTCGTGCACCGTGAAACGCGTTCAAAGCGCTTCCGGAGAAGAAGACGAAGCGCCGGCCCTGCCCTTGTTGTTCGCTTTGGCGGTTGCGGCGTTCGCGTTCGTCAAGCGAAGGCAATAAAAAACCGTTCCACTCTTTTAACTGAGGTGTTATCTTAAAATGGCTGAACAAGTTATTTCCGCCCTCGTAGACGGCGGCAAGGCAAATGCGGGGCCTCCTTTTGGGCCTGCGTTGGGCCCCACGGGCCTCAACATAGGGGAAGTAATCGCGAAAATCAACGAGGAAACCAAGGCGTTCTCCGGAATGCAGGTTCCCGTAAAAGTAATCGTGGACCCCTCCAAAAAATCGTTTAGAGTCGAAGTGGGCACGCCTCCCGTGTCCGCGTTAATCAAGAAGGAACTCGGCGTGAAAACGCCCGTCAAGGAAGAGGAAGGCAAGAAGGGCAAGCCGGGAATAGGCGACTTGAAGGTGGAGCAAGCGGTTTCAATCGCCAAATCCAAGGAAGCCGCGATGACGGCTTCCTCCCTCAAAGCCGCGGTAAAGGAAGTCGCGGGCACGTGCCTTTCGCTGGGCGCGACGGTTGACAACAAGAACCCCAAGCAGTTCTGCAAGCTCGTGGACCAAGGGCGTTACGACGCCGAGATTCAGTGAGTTCAGAACACGGGGCGCTTGCTCAGGCGCGCGGGCAAGCTAAGCTTTTCAAAAGCACGCCCTTCGCATTCTTTTTTCACGAGTTCGCGTAATTCCGCGGGTGACAACTCCTTTTTTTCTCCGGTGGCGCGCATTGTTACGGCGAGCTTGCCGGACTCTTTTTCCTTGTCGCCGATTACGGCGACGAACGGCACCCAATTCTTTTCGGCTTCGCGCACTTTCTTGCCCAGCGTTTCGTTGCGGTCGTCCAAGTCGACGCGCACCCCCTCGAATCGTTCGAGGAGGGACTCGCAGTACTCGTTGTGCTTGTCGCTGACGGGCACGAGGCGAACTTGCGTGGGGGAGAGCCACGCGGGAAGCACCGGCTTTTTTCCGCGCTTGGACTTCAAGTACTCGTTTTCCAGCAAGGCGTAAATAACGCGTTCAACGCTGCCGCTCAACGAAGCGTGCAGGATGACGGGCCGCTTTTTTGAGCCGTCTTCGGCGGTGAACCACAAGTCGTAGGTGTCCGCGTTTTCCACGTCGATTTGCACGGTGCTGAGCGCGCTCGCCTTGCTCATCGCGTCCACGAAGTTGAACTCGAACTTGGTTATGAAGTACGCGTAGCGCTCGTCGAACAATTCCAGCAACACGGGTTTGCCGAGCCGCTTCACCATACGCAAGTAGAAATCCTTGTTTTCCTCGAAGAAAGACGTTTGAACTCGGAAGCCTGCTTCAAAAGGTATGCCTAGCGCGGTCAGCCAGTCGAAACACTTGTCGAATTGTTCGCCGAACTCTTTTCGCGCCCCCTCCAAGTCGGCGCACAAAGTGTGCATGTCCGGCATCGTGAAGGCGCGCAATCGCTTGAGGCCGGAGAGTTCCCCGGTTTGTTCGCGGCGGAAAGAGTAGCGCGTCAACTCCACCATTTTGAGGGGCAGGCTCTTGTAAGACATAACCATGTCGTGCTTTAACAGGAATTGGCCGAAGCACGCGGCGAAGCGCAGGAAAAACTCTTTTTCGTCGCTTTTGACCACGTATTGCCTTGCCGGAAATCGGTTCAAGTATTTTTTGAGGGTGGGGTGTTCGAAGTCGTACATTATCGGGGTTTCGACTTCCATTGCGCCGTAATCCACGCAGTAGTCGGTAATGTCTTTTTCCAACAGCTTTTTCACGAGGCGGCCTTTCGGGGGCCACCTGAAGTTGCCTGCGTCGCTGCCCGGCTCGTACTGGCACAAGCCGTGGTCCTTCATCATTTGGATGTGCGGCGGCTCCTCGGCGTAAACGCGGTCCTTGCTTATTTCGTAGCCCGCAAACTTTTTGAGGTCCTTCCACTCGCCGTAATCGAATTCTTGTGCGTCAACCATTCGGCCTTCCGGGGTGAGCACGAGGAAGCGGCGCTTCGCCTTTTCCTCGGCCTTCAATGAAGCCGAGTCGGCCGCCTTTAAATCTTCCTTGCACTCTTTCTTGAACTCTTTTTTTTCGCCGAGTTCCTCGGCCGTCTTGTGGAACGACTTGCTTAACTCGGCGAGGGGGTGGCCCTTGCACTTCAAGGCGAACGCCTTGTAATACCCGAAAACGCTTTTCTTGGATTTCGGGGCGAACTCCAAAACCTTTTCGTAAAAGTATTCGAGGAGGCGCGTGGCGGTGGCGGGGTCCGCCAAGTCGTGCGACAAGTGCGCGTACGGGTAAACCATTACGGCTTGCGCCTTGACTTCCCCGAAATTCTTTTTCACTTGTTCGGCGGCTTGGTCGGCCACGGACTCGTCGTCGCCCTTTTCAAAAGTGGTGAACACGGCGAGGGCTTCCTCCATTCTGGCGCCCTCTTTTTCTTCTTCGCTCAACTCGGGCGCGCTCTTCAACGCCTTTTTTCCCGGCTTGTACTCGATGTAGTCGCAGTGCAACTCCAATAACTTCATTTTAATTCAATCCTCCCAAAACGTTTTTTTCGGCCGGTCGCGGGGCCACGCGCCAGGCAGTCCCGCGAGTAAGAACATCAGGTCGTCGTAGTGCTTGAAACTGTTTTCATCACCATTAATCTTGTGGAAAACGGTTTAAACGCTTTTCCCCTTCTAATCCTGGGATGAGCGAATCGGCGAAGGCGCGCGTTGGAGTAGTGAAGGCGGCGGGGAAAGGGCTTTTGCCCGCTTACGCGTACGCGTTACTGCTTTTTCCGGGCGTAGTAGCCCACGAGTTGGCGCATTATTTGGCGGTTGTTGCCGCGGGGCTGGCTCCGAGGAAAGTCGTTTGGTTTTCGTTGGCCGGCGATAATTACGGGGAACTTCATTTCGAGTACGACCGCTTCAAGACCTCGATTTGGTCGCTTGCCTTGGTGCACTTCGCGCCCCTGTTGTTGTCCAGCTTTTTGGCGCTCGCCTTGTTCGACTCTTCTTACCCGTTGTTGTCGGGCCCTTACCGGGTTGCCGGTGCCTTCCTGTTTTACGCGGCTTGCTCCATTGCCTTGTCGGCAGTGCCGAGCTGGGTTGATTACGCGAATTTCTTTGTTGACGCGGCGGCGTGGCCCGCCAAAAAATTGTTGTCGAAGTCGCTTCTGGACAAACTCGTTTTCGCGTTGTTGTTCGTTCCCTGGCTCCTGCTTTACGTTGTTTCAAAATTTTTTTATTTGGCTGCCAAGGCCGCGGGCGGCTTGCCGCTGGGCTTGTTGTGGGCGACGTTCCTGTTCGTGGTTTCGCTACGATTTTAAAGGCGGCTAAACACTTTCTTTTATGCGTTTCGCTAAAAAGGATTGCCCGTGATACTTCAATCCAGCGAACGCCCTCTTTTTCAGGTAATGGAACGTGTTTGAATACTTATCGTGCTTTTTAGCAGGGCTGCTTGCAAAGCTCACCGACTTGCAGGTCGACGAAAAATTATTCGTTTACAAAAACCTTCAATTTTTTTCGGGCGCGTTGTACGGAACCGTTGCCGGCTTTGTTGCCTCGCTTTCAACGCCTTTTGCGACCTTGATTCTCGCAATAACCGTGGGCGTTTTGTTGGGCGGAAAAATAGATAAGCGCGCCCACCAGTTCGCGTTGGCCGCCTTGTTCGCCGTAATCGCTTTTTACGGTTTGCCCGCGGTCAACGTTTCTTTTTTGGCGGTATTGCTCGTCGCCGGTGCGGCCGACGAAAAATTGAACGACTCCTTCGCGGGTAAAAAAGGGTTTTCGGGTTTGGTGGCGCGCCGCCGCTTGTTGACGGATGCGGCTGCCTTGGCTTTGAGTGCGTGGAGCGGGGAATGGGCTTACTTCTTCGGCTTGCTTTGTTTTGACGTCGCCTACCAGTTCGTGGGCCGGGCCGGGCCGCGCTTCTTCAAGGATTTGCCGGGACAAACGGGCTCGCACTTGTTGCTCGACTTATACGATTGTTCGCCCGGCGCCCTCGACGACTTCGACTTGGTTTACGGCGTGTTGAAGGAGGCGCCGAAAAAGGCGGGGATGACTGCGTTGGGCGAGCCGCACGTGGTGCGCGTAAAAGAAGAGCGGGACGAGGGATTGACCGGCTTCGTTTTTTTGAAGGAGAGCCACGCAAGCATTCACACTTACCCGCGGTTCGGCAACGCGCACGTGGACTTGTTTTCGTGCAAGCCGTTCGACTCGCGGGCGGTTGAGAAGTGGCTCGAAAAAAAATTCAAGGCGACCAAGGCGGTTGCGAGGACGGTGAACAGGAGTGAAGGTTGAGGATTTGAACGTTGAAAAAGGCGTTTCCGCGGCCGAACTCGCGCGAAGAATGAAGGGCACGGGTTTTCAGGCGCGCGAGCTCGCCAAGGCCGTGGAAGTAATCGAGGAGATGAAGGAGGCCGGCGCAACCGTGTTCTTGTCGTTCACTTCCAACATGGTTTCTTCGGGGTTGCGCGGGCTGTTCGCGCGGTTGTGCCGCGAAAAATTCGTGGACGTAGTGGTTACGGGTATAGGGTCCGTTGAAGAGGATTACATGAAGTGCTTCGGCGACTTCGAGTTCGGCTCGTTTAACGGGGACGACGCCGCCTTGCACGCCGAGGGAACGAATCGCATAGGCGACGTGCTCGTGAAGAACGCGCATTACGAGGGTTTGGAGGCGCGCCTCAAGCCCTTCTTCGACGCGGAACTCGCCAAGCAAAAAGAGTTGGGGCGGTTGCTCGCACCCAACGAGTTGATTCGCGACCTCGGCTTGACAATCGAAGACGAAAACTCTTTTCTTTACTGGGCCGCGAAAAACGAGATTCCTGTGGCGTGTCCTTCGCCTTGCGACGGGGCGTTCGGCCTCCAAATGTTTTTTTATTCGCAGGAGCACCCCGAGTTCGGCGTGGATGCGTCGGGCGACTTGAAGCAACTTGCCCCCGTCGTGTTGTCCGCAGAAAAGACGGGAGGCATTTTGTTGGGTGGCGGCGCGGCAAAACACTTTTCAATCGGGGCCAACTTGTTGCGCGGCGGATTCGATTACGCGGTCTACGTTACCACTGCGACCCCGTTCGACGGTTCTTTGAGCGGGGCGCGCGTCAATGAAGCCGTGTCCTGGGGAAAAGTGAAGGAAAAGGCGCGTACGGCGTGCGTGCAATGTGATGCGACGATTGCGTTTCCGTTGATAATGGCGGGAGTAAAAGGTTGAAAAAAAAATTAAAAGAAAAAAGGCGTTTAGTGATCCTTCGAAACTTCGTAGACCGCTTTGATTGCCACTACCGCGGCTGCCGGCGACACGAAGGTCACGAGGTAACTCATTGCGGTCGACAATTGCGCGCCGATTCCGGGTATCAACGCGAATATCGGGTTGAGGCTGCTGCCCGCCACGATGAACGCGATTGTTCCCACGAGGAACTTCAACACTTCCTTGTCGCCCACGTTCAGGACTCCCACTATGAGGCCGAGTACGGTGAGTACCAGCAGGATGGTGGAATCCATTCCGGTTACGAACGCGGCCAAGAGCGCTATCACGATTCCCGCGATGAATGCCCACGGCCCGATTGCATTTACTTCCTTACCCATTCTTGCACCTCCAATTCAATGGATGTATGTCCTCATTAGGGAAAACAGCTTATTAACGATGTTTTCCTACGTTGATTGTCGTTGTTTTTCGTATAATTGGATTACTTCTTTTTCGTTTGTCGCTTCCGAAACCGACTTGTCTTCGCGCACGCGCACGAGCCGCGGGAAGCGGAGGGCGAGCCCTTCGCCGCCTTTGCGGGCGCACGTGTGTACGGGGCTTGAAGTTATTTCGTCCGCTTTGACTTCGACGACCAACCGCGGCTTCACCCACTCGTCCGGCTCCAACTCGGATTCGACGTTGGAAGGCTTTTGTTGCACTTTTTCTTTTTCGAGTGTTTTCCTGAACCACGCGAGCTGTTCTTCGGTGAAGCCCGTCCCGATTTTGGCGACTGTGCGGTATTTGTTGCCTGCCTTGACGGCGGCGAGGATGCCGCCCAAACCGAATTGAGTGCGCTTGCCCTTGCCGTAATAATAGCCGACTACCGCGGCGTCCACGGTGTCCGCCAACGCCTCGGAATACGATTTCTTCAATTTTATCCACGCGAATTTTCTGGCTCCGGCAACGTATGGCGCGTTCAAGTCCTTGGCTATTACCCCTTCAAGGCCTCGGGAAACGCATTCGTTGAAAAAGTTTTCGAGGTCTTCGGCGTCCTTGCAGTCAAAGGCTCGAGCCACTCGAATCATTTCGCCGCCTTCAACAGCTTTTTCGAGCGCTTTTCTCCGCTCCGAGTACGGCTTCAACGTGTAGTCGTCGCCGCCCAAGTAAAGGAGTTCGAAGGCGTACACGCGCACCGGTATTTCACCCGACTTCTTTTCGACTCCGTGCTTGCGCCTGCGCTTAACGGTTTCCTGGAAGGACAGGAAGGCGCCGCCCTTGTAGCCGACGGCTTCGCCCTCGAAAATTATTTTCTTTTTCCACGACGCGACTTCGCGGGCAACACTCGGAAACATATGCGTTATGACTTCCTGCTTGCGGGAGTAAATCCCGACTTTTTCGCCGTCGCAATGTATTTGCAGGCGCATCCCGTCGTACTTGCCGTCCGCCTTGCATTTACCGAGCTTATCCATTATTTCCCGCGCCGAATTGAGGCGTTCGGCGAGCGCCGGCCGCACCGGTTTGAATGGCTCGGGCTTCACGCCTTCCACCGCCCCCAAACCTTTTCGTGCCAGGGCTTCGGCTATTGCTCCCAGGTCGGAGGTGAGGTTGAAGGCGCGCTCTATGCGCTTACTCGCCTCCTTTTTCTCCGAGTAAACGTATGACAGCGCGTCGATTATCGTGGAGTTGCCGGCACCCATTCGCGCCGTACCCGCGACGAACCTGACGATGGTTTTGGCTTCGTCGGGCGAAGCATTCGACAACAATTCCGAAAGCAAACCTATTTTCTTGTCCTGGCTTCCCTCCCCCGAAGCGGTTGCAACGCGGTACAAGTTGTCGAATACCTTGGACGCCGTGAGTTCGGCGCGACCGGCCAGGGTTTGCTGGGGTTTTTTTTGGAGGAGGAGGCGCGCGGCTTCGCCTAAGTCGCCGGCCTTGCGGTAAAGCGATAATAATTCTTTTTGGGTGCCGCCCGACGCCTTGGTTATGGCTTGTTCGCAAAGCTTTTCGGCTACGCCGAGGTCTACTCCGCTGTACGGCGGCGCGACGATGCCTTGAAGAAAGTAAACTATTTTTGCGGCTTCTTCGGGAGACGCTTGCTTGAATAATCCCGCGAGTTTTTCGGTGGTTTCGAGGCGCGAAGAAGTTTTTTCCAGTTCGAGGAACGTGTCGGCAACAAGCGAGTACTGCATGATTATCATTTAGCCGCGTGCAAAATAAAATACTAGGCGAACCACGTTGTCAGGCACATCGCCGCGCAAACCCCGGCGATTATGCCTATGCTCGTGAATTGTTCGTGGCCGTTGCACTTCGCGTAAGGGATTAGCTCGTCGAGCGTTACGTAAATGAGTGAAACCGCAGATTTTTAAAAGGTTTTGATTTGCTTGTCGGCCAGCAAGTGCGACAAGTAAGCGGTGAACCCGGCAACCGCGACCGCGGTTCCGGAGGCAAAGTATAGTGCCGCACCGAATATTACGGCGGCGAGAAGGGTGTGCGTTATGCCGCGGTGCCTCGGCTTGAATGCGGCGTAGGAAAGCGCGGCGGCCGTGCCAAAGGCGAATGCGGCGAGCGAGCCGTTGGTTTGGCCGAGGCCTTGCTTGAATGGCGAAAGGGCCAAGTAGGACGCCGCGATTCCGATTGCCAGGCAAACGATTTTGAACATCTTCGTTTTGTGGTGGTCGGCGTCGGGCAGGAGCGAACCCAAGGCCGCGGCGGCAACGCTTTGAAGGGTTATCGGCAGGCCTAAAGCGGCGGGTACGGCGAGCCCCGCTAGCAACCCGATTGCGAGGTGGGCCGGCGCGTTCATTACAATATTTATAGTCTGGAACGCCTATAACTTACTTATGAGTGACGAAGGCGGGAACGGGTTTTACTTCTCGTTGGAAGAAAAGTATTATTCCCTTATGGACAAGCTGCAGGAAAGCGGCTTAAAGGTTTACGATTGGTTCGTGACCCCTCTTGAAGGGAGGGGCGTCCCTTCTTTTCCAATCGCCGTTATCCTACTGCTTTTCGCGGTTTTGGGTGCGGCATTCCTCTTACGGCCGCCGTCGGGCGTGCCGGTGCAAGTCGTTGTCTCGTCTTCGGGCGGCGAACCCCTCGCCGGAGCCAGAGTAACCCTTTATTACGGCGAAGATTCAGTTGAAAAAACCACGGATTCCTCGGGTTCGGCGCGCTTCGACTCTTTGCCTCCCGGAACCGATGCGAGCTTACGCGTTTCATTGGAAGGGTATGAAGCGGCGGTAACCGATTTTGCACTGGAGTTGGGGGAGGGTGCAAGCGCGTTGTTGAAGCAGGTAACCCTTTCGTCGTTGGAAGCCGAAAAGCCGGAGTTGACGGTTACCGTTGCCAACGCGCAAGGCGCCCCGGTCGGCGGCGCGGCATTGTTGTTCGCGGACCCGTCCACGGGCGAGCGCTTGGAGCGCTCCACGGACGCTTCGGGCAACGCCTTCCTCGAGTTCGAGGACGGCTCCGAAATATTCAAGTTGACGATTCGCCGCAACGGCTTCGTCGAAGAGTCGAAGACGTGTTTCGCTTCGCAGGGAACGTGTTTCGTCGAGTTGAAGGCCGAAGAAACCGCTCCCGTTGACGAAGGAGGAAAAAAGGAGGCGACCGCTTCCGTGGTAGTGCGCGCAAAAGGCGCGGATGGACGCGGCGTTAGCGGCAAGGCTTCCTTATTCGACGCGGCGACCGGGCAGTTGCTCAACCAAAAGTTTGCCGGGGAAGACGGCGCCGCCTTATTTGAATCGGTTGCCGTCGGCACCCGCGTGTACGCCTCTTTTTCGCCTGACGACACTTCTTACTGGGATTACCCTGGCTTCGACGGCATTCAAATCGTTGCCGTCGGCGGCATCGAGTTCCGCCTCAACCTGCAGGAGAAGGGTGAGGCGAGCGCCGGATCAATAACCGTTTCGGTAGCCGACGAGGAAGGCGCGGAACTGGCGGGAGCGAGGGTAAGCCTTTACTCTTTGGAGAACCCGTTGTCCTTGCTGGCTTCCACTTCCACCAACGACTTCGGCGCCGCCGAAATGGAGGTTGCCTCGAATACGAAGGGGTACGTAACCGTTTTCGTTGAAGGGTTCCTGCCTCACTTGGAGAAACTGGTTTCCGAGGGAGACGAGTTGAACGTAGTCCTCGAAAAAACGGTTCCCGGAAACAACGGCGCCGCAACCATTACGGTGCGCGACCCGGAAGGCGACAAAGTGCCGTTTGCCCGCGTTTCCCTGCTTACGGCCGACGGCTTCCGGTCGGGCGTCCCCGAAGCGGAAACCTTGGACGACGGAACCGCGTCGTTCAACGCCTTGCCCCTCCGAGAGTTCAGGGGGCTCGCGCGCAAGGGCTCGGCTTCAGGCGAAGGCGACGCCTTTGAAGTAACGGTTTCCGACGAAGCCGATTCAACCGTTTGGCTGGAGCCCACTTACGCTTACCTGAAAGTCGGCGCGGTCGACGCGACCGAGCAGCCGAGGCGCAACGTCGCCGTCACCGTTGAAGCTTTTCTTGACGGCGAAAAAAGTTCTTCGTGCAGGACCGGCGCCGGCTCGACCAACGTTTCGTGCCGCCTCGAAGTGCGCGCGAACAAGCCCGTAATATTGAAGGTTTTGGACGACGATTACTCCGATTACGAGTCCGAGGAAATCGTTTTGTCGACCGGGCAGGAAGCCGCGAAAACCGTTCAACTGGTTCCGGCAAGCTATTCCGAAGAGTTGTCGCTGATTTCGTTCGAGTTGGTGGACGCCGCAACCTTCGAGCCCGTGGAAGTAGTCGAAAAAGGAAGGTTTTACCGCGCCTTGTTGACCGTGTCCCTACCTTCGGAAGTGGAAAAAAGCGGTTTCTTCTTGTTGGCCGGCGGGCAGGGAGGCGTTGAAGGCTCGCAAGCGGTGATAACGTCTTGGAGCGGGGCCGAAGGAGCGATTTTTTCGTTCGGAGATTATTTCCGCCCCGAATACTCTTGTTTCGAGGACGAGTCCGACGTGGCCGGCGGCGAAGAAAAATGGGTTTCGGCCGAGTTCGAGGAAGGATTCGGCGTTCGCACGCTTTCAGCCAAGGTTTTCATAAGCCCAGAAGCAAAGGGAAGCGTTTCATTCGATTACCGTGCTTTCGCCGAAAAAAACGGTTACTGGTTCCGCGAACCCGTAGACCCCGTTTTGGGTGACGGCGAGTCCGCCGGCTCCAAGGAGTCGTGTCGTGCCTTGACCGAAACGAAGTCGTTCGACGTCGTATCCGGTTCGGCGACCTGCAACGAGGACGCTTGCCTGGCAATAGAGTTGTCAACCAGCGACAGGCGACTGCCCAACGGGTTGCCCGTTGAAGTGGACCGCGAGTTCGCGGCGGTCGTTGAAGCCCGCGTATTCGAATCGGTTTCATCGCCGTACCTCAAGGTTTCGGCGCCCGACGGGCAAGTGTTGTTCACCGAGTTCTTGAAATCCAATTCCTCCAAGGAATTGGGTTCGGACTCGTTTACCGTTAACCTCGCCCTCGACGAGTTGGGTTCGGACTCGCTGGCGTTCAAGGCGCTTACCGGAATGCCTTCCGATTACGCCTTAATCGAATTCGTTTTGGGTCATTCGGACGGCGAACTCCTGCGCGCCCAACGCTTCGTCACCATCACCGGAAAAGGCGAATTCGTTTTCGCGGTCAAGCCCGGCGAACTCGTCGTCGGCAAGAGGTCCGGGTTGGCGGCCACGCTCGCGTCCAAGAGCGGCGCGCCAATCGAGGACGCGCGAATCGAAATCGTTGAAGTCGAAGGCTACCCCTTCTCTTCCTCGCCCAACGGCGACTACTTCGTTGCGGGCGACGGCTCGCGCGGAGCCGGAGAAGACGGCAAGTACGAGTTCGACAACTTGGTTCCGGGCGCGCCCGGAGTAATAGAAGTAGTCGCGGAAAAACCGGGGTTTGCGGATGCAGTGCGGGAAATACCGGTCAAGGCATTGGATTGGCTCGAGTTTTACCCCGGCTTCGGAACAATCGAATTGGATTGCAGCGGGGCTTCGCTTCGCGTGGAAAACTTGTTGGAATCCGAAGTCGAAGTGCTCGCGTCCTTTGATGGGGAAGCGTGTGCTTCGTTGAGCGGGCCCGGCTTGGAATACGAAGGCGAAAACGAGTACTCTCTTTCAATAAACGGCTTGGGAGAAGCCCAATTGTTTTTGGAGCCCGCCAAGTACGGCAAGTGTTACTTGTCGTTCAACTCGGTTTTGGAGTCGAGCGGCTCGGCTTTCACCAAGACGGGCGTAATCGACGTTTCGTGCGGGGAGTTGAAGCCGGACGAAGGCCCCGAAAACTGTTCTTCCGCGAACTGCGGGGCTTGCAGTGAAGGGCAGTGCCTGGACTTGATGGAGAAAGGAAATTATTGTTACCCTGATTACGCGGTCTTGTCGGACGGGAACTCTTCGTTCCTCGGCTGCCTGCTAAACGAGACTACCGCGGGCTTAGCCGAAGAAACTTGTTCCGCCGAAAACTGCGGGTTATGCGGCGAAGAAGAGTGCCTCGAGCTTCAAGAAGAAGGGGCGTGCCTGGCCGAGTACGGCAATTACTTCAACGGCTCGCAAGCATTCACTTCGTGCACCCGATTCTCTAAAGACGAGTGCGTCGCCGCCAACTTCGACTTCAAGTCGATTCTCGCGCGCCGCCTCGCCCAATACCACTCCAACCAAATATTCAACCCCTCCGAGTCGTCGCGCTACATTGCTTCGACCGCCGACAACTACGTAGTGGTTTCGCCTTACGGAATACGGGTTTCAGCAGGGGGAAACGGGTGCGAAGGAACGTCTTCGCTCAACTGTGAGAAGGAAATAAGCGCGCTAATTCCAACTAACGGAATCGCTTTCTCGGTGCAGAACTCGTTCGGCCAGGACGCCCAGATATTCGTGAAGGGCGGCAGCGAAAAGTGCTTCAAGGTAATCGACTTGGAGCGCGACAAGCCCTCGCTGCGCTCGCTGGTAACCAATTTGGTGGACGTCGGAAGCGAAGCGCTTTTGCTTCCCGCCAACCAGTACCGCACTTATGCAATCATTTTCGACCCGTCGCAGGGCGGTTGCCTCGAATACGTTTTCGACGAGTCCGGCGGGCTGTCAATCAGCCACTCCGAGCCGTGGACAATAGAGTTGAAGGTGGGCACTTCGGGTTTTGCGGGCAGCGAAGTCCGAATCAAGTTGAAGATTACGGAAGACGATTCCTTGTCCGAGCTGGGCCTCGTACTGATGCCGCTCGGCGGCGAAGCGGTTTACCGCAACCCCGATGCAAAAGAGCCCGTGCTCGGCGTGAACAACGTTCAAACCGGGGGCGACGAAGCGACTTTGAAGGTTTCGGGCGATTCCCTCGACCCTTCAATGGAGTTGCCCCCGCTGAGCTGGGCGTACTCGGAATCCGAATTGTCGAAAGACGGGTCGCTGACCGTTAAGCGCGGCTCCGAAGAAGTCGGAGAAGCGTTCCTCAAGTCATCGCCGGCTGAAAGCGGCTCGGCCGACGTAATCGGCGCGCCCGGTTCGGACGGCGAAGGCTTGCTGCGCTGTTCGCGCACCGGTTATTGCACTCCCGAAGAAATCGAGGAAGTGAAGTCCGAGATAGAAAGCGAAGTCAGCGATGCTTACCAAGAGTTTTACGACGGCCTCGACAAAGTTGACGAGGCATCACTGGTGCGCGGCTCGGCCGACGTATTCGAGAAGGCGCTCGACGACGCAATAGCGGACTTCGTTGCCGCCAAAGCGACTTATGCGGCTTGCAAGGCAATCGGAGTCGACCCGATCGCCGACTTGCAGGCGTCGTGCTCTTACGACTTGACGTCTCCGCAAACCGCTTCGGGGTCGTTCAGCGAAGTGTACGGCGACGCGTTCTCGTTCACTTCCTGCAACTCCCAATTATTCAATTACTTGTCGGGCTCCTCCCAACAATACGGCCCCCAATTCTGGGCTTCGTTCAAGAACGGGTTGCAAGGAATGCTTACGCCCCGCGAAGGCACGCTCCAACACTTGGAACCCATAATCGATTTGAGCGACTTGAAAGTCATAGTGCCAGTAAAATCAAGCGGTGAAACTTCGAAGAACGGCGAAAAAGGAGGAATCCGCCTGCTTCAATTCAAGTTCGACCCCGCAAACTCGTTCGGCGAAGGCTCGAGTGACTGGGTTCTCGTCGACGAAATAGACGGCACGCCTTGGAACTCGATTTACGAGACGCCCTTGACCGGGCCATCGAAGACCAACGCGTTGAACTTGTTTCTGGACGCCTTCGATTATTCGGGCACGCAATTCCCGGCGTTCACCGCCCTACCCTACCCATTCGTCTCGAAAAGCGGAGAAGTGGAGTGGGGTGAATACGGCTCGCCTAACCTGCTGACGATGAACAAGCACGGCTTCGACTGGGGCACACTCGAAGGGTTCGACCGCGACGAGAAAGCAATCGCCGGCGAGTCAACGCTCATAAAAGCGGTTTCCATCACTTCAACCCCCCCCACTTACGAAGCTTACTTGAAGGTTGAAGGCAGGCGCTTGCACTACGGCGGCGACGACGCCCGGCAACTAATCGAATACTTCTTGTTCGAGGATGCCGAAGCGCCGTGCAACATCCAGTTCAACGAGGATTACTCCGAGGCGTGGTGCGGCGGCGGCTCTTCACCGTCAAGCGGCGATTCCGCGGCTTGTTCGGGTGCCTGCTCTTCCAAGTCCGGCCAACGCGAGTGGGTTGAGTGCATGGTGGAAAACCGGTGCTTGTGGGATTGCACCACTCAAGAGCCCGTGCAGTACTGGGTGGACGCGCCTTCGGAGCCCGGGGCCAACACTTACTACGTTTTCGAAGGCAACTCTTATGCCGGAAAACAAGGCGACGGGTGTTTCGTGTTAGCCACGAGAACCGACGGCGGCTACCCGTCCGAATCCGGGCAGTTCAGCCGCGACAAATGGTGGTACGAGTGGGAGTTAGATGGACAATGGTTTACGTTGAACTTCCACGGCTGGGACGAAAACAATGAACTCGAGGTTTCAGGAGCCGACTTGAACGAAAATCAATTGAGTGAGTTGAAAAAGGAATTCAATTACGAAGACCGCGAAACCAACTTACCCTTGATTGAATGGATGGACCGCGTTGCCTACGGCCAATGCGAGCGCCCCTTGAAGACCGACGGCGGCGGCTTGGAATCCGACGCGCTCGGAGTAACGTTCAAGTTGTGCTTGCACGACTCGATGTTTAATTTCGGCGAGGCCTGCATTCCCACCCGCGACGCGGAAACGTGTTCGAGCGGAACCTGCTCGTGGAACAACGTGAAAGGCAATTACGGGTTCTACTGCTCCTAGGAATGTTTAGCCTTTGATTACGCCCAAAACCCAAATCGTTTTCTTGACTCCGCTTGCTGTCGCGTCCACGAAAACGATTTCCGTTTACGGAGGATTTTAGCCTTTGATTACGCCCAAAACCCAAATCGTTTTCTTGACTCCGCTTGCTGT
>CAZVVY010000003.1:30853-58278 GCA_964630975.1 Microcaldota archaeon | reverse complement strand
GCGTCCACGAAAACGATTTCCGTTTACGGAGGATTTTAGCCTTTGATTACGCCCATCGGCTCGAGCTTGGCAACGATTTTTGCGAGGCCCGCGCGCTCAACGCTTTCCACTACGGCGTCCACGTTCTTGTACGCGCCTCCCGCTTCCTCGGACAGCGTGCGCGCGTTCTTGGCTTTTACTTCTATGTGCTTCGCATTCATTTCGCTTGCCAGTTTATCGGAGTTAAAGGAATCAATTGCGGCGTGCCTGCTCATAACGCGCCCCGCGCCGTGGCAAACCGTTCCCCACGACTCTTTCGCCCCGGGCAACCCGCATAACACGTAGGACGCGGTTTGCATCGAGCCCGGAATGATTACGGGTTGGCCGACGGCTCGGTAGTCGGCGGGCACTTCTTCGCGCCCCGCCCAAAACGCTCGCGTCGCGCCCTTGCGGTGAACGCACAGTTTTTTGCCGTCGTGCTCCTCGAACTTGGCTATGTTGTGGCAAACGTCGTACACCGAGTGTAAGCCGTGCGACTCCCAGTCGCCGTTGCCCAACACTTGTTCGAACGATTGCCTTACCCAGTGCGACATGTAAAAGCGGTTCAGGAACGCGTAGTTTACGGCGGACGCCATTGCGCCCGCGTAGTCGCGGGCTTCAGGCGAGCCCACGGGCGCGCAGCAGAGTTCGGGGTCCGCCAACTCGATTCCGTATTTTTTGCTGGCTTCCAGCATTACGCGGATGTAGTCCGAGCAAATCTGGTGGCCGTACCCGCGCGACCCCGAGTGAATCATTACGGTTGTCTGGCCTTCGAACAACCCGAACGCCTTCGCTTTTTCCTCGTCGAACACTTGGCTTACGCGCTGTAATTCCAGGAAGTGGTTGCCGCTTCCCAGCGTGCCCAACTGCGGTTTTCCGCGTTTTTTGGCTCGGTCGCTTACCTTGGAGTAGTCGGCGCCCTTCATTGCGCCGCCTTCTTCGCAGTGCTCGGCGTCTTTTTTGGTTCCGACCCCGTTTTCAATTGCCCAATCCATTCCGCGGGTTACGGCTTCGCCCAACTCTTCTTTTGTCAGGCGCTGGCGGCTCTTCGCGCCCACGCCCACGGGAACGTTTTCGTAAAACGCTTCGACGAGTTCGCGCACGTGCGGCTTGACGTCTTCGGCCTTCAAGTCGGAGCGCAACAAGCGCATCCCGCAATTAATGTCGTAGCCTACTCCGCCCGGGGAAATCACTCCGTCTTCGACTCGGAACGCGGCCACGCCGCCTATTGGAAACCCGTAGCCCTCGTGGCCGTCCGGCATAACCATTGCCTTGCCTTCGAGGCCGGGCAGCCGCGAAACGTTCCGTATTTGTTTGAGGGTGCGGTCCCCCTTCATCGACTCGAACAAGTCGCTTCTCGCGTAAACGCGCACTTTTTCGGATTCGTGAACGCAATCCCTGATTTCATTGAATTCCATGCTTTTTTTGTAGCCGCGCAACTTTTTATGGGTTGCCAAGTGAAGGGTTTTATTTTTTGCCTGCGTTTTCGCCGTATGTTTGACGCTCACAAATTCGTTGAAGAAAAAACAAGCGAACTCGCAGGCCTGAAAGGCAGGGGCATAATCGCGGTTTCGGGCGGAGTGGACTCGATGGTGGCCGGTGCAATGGTTCGGCGCGCGGTCGGCGAACGCCTTCGCGCGGTTTTCGTGGATACCGGGTTGTTGAGGAAAGGCGAAGCCGAAGAGGCGATGAAGAATTTTTCGAGAGTCGGCCTCGAAGTCACGAAAGTCGAGGCTTCGCAACGCTTTTTCGACGCTTTGAAGGGCGTTACCGACCCCGAACAAAAGAGGAAGCGAATCGGCGAGTTGTTCATACGCATTTTCGAGGAGGAGGCGCGCGGCTTCGGAGCGGATTGGCTGGTTCAAGGCACGATTGCGCCGGACTGGATTGAGTCGGGTTCGGGCGTGCGCGACAACATAAAGAGCCACCACAACGTGGGAGGCCTCCCAAAGGACTTGGGGTTGTCGCTCGTGGAGCCTTTGCGCGACTTGTACAAGGACGAAGTGCGCAAGGCGGGCGAGGCGCTGGGATTGCCCGAAGACGTTTACGGCCGGCAGCCGTTTCCCGGGCCGGGCCTCGCGATTCGCGTTCTCGGCGAGGTAACCAGGGAAAAAACGGCGTTGGTTCGAGAAGCGTGTGCAATAGTCGAAGAAGAGATTGACGCCGCCGTCGCGCGCGGCGAATGCGAAAAGCCGTGGCAGTATTACGCGGCTTTGTTGCCGGTGCGAAGCGTGGGCGTGCAAGGCGACAAGCGTGCTTACGGGTGGACGGTTGTGGTGCGCGCGGTTCAGTCGTTGGACGCGATGACGGCGACACACTCCCTTCTGCCTCACTCCTTGTTGGACCGCGTTTCGCGAAGGGTAACGAATTCGTTGAAGCGCGACGTGAATCGAGTAGTATACGATTTAACCGACAAGCCTCCGGGGACCGTGGAATGGGAGTGATTGCGTGAAAATCTTCGTGGTTCAGAACGGTTCGCAGTGGGAGCACCGCATTTGGCGTACTTTGCGCGACCTCGGGGTTGATGCCCGGCTCGTAGAAAACACGTCGCCGTTGAGTGCTTTGAGCGATGCGGATGGCGTAGTGTTCAGCGGGGGAGCCGCGCTCGTGGGTCAAGGCGAGGCGGCCGCGCTCGGCAACTGCGGGGTTTACTTGGACGGGTTCGACGGGCCGGTGCTCGGAATTTGCGCGGGCCAGCAATTCATTGCGTTGCATTTCGGCGGTGAAGTGGCGCCCGCAAAACAACCCGAATTCGGAGAAGTAATGGTTTCGGTGGAGGGCGGCGCGTTGTTCGAAGGCGTGCCCGAAGAGTTCAAGGCGTGGGCTTCGCACAACGACGAAGTGGTTTCGGCGCCCGGCTTTCGCTTGACTGCTTCTTCGGAGGCCGTGAAGTGGCACGCTTTCGAGCACGAGTCCAAACCGGTTTTCGGCACGCTGTTTCACCCCGAGGTTTCGCATACGGAGTGCGGCGAAAAAATCTTCGAGAATTTCCTCGGGGTTTGCAAGCGCTAGTAGGCTCCTTCTATTGTGGCGGCGGCCAGAGTGAGTAGTACCGCGATTAAGGCGAGGGTCGCCGAGTCGATTAGGACTTGTTTGAAGCCGGGGCGCTTCCAATGCCCGCGCATTATTCCGGCTGAAAGTATTCCGCCGGACAAGCTGGCAACGAAGTATGCGCCGAGCTCGAGCGCGCCGTGAGGGAGAATTCCGAGGAAGCCGGTGAGTCCGCTTAACACGCCGGCGCCGCGCACTTGTTCGCCGATTACGACGCCTATTATTGAGGCGTTCCACAACAACAAGTAAATCGAGCCTATTCCGTGAATCAAGCTGAACGCGAACATCAGGAATAGGACTTGCATGTTGTGGGTGAATAGGAAGGCCGCGCTTTCGGTTTGGGTGAACATCCCGCTTGCAACGTTTTGGATTGCCTCCACTTCGCGCACTTGGTCGACGTAAAGTGAAGCCGAAACTTCGGGGGGAAGGAACGCGTACCACGCGGCGTAAGCAAAGGTTGCGCCCAGGAAGAACCAGGAGAGTATGGTTATGAGGCGCCCGTGGCGTGCGAGAATGGTTCCTTCGGCGGCGAAGGCGTCGAACAACGAGTTGGGCCGCTCTTTTTCGTCGCCTAACTCTTCTTCTATGAGGAGGGTGCGAAGCATTGGGATGGCCGGCACCATCGCGAAAATGAGTATTGAGCCGCGCAGGGAAGGGAGGAAGAGTTCGACGAGGACCGCGAAGGAGACGAGGACGGCGGCGACGAAGAACATGTCGGCGGGCTCGCGCCGCGCTTGGTGCGGCGACAACAAGTAATCAAGCATGAATCTTGTTAATGCGTTTTACTCATTTAATGGTTTTTCCGGCCGCGATTACGCGCGGCAAGGCGCGGTTCAAGTCGCACAACAACACTTTTTCGGAGTCGAATGCGACGGGTTCCTCGAAAGTTACCGCCGCGGTTTCGCCCCATTCCACTTTACAGGCCGCGTTTTGGAGGCCTATGAATGCGTGGCAGTGTTCGGGGAGTTCGCGGGCCACCCGGCTTTTCTTAACTGATAACTCGGTTTTGGCGTGGGCGGTTACGGGAGCCGTTGAAAGAACTTGGCCGCGCCTTATTTCGTCCACCGACGCGCCCTTGAAGCACAGGCCCACGCGGGAATAACAGGGGGCTTCCTTCACGTCTTCGTCCTGCACTTGAATGCTTCTCACCGTGATTTTTGCTCCCGAAGGGTATGCCGTTAAATCGTCGTGTACGCGCACCGTGCCGCGCTCGACGAACCCGAGCAATACCTGTCCCACGCCTTTCACGTTGAACGAGGAGTCGGCGACCACCTTGGTTTCGCCTTGAACGGGCTTGCTTGACTGCTCGCGCGCCCATTTCAAGGCTTCTTCAAACGGCTTTGCTTCGAATGATTCCGCGCTCGTGCCTTTCGCGTATTGTTCGAGGCCGAACTCGGTTGCAAAACACCCGCTCTTTTTTTCGAGTACGTCGATTGCGATGAGTGCTTCCCCGAACGCGGCACCCGCTTCGTCTTCCGCGATTACCACGTGTTGTGATAGGTTGAGGCAGTAGGCGAGTGCGGAGATTTTTTCAGGCCACCTGTGCGGCTCGCAAAAAGTGAGCGTTTTTCCGCTGAAGGACGAGTGCCACAAGCGGTAATCGGTTTCGCCGCCTTTCTTGCCGGCTTTTTCACAGAATTCTTTTGCTTTGGACCCGATTACGGCTATTGAAACGTTTTGATTCATTTACTCTTCTAGTGTGCAAAATGATTTAAAACATTGCGCGCTTAAGAACAAGCGAGGTTGATTGTTTTATGCCGCCGAAAATCGACGAGGACAAGTGTGTTGGCTGCGGTGCCTGCGTCAAGCAGTGCCCGATGAACGTTTTAGAGCTTGGCGACGACCACAAGTCGAAGGTTGCGAGGCCCAACGACTGCGTTGAATGCCGTGCGTGCGAAGCCGCGTGCCCGGTGAAAGCCATTTCCTTCGACGACTAACCTTTTTTTTTATTGGTTCGCCAATTTTTTTGCTTCCTTTAAGTTTACTTCCACCACTTTGCTTCCCTGCTTGCCGTGCATTGCCACGCCCACGAGGCAATCCGCGGCCTTGTACACGTTTTCGTTGTGGGTTACCACGATGAATTGGCTGTCTTCGCTCAACGCCTTGAGCAGGGAGGCGAGTTTGCGCGAGTTTTCCTGGTCGAGGGCGGCGTCGGCTTCATCCAAAACGTAAACCGAGGAGGGGTTGGCGGATTGGATGGCGAACAAGTAGAGGAGGGCTATCAATGATTTTTCGCCTCCGCTCATCAACTCCAAATACATTATTTCCTTGTTGGTGAGCTCTACTTGAATGGTGAGTCCGCCTTCAAGCGGGTTGTCCGGGTTTTCCAAGTATAATGTTCCCTTGCCCGAGAAAATCTTGGAGAAAAGCGTTTGGAACGCTTCGTTGACCGCGTCGAAGGCTTTAAGGAAAGTACTCGTCTTCTTTCGGTCTATCTCGCTTATTATAGTGTTAACCGCTTCCTTCTCTTTTTCGAGTACGTCGACGCGCTCGCGCTGCTTTTCGAGGTCGGCAACCTTGTCGGCGTACGTCTCGATTGCACGCATGTTGACCGCGCCCATTTCACTCATTTCGTCCTTCAACTCGTTGGAGCGCGAAATCAGCCAGACGCGGCTCTTGCCTTCCACGCGCTCGACGCCCTCGAATTCCTGCAAGCGCGCCTTGGAGTCGGCGAGCTTGGTTTCCACTTGTGCCTTGCGCAGGTCGGCGCTGCGCCTCCCCGTATTGATTTTGTTCAAGTCGTTTCTCGCGTGGGCGCGCTCGTTTTCGAGCTTCTCGGTTTTCTTGGTTAGCGCCTCCCTTTTTTCCGTTAACTCGCTCAAGCCCTTGCCTATCTCGTTTTGCTCTTTCTTGAGTTCGCCTATGTTTTTGCGCGCGTCCTTAATGGTTTCGTCGGCGGCGTCCAGCGCCTTCTTGGCGTCTTCGTCTTCGGCCTTGAAGTCGTCGAGTTGGCGCTTCACCGAGTCTGCTTGGCGCTTCAACACTTCTTTCTTGGTTTTCTGGGTTTCGGCTTCCGCTTCGGCTTGCTTCGAGGCTATGCGCAACTCGCCGACGCGGTGTTGTTTTTCCTTTAACAGGGTGCCGAACTTGGTTTCGGCTTCAACGTCCACTTTTTGCTTGGCGTTCAATAATTTGACGTTCAAGTCCGACATTTTCTTGATTAACGCGCGCTTTTCGCCTTCTTTTTCAGCTTCTTTTTCGCGGCAACCCTTGACTTCGCGTTTGAGTTGCTTGCAGGCCGCGTCAACGTCCTCGTTTTGGGCGAGCCACGCTTTTTCGCGGTCCAACACGTTTTGCTTCCTTATTTGCGCTTCCTTTAACGCGACTTCGGCTTGAGCCCGTTCCTTTCGAAACTCGTTTACTTCTTCCCTCAACCCCTGCAAGGATTGCATAACGCTTTCGCGCTCGGCGGCGAGTTCTTCCGCTTTCTTCGACCACTTTTCGAGGCCCGCCTTTTCCGCGAACGCGTCGGTCTTGCGCGCCTTTTTGCCGCCGGTTACGAGGCCGCTCGACTCAAACAAGTCGCCTTGCATTGTTACGAGGCGCGCCTTCCTCACGAGTTTCTTGGCGGAGGCGAAGGACTCCATTACGAGGGTGTCGCCGCAAACGTATTGCATTGCCTTCGAGTACGCGGGCTCGAATTCCAGCAAGTCGATTAAGTGCTTGACTGCGCCCTCTTTTTTTGCGAGTGCTTTCTCTTCTTCGTCGAGCGGCCGCCCCCTAATCTTGTCGAGGGGAATGAATGACAGGCGGCCCAAACCGTTTTTCTTCAAGTAATCGATTGCTTTGCCGGCGGCATCCACGCTTTCCACTACCAGGAAGTCGGCGCGGCTTCCGAGGGCGGTTGCAATCGGCACCGCGTACTCGTCGGGGAAGGAACACAACTCGCGTACGGTGCCGAAAACGCCGTCCGCGCTTTCCTTGAGTTCCTGCGCGGCCTGCGCGTTCGACAAGCTTTTCGAGCCGGCGTGTTGCAGGCGGCCGCGGTGCTCCGAAACCTTTTCCTTGGCTTCCAACAACTCTTTTTCGAGCGCGTCATTGCGCGCGTTGAGCTCGGACTCTCTTTTGAAGAGGTTGCCGCTCCTCTCGTCGAAGGCGCGCAACTCTTTTTCCACGTTTTTTTCGACTCGGTCCAACTCCTTTTTTTGTTGTTCGAAGTCCTCGCCGGACACGCCCCGCTTCAAGCGCTCCAACTCTTTTTCCTTTAGTTCGCGCGTGGTTTCCAAGGACTTCAACTCGCCTTGCAGTTCCGAGAGGCGCTCGCGCGCCTGCGACATTCCTTCCTCGCAGTCCTGCACGGTTTTCTTGGCGTCTATAAAGTCCTTTGAAAACGTTTTTTCCTTTGCGAGCAAGGCGTCCAGTTTTTCCTGCTCTTTTTCAAGTATTTTGCGCACGTTTTCCAGTTCTTCCCGGGAGCCCTTCAACTGGCGTTCCACTCCTTCCAGTTCGCCGGAAGCCCGCGTCAACTCCGCTTTTTTTTCGCGGAGCCGCTCTTCCAACCGCTTTCGAGCCTCCCTTTTTTCTTCGACCACGCTTTTGGCGCGCTCCAAGGCGTTCGAGTACTCCTGTATTTCGCGCTGTACCTCCAAACCGCGGCCCCTGCTTCGGCTCGCTATTTCGTCGTTGACTTCGTCCTTTTTATCGGACGCTTTTTTGAGGTCTTCCTCGATTTTTTCGAGCCGCTCGACCAACCCTTTTTCTTCTTCGTCGGCTTTACCCGTTTTCTCGATTAATTCCTTGAATTCTTCTTCCAGTTTTTCGACTTCCATTACGGCTATGGTTGCCCGGCAGGAATTGCACTCTTTTTCGTAAGCCAAATACTTTTCGGCGGCTTCTTTTTCCGCCTTCAACTCCGATAAATATCCTTCCTTGTCGCCGAGAACGGCGCGCGCTTCCCTAAGCGTTGCCTCGACTTTGCCGAGCTCGTTGAGCGCCTCCTTCTTCTTCTCCTCGTACTCGCTGATGTTCGCCACGAAGTCAATCATTTCGCGCCGCTCCGCGCCGCTCATCTCCACTATTCGTTGGACTTCGCCTTGCTTGATGAAGTTGTTTAATGAAACGTTGTGTTTGGCGAGGAACTCGTCTATCACGTACTTTTTGACGCGTTTTCCGTCGAGCAGGTAACGCGCCTTTCCGTCGCGCCTCAAAGCGCGCTTCACGGAATGCGTTTTTTGGCCTTCCCTGAACTCCACGACTGCTTCGCCGGCCTTGGCGTTGTGAAAAATCAAGTCCGACGACTTCTTGACGCGCATGCCGCGGAACCGCGACTCACCGAAAGCGAACGACAACGCGTCCGCGATGTTGCTTTTGCCGCTGCCGTTGGGCCCGATAATGCACGAAACCCCGTTGACCAACCGTATTTTGGAGTCGCGAAAAGACTTGAAGTTCCTTAACTCTATGCGGTCGACAAACATGTTCGGTGAATCATTAATTGAAAGGAAAAAAAGGATAAAAAGAGTTTGTTACGCGGGCGCGCAGTCCAACACTATTCTGGAGCCCACGCGGCCCAACTGCCTCACTTCAAATGGCGCGGAAGCGAACACCGCGGCCAACTCGTTGTACGAAAGCTTTGTTACGTCGATTTTCATTCGAACACCTCCACCAATACTTTTTCGAAGCGCTTTAAATTCAACTTCAAGCCCGTGCCTTCCGGTGCTTCCTGTGAGCAGTAACTTTTTTTAAGCCGTGAAACCGTTTGTTATCGTGGTCAAACAACGGACGTTCAAGCGCGAACCCGGGTTGGGTACGGAGTTCGCCTTGCACACTCATTCCGTTCATTCAAACGAGCCCGTCGCCAAATTGCCCGTTGCAAAAATTGCGGAGAAAGCGTTTGAAAACGGGGCCTTCGTTTGGGCGTTGACGGACCATAACACTTTGAGGGGTCACCCAGAAGGCAGGATAGCAGCCGAAAAACACGGCTTGTTTTTCGTTCCCAACGCAACCGAGATAAGCACTTATTACCTTGAAAAAAACCGGTCTCGCCACATGCATTTCCTGGTTTATTTTCCGAAGGACTTGAAGCCGTTGGCCGACGTAATTAAGAAGTCAAAGAAAAAACGCGTCGAAAGCTTTCGCAACCTGGCCGAAGAGTTGCGAAACAGGTTGGGCTTGGAAATCGATGCAAAGGAGTTGGAAAATAAAATAAGGGCGGGTTGCCTCACCAAAATGGATTTGGCGCGCCTTGCCACGAGCGGGCCGGCGAACAAGGCGAAGCTGAAGGAGTTACAAGAAAAGAAGGGGGTTGCTTCGCTTGACTTGGCCAAGCCCTCGATTTTTCGTTCCCACGTAATACTTGCCACCGAACCAGTGATGGCCGCGCCGATGCCGCGCTTGACAAGACACAACGTTGAAGCAACTGAATTGATTAAGGCGGTCCGGGCGTCCGGCGGCTTCGTGGTTTTGGCTCACCCGCGCGGCCACGCTCCTTTTTCAAAGGAACGGCTCGCATTCCTTGCCGAGAACGGGTTGATTGACGGCATAGAAGTAGCCCACCCGATTCACTCCGAGCAGGAACTCGATTTCTTGGAACGTTTTGCCGGGGAACACGGCTTGACTCCCACGGTTGGCTCGGACATACACGATTCGGGCCAGCGCGCCAGCCGGGAAGCGTTGGCTTCGGCGCGAAGAATAGCAGATAAAATCAAGAAACTGGACGGTTACACGCCGCTTGCAACCAATATAATGAGTGGCTTGAGGGAAGCCGAAAAAATGAGGAAGTGATGCAATAATGGCTGGACGCGGATACTTGAAGAGGCCTTCTTTGAAGGAGTTGGAAAACCGTTTCGGCGAAGAAAACGCGGTTCGCGGCCGCCTGCGCGAACTCGGGTTGAGCGATTACTACCTTGAAAAGCCGAGTTTCAAGAAATTGGGCCTGCAAATAAACAATGGCGGCTCGATAATCGTTTCACAACACCAATACGTTTCCGCCGGCAAATCCAAGCGGGGTAGAACCAGTTACGGCAGTTTGAGGGAGGCCGTGCGCGGAATGATTCACGCAATTGAAAGCGAGCGCGAACGCGCGCAAAAAGTGCGCTCCCTTTACGAAGAGGTTTCCGATTTCCACTCTCAACTCCCATCCCTTGGGCGCGACCCCGGTGAAGAGGAGTTGGGTTACGTGGTTGAGCGCCTTGAGTCAATGGCTTCGCGAATGGAGTTGAAGAAACGCCCGAAAATAAGGCGTTCCCTCGAAAAATTGTTGGGCCGCAACTTGTCCGGCGAAAAAACCGATTCTTACGAGGACAAGCGCGGCGAAGAAAGGATTCCCGCCCGCTCCCTCTTATCCAAAAACAATTGGCCCGCCGTGCAAGCACAACTGGTAGCCGTGAAGAAAGCCTTGAAAAAAGAGCACGAAGACATTTTCACCAGAATAATACCTGTTTTGAGGGCGCGCGAAGAAGTGTTGCGCGGCTATCATTCCCTGCACTTGAATTCGTTGGGGGTGGCTTACCACGAGTTGTTGGAAGCCGAAGCACTACTGGAAAACAAGGCGATTGATTACTCCGGGCTGGAGGAAAGGCTGGTCAACGCCCGTGAACTCGTGGCCGGCTTGAAGTACGCCGGGTCCCACTCGGTAAAAGCCCCCTTGAACGCCGCGGTAAACGCCGCCGGCAAGCGCGACCACGTCCAACTCAGACGCGCCTTGAATGCGGCAAGGCAAAAAATGAAGCCGGCGCTGGAAAAGTTGTCTATTACTTCTTCGGCGGGACGCCGCTAACTTTTTTAATGCAACCGCGTTAACCGTTATCGGTATGGATCGCCCCGCCTTGGAACGACTCGAAAAAGCGTTTTCAGGGCGCAACATCCCGGAACTCAAAAACCTTTCCGGCGAATTCTCTAACCGCGCCTTCGTGGAGCAGGACCCCGACTTAATCGAGTTATCCGTTCTCTCTTATGCGTTGGCAAAACTGTGCGACAAGCCTTACATCGTGAACCGCGCCGAGTGGGCGGAATTTGCATCCAAAACCGAGGCGTCCATCGGCGAGGCGGTGAAAATCGCCGGCAGGAAACCGGTTTTGCGCGCGAAAATTCGGGGGCTCGTGGAATCGGTCGAAGAATTAAGCGAGTCGTTGGGCCGCTTCGTGTTGAGCACGATGGACAAGGCGCGCATCAAGGCGGGTGCCAACATGTACGCGAAAGGCGCTTCGCTGGGGTCGGCGTCCGAGTTGTCGGGCGCACCCAAAAGCGAGATAGCGGATTACGTGGGCAGCACGCGCATACCCGAAAAGTATTCCAACGGGCCGGTCAAAGAGCGCTTGAAGAAGGCGAGGGAGGCGTTGCTAGAGTGACCACAGTGATATGCGACGCGTCATCAATCATTTCTTTGAGTGAAACTTGTAACATCGACGCCTTGCAGTATTTGAAGGACAATGCGGGCGTCGCCTTCGTTATTCCTCCCGCAGTTCAAAAAGAGTTGGTTGAATCGCCGTTGCGGGTCAAGCACTACTGGTTTTCCGCGTTGCGGATGAGGCGCCTCATCAACGCGGGCACCCTCCGCAAAGCGGCTTCGCCCAACCTGCGAAAAGAGAAAAGAAAGATGGAGTCATTGGCGAACAGCGTGTTCAAAGTGGGTAAGCGCCCGCTCAAGATTTTGCACGCCGGCGAATTGGAGTGTCTGGCACTCGCTTCGAGCTTGAAAGCGGACGCGTTACTCGTCGACGAGAAGACCACGCGCCTCCTCGTCGAAAACCCGGAACTCTTGTTGAATTCGATTGAGCACGAACACAAAGGGCGGGTTTCCGTGAATAAGAAGTCGTTGCGCGACTTCCGCAAAGCCGCTTACTACCCCGTGATTCGCTCCACCGAAATAATTGCAATCGCCGCGGAACAAGGGTTTTTCCGTGATTACGCCGAGGATGAAGGGGAGGCGGCGCGGGCCGCAATGCACGCGTTGAGGTATGCGGGGTGCAGTGTTACGCGGCGCGAACTCGAAGAATACGAGAAATTGTTTTAAACCCGTTTCCCCCACAACTATTAATTATTTTGGGCTGGTAGATCAGACTGGTAGATCGCGTGCTTCGCAAGCACGAGGCCGCGGGTTCAAATCCCGTCCAGTCCATTTCGGGGGTGCGGGAAGGGTTTCTTGTTCGAACTTTTTTTTTTGAAAGAAGTTCGGTGGTGAATCCCTTCCGGCCCACTGACTTTTTTTTTTCTTTTTGGAAAAGAAGAAAGCATTTAATGGGAAAGAAGAAAACAATTAGCGTAATGGACAAACGGTTGACAATCGCATTCAACGCCGCCCTCGCCTTTGCGCTGGCTTACTTTTTCCTTTCATCGATCGACGTGGAAGCGGTTGCCTCGTTTCTCGCGGGCGCCCGCCTTGAATGGGTTTTCGCGGCGGCAGCATTGTACTACGCCTTGCAGTTGATTACCGCGTTGCGGTTGAAGTGGCTTGCCGATTCAATGGGTTGCAACGCCTCTTTTTCGCGGATTTTCTGGGCGCACCTCGCCGGAATGTTGTTCAGCGATTACACGCCGGGCCGCTCCGGCTATGCTTACTTCGTCGTCAAGGCGCGGGATTGGGGTTTGAGGGCGCGGCAAGGCGTTCGCGTTTTCGGCGTTTCCCTGGCTTCCGACTTTTTTTCGCGGGGAGCGTTCGCGGCTTTAAGCGTTTACTATTTGTTTGGGTCCGCGGAGTCGCTGGCGTTCGCGGCCGCGTTCTTGTTGGCGTTGTCGGCTTTCGCCTTGTGGGCTCTTTCGGCGAAACGGCGCGTGGTTTCCGCGTTGTTGCCGCGCGTTCCTTCGTTCGGCGCTAAAATGTCGGCTTTTTACGGGGCGGTATTCCGGAAAAGAATGCCTTCTCGGTTGTTGGCGGCGGGCGTGGCGACGAGTTTTGCGGGCGCGTTCGTGCGCGGCTTGGAGTGGATGTGTTTGGCTGCCGCGCTCGGCCACGGCTTCGCCTTCAACGAACTGCTTTTGTTCGCGGCGTTCAACTCGGTTTTGACGGCGCTTTCCTTCGTGCCGTTAAGCGTTGCAGGATTAGGGCTTCAGGAGGGTGCGGGCGCACTCTTTTTTTCGGGCGCACTCGGAATGGATTTGGCTTCGGCGGGCGCGTTAATGGTTTTGGTTCGCTTGTTGGAAGCGGCGTGCAACCTGGCGGGTTTGAAGGAGTTACTCGGGTGAAGATTCGGGCTTAACCCATTCTTCTTCTACGAGCACTTTTTTTGCGCCGACGAATTCGAGTAACTGCGCTATCAAGTGGTTTTTGCGGACTACGTAGTCGGCGCCCGCCTTGTTGGGTTCGGCCGGCACTTTTACCGCCGCTTTTTCTCCTTCCAACTCTACTTTTGCTTCGGGCAACAAGTCCTCACACAATGCCGCCGCTTTTTCTTTCGGCGTAGAATAAACTTCGGCGACCTTGAACTCGTATTCGAGTTCCTTGCCGGCCAGTTCGTGGTTGAAGTCAACGCGGACGCGGCCCCCTGAAACGCTTTGTACGCGCGCTTGTTTTCCGTCGAGTTTGACGGGCATCCCGGGCGCGGGCCGGATTCCCTGGTCCTTGAACGGCTTGAGGGGAATGAGTTTGACTAGTTCGGCGTTGCGTTCGCCGAACGCCTTGTCAGGGCCGAACGAAACCGTTTTTTCTTCGCCTTTTTTCGCCTTCAACAATTCTTCGTCGAGGCCTTTCAAGACCACGCCTTTTCCGACTGGCACTAGCACGGCGCCGTATTTTCCGCGGTCGTTGTAAACGCCTTCTTTTTTCGCGGTTTCTTCGCTGGTAGTGTCGAAGACGGGGCCGCCTTTGACTCGTCCGGTGTAATTTATTTTCGCAAAATCTCCTTCATTCATTTTTTATTCACTCTCGTTTGTTTGATTGGTTTCGGTGCCGTTAACGGTTTGATTTACGGGTTCGGCAGGCGTGGTTTCGGGTAGTGCGGGCATGGTTTCCGGCATTTCGAATACTTGGGCGTTCACGACTTGGCCGTTTTGCACTTGAATCAAGACGTTGACGAGCACTTCGTCGCCTTCCTCGTGGAACGCGCCCACGTAAGCGGTTAACTGCTCGATTACGTATGCGGGAATCGTGGTGTTCGCGTCGATTTGAAGGGCCGAATCGTATTCCAATTTGGCGCTGCGGTAAATGTCCGGCTCGCACTCGCCTTCGAGGGCTTCGTATAGCGCGGCGGAAACGTTTTCGCCGGTTGCCGCGTACAAGCCGGGCGCCACCGTGAAGGCGAGGCCTACGCCTTCAACTTCGGAGACGAGTTGTTTGGCGTTGGACGCGTTGCATTCAATCAAGTAATCGTTTAGGAGTTCGCTTATGGTCGCGGTTGCCGTGCCTTGGCCCTCGAAATCCGTGTTTTGTTGGGGCGTGGGCGAAGGCGTGTTTTGGTTGTTGGAAGTCATAATGGGCCACATCATTCCGATTAGGAAACTGCCGATTATGAGGAGCCCGAAAGCGTACATGACCGGTTTGCTTACTGCCATTGGTTATCACCAAGAATTTGTTTTCAAAGCGTTTTAAGGGCTTTGGTTTTTTTCGTAATGCCCTCGTGTTGCCGCCCAAACCAAGTCGTAAAACTTTTTCACGGTTGCAAGGGCGGCTTCGAGGTTTTCCGGTTTTTCACGCTTTACCAAGTATTCCATGCTGTTGCGTGTTGCCGTGCCGCTTTCCAGGAATCCTTCCTTGATTATTTTCGGGCCGTTCAAGCCGTGTTTGTTTAAATCCTCGATTATTTTCATCAAGTGTTCGTGCTTCCAAGGGGTTTCGGAGAAAGCGCCGTGTTCCATTACTCGGTAGACCACGCGGCCTTGTTCCGCGTCGCGCCGCGTTCCGGCGCCTTGAGCCGTTGGTTGTTCGTCCGTCAAATCAAATTCTTCCTGCATTTTCGTCACTTCGGCGCGTACTTTTCAAGATTCTCCTTGAGTTTTCGCGCTTTTTCCGGGTCCAACTCGATTCGGTTGTCCTTTATTTCGAGGACTTGCTTGCTTTGGAAAGCGATTTTGTTGGGTTCCAAGTCCGCGTAAAGAAGGACGCCGCTTCCCACCACGGAGTGCGGCCCGATTTTCACGCCCGGCATGAGAGTGGCGTTACTGCCCGTCTTGCAGTTGTCCGCGATTATGGCGCCCAACTTGTTGGTGCCCGAATCCATTTTGCCTTTGCCGAGCACGTCGACTCGAATGTTTTCCTCGTCGAAGCGATAGTTGGCGGTAATGCTTCCCGCACCCAAATGGCAGTTGTCGCCCATAATGGAGTCGCCGACGTAAGACGAGTGCGTCCAGCACCCTTCGCCTATCACCGAGTGCTTTACTTCCGTGGAATACCCGAGCACTGACCCGGCTCCAACAGAAGTTTTTCCTCGAACAAGGCAGTTGTTTCCGATTATTGCGCCGTCGCCTATGTAACACGGCCCTTCAACAACCGCGTTCTCGAATATGCGCACGTTTTCGCCTATGAACACGTGTTCGCCTTTTACGACCGCACGCCCTGAAATGCGCGCGGTTTTTGCCGTGTGGCTTTCCAGGTTTTCAAGGAAGTAATCGTTCAACCTCAGCAAGTCCCAGGGAAGCTTGTAGGAACCGAAGAATCCGTCGTAGGACAGGGCGCGCACGTCGCGTCCGTCCGCAACCATTTTTTGTATTGCTTCCTCGTATTGCGCGTCCGACACGGGAGTCTTGCGGATGTATTCGAATACGTCGGGGTGCAACGCGTACAAACCTATTACGGCGTTGTTGGACGGCTCTTCGCCCTTGTCCGGCTTTTCAATTATGCCTTTGACGCGGTCGCCGTTCAAGTCGAGTATCCCGAATTTCCACGTTTCCTCGACGGGTTGGCACGCGAAAACCACGTCGCATTCGTCGGCTTTTTCAAGCATTTGTTTTGCGAGGCCGGGCTCGAAAACGTCGTCGGCGTTGACCACGAGGAACTTGGAGTTGTCCACGAGTTTTTCGGCGCACAGCAATGCATCAGCCATTCCGCGCGCTTCATCCTGCGTAACGTAACTTATTTTGGCGCCGTGCGCTTCTTCTCCGAAGCATTCCCTTATTTGTTTGGCGTTGTGGCCGACCACGCAAATCATTTCGGTTACGCCGGCACTCGACAATTCTTGGACTACGTACTCCATTAACGGCTTGCCGAGGAGCTTGAACATGGGCTTGGGCTTGTTTACGGCCAGGGGGTAAACGCGTTTGCCGGTTCCCGCCGCAAGTATTACTGCCTTCATTGCTTTAACGCCTCCTCCACGAATTTTTTTCCTTTTGTTACGAGTTCGTCGAGCCGCGCTTGCGTAACCGCTTCGCCGCTAACCTTCATGTAGGGTTCGGTTCCGCTCGGGCGCACGAGCACCCACGCGTCGTCCCAGTCCACGCGCACGCCGTCGATGTCGGTTGCCCGCCCGCCGAGTTCCCGAAGTCGTGAGGCCGCGAATTCCATTACGGCTTTTTTTCGTTCGTTGGGACAGCCAATGCGTTCTTTTGCGAAAAACGTTTTTGGAAGCGAAGAGAATTCTTGGCGGACGTTGTTGATGTCGCGCTTGGCGAGCAACAAGGCCGCCGGGTAAACGGTTGACGAGAAGAAACCTATTTCGGGCACCAAATAATGCCCGCATTCTTCGAGGCCCAGCAGCGCGCCGCGCTCTTTGACGGTGCGCGCAATGAATGTGTCGCCCACGATGGTGCGGTGCAGGGACCCGCCCGCCCGCTTCACCGCTTCTTCCACTAATCGCCCGGTTTCCACCGAGCCCACCACCTCTTTTTTTTCGGAGTCGGACTCTTCAACCATTATGGAGGCGATTGCGGCGTTGGCTTCCTGGAATCCGAGGACGCCGTTGCGGTCCAGGAACACGACGCGGTCGTTGTCGCCGTCGAAGCAAAGGCCGGCGTCCGCCCCGTTTTCCTTCAAGAATTCAACCGTGTTTTGCAGGGTGCCCGGCTTGGGTTCGAGGGGGCGATCGCATTTCGTTACGTCGGGAACACAGTTTTTTTCTAGGACTTCGTGGCCTTGGGTGCGCAGGAAGCCCGGCATGTGCTCTGAGTTCGGGCCGCACGCGCAGTCCACCACGAGCTTGAGCGGCTTGGCGGGCTTTGGACACTTTTTTTCCAGGCGTGAAAAGAATTCTTGGGCGCCGTCCACTTCGCGCTCCCCGCCTTTTTTGGGGGGAGAGTAATCGGGGGGGTTGAAATACCCTTCCTCGATTTTTTGTTGGTCGACCGCCATCCCCCGCGAGTTGCAGAACTTGAGGCCGTTGTATTCCGGGGGGTTATGGCTCGCGGTAACCATTATTCCCGCGTCAAAGCCGAGTTCGCGCGACAAATAGTAGACGGCGGGCGAAGGCACGACTCCGAGCCGCACCGCGTTCAAACCGTTTTCGCGGAGTGCTTCCACGATTTTTTCCTCGAGTTCGGGGCCGCTCTTGCGGGTGTCCCTGCCCACGCAAACCGTTTTGCCTTCTCCCAGCCAGTAAGCGAACGACTTTATTACTCCTTGCACCAGCGAATCGCTTATTTCCTTGCCGTAAAGGCCGCGAATGCCGGACGTTCCGAATAACTTACCCATTTTCAACCAACCATTGAATGGCCTGAGAGAGCGCGATTATTTTGCTTGCGCGCTTTTTTACTTCTTGCGTTTTTTGCGTTTTTTCGTTTTCTTGAAGGGTTTGGCGTAGTAAACGTATGCCGCGGCCAACAACGCGGTGATTGCGAGGGCGGCTTGAAGCGAGTAATCCTCTTTTTTTTCGGGTTGTTCCATACACTCGCCGTCAACGCATTTGCACGGCGTAACCTTGCTTTGCAAGGCGTTCCCGTTGCAAGAGTATTCGACGAGGCCTTCGGTGGAGCAGTAAGGCGCGAATTCTTCTCCGTCGTAGAGCACGGATTCCGCGCCTTGAATGCAGGAAGGCTCTTCCTTGCACGCGCCGTTCGCGCACCCGTGCTCGCATTGGATGAGGGTGCTGGTTGCCTCGCCGGCTTCGCAGTGCCACTCGATTACGTCGAGGCCGTCGCACGCGTCCCCGTTTCCGTTCGCAACCCCTTTTTCAAAGGGGCGGATTCCGTTGTCCGAGTCGGTGCACTCCTTGCCGGGCTCTTGCGGGGGCGCCGTGCACTCCCCGTTTTCGCACGACCCGCATTCCTCTACGGTCGGCACGCACGCGTTGAGGGAGCACGCGTATCGGTAAGCGTTTCCGTTGACGCACTTGTTTTCCGCGTCCAACACGATTCCCTTGCACCCGCTTTCCTCGTCTTCGCAAGAGTGCTCGCAGCAACCCAGATAGTTCACGTTGTTGTTTTCGGCTTTCAGGTAAGTGCCCGCGCTCGGGTAATACACCGGCGCCCCTTCACCGGTTACTTGAACATAGAAATGGCTCGCCGAATCCGTGTTGTCGAAGCCGAACGCGTAATCCGTTGCGGATTCCACGCGAATGAATTCGCCGGAAACGTTTTTGATTCCGGTTTGAAGCGTTTCGTCCACGAATTCAAGGGCCCACTCGTCGCCGCAATAAGAAACCTTGTTTTCCGGCATCAACGTGAAATCTATTTCGCGTTCGGAAGAATACGGTTTTACTAGCACTTTCCCTTCAATGCTTTGCTCTCGATTGTTGTTGGTTTCCCGCGTAATCGCGTACAAGATTTTTCCTTCCTCGTTGAACGCCGTCACGTGCTCGGGGTTGACCGTGCTGAACCGAATGCTTTCCGCGTTAACGTTCCACCCGTAACCCGGGCTGAACAGGCCTTCGCCCGCGCTACCAACGTAAATGGTGGTGGCGCACGGGGCGAGGGCGGCAACCGAAGCCGCCAGCAACAACGAGAAGAAAACGGTTTTATTCATAGAATTCGTTACGCGTCAACACTATTTATTTTGAATTCTTCGGGGCGCGCGAGGAACGAAAGCGCTTCTTTTTGTTCGGCTCCCCACAAATACAGTTCTTTTCCCTTGAATTCGTCGAATTCTTTTGCGTCAACGATTTCGGGCTCGGGCACTTCGCCGTACAACGGGTTTTTTTCGAGGCCGTCCTCGAACTCGTAGTAAGCCGCGCCCTTCTTCTCTTCGTAGTCTCCGTACTCGCTCTTGAACGTGGCCTCTGCTATGTTGCTCATCACCAACGCCTTTTCTTTGGACGGGTTCACGGTTACGTGGCCGTAATCCGGCGGCACCATTACCTTGTCGCCTTCGCGCGCCTTTACGAGTATGAACCGCGTCAAATCCTTTTTTTGCAGTAAGTAGTGTGCTTCACCCGACAACACTTCGTATGCTTCCGGGTAACTCTTGCCGCACGGCGCCGGCGGGTGGTAGTGGCCGATGGTCTTGTTGTATTCGTTTCCCAGGAGGCGCGGCGGAAGGACCGTCAAATCGTAGCGCAACTCTTTCCAATCGTCGCCCGGCCTCGCCACCGAGCGGTGCATATAGTACTGCGGCGTGAAATCAATTCCTTTTACGGGGTGTTGAACGAATTCGCGCACGCGCTTCAGCCACCTTATTTGCGGTTCCAACTCCGCGCCCAAAGCACTCAATACCTCGCGCTCGTCGTTCCACTCGACCTTCAAAACGCTTTCAATCATTTTTTTCCACCGAATTTTTCGACTTGCAGGCCCGCGTCCTTCATCATTTGGAATGCTTCCTTGTTGGGGTACTCGTCGCAGTACACTACGCGCTTGACTCCCGCGTTGATGAGTATCTTCGCGCAAATAATGCAGGGGCTAGCCGTAGTGTAAAGCGTGGACCCCTTCGTGCTAACGCCGTGCAAAGCGCATTGAATCACCGCGTTTTGTTCGGCGTGAACCGCGCGACACAACTCGTGGCGCTCGCCCGAAGGCACCCCCAAGTCGTTGCGTAGGCACGACCCTATTTCCAGGCAGTTGTCGAGACCCGAAGGCGCGCCGTTGTAACCCGTTGAAAGAACGTGCTTGTCGCGCACGAGGACCGCGCCCACCTTGCGGCGTAGGCAACTCGACCTTTTTTCGGCTACCCGCGCGAACTCCATGAAGTACTCGTCGAAACTCGGCCTGTTATCACTCATTCCAATTCACCATACATTTTTTCGTATCCTTGCGCGGTGTGGTCCCACGTAAACTTTGCTAGTACGCGCTTCCTACCCTTCTTACCGTAATCGCGCGCCTTTTTTTCGTCTTCCAGCAATTCCTTTATCGCCTTGCGCAAAGCGCGCGGTTCGGCTTTGGGCACCACCGCGCCCGCGTTCCCGATTACTTCGGGTATGCCTCCCGCGTTCGTTCCCACTACGGGCTTGCCGCAACTCATTGCCTCGGTTAAAACCATTCCGAACGGCTCCCACAACGACGGCAACGCGAACACGGAGCAAGCCGAATAAAGCCGCGCGAGTTGACCGTCCGTGATTCTCTGCGACACGAAAGCGGCGTCCACCCCTTTCTTCTTCGCCTGTTTTTCGAGTTCGTCCTTCAAAGGCCCGCGTCCGAACACCACGAGTTGGCGGTCAACGCCTTTCATCGCCTCAATTAAGTGCCCGACGCCTTTTTGGGGTACGAGGCGACAGTTAGTCAACACGAACCCTTTCTTCAAACCCAACTCGCGTTCGATTCCCCCGGGCTTAACGCGCGGGTTGAACAACTCGGTGTCAGTGCCGTTGTAAATCACGGAGCATTTACCCCACATCGACTCGGGCACGGTTTCCTTAACCGTTTTGTCGCTAACTCCAGCGATTACGTCGCAAGCACGCATCACGTTTTTCCCCAGGACGTCGTCGTATGCCTGGCCGAGCGCGTCCGTGACGGGGCTCAACCCCTTTGTGCGCGCGTTATGCAACGTCAACCCCAGTTTTTTGCCGAGGCCTTTCACGGTCAACGCGTCGATTAAACCGTAACAAAACCGGTTGTGCACGTGTACCGCGTCCGCTTTACGCGCTTCCCTCACGATGTCCATCCACCTCAAAGGAGTGATTGGGACGGGCGGCGGAAGGAACGCGGGAAGGTTTTTCACGACGTAAGCCGCGGACCGCACCACGCGCACGCCACCCACGACTTCCTCCTTCTTCGTGCCGGGCAGGCGCGCCGTCAAAACCGTTACGTCGTGCTTTTTCGCTGCCAGGCGCTTGCTTACTTCCACGACGTGCTTTTCCGTGCCCCCGAGGTAAGGCGCGTAAAACGGGTTTAACATCAGGAAACGCATTTTTTATCCCTCAAAACGGCGTATAAAACGGCGCCCAGGCAAATGCTTCCCAAGAACAAAGCGGCGACCGCGGCGTAATCGAGTGCGGGCGCGTCCACGGCACGCGTTTCTTGGGCCGCCGCCAGCACGCCGTCGGCAACCGCTTTCTCCGCCCCGTATTCGAGGGGCGTTGGAGAAGGCGCCGAAAACAATTGTGAAGCGTAAGCAAAGCATAAAAAGGATATGCCGAGCAAAACCCACAACGACTTACCTTTTTCGGGTTCGAGCAAGGCAGCGCCTTTTTCGGTGGGCGAGTAATAAACCCACTTGCTTCTCTTCTCCTCTTTTACGAGGTCCGCCGCACGCATCTTCTTCAAGTGCTTGCCGGCGGCCTGAACGCTTACGCCCAACGACTTGGCGAGCTCGGTTGCCGTCCACTTGCGCAGTTTGAGCTTCTTGAGTATGAGTACCCGCGTGTCGTTGGCGAGCGCCTTGAACGATTCCTTGTCAAGCACTATACTCAATTCAATCCCTTACTTGAATCCCCGCGCCTTCACTATTCTTTCGTGCAGGCGGCTGCGGCTGTAAAACGCGGCCAACAAACCTATTGCGAGGGCGGCGCCCACGAACAGCATTTGCGCACCCGACTCCACGACTTCGTACGCGAGGTATTCGGAGAGCACGCCGAATAAGACGAGCCACAACAAGCGCGCCTCAATCACGTATTCGGAGAACAACCCGTGGCTCTTTATCGCTTTCACCGGGTAGTTCCACGTGAAGCTCGCCGCTCCCAACAACAATAACGAGGGGTAGGCTACCTTGGTCCACGCCGGCGCCAAGAGTTCGGCTGCGAACGCCAACAAGAACAACGCGATTGCGTGAACCGCGAAGAAAAGGTTTTCCTCTTCCTTAATCCAGTCAATCAATCCGCGCATACTTTTCACCCACCAACAATTCTTACTGCAAGCAATTTAAAACCCGTTCGCCTCCAATTAGTTCGGATGATGACACCGTTACGGCTGAACTCGTGATGACCGACGGACGGACTGACGAAACTTTTCTTTTTTTGGAAAAAGAAACACGGCAAACCGTTTAAGGTTTGCGCGACCGCAAACGCGAAACGTTTGCTTGGACTTTAATGAAAAGAAAATTGGTTATTCGAACTTATTTAGAGAGAAACTTGTGCGTCGGCCGCGCCGCCGCGACTATTGCGAGCCCGAGATACCAGTACCAGTCGAGTGAATAAAGCACGGGCCAGTACTTGGCGAGTAACAAGGCCAACAAGAAGACGGTTGCCTTTGTCAAGCCGATGTCCAGCCAATCCATTTTCTTCACGCCTTTTTCCAACCATTCCTTGAAACACATTTTTTTGCACCCGGAACCGGTTAGCGCGCACGACTTCTTTAACCAAGCGTTTTCGAAATGAATTCGCCGGCATAACGCGTTAAAGCGACTACGAGGGGGGAGGGGTTATTGCGGGGTGTTAGGTGATAGGGGTGCCGAGCTTTTCGCCGCGCTCGCGAGCCGCCACCCAATTTATTCCCGTCACGAGGAACGCGCCCCGGGCAATGCTTGCGGCAACGGCTTCGCCGAATTCAAGGAATAGCGTGGGCGCCAGGAAAGTGGAAGCAAAAAAGAATTTGGTTGCCGGCGTACTCCCCCGAAAACGCGTATCCCGAGGGCGTCCGATAACGGGTCCGCGATTGCAATGGTGGGTACGCCGCCGAGCACGGTGAGCTTGGAGTGCGTTCCTTGTTCGAGGCCACCATCAACCCTATAGCGTGGTCATTATTTCGGACGTCATCCCGAAGATCAGGCCTTTCTTGAAAGATTTTCTCACAACAACAACCCTGTGAGGACGCCTGCCAGAAACGCCGCCAAGACGCGCGTCCAGTTTACCTTGCTTGGCCCCGTGCCTTTGCGTTCGGAGGGCGGCTTGCTTCCTTCGCCGTACTTTTTTTCGTGTTCCTTTTTCCTTTCCTCTTCGGTTTTCGGCTTTCCCTTCGGCATTTTCGTTCACCTTCGTAGTGTTCCCGCACTTCCTTGAATGACCACGGCTTCACGTCTTCTTTTTGGTAGCCGAGGCGTTCCACCCCCTCCATTACTTTTTCCGCGCTTTTCGCCTCGATTTCGAGGAGAGGAGGAATGCCTTCGTAGGAATCTATTTCGAATCGCGCGCCGTCCAACTCGTAGGAAACGCGTTTCTTGGTTGCACGGCTTTTTTCCGAGTAGCCGAGGCCTTCCAATACCTTTCGCGTTTCTTCCAGTGATTCGACTTGCATTTCGCTTTCTTGGGCTTGCCTTACCCCCCCGCTTTTTTTCAGGGAAGTTTTCACGCACAAAACCTTTTTTTCGCCTTCGCGCCTGAGCCGTATCACCCTTCCTTGTGCCGGCCCGAACCACGACGCATTCATTTCGCCGTCGAAAACCTTTTTCGCGCCCATTGCTTCCAGTTTTTTGCGGAGGAGTTCGACGTCCACTTCAAGCACTTTGGCTTCGATTTCGCGCATGAAAACGGTTACGAAGGCGTTATTAATCTATTACGGGTTTTTTTTGTTTGGTGGTGAAAAAATGGTTGAGCAAGGGATATACAAGTGCGCGGTTTGCGGGAACACGGTTTCCGTTGTAGAGCCGCACCCCCCGGAAATAGTTTGTTGCGGCCAGCAAATGAACTTGTTGGAACCCAAAACGATTGAGGAGGAAGGCAAGGAAAAGCACGTGCCCGTAATCGAGTCCGAAGGCGACAAGGTAGTCGTGAAAGTCGGCTCCGCGCCGCACCCCATGGAGGGCAGTCACTTCATCGAATTGATTCAACTCTTGAAGGGCGGCAAAGTGGTTGCCGAAGCGCGCTTGTATCCCGGCCAAAAGCCGGAAGCCGTGTTCTTCGTCGAGGACGCTTCGGGTTTGGAGGCGCGCGAGTACTGCAACGTTCACGGCTTGTGGCGTTCCTGAAATGAATTGGGTTGCCGCGCTTTTGTTGGGTGCGTTGCAGGGCTTGACCGAGTGGCTTCCGGTTTCGTCCAGCGGTCACTTGGCGCTCGCCGAACACTACTTCGGGGTTGAGGCGCCGGTGTCGTTCAACGTGATGCTTCACTTCGGCACCTTGTTGGCGGTAACCGCGTTTTTCAGGCGTGACTTTCGTGAAATATTCGGAGACAAAAAGTTGTTGGCGGGAATCGCGATTGCCTCGATTCCCACGGCGGTAATGGGCTTGGCATTAAAGCCGTTCTTCGAGTCCTTGTTTTCTTCCCCGGCCGCAATCGCTTTTGCGTTGCTGGCCACCGCCGCGTTCCTCGTCGTTTCCGAGAAGTTGAAGCCGGTCAAGCGGCCTTTTTTCGGTTCCGCTTTTTTCGTCGGCGTTGCGCAGGGGTTGGCGATTGCTCCCGGGCTTTCGCGTAGTGGCGCTACTATCGGCGCCGGCTTGTTGTCCGGGTTTTCGCGTGAAAAAGCGGCGCGCTTTTCGTTCCTGGTCGCGATTCCCGCGATTGCGGGCGCCACTTTGTTGGAGGGCGTGAAAGCGTTTTCTTTTGCCGGCTTGGACGCTTTCACCGTTTTTGCGGGGGTGACCGCGGCGGCCGTAACGGGTTACTTGTCCATCGGCGTGTTGTTGGATGCCGTGAAGAAAAAGCGTTTTTCGTGGTTTGCAGCGTACTGCTTTGTTTTGGCTTCGGCCGTGTTGTTGTTTGAGTTCAACGCCGCCATTTAAATTTTCGCCGTTCCTTTGCTTTGCATGGTTTTTTGGTATGTTTTAGGCGCCACTTTTTTGGTTTGCTTGTTGTCGTTGGTCGGCGTTTCCTCGTTTTGGGTTAAGCCGAAGGCAATGGAGAAGGCGTTGTTGTTTCTCGTCGCCTTTTCGGCGGGCGCGCTGATGGGCGGCGCCTTCCTGCACTTGTTGCCGGAGTCGGTCGGCGAAATCGGCGCCGAGTCGTTCGGCCTGGTTTTTTTGGCGAGTTTTGCGGGGTTCTTCGTTTTGGAGCGGTTCGTGCACTGGCGCCACTGCCACAAGAGCGGCAAGTGCGAGGTGCACTCTTTTGCGTACTTGAATTTGGTCGGCGACGCCATTCACAACTTCGTTGACGGCCTCGTAATAGCGGCTTCTTTTGCCGCTTCAATACCTCTCGGCGTTTCGACTACTCTGGCAGTAATCGCGCACGAGTTGCCTCAGGAAATAGGGGACTTCGGCGTCCTGGTTTACGCCGGCTTTTCAAGGGGGAAGGCCTTGGCGTACAACTTCTTGTCTTCTTTGAGCGCGTTGTTGGGGGCCTTGCTCGGCTATTACTTGTCGGCTTCCTTGTCCGGAGTCGTACCTTACTTGTTGCCCGTTGCGGCGGGCAGTTTCGTTTACATCGCGAGTTCGGACTTGGTTCCCGAACTGCATAAACAGCCCGATTTGGGCAAGGCGTTCGAGTCGTTTGCCGCGTTCTTGTTGGGCCTCGCGTTCATGTATTATTTGAAAGTGGTTTTCGGTGGTTGAATTGCACGCAGGAGAATTGTTGAGGGAGTGGGCGCGGGATAATTTGGTTCAATACCTGCCGTTCCTTGAAAACGAGTTTTTCGGCAACACGGTGTTGCAGTACTCCGTTGCCTTAATGATAATTCTCGGCGTTTTGGCGGTAGTGAAAATCGTTTACTTCCTCATAAAGAAGTATGGTTACAGGTTGACCGCTCACACCGAGACGGATTTGGACGACAAGCTGCTTGACATCTTCGAGGAGCCCTTCGTGTTGGCGGTAGGCGTTTTCGGCTTACGGTACGCGTTGGCGTTCCTCACGCTTCCCGAAGGATTCGCCGACAACCTCGTTCAAGTGTTGTTGGTGGTTACGGGCGCTTGGTTCCTAGTGCGCCTCGTCGACTTGTTGTTTGAAGCCGTGTTCATGCCGCTCGCCGACAAGTCCAAGTCCAAGCTCGACGACCAGTTAATGCCTATTCTACGCAAGGGCTTGAAAGCAATAGTTTTAATCGTTACCGGCATCTTCGTCTTGTCCAACTTCGGTTACGACATAACCGCTTTGCTGGGCGGCCTCGGCATAGCCGGTCTCGCCATAGGGATGGCGGCCAAGGACTCGTTGAGCAACCTGCTCGGCTCGTTCTCGATTTTCGGGGACCGTCCTTTCGAGGTAGGCGACTACGTTTCGGTTGCGGGCAGCGCGGGCCAAGTCAAGGAAGTAGGCATTCGCACCACTCGAATCAAGACGTTTGACGGCACGACTCTCGTAATCCCGAATTCGGACGTCGCCAATTCCACTCTCGAAAACATCAGTAAGTGCCACAAGCGCAGAATACTCGCGGAAATAGGCGTCGAGTACTCTACTTCCCCCGAGAAATTGGAGAAAGCCAAGAAAATCCTGCTCTCCGTGCCGAAAATACACGAGGGAATCGCTCCGGACTCGGCCGAAGCATACTTCACTTCGTTCGGTGACAGTGCGCTAGTCATACGCTTCAGTTACTGGGTTACGCAATTATCAAAGCGCTTCGAGATAATGGATGCCGTCAATTCGTACCTTCAAAAAGAGTTCGCGAAAAACAAAATCGAGTTCGCGTACCCGAGCCAAACGGTGTACTTGAAGAAATAACCTCATTCGACGACGCGGTGAACAAGAGTCACAACCCCAAGTATACTGCGATGGTGGCTTTTGCGGCCAACGCCGACACTACGAATGCCGCGCGAAAAAAGTTGGCGTTGACGCCCGTCATCCGCGACAGGCGCCAACAAACCCCGGTGAACCCGACGGTTCCCGAAACGTCTTTTTGGTGCATTACGGTTACTTGGTGAGCCCCGCCTTTTTAAGTGCTGCGTCGACCGCCGGCTTGTTGAAGCCCACTATTACTTCGCCGCCTATGTCGAGCACGGGAACGCCCATTTGGCCGCTCTTCTCAATCATTTCCTGCGCTTTAGCCTTGTCTTCCTGTACGTTAACGTACTCGAATTCCACGTTCAACGACTCCAAGTAGTTTTTGGCCATCACGCAGTAAGGGCACGTCGAAGTGCTGTACACGATTACTTTTTTCGTCATACTTTTTTCCTCCTTTTTTTTCATTAATTCCCGCAGTTTCTTCCTGCGGATTCGCATAAGTTCGTCGTCCATCAGCCGAACAACCCCTTTTCAGGCATCCCCTTTTTTCCGTCGGCAACAAGGCACGCCTCTTTTACGGTGGCCTCGTTGAACGCGTCCAAAATGAATGCCCGCAGTTCGCCTACCACTATCGCCGTGGGCACGCTCGCCACCCCGTATTCGCGCGCCTTTTGAATGCCTTGAGGCGTTGCAGTAGAGTATTCCACGAGTTCGACTCCGGCTTTGCGCGC
>CAZVVY010000003.1:0-30753 GCA_964630975.1 Microcaldota archaeon | reverse complement strand
TGCCTTGAGGCGTTGCAGTAGAGTATTCCACGAGTTCGACTCCGGCTTTGCGCGCGGCTTCTCCCAACGCTTTTTTGGCGGGAGAGCAGTGCGGGCAAGTCGGAGACGTAAACAACTCTATTATTGCCATGACTCTACCTCTTCTTCGGCGCGCCGCGCCCATTCGCGAATTGTTTCCCTAACTTTTTTTCGTACCGCGGCCGCGTCCTTGGCAGCGTAAACATAGGCGTACCCTCCGCTTTCGCGGTTCAACTGCCGCCTGTCCACGAGGCCTTTTTCCAACAATTTTTTGAGGCCTTTTTGTATCGTGGTCCTGTCCAAACCCATTTTTCGGGACAAGGAATCCACCGAAAACTTTTTCGTTTTCAAGGCGGCGCGCAGGATGCGGTGTTCGGCGCGCGTCAAGCCCAGCGAACAGCGCACTACTTGAGCCAAGTCGATTGTTCTGCAAGCGAAGTCGATGCTCATATTCTTCCCCTGAATCGTTCCGCGGTAAGCACGCGCTTGAAGGCGTGGCCGTAAGCCGCGGTGCGGTAATCCATTCCCTTTACCTCCATTAAGGGGGAGGAATTCAACGTTTTAAAGGCCGCCGACATTTTTCCGCCCAAGCGCTCCATTACTTCTTCTTCGGGCCAAGGCATCCCTTGCCTGTTTTGAACCCATTCGTAATAGGACACGGTTACGCCGCCGGCGTTACACAATATGTCGGGCAAGACGTCCACGCCTTTTTCGGCGAGCACTTCGTCGGCTTCATCGGTTACGGGTCCGTTGGCGAGTTCCACTACCGCCTTCGCCTTCACTTTGTCGGCGTTGCCCTTTGTAACCGCGTTTTCGAGTGCGGCCGGCACGAGCACGTCCGCGTCCACCTCCAACAAGTTGTCTTTTTCTTCCGCTCCCCCGAACCCCTTCAGCGAGCCCTCTTTTTTTTTGTGTTCAATCGCGGCCGCAACGTCCAGCTCGTCGCTTATTATTGCGGCGGAAGTATCGGAAACGCCGATTACCCGATAGCCTTTTTCGTCGAGTATGCGCGCCATATTGCTTCCCGCGTTGCCGAAGCCTTGAATCGCCACTTTGGTTCGAGCGGGCTCCAACCCCTTTGCCTCGGCGTATTCCTCGAACACCATTGCGCCGCCCATTGCCGTTGCATACGCCCTTCCCGGGCTGCCTCCCAACGTCAAGGGTTTGCCCGTAATGAAGCACGGGGCGTGGGCGCCTTGAATCTTCTCGAATTCGTCGAGCATCCACGCCATCGTTTCCTCGTTGGTGTAAACGTCCGGCGCGGGAATGTCGACGTTGCCGCCGAACGCCGGTTGGAGTTGGCGCACGTATTCGCGGGAAACCGACTCCAAATCGCTTGCGTCGTATTCCTTGGGGTTGATTGCGATGCCTCCCTTGGCGCCCCCGTACGGGAGTTCCAGTAAGGCGTTCTTGAGCGTCATCCAAAAAGAAAGTTTTTTCACGGTTTCAACGCTTACCGCGGGGTGAAAGCGCACGCCTCCCTTGGTCGGACCGAGCGCGTCGTTGTATTGCACGCGGTACGCCTTGAACCACTCCTTTCCCTTAGCCGTTTTTACGGGGAGGCGCGCCTCGAAAACCTTTTTGGGTTCGCCTAACACCTTGATTAATTCCTTTTCCTTGAAGCCGCAAACCCGTTTCTTGCCTGCCCGGCATTTTTCCGACACTTTCCCGATTTTTTCGAGTATTTCAATCACGCCTTTACACCCTTGATTTATTGCATCACACTCGTTTTTTATTGGTTCGGAGTAGTGCACTGCTGCACGCCTTTTCTTCACCCCCCACAACTCCTTTAAAAAAAGGACGCGTATTTTTGGTATGAATTATTGGCATTCTCTTCCGGCCGGAAAGAATTTTCCGAAGTACGTTAACGTGGTCGTGGAAATACCGCGCGGCTCGCGCAACAAGTATGAGTATGACAAGGCGACCGGCGTTTTTCGGTTGGACCGCGTCCTCTTCTCGCCGGTGCATTACCCGGGCGACTACGGCTTCATTCCGCGCACTTTTGCGGAGGACGGCGACCCGTTGGACGCGTTGGTCCTCGTAAACGACCCTACCTCTGTGGGCGTCGTAATCGAGGCGCGACCCCTCGGCGTCCTCTACATGAAGGACGAGAAGGGCGTGGACGAAAAGATTTTGTGCGTGCCCAAGAATGACCCGTTCTTCAAGGACGTGAAAAGCGTGCGCGACCTGCCGCCCCATTACCTTGACGAAGTGGCGCACTTCTTCGACGTTTACAAGACGCTTGAAGGCAAGAAAGTGAAGGTGAAGGGCTGGCGCGGCCCCGAAAAAGCGGAAAAAATATTGTGGGCGGCAAAAGAGCGCTACCAAAAAAAGTTCGTGAGTTGATTGCCGCTCCTTGAAGCCTAGCGCAATAATTGCGGCGCGAAGCTTAACGCCCGTCGTTTCCGCGGAAATAGCTTCAAAAACCCGTCGATTCAATAATTCAAAATAAAGACGCTGAAATCCCTTTTAGTTATTGAATCAATGATGACGACCGGTTAGCTCTTTCCCATCATTTTTCACACTTTGATATTTTTGATGCAATCTACATCATATGAATACAAAACGGGAACCCTGAATTTTTCAATCTTGTTCATGTTTTCATCTACCGGAATAACCAATTCAAGGTAATCCGGAATATCCCGCCAGGGCATTAAAATAATTTCGTCAATGCCTTCTTTAATTGCAAACTCAAAAGAATCGTGAAAAATAACCTCCGTGTTCGGGAGGTATTCCCGAGCCTCTTTTTTGGTCGTGTAAGTGTGGATTCTGCTTCTTTGCATTTCATCAATGCTTATGAACCTTTTTTCTTTTCCGACCAAAGTCAAACCGTCAATTAATCGTCTTTCAAAAACTTCGCCAACCTCGTTTTCTTTAGCAAGCCTTCCCACCAAAATTACATTCAAAGTTCTGTCGTTCAGCGATTGAAGTGCCCGTGCCGTAGAGTCATAGGGAATCAACGACACTTGCGGATTTTCTTGTCCTATCCGTAAAGCAATACCGGACATGGTGGGGCAATAGCCGAGTTTTACCGGTTGTTTTTCAACAACGTCTTCCGGTATCGGTTGATTATTGGCATCTGTTCCGGGCGTAAATACTCCCGACATAAACCCTGCGGGCACTAGAACAACGAGCACGAGGATTGCAACCTTAACGGTTCTATTCATTTACTTTTTAATCATCTCCAAAGTAAGTTGTTTGGGCACGCACTCAACACGTTACGCACGTAACGATTTTTAGCAACGTTTTCGTTATTAATTGCGTCTGCTGCACATTCTTTTATCGAAATACTTGTGAATTCAACGCGTATTTTTTCCATTATTGATTCCTGTCTTTTCAGCGAAAGCGTTCAGCGCAGCAGCTGCGGCGCGAACAACAGGAGTAGACCGATGCCGAGTATCAGGAGTCCTCCCACGAGTTTGGAGAGCTTGGAGTATTTTTCGTTGGCGGCCATCGAGCTTATTCCGAACACGGCGATGCTGAACACGATCAAGTCGTCCAGCATGAAGAATAGGACGTACAACGCGATGTAGGAGTAGTGCTCAATCCACGAAATGGGCGCCAGCGCAAGTATCTGCGTGAAGATTGCGGGGAGGGCGGCCGAGCAAACGAATTCAATGGTGTTTACGGCGAAGGCGAGGACCACGATGGTGGCAATCGTTCCCCACGTAAGCGGCGAGGACACCACGCCCTGCAATTCCTTCATCTGTTTTTCCTTTGTTTCGGAACTCGTGACCTCGCAGGTCAACGCCTTGTTGCGCGTCTCCCACCAGCTCTTGAGGTTGAGGATTCCCGCGCCCAACGCGACCAACCCGATTAAGATGGTTATGGCTCGCGTATAGCCCAGCATGAGGAAGGCGTTGAGCCACGCGGTCATGAACAGGAAATACATTATGCCTGATACGAGGACGAAGGTGCCCACGAGGAAGAACATTCGCTTGCGGCTCTGCAACCCTATGCACAACGCTATCAGGTAGACCAGGACCCACATGGCGCACGGGTTGAACCCGTCCACTACCCCGAGAACTATTGCGAGAACGGGCAGGGAGAACGAGCGCAAGTCGGTTTTGCCGATGAAAGGCAAATCGTATTCGTAATTCTTTTCCTCTTCAACGCCTTGCGAGCCCGTCAACGGGTCCCCGCAATCGCCGGATTCAACGCATTCGGCAACGGCTTCCTTTATTCGCGCACCTATTTCGTCGCTGTACCCGACGAATTGCTTGTCGCCGACGAGCGTCAGCGGCACCAAGTCATTCAACCCCCGCTCGTCGCGAACTTCGCCGAACAACACGTGGCCTTTCTCGGTTGTAACGTCGTGCTTGACGACTTTTACGCCGTACTCCGATTCAATTACCGGGTTTAACTCATTGATTTGCTCGTGGCAGTGCGGACAACCAGGCAGGTAAAACATGTGCACGAAGCTTTCGCCGGCTTCGCCCTGCTCTTGGGCGGCTTGCGGCCCCCAAACCAATAAGACGAAGCCGAGCACGGCCAGGGCCACGACGAGCCACTGATTGAATTCACTCGAAAAAAACTTTTTGACTAGGTCCTTAACCATTTTTACGGTAAAAACTCGAATTCAAGTTTTATATAATTTGCCCCGCACTCGGTCCGCCTTGCCGACCTTGTTCTCTATCGTGTTCCCGCGCGAAAAACCGCAGCCCACTACAATCGGCCCGCACTTCACGGTTACGTACCCGCGCTCCACGCTTTTTTCCAGGCCCGCGCCGCGAATGAATTCCTCGGCTTCCCCGCGCGAAACCTCCACTACGCGCTTGGAAGGCGGGAAAGCGCGCAACAAATAGGATGACGGCTTCCACTCCGCGCCCTTTTTGCCTGCGGGAATGCCTAATGCCTCGACCCGCCAACCGGTTTCCCGCGCTTTTTCAATGGCTTTCTTGGTTGCAACCCGCGCCTTTTTTTCGCCGAACACTTCGCAGTCCCCGGGCAGTTCGACTCCGAATTCTTTCCACCAGTTCACGGTTTTTCCACCTTTGCAACGAAGAATGCCTCGCTGTTTATTTCCTGCGGGTACACGCGCTTCACTTTTTGAAATTCCTTGCCGTATTCTGACAGGCCGCGACTCGTCTTCAAGGGAAGCCCCGCGTCAACGAGTTTCGCGTCCGTCTCCTCCAAGAGCGAGGCGACCACGCCCTCGTTTTCCGCTTCGGTAACGGTGCAAGTAGAGTAAACCATTTGCCCGCCCTTCTTCAACAACCTGTAGCCCGCTAACGCGAGCAGTAACTGGAGTCGGTCGTGCCTTTCGCCGCCGTAGCCCTTCCAGCCGTCCCGCGTGCCGAGGCAAGAACAGGGCGCGTCAACCAGAACCTTGTCGAACCGCTCCCTTCCGTCGAGTTGCGTTGCGTCGCGAACCAGGCACGCGACGTTGGCGCTCCCCCACCGCCTGCAATTGGCGACCAGCGACTTCATTCGTTTGGGCCTCGCGTCCACCGCCATTATCGCGCCTTCATTACCCATTAACTGGGATAAGTGCGTGGTTTTAGCGCCCGGAGCCGCACACGAATCCAGCACTTCTTCGCCGGGCAACGGGTTCAAGCACAACGAGGGAAGCATTGACGAAAGCGATTGCGAGAACGCGTAACCACACGCGTGCTCGAGCGTGTTCCCGATTTTTTTCTTGCACGTGAAAGCGTAGTCCAGCCATTCCACTTGCTTGCATTCGAGTGGAAAGCCGCGCAGGAATTCTTCGGGCGTTAAGCGCAACGTGTTGACGCGAAACGAGGCAGGGGTTTGTTCGAGTACGCGAACGAATTCGTCGGCGCCCGCGTATTGCGAAACCAAGGCCTTGAACTCTTTTTCTTCCATTCCCAAAACCCTTTTTATTGCTGGACTCGTTCTATTAGCGTTTAAACACTTTAAACTTAGGTGATGTATGTTGAGGAAATTAATGTTGTTAACGCTTTTTGCGGCGTTACTCGTGTTCGGGTGCATCGGCGGCGGGGAAGCCGCGCCGACCGCCGCCCCCGATGAAGCGCCTTCGGTCGCCCCCTCGCAGGACCCGTCCGTTGCGCCATCCGAGCCCGCGGGCGAGGAAGGGGGATTGTTCGACGGCTTGGATTACGCTTCCATTCTCGCTTTGGGTGAATCCGGCGAGTGCACCGTAAGCGTTCAAGGCGAAGATTACTCGGGTGAAAGCCAAATATGGTTTTCGTCGCAAGGCAAAGTCCGAAGCGAAACCCAAATCGTTCAAGAAGGCGAATCCTTTAACATGATATCGATTTCGGTTGACGGAAAAACGTACTTGAATTACCCGCAAATTTTTGAGGGGACGTACGGGGAATGCGATTGGGTCGAGTTCTCTGAGGAAGATATGCAGGACGACGACTACCAGCAAGCCGACGTATCCGCTTATTCGTCACCCGACTACGATGAACTTCCCGAAACAAGTTTTGATTGCCACGCGGCAGCCGTGCCGTCCAACAAGTTCGAAACAACGGGAAAGGTTTGCACTCTCGACGAGTTAATCGACGAGATGATCGGAGAAATGGATTTGCCGGAAGGCGTGGACATTCCGGGCTACAACTAAACTTTTTTTTTTAAAAAAGGGGGTTTTCACCCCCAAAACTATTTTTTTTCAGAGTTCTTCGGGCACTATTTCAGGCCTTTCATCCGTTAAGAAACCGTAGTATGCCGATAACTTGGCTTCGTAACGCAGGCGCGCCAGAATCACTTTTTGCAGGGTTTCGTTGCGCTTTCCTAAAACCAGTACGACCATTAATTGCGCGAACCAGCACACGAAGGAGAGAATTCCGAGAATCCATAGCACTATTGCGAGAGGAATCCAGTACGCGAGGCGCACCAATAACTGGGTGCGGGACGCCTTTTCCTTGTATTCAACGTCGAGCTTAAACGACTTCACGATTAATCACCGGGGATCCTTAGTTTCCCAACCTTTTTTAACTCGTTTTTTCGTTTGTCTTCAAGGTGGATTTATGGGTAAGACCGAAGAGAATTTGAAGGCCGCGTTTGCAGGTGAAAGCCAGGCCAGAAACAAGTACGATTATTTCGCGAAGCAGGCCCGCAAGGAAGGCTTCGTCGGCGTTGCAATGGTTTTCGAGGAGACCGCGTTGAACGAATTACAGCACGCCAAAGACGAATTCAAGTTGTTGAACGGAATCGGTTCGACCGAAGAGAACTTGCAGGCCGCAATCGACGGCGAACACTATGAGAACTCGGATATGTATCCTTCTTTTGCCCGTGACGCCGAAGAAGAAGGCAACGAAAAAGCGGCGAAACTCTTCAAGGAAATAGCGAACGTTGAAGTCGAACACGAAAACCGTTACAAAAAGATTTTGGCGCGCCTCAAGGCGGGCACGCTTTACAAACGGGAGAACCCCGTCAAGTGGAAGTGCTTGAAGTGCGGGTACGTCCACGAAGGCACGGAGCCGCCGGAGACGTGCCCGTCGTGCTCGCACCCGCGCGGGTATTACTGGCCGCAAAGCGAAGGCGACTTGTAAAAAACAAAAAGGTTAAACGCCTTCGACCCCCTCTTTTTTTCGTGCGCCCCCGTAACTCAGTGGTCAGAGTGCCTGCCTTGTAAGCAGGAAGCCGGGAGTTCAACTCTCCCCGGGGGCTTTTTTTTCACGCCGTTTCTTGGTCGAGCTTCTTTTTGAAAGAAGGTTGGTTTTAACTCTCCCCGGGGAGGGGCTTCACGCGCTTGTTTATACCATTTCGGCGGCCGCCTGCGGTGCCTCCACTTGCAGAAGATTTTTTCGGCGATGTAATAATCGCGGTACGCTTGCACCGCGCTTTCGGCCCGGTATCGTTCCGGCATTGCCTGAACAAAAGGTGTAAGCCCGCAGTCGCCCAAGCCCTCGGGTGCTTTGCGCAGGAAAGGTTGAAGGCGGCCGCTCGCGTGTTCCCTCCCGTAACGGTACTCGTATTCCCTTAATTGCGCGCGCCAGTGCTTTAACAGCCACTCGTAGTTTTGTTTTGAGCGGCGTGCCCAGCGGCTGCACGGGTGGTTGGCGTGCGTCAACCGGTAAACGTCGCGTTCCTGCGGCGAGTGGTGAATGCGGTGCGCGGCTGAAAGTATTTGCGCGGATTCCACGGTCATCTTCAACACGTGTTGGTCGCACAGCATTCTCGCGGCCTTGGCCGGGTCCCCGTCGAGCACGAAGATGTTCACAATCGTTTTATGTGTGAGCCGCCAAATAAATGGGTAAGATGTTCAACAAGAATTTTTGGAGGAAACTCAAGCGCGGCCCCCAGGTAATACTGCCCAAGGACGCCGCCGCAATAATCGCTTTTTCGGGCCTGCAAAACGGGGATTCCGTGTTGGAAGTGGGTGCGGGCTCCGGCTTTTTGACGGTCAGCCTGGCAAACGCGGTCGGCCCTTCGGGAAGCGTCGTGTCTTACGAGCGCCGCCCCGAATTCGCTGAAATCGCGCGAAAAAACGTTGAGTGCGCGGGGTTGAAGGCGGACGTGCGCGTTGCCGACGCGTTGGATGGCGTTGAAGGCGAGTACGACTTGGCGGTTTTGGATTGCGGGAGCTCCCTTGAAGTGTTGGGGGTCGTGAAGGAGTCGTTGAAGAGCGGGGGAATTTTGGTTGCTTACTTGACGCAGGCCACTCAAGTAAAGGAGTTCGAGCAGGCGTGCCCTTTCGAGCACGAGCGCACAATCGAAGTAATCGTTCGCGAGTGGAAGCTCGAAAAGAAGGCGTGCCGGCCGCAGAACACGGGGCTCGTGCACACCGCGTTCCTCTCGTTTTATAGAAAGGATTAAAGCGTTTGGCGAACTCGACGCTTGGATGAAAATCAGAAGGCGTTGTTGGACACGGTTTTGAAGGCAACCGACACTCGCTCTTCCAACTTTGAACTGGAAACAACGGACAAGAAAGAAATATTGAAGAAAATCAACAATCGCGATAGAAGACCCGTTTTTTCGCGCCCGCAAATGCGCAAGGCGTTGAATTTGTTCGGCCGCGAAAAAGACCTTGACGAAATGATTAAGACGGTTTTGCCGACGGTTAATGGTAAAAAACTGGCTTTGGGTTATGGCTTGAATCCCAACCGCCATTAACCAAACCGATTTATTGTTCGGGCGGTTAACCGTTTCGTGCCGTTCACCCTCCAAAAAAAGAAGTGGCGCCTTGACTTGGGCGAGAGAAGCATTTCCTTAGACCACCGCGGCGAGGAAGCATTCGTTTCGCACGCGCACTTGGACCACGCCTTCTCGTTCAAGAACGTGAAAAAAGTGATTGCCTCGGACGCCACTCTCGACTTGTTGGCGGTGCGCGGCAGGCCGTGCAACGCGGAGCGCTCTAATTCCGTGGAGTTGTTGCGGGCCGGCCACGTCTTGGGGGCGAAACAGTTGCGCGCCGAAAAAGACGGTTTCGTGTCGGCTTACGCGCCCGACTTCAAGCTTTCGGATTCGTTGACGGTTCGGGGCGCCGAAGTCAAGGAGTGCGACGAGTTGGTCGTCGACGCCACGTTTGCCGACCGCGACTTTCCGGACCGCCACGAAACCTTCCAAGAAATAAGTGATTGGGCGGTGCGCGAACAGGAAAAAGGGCGCATAGTCGTGCTCGGCGGTTACGCGGTGGGCAAGGCGCAGGAACTCGTCGCCTGCCTCAACGAGTACGCGGGCAACGCGCCTTTGGTGAGCGGTTTGGTTGCCGACGCGTGCAAGGTGTACGAAGACCACGGCGTGCACTTGGGGTTCATCCCGGTTGACTCGGAGGAGGGAGGCGAGGCCTTGAAGCAAACGTTTTGCGCGGTCGTCCCGATGAACCAAGTGAACGCGGGGTTGGTGTGGCGCTTGCAGGAATTATATCACAAACCGGTTTCTTTGGCGGTTGCAACGGGTTGGGCGTTGTCGCGCCGCTATTCGGTGAAGGCGTTTGCGTTGAGCGACCACGCCGGCAAGACGGAGTTGCGCGAGTTCGTGGAGCGAACCGGCGCCAAAAAAGTGTTCACGGAAAAAGGAAAACAATTATTAGTTTGAAGAACGAGGGGCCGGGATTCACAATCGACTCCCAGCAAACGCTTCGGCGTTTGCGGGCACGCGAACCTCCACGGTTCGCTTTGTTTTCTTTTTGTAAAAAGAAAACGTCGATTAAAAGAAAAACCAAACCCTGAAAGTGGGGGGGCCGAGATTCGAACTCGGGTCACGGCAACCCCAATGCCGTATGATGCCAGGCTACACTACCCTCCCTTTTAAGGCCGTTGGAGAAGAGGCCTTAATAGCGTTTGTAGGCGAGGACTTCGTCTATGAGCGGCACTTGCGACAACAGCATTCTGCGGCAGCAGTACCTGTCGATTCCGAGGTCGTCCAAGACCTTGCCGGGTTCCTCGCCGTTTTTCACGCGTTTCTCGTATTCTTCGATTACTTCGGCTACGGGTTTTCCGCACGTGAAGCATCTTACGGGTATTAACATCTTGGTTTCACCTGTACGACTTCGTGAAGCGCGCGCGCGCCTTGGGCCCTAGGAATTTCTTTGGTTCCACGCGGCGCGAGTCCTCCACTAGTAGGGACCTGTCCCATTCCAGCATTTTTTTCTTGGTTTCTTCGTCTCCCGTGAAGTTGATGATTGCGCGGGCGATTGCGGTGCGCACGGCTTGGGCTTGACCCATTTTGCCGCCGCCTTTCACGGTTACGGAGACGTCGTGTTTGGCGGCGAAGTCTTCGCCTACGAAGGCGAGCGGCTCGGAAACGATTTCGCGGTAGTACGGGTCTTCCATCGCGTTCAAGGAGTAGCCGTTGACGGTCACTCCGTTGGCGCCTTCCTTGATGGTTGCGCGGGCGATTGCGCGCTTGCGTTTTCCGCGGGTTTGTAGTGCGCGCGTTTGCTTCGACTTTTTCGCGGTTTTTTTCTTGGTTGACTTCTTTTTTTCAGCCATTGTCATCACTTCGTTTCCTGCCAGCCGAGTGCGAGGCAGACCTTCTTAATGGTTGTCGGGCGCAAACTTAATTGTTCCGCCGTCTTCACTTTTTTCTCGGCTTTTCCCTCGAATTGTTTTGGGACGCCGAGATAACACTTCAATCGGTTTAAGCATTCCTTGCGCGTGTTGCGGCGCCTCGTGGGAAGCATTCCCTTGATTAAGCGTTTGAGGAATAAGTCGGGGCGTCGCGGGTATTTTGGGGACTTGTCGGGGTCCGATTTTTGTTGTATGTTTCTTTTCGCCTCGTATTTGGCCACTATTTTTTTGGGGTCTCCGGACAACACCGCGTTTTCGGCGTTGACTACGACTACTTCGTGGCCTTCCAACAATTTTTTGGCGGTGTACGCCGCGAGCCTTCCGGCAACGGCTTTGTCCGCATCCAAAACGATTTCATTCATTCTTTCATCACTTTACGAGCTTGACTCCTTTCCCGGAGGGGTTGTCCTTCATTAAGGTTTGTAGTGAAACGTATTTGCCTTTTGAGTTGATTGCTTCAACCGCTTTTTTGGAGGCGTCGATTGAAGCCACGGTCAGCGAGTGTTCCAAGGCGCCGACCCCCAGCACTTTTCCGAGGACGACGACGGTTTCGCCTTCCTTGGTGTGTTTGTCGAGCTTGTACAAGTTGACTTCGCTGCGCTGCCTTCGGCGTGCTTTGAGTGCTTGCGACACTCTCTTCCACAACCCCGAATTGTTTTTCCTCGCCGTTTTCTCCGCTTCGGCGGCGAGTTTCACGGTTTGCGGGTTTTCGGGTCCGTACTTCATAACTTTTTTTCACCGATGTTTTTTTTTTGAGTGCAGGGGGAGGGATTTTCTAACCCTTTCTTTTGGGGGTGAAACCGTGTTTTTTCCCCGAAGAAAAGGGTTCTTCGAACCCTCGAACTCCTAAGAGACAGGCACCTCAAGCCTGCACATTTGACCAGGCTTTGCTACCCCTGCCCTATAACGATTTCCTTGGTTCTCGTCTTTCCTCCTTTTGCGAGGCGCGCCTTGCCCCCGAATTTTTTTGAGAGGCGCTTCAACAATTCCTTGTTGGCGGCGCCTTTCACGGGTTTGGCGGGTACGCGTGCAATCCATTCGCCGTTTTTTTCCTTCAAGGAAAACGTTTTGGCGTTTGGGATGACGCGCATTCTGAGCCTCACTTGGTTTTCAGCTCTTCGATTTTTTCCTCCACTATGTTTAGCCCGCGAACCACTTGTTGTTTTGCGGGCACGTTGTTGTACGACTCGCAGTAGAACACGTAGTCCTCGTCCGAGTCCTTGAATGCATTCGGCTTTTTCTTGAGCGTTTGTTGTTCGCAGTCAAAGCACAGCGTGCATTGTTCCGGCGTTTTTCCGGTAGTAATCTTTTCGATTGCTTCGGCGGGTAGGCGCGGCTTGATTTCGGCGCCGCACTTCGAACACTTTGTTGCCAGCTTGTAATCGCTGAGCAAACCGTACGAAGCGACCGCGCTCTGGTAACGCGCGTGTTTTGCGCCCGTTCCCAAGTCGGCGGTTGCCTGAAGACGGATTTTTTGTCCTTCGCCGAGTTTGACTATGGGAATGTTTTCGCAGTAAACCTTGATTGCTTCGTCTTGTGAAACGAGTTGCGAGGCGTGCACCGCCTTTTTTCCTTCTTCGGCGGAAGCGTCCAGCGTGAAGTATACTTCGGCGTCTTCGTTGAGGGAGTCATCCCACGTCAACGGCACCAACCCTATGCGGTTGGCGAGGTATTCGTTGAATAGCGCGGAAGTGTTTTCGAAGAAATCGACTTCCTTGATTGCGAACGCGGGCAAGTCCGTGATGATGGCGCGCCTCAACGCGTTCAACAATTCGGGGTCCGCGCCGGTAACGCGGTAAAACGCTTTTTTTCCGTCTTCCTTCAACAACTCTATTTTCATTGTTTTGGCTCACACTCTCCTTCCGCGCCTTCCGCCCGGCCTTTGCGTGCTGTCGCTTGGCACCGGAGTCACGTCCTCGATTTTGCCGATTCTGAGGCCGGAGCGCGCCAAGGCGCGAATCGCGGCTTGGGCGCCGCTTCCCGGCGTTTTGGTGTGGTGCCCGCCCGTTGCGCGCACTCGCACGTGAATATTGGTTATTCCTTTTTCTTTTACGGAGTCCGCGGCCCTGAACGCGGCTTGCATTGCTGCGTAAGGGCTTCCTTCGTCGCGGTGGCTTTTCACGATTTGGCCGCCGCTCACGCGGGCCAGTGTTTCGGCTCCGCTCAAATCCGTAATCGTTATGATGGTGTTGTTTTTGGTGGAGAAAATGTTGGCGATTCCCCACTTGCCTTGTATCTTGGGTGCCACGCGCGAGCGCGGTCTTCCGGAGTCATTCCTCATTCCTTATTCTCCTCCCCCTTGTCGGGATCTTTGGGTTTTTCCTTCGCCATTTCGGCCAAGCTTTCTTCTTTCTCTTTTTTTTCTTCGGGTTTTTCTTCTTCAACGTCTTCTTCGGCCGTTGACTCGGCTTTTTCGGGGGTGAGCATCGGTTCGCCCCACCATTCCACGGCGCCTTCTTCCTCGAACGATACGAGGTAGGACGGGGCGTTAACGCGTTTTCCGTTTACCTTGACGTGTCCGTGGACGATGAATTGCCTTGCTTGTTTCGGGGTGCGCGCCATGTGTTTGGCGGTGATAACCGTTTGGAGGCGGCGTGCGAGGATGTCGCGCACGGTGAGCGACAACACGTCGTCGAGAGTCGCGTCTTTTTTTCCAACGAAGTATTTTTTGACGCGCCCGAGGAGTTGTTCACTCCTTTTTTCGAGGCCGCTTCCCTTGCCTGCTTGAAGGCGCCTTGCCTCGCGGCGAAGGCTTCTCAACACGGTTTTGGCTTTCCATACTTCGCGCGTGTTCTTCAACCCGAATTCTTCGCGCAAACCGCTTTCTTCTTCGATGCGGTTGACGTTCCACAGCCTGCCGGGCCTCTCGAATTGTTTTCTCTTGCGTTTAGGGTCACCCATGAGTCATCACTTCTTGCTTTGCTCCTTCGGCTTTGCCGCGCCGCCCTTTTGTTGCTTGGCGGCTTTCTTGAGCACTCCCACGCTTATTCCGGAGCGGCCCGTGGTCCTCGTGTGTTGGCCGCGCACTTTTTGCCCGATCGCGTGCCTGAAACCCTTCCACGAACGCGTTTCGCGCATTTCCATTATGTCTTGCCTCACTGAAAACCTTAAGTCGGTTCCGAGGACGTGGCGGTCCCCCGCTTTTTCGGGGTCGGCCTGCCTGTTCAACGCGAAGGGCTTGACGCCGTGTTCGGCGGGAGCCTTGATTATTTCTTCTAGCTTGGTTATTTGTTGTTCGGACAAGTTGCCGCACAATTCGTCGCCTTGAATGCCGAGCTCGGATTCGATGGTGGAAGCCAGGGACTCGGCCAAGTTGTATCCTATGCCGCGAACTTTTTGCAAGCCTTTTCGCAGGGGAACGTTTCCCTTCACGTCCCGCCCGACTATGCGGACGATTCCCCTGAAGTCTTTGCCCGCTTCTTTTCGCGGTTTGTTTTCTTGTTTTGGTGCGGCGTTCTTGCCGCCCGCATTCTTTTTTTCGGCCATTTCCTTCATTCAACTCTCTTATTATCGTTAAAGCGCCGGGACTGAGATTTTCCAAACTCCCTTTCTTTTCCAAGGTTTTTTTTCGAGAAAGAAAAGCTTATTCGAACTCAGGCGGCCTTTCGGCCACACGCTTTACGGCTTTTGAATCGGTACTCCCCTCTTCGCTCTTTAACTCGGGGTACTCCGATAACCAGGCTTCCAAGCGTGCGCAATAACCACTCTGCCATCCCGGCACTCCATTATTGTGCGCGGAACGCTCTTTAATGGTTTTCGCTCTACAGAGCCCTTCCTCACATAGTGGCGTTAAATGAGTATAAAAACTTGTCGAGTCAATCATATTGTCATGCCTACCGTCCCCGAAATCACTTCTGCGAGGCGCGGAGAAAAAGCGATACGGCTTGCGCTCGAGGGTTTGGAGAGCGGGTCGCCGCGCGTTTTGGTTGCCGGAATGGGTAATTACCGGGACGCTTATGATAAAGAGTTGAAGGAGTCGGTGTTGCAGCACCACGTGGTAAAAGAGGTTTCTCCTAATTCATCGGTCCACGTTTTGGACCGCAACCCCGAGTTCATTGAATGGGGCGGGGAAAACGCGGAATACAAGGGCTTGAAGAACGTTGAATTCCTCGCCCACGAACTTTCAAGATACGTTTCGGACCCTAAAACGCCGAAGTTTAACGCCGTAATCACTACCAACATCTTGTATCACCAGCAATCCGAAAAAGTTGTTAGGGAAATAGCTCGGAACCTTGACCGTCTCCTGCACTCCGGGGGCAGAATAGTTTCCAATCACCACGAAGACGAGCGCTTAACGGGGCGGCAAAAAAAACTTGAAAAAACCGTTTTCGACTTTTTGTCGAAGAAGGGGTACGGTTGCGAGCGGGCCGGCCGTTACTGCGTTTACTCGAAGCCGTGAATCACGCGTTCAACGTCGGCCACGATGCCGTGCTTTTTTTCACCGATTTCCTTGCCGTCGAAAAACGCTTTGGCAATACAACACAACTCTCCTTGCCCCGAGAACACTTGCACGAACCCTCCTTTTTTCAAGGATTCGTCTACCGCGAGCACTCCTGGCGCGGCCAGGTTGGCTCCCGTGCTAACCGGCTTGAGCGCGCCGTCCGATACGACGATTTTCGGTAAATCCAATGCTTCTTCAACGGGGTGAATCATTTTACGCAACCCGCTTTCGTCGCCGCGCTCTTCGTAGAGCCACCACGCGTCGCTCAAATCCTGCAACTTGTGGCAGTCCCCTTCCGCGAACCCGCCCGCGGCAACGCGGCGCAGTTCCGCCATTCGCGCGCCGTCCCCCATTATTTCGCCGGCGTGAACGCAAATCGTTCGAATGTAAGTGCCGTGTTGCGTGCGTGCCTTGAACAAAGAGTATTCGCCGTCCACTTCCAGCAAGTCCAGCGAGTGCACTGTACGCGTGCGCAATCGTTTTGCGACTGCGGAGGCGAGCGGCGGCTTTTGGTAGATTTCGCCGCGCAGGTTTTCGAGTGCCTCGTCCACTTCCTGAAAAGAGTGTTTTTCGCCGCTCTTCATCACGCAAACGTATTCCTTGTCGTGCAACAAAAGGAATCGCGACACTTTGCAGGCCTGGTTGAACATTACGGGGAGCACGCCGGAAACGTCGTAGTCGAGCGTGCCCGAGTGCCCGCTTTTCTTGGCGTGAACGATTTTTCGGCAGTACGCGGACGCCTCGTGGCTCGTCGGCCCCGCGGGCTTGTCCAACAAAAAAAACCCGTATTCAACGAGTTCGCTGGCACTCCTTTGGGAAGGCGGTTTTCCCTTCGAACACTCTTCTTCGCGGACCGCAATCATTCGCGTTTTTTTCGCCTCAATTCGTTAAACGGCATTCCCGCTTCTTCCTTGCTTTCAACTAATCCGACGTGGCCGGGGCGGGTTTTCAACCCCCAAAAATAGGCGTCCAACAAACTGATTTTATCCTTGTTTTCGACGGCTTCGCGCCCGCTTTCAACGTAGAGTTCCGCTATTTCTTCCAGTGTTTGCCCGGGGTAGACTTCGGCTATTTTTCGCTTTATTTCTTCGTTTCCCGGCACCGACTTCACCCTTATCAATAAAACTCGAGGTGAGCCACGTTGCACTTGCGCGCCTTGCCGTCGGGCAGCTCGACTTCCACGAAGTTCTTGTCGAGGACCTTCGAAATCTTTACTTTCGTGCTTGCGCGCCTGCCCTTGGTGAGCACGGCGTTCCTACCTACTTGAATTACTTTGTTACCCATTTTTTTCACCTTTCTTCGTTAGTGCGGTGGGCGCTCCGCGGCTCGAATCAAGGTCGGCCGCTCGGTTAATCCAGTCCTCGGCTCGGCCCTGTTTCTTGCGGGCATACCTCGAAGCCCTTAGAGTTGCTCCTTCCGGCCTGGCTCGGTTCGAGCTTTGAGGCATAACGCAAGGCAGAGCGTCGTCGCCTTGGAGAGGGCCTCGCGGAGTCGCTTGTTTCTCCCCGCGGAATTCACCCGCCGTAAAGAGGATTGGCGCAAAGGAGACCTCTAGCCTCCAAGCTAGCCCACCGCACTTATTACGAGGCGCTTACCCCAATTTAATACTGCGCTTCCAAGCAACAGTTAAAAGCGCGTCGGAGGTAACCATTTCATGAGGATTGTGTTCGTTTACTTCGCGGACTTCGATGCCAAGGCGGCGGCCGACGAAGCGGCAAGCGAGCACACCGGTTTGGAACTCGTGCCCAGTCAGGCGCCGTCCGTGATTCAAGTGCCGGTCGCCTGCAAGAAGGCGTTCGCCGAGTCTTCCGCGGATTGCGCGGTTGCATTCGTTCAAGCCGACCCCGGGCAATCCGGGGAACTCGACTTGTTGCACGAAAAAATGGTGGACGTGGAACTCGCCGAAAAAAAATTCGTTTTCACCGCGCTTTTGTTGGACGACGAATGGAATTCCGAAGAGGAAAGGCACGAGCTCGCTTTGAAGCGCGTAAACGAAGCCCTGGAAAAGGCGGCCGCGTTCGCCTCGCACTCGCCGTCCACCCCCGAAATGCCTGATTGGATGCCGGGCGGCGGAGAACAAGAGGAAGAGTCGGGGGAGTCCGAGGACGACTTGGGTTTCATGGACGAAGTCGGCCACAAGCTCTTTTAGGGAAAGCCTTTCACGCGTTAATTATTTTAGGTTCACGACGTCGCCTTTCAAGGAAGGCAATTCCAGTATGAACCCGGTTTTTTGCATCAGGGGTGCGGCCGCACAAACAAGGGTTCGACCCAGCGTTTCCGCTCCCTGCGTTTCGTGGACGTGGCCGCAGAAGCACGCCGCCGGCTTTTTTTCGAGGACGTATTCGCGTACTGCCTTGCTTCCAACGTGCAACTTGTTCGGGAGTTCGTCCGCAAAACAGTCGAGGGGCGGGGCGTGCGACAACAACACGTCGACGCTACCCAGCTTTTCAAGTGATTCGGCCAGTTTTTCTTCGGTGGTTTCCATCGGCGTGTTGAACGGCGACGGGTTGCTTCCGCCGATTCCCCCGATTTTGTAGCCGCCTACGTCAACGGTTTTTTCGTGTATGTATGACTCGCCCACGGCTTTGACCACTTCTTGGTCGTCCATGTTTCCGTGGACCGCGTAAGCCGGTGCCGTGCACGCTTCCAGCATTCTTCGCGCAAAACCCGCGTTTTCGAAGTCGCCGCCGAGCAATACGGCGTCCGGAGAGTGTTCGGCCTCCAACTCCTTCAAGTAATCAATGCACGCTTCCTCGTCGTGCGCGTCGCAAACGAATAACAACTTCAATTTTTTCACCCGACAACTATTGCTTCACTAACTAATTTATACTCCGGCGCAATACCTTTTTTCGAGGTGTAAAGGATTTTGCGAAAACTCTTATCCCTGTTATTAATGGCTGGGCTTGCAGCCGCGTTAACCGTTGAAGTGAGCCCGCAAAACCCCGTTACGGCGGACGACTTGGAGTGCGTTGTTTCCGGCGGCACCCCGGAAACCTTTGAATGGCTGGAGAACGGCGCTCCAATGGATGCTCCCCTGCAAAACACGCTTTCCTCTTCATTCACTTCCAAACACGGCGAGTATTCTTGCCTGGTCAACGGAGTGGATTCGGGTTCTGCAACCGTGCTCAACTCGGCGCCCAACGTAACCGTTACCGTGCCGAACGGAGGCGAAGCATTCACTTCCGCAACCAACGTTTCGTGGACCGCGTTCGACGCGGACGGCGACGCCTTCGCCATATTCCTCGCGTTTTACTCGAGTGACGCCGGCGCGTCCTGGCAATACCTCGGCTTTTACGGCGGCGAACAGCGCTCTTTTTCGTTCGACCCCGGCTTCGACGGCAACCGGTTCCTGGTTCGCGTGATGGGATTCGATTGGGAGGGCGCCGTGGACGTCGACGACTCCGACGCGGTTTTCTCCTTCGACCGCTCTCCGCCCGAAGCCCCGCACTCCTTGCACGCCCAAGGTCTCTCGAATGCTTCCGCCAACCTGACCAACAACTCGCAGTTCACCCTCGTTTGGGAGGCAACCGACGACCCCGTGTCCGGAACCGAGCACTACGCCGTTTACCGCAACGGCTCCCAAATAGCGCAGCCGACCGCCAAAAATTATTCGGAGTCGGCTCCCGGAAACGGCTACCATTGTTACCGAGTAACCCAAACCGATTTCGCGGGCTGGGAAAGCCCGGCCTCAAACGAGTACTGCATTACAGTAGCCGACTTGACCCCCCCCGAACTCGTTGAAGCGCGCACCACGAGCCCCAACGAATTGGAGTTGGAGTTCAGCGAAGACTTGAACGAGTCGACCATCGAAGAATGCAGTTTCACGGTGGAAGGCAACGCGGTTACCGGTTTCACCGAAGACGGCGGCATCGTCACGCTTCAACTTCAAGGCGAGTTGGGCGGCGACGACACGCCCCTCGTATCCGACAACCCTGCTTGCCTCATACCCGAAGACTTGGCGGGCAACCAACTCGAACCCTTTAATTCAACCGCCGAAGACGGCGTTCCCCCCGAATTCTTGTTGATTCAAGCCGACGCCCCGTCCTATTTCGCGGGCGACACCATTACCTTAACCATTGAAATGGATTTGCCCGGTTACTCGCTTTCAGCCGACTTTTCCACAATCGATTCCGGTTACTCCCAGGGCGCTGAAAACGTTTCCTCGACTAACTCGACTTACACCGTTAATTACCGAATATCGGCGGGCAACACGCGCAACGGCTCGCTCTCCACGGGGTACGGCGTAATCCTTACCGCAACCGATTCCTCCAATAACGCGGCACAAAACTCTTCCACGCTTTACTACGACGCCTCCACCCCCGGAAGCATTTCAACGCATTACTCGGTTGACGGCGATTACGCCCTAACCGTAAGCGGTGCGGGACTCCGCTCGGGCAACGCCAACCTATCCGTGAACGCCGAAGGTCCGATTGAAAAAGCGTTCTTGTACTGGCAAACGCGCGACTCGCCGAACGGCGAAGCACTTTACTTCAACGGCTCGCAAGTGAACGGCTCACAAACCGGCGGCATCAAAATCACGGTGGGAGACCAAACCCGCGAACCCGCGTCCTTCCGAGCCGACGTAACCGCGCTCGTCTCGCAAGGAAGCCATTCCTACGCCGTTTCGGGTGAATTCGAGGGAGCGACCCTCGCAGTAGTCTACGGATACGGCCGCGCCGCCTTCATCCGCTTGAACGACGGGTGCGCCAACCCTCGCTTCAACGCGTCCACCCAATTCGACAACTTTTCAATGCCCGCCCGCCACCACGCCGACTTACACTTGTCGGGCGGAAGCGCGTCCGACTCCGGAGTAGTAGGCGCGTCCTTCAACTCGGTCGCCCTCTCCGCTTCGTCTTGGGACCAGTCCGCGGGCTTGTCTTGGGACGCCGACTCTTTCGACGTAACCGCTTTAATGGGCTCCGCCGACTCGCAGGCAATCGCGGGCGCGAACGGCTTCGGCTCGGTCGCCTGGGGCTTCGCCGCATTGTACGCCTACGAAACACCGGAGCAACCGTCTCCCTCGCCTACCCCGCCCGTTCAACAAGGCGGGTCTCACGGCCGAGACGTTCCATTAAGCCAATTAACCGGCGGCAGCACTTCAAGCGGCGGCCCCGAAATTAAGGGAGACGAATGGAGGGATGCCGGCCTCGAATCAAACGAATCCCAACAAGAAAAAAACGCGATTTCGTATTTGGAAGACGTTGAAGGCCCGTCCGCTACCCCCACGCAAGAGCCGTCGCCTTCACCTCAAGCACCGGCGGTTAACCGATTGCCCGACTTGGGCAAGGCAACCGGCTTGTTCGCCGCGAAGGGCTCGTGGATGCTCGGCTTGGTCCTCCTCCTGCTTGCAGGCGCTTACGCGGCTTACAAAGAACACGAAAAGCGCTCGGCACCCAACGCCTTGTTCAGGTGAATGATTGAGTGAAACTCGTCGCGGGCGCGCCCGCCGCCGTAATCGGCGAACGCTTAATTATAGCCGACGTTCACCTCGGCATAGCATTCGAACTCAAAAAAAAAGGGGTGAACATCGGGAGCCGCGAAAAGCCGGAAGCAAGAAAAATCAACGAATTATTGGAGTCCACGCGCACCCGCGAGTTGTGGGTGCTCGGCGACTTGAAGCACGACGTGCGCGGCTTCGAGAAACAAGAGCGCTTCATGATGTATCGCTTCCTCAAGGAGTTGAACGCCGAAAAAGTGTTCGTCGTCAAGGGTAACCACGACTCCTTACTCGAAAAAATGCCGGGAATCACGGTTTTACCGCCGCAAGGCACCGTAATCAAGGAAGCCGGAAAAAAATACGGCCTCGTACACGGCCACGCCGCGCCTTCACAAGAAGTTTTTGGGGTGAGCCGAATATTATGCGGCCACCAACACCCGCGTTACGCGTTCAAGGACTCTCTGGGCGCTTGGAGTGTTCCCTGCTGGGTTAAAGCCGGGAAAATACTCGTGTTCCCCGCGTTCGGCGAGTTAAGCGGCGGCGCGAATGCCAACAAGAAGCGTTTTCTCGGCCCCCTCCTCAAGAACCCGGGCAAAACCGTTTTTTACGGGTTGGACGGCGTTAAAATAACTTCAACAAAGCATTAAAAAACGATTAAAGGCAACAACTAAGAGTACCGTTTTTTTGAGGTGTTATTAATGGGCAGAGGCAGGGAACGACTCGTTCGATGCAACAAGTGCGGCAGGAGAGTGCGCAAAGACAAAGCAGTCTTCATAGACAAAGTCATTTTTTCGAATCCAATCGACCGAAAAGACATAATCGAGGGAGAACCATACACTCCCGTAATGACTCGCCAAGTCGCTTACTGCCCGTCTTGCGGAAAGCACATGCGCGTCTACGAGAAAAAGAAGCGCCAACAACAACGCAAACGCGAACGCCGAATGGATGCTCGAATCGAGGGCGGAGGCGGCTTCCACAAAAAACCGGTTTACGAACGCTCACCCCAAAAAACGGCGTCGGCCCCGAAAACGGTCGAACCCGAAAAAAAGGAGGATGAAAAAAATGTCGAAGGGAGTAATTGAAGGCTTCATTGACTGGCTGAACTCTTTGTTCGGCGGAGAACAAAAACCCGAGAAAACCAAGAAAAAGCGCGGTCGCCCAAAAAAGAAAGCCAAAAAAGCCAAGAAGAAAAGGGGCCGCCCCCGGAAGCGCGGCAGGCCCAAGAAAAAGCGTTGAAAAATTAGCTCGCTGCCCGGCGGGTTATTGGGGCCCGGAGTCGGTTGGCTAAGACGCCAGTCTCACACACTGGAGACACGGAGTTCGATTCTCCGCGGGCCCACTCACGTTTTTTCTTTCAAAAAGAAAAAACTTGACTAAAAAGAAAATGTTAGCTCGGCGAATTCATCGGGTTCGCCCCACCTTTTTTCACCCCAAAACTCTTTTATTGCAAGCCTGAATTCAAGAAAGCAATGATTGACTTGAATTCGTTGATTTCGTCCTTCATCACCATTTTCGTGATTATGGACCCGTTCGCTTCCTCTCCTTACTTCCTGGCGTTGACGCAGAAGATGACGCGCGAGGAAGCCGTTGCCGCCGCCAACAAAGCCATAACCATCGCCGGAGTAATCGCCGTAGTATTCCTTTTTGTCGGCCCCTACCTCTTGGATTACCTCGGCGTGACCTTGGACGACTTCCGAGTCGCCGGCGGAATAGTGCTCGGCTTGCTCGGCCTCGAAATGGTTCTCGGCTTTTCTTTGAGCCCCCCAAACGTGGCGCACAACTGGAACGCGGTAGCCGTAATAATTGCGACTCCGTTGCTCACGGGCCCCGGCCTCTTGTCTTCACTACTCATCTTATCCAACGAGCACGGTTATTGGACGCCTTTACTTGCTACGGCCGCCGCATTGTTTTGTTCCTGGGTGTTATTGCGCGAGTCCGAGAACGTGCGCGAAAAAGTGGGACACCGCCCGATCGAAGTTTTATCCAAAGTTTTCGGCTTGTTCTTGTTAACCATAGCCGTCCACTACGTTCGCGTGGGTTTGAGCGGTTAAGAACAGTCCTGCGGGCACGACTCAATTGTTTCAGGGCACGGGCAACCCCCGCCCAAGCACGCGACTTCGTCGCAAACGCCGTCCCCGCACTCGTCAACGCACAACGCGCCGCAAGCCAGTTCCGTGCACGCCACTCCTTCTTCCGTACACGTGCAAGTGTTGCACCCGTCTTCGGCAGGCCACGACTCGCCCAACTCGTGCCCCCCGCAATCCGGGGCGCAATACCCGCATTCCAGGCAGCAGCCGAACAATAATGCGGCCGCCGCCAAGACGACCAACGCTTTCTTCATGTATTCGTTGACCCGCGACCGCAATTTAATTGCTTTGAAAACTTGAACCCGTCGGTTAACCGTTTTTATTTACGTTACCATTATATGTTTAACGTGAAAAAAACGCTTTTCTTGTTTTTGTTGCCCGCGTTTGCCGCGGCCTGCATTCCGGCTCCCGGACTCGTAATGGAGTTGGAGGGCGAGTACGACGTCAACTTGTCGGCGGTCCAAGAAATGGGGGTTCCATTCGCGGCCTACCACGACCGAGCCGTTTTTTACGCTTTGTACGACCCCCGCGTCTTCGTCGAATTGTCTTCGGAGCGCCTCGTGCTCGAGCCCGCCACCCGCGACTACGCGGAAGCACTCGAATTAAACGAGGAAATCGGCTGGAATTACATTCTCCACGACCAACTCGTTGGCCTCGCCAACGCCGGCGCCTTGCACGTGCCCGACTACGACAACGCCTCGCTTTGCGCGGGTCCATCCCTCATAATAGGGAAAAACCCGCCCGCCGACCACCTCGTAACAAAGGAGTGCGGCAACTGGAAGCAATACCCCGAATACGCGAAAGGCGGGGAAACCTTCGGCTGCGACGAAACCTTGATTGAAGACCCGTTTCCGAGCCCAGCGCCCTCACCAACCCCGGAAATCGTGATTCCCTACGACAAGTACGAAGACAAGGCGCGCCAACAACCGTTTTACTGGCTTGGAGAAGTTTGGCGCTCAATTTTTTCGTGATTCAAGATGCGTATAGCCGTCTACCACTCGAAGGAAATGGTTCCTTACCGCGGCGACTTGATTCCCGCCCCCGAAAACCAAGTGGGCGAGAACCTCGAGCGGCCCCGCGAGGACTACCACACTTACGCTTTTTACTCTTTGAAGGGCTCAAGCAACCCCCCGGAAATCGACCGCTTAAAACTCGTAACCGTTAGGAAGGCCCCGAAAAAATTCGTTGAAGCACTCCGAAAATTCCACGACGAAAACGCCGCCGGCCCGATGGCGGGAGTCGGCGCCATCCTCTTCGAATACGACGGCCACACGGCTTACTCCGATTACTATTACCCGAAAGGCACCCACAACAGAATGGTTGAAAACGCTTCCGGTCTCGGCGCCTACCTGGAAGCAATCGCGGTAAAGCACTTGAATAAAAAGGGGGTGGACAAGGTTTCAACCACTAATCGGCCCTCCAACGCGCGGTTAAGGCAGTTGAAAAAAGGCGGGCTTGAGGGAAACCCGCCGGTTTCCGCGCGCGCCAACGAGTGGCTGCGATCTCTGGGTCGCGTAATCAAGGGCAAGCGGTAAACGTTTTTCTTTTGCTTCAACCAATACTTTCTTGATGAAGCCCTCGAAACGCGTCAACGAATTGCTTGAAAACGGGTTTAGCGAGCAGGAATTGCTTCCCGGCAAACCCTTCCAAAGCGAGTTGTTCGCTTTGATAGGCGACTCAAAAAGCGTTGATGCTTCGCGGCGAGGCCGAAGAATAGTTGAATCACTCGAAAAATTGGGGCGTTCGCCTCCCCGATTCGCGGCCATCGCGCAACACTCGGCGACCCCGAGGCATTTGCCCGACTCACTAAAGAACCTTGAATCTTTTCACGGCTATCAAGTGCGAACCTTCGACTTCCTGCCTTTACCCGAGCACGCCGACTACTTCGCCGACCGCGACCCGTGGAAACAAACCTTGCGCGGCTCAATCGCACACTTGGCTCTCCTAATCAACCCCCAAAAACGCGAGGCACTCGTAGCCCAAGTTCAAGGCAATGCGCGTCCCGTCATCGGAGACGAGTTCGGCGGAGGCGAACCCGTGAAACTCGAAGGCAAGCCGTTAAAGGAGTTCAAGGAAAACCTTTTGCCTTATTCCAACTCCCACTTGTCCTTGGTGTTTGCGGCAAAACATTACTGCAACGAAAACGGGTTGACGTTTCATTTTCCTTCGCCGCACTTCGTAAAGGGGTTGAACAACGTAGTTCACCGGTATTCTTCTGCCGACCCTTATGAAAACATCGGCCGAATCTATAATTCCACGCGCCGAAACCTCGCAAAACTCTTTGAATCCGAGCGGGCTCGGTATTTTTTTCCTTCGAGAATCCCGTTAAGGTTAAAGTATTTGCTTGAAAAAGAGGGGGAGACAACGGTTTTCGGCAAATCCAATAAAGAGGTTTAGCCGCCCCCACGCGTTATTGAAAAGGTTTTTCAACGCGAAAACGCAAACCAATTGGTAATGCGGAAAACACTGTTTATTCCCGTCGTCCTCGTTTTTGCGGCGTTCGCCAACGCGGTTTCCTGGCAAGTCGTGGACACTAGTGGAACCGGCGAAAAATGCCCGGAACAATTGAAGGACTCGGAATTTCGGTTTGGTTCCGCGGGAACCTTCGTTGAGGACTACGCTTTCTTCACGTTCGGCGACTCAAGCCTCGCCTCCATAACCATTTGTTCTTACGGCGGCACCGGCGAAGCAATAATTGAATCCGAGCCGTTTATTTTCGATTCCTCGTCTCCAATCAAGTTCGAGGCCAGCATTCCCGTTGTCTCCGGCCTCCAAGTGTTCGTCGGCGCCGACGGAAAGTTCTGGAAACAAATCAATGCGCCAACGTGGTGGGCTTCCCCGGGCGAAGAATGCTTCAAGGACTTGAAGGTCAAGCAAAGCGCGTCGGACCCGAACTCTAACGAACCCGTTTACTCTTCTTACTCTTATTCGAGCGGGCAGTGGGCGGACGGCGAACCCCACAAATTGTCGGTGCGCGTGGTCAAAGGCAGTGAAAAGGATTGCTTTAACCAAGTGTTCATTAAGGGCGTGTCAGTAGGCGGCGGTTCCACCGTTGCCCCGAGCCCTCCGGCAACCGGGGAAGGCGACGGCTTGGCGTGGCTCGACGACTACTTCCTCGAAGACGAAACAACTGCCGTACCCAACAAGCAAAAACTGGAGCGGGAGTTCTTGAAGTTGGGGCGGGCGTTGGACAAGAAGTACTACGTTTTGAACCCGTTGATTGACGACGACTCCACGGGGCTAATAAACGGCTTGTTCGCGCTCTTCCAGTTGGCCAACGACTACTCGTTTAACGCCTTGATTACCGGCAAAAAAGGTTTGACTTGCGGCGACTACGTTGCGTTGACCAAGCCGGAAGTCAAGAGGATAGTGAACGACGTGTACGGCGAAGAATTGATTGTTGAAGAAGTGTTGTTGCAGGAAGCGTCAAACGACCCTTACTTACCCGAAGGCAAGGCGGCTTTCAGCCCGTTCGACCGCGTAATCGACACGAACCACATTTGTTTCAGGATTACTTACCCCGGCGGCGAACAAGAATACTTGGATTACTGGAGTTACCAGTTGGGCGAGCCGTTGATGGGGCCTTGGAAGGAGAAGGAAGACCATTGGCGAAGCGTCGTCGAAGGCGGGCCAACGCAAGACAAGTTGGACGTTTTACCCGAAAAAATTTGGGGGAAGAAATGACTAAAACCGTTAAGGGAGTCGCGTTCAAGCACGCAATCGGCGTCCTCGTCTTGTTGGCCTTAATGTTCGCCTTGTCCTTCGCCGAATTCGAGAACGCTTTTCTCGTCGGCCTCGCGTTCTTCCTCGAATTCAACCTGCCTTTACTCGTATTCGTCGCCGTAACCCACTTCCTCGCCGACTTATTCGAATTGTTTTCGCTTCCCTTCAACTTGTTGTCCGCGTTCTTCAAGGCGTTCGCGTTCACCGCGTCCGCAATCTTTTTGTCCAACCTAGTCCAAGCCGCGGTATCGGCTTACAGCCTCGTGCTAGCCCTCGAATTGACTTCTTTGGCGGTCCACTTTTACCGCGCCGTCTTCGTTATCGCGTTAATCGCCTCGTTTTACTCGTTGTACAAGGAGCGAAAAAAATGAGTAAAGCCGTGCCCTTGCTTGTTTTCGCCGCGCTCTTGGCGGGCTGCGTCGAATCGCCGCCCGCGCACTCAACGCCCCGACAAGGCATTACGATCAACGAGTTCTTCAACGAAACCGTTGAATCCTTCACCGAAACCGCGTTGAGCGAGTCAGTGGAATGCGTTTCCGGTGACTGTCCGGCCATTGAATTCGAGCCGGCAACCACTGAAAAAAAGTGTTATTTTTGCGGGTCGTCCCGCATTCAAGGAAACGAGTTGCAATTGTATGCTTCCCGCGGCCAAACCGTTTCATTGGATGCATCCTTCGGATGCATTCGCCGCTATGAAGGCCCCGTAATGAACGGCTTTCAAGTAGTCGAGAAAACGCCTTCCTTGTTGCGGGTTCGCGGCGACTCCACATTTTATTACTCGCAGGAAAGCACGCCTTGCGACCGCGAACAAGACCCTGAGTGCGACGACGCGACTTACGGTTCTTGTGAAGGCGGCGATTACTCGCAGGTTTCCACTCGAACAATTGAAATGGTTTTCACGCCTTCACCTTAAAACTCGAACAAGTCCTCGATCTTCACTCCCAAAACCTTCGAGACGTCCCAAGCGAGTTTGAGCGACGGGTTGTATTTTCCGGCTTCGAGGAACACTATCGTCTCCCTTCGAACGCCCACTTTATCCGCGAGCGCCTGCTGCGTGAGCCTCTTCTTCGAGCGGTACTTTCGAATCCTCGTCTTGAACGCCATTTTCAAGCTTTCTCCGGGTGTTTGTCGAACCACCACTTCAACCCTATCGCGCTTAACGACAAGGAGAATAATAGCAAGCCGAGCACGGCTTGCACGGTTAACAAGCCCGGGTTGAACAAGTCAAACCAAACCAACACTGCGACTAGTAGGAATGATAAGTACCAAGACCACGAATACGCTTTATTCGACACGGCCCTAACCCGCTCGTCGATTAATGGTTGCCCTCGCTTCGCGCGTAACAAGAAGATTACTCCCGCGACTATGCAAGCGGTTCCCGCGGTCCCGCCAACCGTAATATCGGGTTTTACTAGGACCATATCAGAGGCGAAGCTCATTAAGTACATTCCAACGGCTAGCAAGGCCGCCCCGAGTACTAGGAACCACTTTTTTCCTTGAATCTTCTTCATTCGTAAAAACACCTTACTCACTTTATTACCAGCCTTTTTTGTTTAATCGGCTTGTCGAGCCAGTCAAAACCCCAAGCATTATCCTTGAAGCAACCAACGATAACGCGCTCCGCCTTCTTCTTACTCAATAAAATCTTCTTTAACTCTTCTTCAGTAACTAAATCAGGGTTCGAAGCGTTAATCACTATTTTTAAGTCCACTAAACTCGGTCGAAAACTCTTACCGAGCGCCCCCTTATTCCGCTTGTCCCCCGCTAGGAACACGTAACTAGAAAAACTCGAGTAAATCAAGTTAGCCGAAGGCATACCGCGAACCCTCACGGGCAAGCCCGTACTACCCGCTTGGTCGTGCGGCGCACTCGCATCATAAAACCACGTTTTCAACTTTAAAGCCCGCAACTTCTTCTCAATCGCCTTACCCAAAACGCCGCGACCAACGATTAAAGCGCGTTCGCCCTCTAAATCACCTTCATTCAACTCGAGTAACAATTCGACGGCACCGCGCGCCCGAGCTTCAACCGACTTCTTCGAACTCTTTTTCATAGTTAGAAATAACCCACTATGTTATTTAAATCTAACTATTGATTTTGTAAAAGCAAGCCAAGGTGATATTTACTAAATTTCTTTAAAAACAGTTTTAAGAAACTGTTTTTTGATTTTTTCATTTGTTAAGATGTTCGTCAAATTAAAGTAGTGATTTATTATTTTGTCACTTTTAACCCTTTTTTCTACTTCTTCAGTTATACAGCTCGCTACAAAAATGGTAATTACTTGTTTATTTTGACGCCTAGCTTCCTCGAAGGATTTTTTTGAAGCGCCATATCTTTCTAGAGCGCCTGCCGGATCCGCGCCGCCTTTAACTTCAATTACGGTTATAGTTGAACCATCTTTATCTAATATTGATACGTTTGGTTCACTTGAAAACAAAACCGATTTTTTATTATTTAAAGAAAAACCACGAAATTCGTCTGCACGAGATAATTGTTTTTTAGTTTCTAATCTATTATACTTTTCTAAACCAGTTCCACTTCTTAATAAGAAAGTAGTTATGCTCTTTTGTCGAATTGCCTGTTGTATCAAAATTTTTTGAACTATTTTTTCTGCTTCTTTTCCTATAGCATTTCGCCAAGATCCGTCTATTTGTGCTCCAGTAGATGCAAAAAGAAGACCCTGGATATGATTTTCTTCGAAACCCTGTAATGCATTATCTATGATTAGAGATATGTGTTCGTTAAAAAGTTTAGACAGAGCTAAAGCTGTCTTTTCGGATATTTCCTTGATCTTTTCATTTTCGTAATTGTTAGTTTGTATTGCAACTAAGTATCCGACCGATTTTTGTGAAAGAACTGCAATATTTCGATAATAACCTATTAATTTAGGATGTTCTCGTAAAATTTTAGGATGACAGAAAACTTCAACAATGGGCAACTTGGATTTTTTTATAATTTCAAAAGAAGTTTTACTTATTCCCCATTTTGTATAGTTTGACCAGTCGTAATTGTCCGAAACAGGTATTAATTTTTTTACTGTTGGCGATAAGCCGAGTGTTTTGTATTCAATTAATTTTCTATAAAAGAAAGTGGATCGCAGCCTATAATTTATTCGATTTGCTTCAGCCAAGAGTGAATTTTTATCCTTTCTAACCATTTTAATTTACCTTCTTCCAGTAATAAACACACTTTCTTAACTCTTTCCTACCATGCAATTTCATCTGTTGGCTGCTGTTACCTTTTCCATTTGCTAGCTTCCATATTTTTTTAACTTTTAGACCCGCACTTTCCGCAAAATCCGATAAAATTAGATCTACCGGTACGTATTCTCCGGCATATTGAACATTATCATCTACAAAATAGATTTCGCCGCCAGGTTTGAGTAGACGGGCCATTTCAAAAATAACAAATGCCATTTCAAAGAAATAATTTTTAACCATTCGGTAAATTCCCGGATTATTTAGTTTCTTTTCGTCCTTTAATTTTTTTAGATTAGTTAAAACTTCTTGTAACGCTTTTTGATTTTCAAAAGCGGTTATCGCCTTTTCAAAAAGTTGTTTTTGACCTTTTTCTGAATAGACTTTTTTTAGAAAATCAACCTTTTCTCGATTTTCAACGGTACAAGTAAGCATTGCTTGACGTAAATTTTTAATTTTTGTTTCATCACACCCGAGAAAAACAAGTTCTAGCGCGTAGGTGCGCGTGTAATCATATCTATTGCAGTATGGTGGCGAAGTGATAACTAAGTTATATTTTTTGTTTAATCTAGGCAAAGCTTCTAAGCAAGAGCCAGTTACGGGGGTTATTCTTCTATTTTTTTGTTTTTTGCTTTTGTTTAAACCTTGTAAATCAGCTAGCATTTGGTTTATTTGTCCAAAAAGGGCCTCTTCGAAATCATATACTTTTCCTTTATCAAAAGTGGTTTTAGTTTTTTCTGCTCTTGAATCCCAGCGCAAGTATTGGCCGTCTTTTCTTGTATAACTTATTAGTTCTAAGATACTAAAACAAGCAAATAACAAGATTTGTCGAAGGTCGGAGTCTTTAATTTCTTTCCATAAATAGCTTAAGAATCCATTTATTTTTCGTTCCGTCTCTTTAGAAAATGCT
>CAZVVY010000002.1:0-117421 GCA_964630975.1 Microcaldota archaeon | reverse complement strand
CAAAATGGTTTCCGGGATGAGGCGCCTCGTCGCCAAACTGTTCCGAATGTTCGCGCTCGGCTTCTTCCCGCCCGACGCGAAGAGGCGCGGAATCGACGAGCACGCGGTTGGAACCTTTACCGCCCTGCTCTTGACGGCGATGGGCGTCGCCGCGCTTGCCTGGACGTATTACTCGCGAATAGACCCGGTTTACCTCGCCGTCCCCGGGGTTTACACGCTGTTATGCCTCGCGTACTTGAGCCGCTCCATGTACTACTTGTTGGAGGGCTTCGAATCCGTCGCCGAAAACATTGACGGCGGCTCCACCCTGGCCATCAGCAAGGAGTTCGACAAGCACTCGCGGCGCCTGGCAAAACTGAACTCCAAGAGGATTGAGGCAAAGGAAAAGGCGAGGGAAGCGATTGAAAACGGTGACTTGAAGCGCGCCAGAAAAATATTGCAGGGCTTCAAGAAGCGGGAGTACAAGGCGCTGCACGAACTCGGGTTCGCGCGCCCCACCAAAAAAGCCTTGAAGAAGATGGGTTACAGCGAGCGCAAAATCAAGCGCGAGGAAGAACACATGAAGAAGGCGCTGGAAGAATACTTCAAGAATAACCCGCCCGTGCGAACCGCTAAAAAGAAGCGCGCCAAGTAATTACTCGTAGTAGAATTCTTTTCCTCTTTCTGGAAAAGGGTTTGATGATGACTTTGAACAACCCCTGAGCCTCGCGGCTGTGAAGACGAAAGATAGCGGCTGAAAACGCTTTTTTAAGGCGGGACGCCCGTGCTCTCTATTAGGGCTCCCGCGGCAAGCAACAGGATGGCCCAAGCGAAGAGCTTTGCCGCGTCATACATTATTTGGGCGAACAACGGCTTCTTGTATGCCTTGCGAACTATTGCCCGGCTGATTATCCCGCCGGACAAGGCGGTAGTCAAGTAAGCGAGCAACTCGAACACGCCGTGGGGCAGGATTCCCAGGAAGCCCGCGCCCAAGGACAAGGCGGCGGCCGAAGGGTCGACAAAGTTGCGGGCCAAAGCACCCAAGAAAACGGCGATGACCGACGCATTCCAAACGATTACGAATAAAGCGCCCGTGCCGTAAACCAGGGACAACGCCATCACTATCAAGAGCACTTGCAAGTTGTGGAAAAACAAGAGTTCGAACGCTCCCGGGTTCACGGAAACCGCTTCGTTCACGGCGAAGCCTTGAAAATGAGCGCGCACCGCCTCCAACTCGCTTATTTGGGCGGAAAACAAGGATTCGACTTGGGGCGTGGGCAACGCCAAATACCAAAAAGTGAAGGCGAGCGTCAACCCCACGAAGTAATTGGCCAAAACGATTATCGTCGGCAGGTGGCGGGCGAGAGTGCGGCTGCCGGCAACCCGGAACGGTTTTTTCTCGAATGACTCTTCCTCGAATGAAAACAAGCGGTGAACGGTCGGAATGCTCGGGATTATCACGAATAAGACGAGGAGGATGCTGGACTCCTTGGAGCCCAGGAAAAGGGTTGCGAAAACGCCAAGGGAAACGAATACGAAAGATAAAAGGAATATCTTCCAAGGCCTCCGCCTGGCGGAAGCAGGGTCGACCAAGGACTCCAAAACCATGGGTTTATTTGGTTAAGACAACTTATTTAAATCGCGCGCCGAACAATTCATTAGTGAAACTACTATGAGTGAAGAACCCCAGACCGCTAAAGAAGCTTATTTGGAGGGTCGCCTCCTCGGATTGAACCGTTTGATAACCATACTCAAACAGGCAATGAAGGAAGACCAGACGACTGACATCGACCAAATACTGGTCGGCCACATCTCGCACGAAATGGATGCAATACTGGACGAAATGCAGATTCACCACGGCGAAGACAACGAAGTAATAGCCGAGGCAAGGAAGAAAGCCAACGACTTGCCGAAGCCGCCGCAACAAAAAGAAGAAGCGGGGCAAGAAGAGGCTCCCACACAAGAAAAAGAAGAGCCCGCCAAGACGCCCAGCGAACTAAAGAAAAGCGTTGAAGGCGCCGACGAATTGATGAAGAACCTGATGGCCCTCAAGCAAAAACAGGACCAACAGGAAAAATGAGGTAATGCTTAATGCAAGACAAAAAGGAACCCGTTGTTCCAGGCGAAGCCTTGGCTTACGCCGTGGAATACGTGGGAGGCAACAACACGATTGAACTCGAAGACGGAATGCTTTACCCCGAACGCGTGGGAATAAAGGAAGTCAACGAGGAAGACCGAAGCGTCAAGGTTACCGCAAAAAAAGAGGCGCGCATAGTCAAGCCCGGCGACCTCGTTTACGGAAAAGTATACAAGATATTCAGCCAAATGACTCTCGTCGAATTCCAGCCCGTCGAAAAAGGTTTGGGAGGCGAGCGCACCTTCGCCTACCTCCGCGTAAGCGAGTTGGATAAGGGTTACGCCGAAAGCATTCGCGATTACCTGCGCACCGGCGACTACTTGAAGGCGCGCGTCAAGGAAGTCAAGCCGCTCGGCATCTACTTGACGATGCGCGAAGACGACCTCGGCGTGGTGCGCGCTTTTTGCTCGCGTTGCCGCCACGAGTTAAACGAAGACGGCAAGTGCCCGGAATGCGGAAGGCACGAAACCCGAAAGTGGGCCGGCAAACGCTTTGAAAAGCCGAGGCGTCGGTTCGACCGCCGAGGCGGAAGGCCTCCGAGGCGCGATAACTACCGCGACCGCAGACCGCGCGGTAACCGGAGAAGAAACTGAAAGGTTACTCGTCGGATTTCATCAAACCCAAAAACAAGTCGCGTTGCTCCGAACTCAACTTTATTCCCTTGATTCCGGGAATCCCTTTGCCCTTCAAGTCGTGCAAGGCAGAAAAAGAAAGGTGTTCGCGTTCCATTGAATGGGCGGCGCGAACCAACTCTTCTTGCAAAGCCTCCAACTCCCTTACGTGGTTGAGCGCTTCGTTTTCGGGGCGCTGCCTCCACTTTTCGAGTTCCCCGGCTACGTGCCTCAAATCAAATTGCAGGTTTTTTCGGTCAACATCCTTTTGGCGGGCTTCTTCGCGCAGTTCCCCATACGGCATCTTGAATCCTCCAAAACCAATAAGTAAGAGTCGGTTAAAAGAATTAGGTTGTTAGCCGGGGTGGCGGAACCAGGTAACGCGCCAGACTCGAGTAAACTCTTTCTTTCCCGAAAGAAAGACTTTAATGAGAAAGAAAGGGAATTAGAGTCATCTGGTGGGCTTCGGCCCGTGCGAGTTCGAATCTCGTCCCCGGCGTTTCAAACACTTTAAATTTCAGGTTAAACCTAGTTTTACGAGTCATGGATTACGACTTCGCTTCAACAGAAAAAAAATGGCAGGATAAGTGGCTCAACGAAAAAGTTTTCGAGCCCGCCGTCGACGAAACCCGGGAAAAATGGTTTTTCACGGTGCCATACCCCTACGTCTCGGGTTGCCTGCACGTTGGCCACGGCCGCACTTACGTGGGCGGAGACGTAATCGCGCGCTACAAGCGGATGAAGGGCTTCAACGTGTTGTGGCCCATGGCGTTCCACATCACGGGCACGCCCGTGCTCGCAGTAAGCGCCAAGATAGAGGCGAACGACGAAAAAACCGTTAACTTGTACCGGAGCTACGTATCCAATTACGAAGACGAAGAAAGAGTAAGCGAAATCGTTGAATCCTTCAAGGAGCCTTGGAACCTCGTAAACTATTTTTCCGAAAAGCTCGTCGAAGACTTCCGGTCCATCGGCTTTTCGCTCGACTTCACGCGTCGCTTTACTACGGGAGACCCCGAATACAACAAGTTCATCGAGTGGCAATTCAAGAAATACCGGGAAGACGGCTATTTGAGGCAGGCCGCCTACCCCCTGCTTTACTGCGTCGAATGCCGGAACGCGGTCGGTGAAGACGACATTCGCGACGGCGACACCAAGCCCGTGGACTTAATGGAGTTCACCGCCGTAAAGTTCGGGTTCGAAGACGCGTTCATCGTTTCGTGCACTCTCCGCCCCGAAACCGTTTTCGGCATAACCAACGAGTTCGTGAACCCGGAAGCCGACTACGTAAAGGCGCGGTTCGAAGACGGCGAAAAATGGTGGGTTTCCAAGCAAGCCGCCGAAAAGCTCGCCTTGCAAGGCAAAAAACACGAAGTGGAAGACGAACAAAAAGGCTCGTTTTTCGCGGGCAAAAAATGCGTTACTCCGCTCGGCAAGGAAATACCCATTTTCCCCGCGGAATTCGTGGACCCCGACAACGCCTCGGGCTTCGTGCATTCCGTGCCCGCCCACGCGCCCTACGACTACGTCGCCCTCCAGCAATTGAAGAAGGACGGCGAGTGGAAGGCCCCCGCCGAAAGCATTGAAATGGTGAGCTTGATTGAACTCGAAGGCTACGGCGAGTTTCCGGCAAAAGAAATATCGGAGAGAATGAAGATAGCCAACCTAAAGGAAAAAGGCAAGCTGGAAAAAGCGACCAACGAACTCTACAAAGCCGAGTATTACAACGGCGTGATGAAGGGAGTGGTCCCCGAATTCGCGGGGATGAAGGTAGTCGAAGCAAAGGACAAGGTCGCCGAATGGCTCAAGCAAAAAAACAAGGCGGGCGCGTTCTATGAAACGAACCGCCGCGCCGAATGCCGTTGCGGCGGAAAAATAGTTGCCGCCGTACTAAACGATCAATGGTTCCTCGACTTCAACGCAGAGGGATGGAAGGAAAAAGCGCGCAAGTGCCTCGACGAAATGACGGTTCACCCCGGCCAGTACAAGAAACAGTTCTACGACGTTTTCGACTGGCTAGACAAGAGGCCGTGCGCGCGCCGCCGCGGGTTGGGCACAAAACTGCCGTTCGACGACGAATGGATAATCGAGTCGCTCAGCGATTCAACGGCCTACATGGCGTTTTACACCGTGATAAAAAAGATTCGCGAGTACGGCTTGAAGCCCGAAGAATTGACTGAAGAATTCTTCGACTACGTGTTCCAAGGCAAGGGAGAAGGAAGCGAGGCGGCCCGAGAAGCAAGAAAGGAATTCGAGTATTGGTATCCCAACGACTTGCGGCACACGGGAGTCGCCCACATAACGAACCACTTAAGCTTCCTCGTGTTCGCGCACGTCGCACTATTCGACGAATCCAAGTGGCCGAAAGCGTTTTCATTAAACGAAATGCTCATCAGCGAAGGAACGAAGATGAGCAAGAGCAAGGGTAACGTCGTACTTTTAAACAAAATCGGGGAAGAGTACGGCGCCGACTTGTTCCGCTTGTACGTTGCGGGCGCCGCCGACTTTGGAAGCACGCTGGACTTCCGCAAAAAGGAGTTGGTCGCGTCGCGAAAAACTTTCCACAAAATAATTTCGTTGTGCGAAGAATTCCAAGGAGAAGGAGAAGCCGCTGAAACCCCGCTCAGCAAGTGGGCGGTCAGCAAATTCGAGTCCCAACTCGAAGCCGCAACCAAAGCAATCGAATCCCTGCAAGTACGCGAATACGTGCAGGAAGCGTTTTACAAGACGCTCAACGTCTTCGACCACTTGAAGCGTCGAGGCACCCGGCAAGAATTATTGTTCGCGGGAAGGCACGCACTCAAAAAATGGATTCGCTTGATGGCTCCCGCCACGCCCCACTCGTGCGAAGAATTGTGGGAGCGCTCCGGCGGGAAAGGATTCGTGAGCGCCGCCGAATGGCCGGGCGTACAAAAAGAACTGGTTGACCGCGAAGCCGAAGCGGGCGAGGACTTCGTAATGAAGGCGCTGGAAGACGCGCGCCGCATAAAGAGGCGCATCAACAAGAAATTGGCGAAGCTAACCATAACGGTTGCATGCCGAAAAAAAACCGAGGAGTTAAAGAAAGGCCTTGAAAACGACAGGCCCGAGGAAAGCGGGTTGGAAGGCGCACTGCTCGAATACGCTTCCCGCGACTTTTACGCTTTGAAGGACGCCGTATTCGTGGAAGAAAAAGAGCACTTGGAGCACGCCAAGGAATTCCTGGAAAAAGAGTTAAACGTTGAAGTCGTAATAGAGAGTGAAGAGGAAAGCTCGAACGAGAAGGCGTCGCGCGCAATGCCGTTCAAGCCCGCCCTCTACTTTGAGTGATGGATATGAAAGAATTGAACTGGGAGGAAAGGTTTCGCAAAGCGGGCGAGCACGTTCACGGCATAATGTCGGAAGCCGTAGAAGAAACCGGGAACGGAATCGAGTTCAAACCCGAAGTAATATCACTCAACAAATTGGGTAAATTGAGGGAAACGGTTACAGTTTTCAAGGAAATAGGCGAAAAAGGATTTAACACTGCCAAAACTTCAAAGGCATTGACTGCCTTGGGAAACGCCGAAAAACATTTGAAAGCAATAAGCAGAACCGAACAAATAGACCCTGAAAGAATTGAAACCGCAATAACACACATAACCGACTTGCGAAAACTCGTCACACAAAAAAGGCGGTCAAAAAAAGCCGCCTAAAAGCTTATCGCACCCTCGACAACGCTTTGCTTGCCCAACCGCAGGCGCGGCCAAATTCGTGAATAAGCGAGCACGCGCGAGCCCTCACCCAAAACGCATTCTTCTCCTATTATGCAGTTATAGTCGAGGCGCGAGCCCTTGCCCACCGTGGCATTCTTGTCTATTAGCGAGCCCGCCAAGTGGCAGGAGTCGGCTACGGCCGCGTCCTCGAACACGATGGAGTCCTTGATTACGCAGTCGTCGCCGACGCGCGAGCGCTTCTCCAAGTGCGCGTAGGGCCCCACAACCGAGTTCTCCCCGATTACGCAGCCTTCCCCCAGTATCGCGGGCCCTTTTATTACGGCGCCTTTGCCTATTGAAACGTTTTCGCCGCACAACACGTCGCCTTGAGAAAAAATGCCGGGCTTGTTCACGGGTTGCCCCTTGACCAACGAATTCATTGCGAGGCGGTTAGTATCCAAATAAGTGGAAGGAGTGCCTATGTCGCCCCAAACGCCTTCAAAAACGAATCCTTCAACGCGCGTCTTTTCAAGGAGCCACTTCCAAAAGTCGCCGAGGCGGTCCGCACGGTTTCCCGCGGCTTTTTGTTCCGCGACGTACTCGGGGAGCAGTTCACACAACGCCTTCTTGGACAAGTAGTACACGGCGGTTGACGCAAGGGTTGAAACCGCTTCCTGCACGCGCGGCTTTTCCTGAAACGCCGTGATTTTTCGTCCGTCCAGCTTGGCTACGCCGAAGTGTTCGACGTCGCTCTTGTTCGACAGACGGAAGAGAGCGATGGACGCGCCGGCTTCGCCCCCTTCGTGTTGTTCGCGGAACACCTTCAAGTCCAAGCCCTGCACGAAGTTATCCGTGCCCAGGACGAGGGCGTCCCCGCAAACCCCTGCTTCCTCAACCGAGTTAAGGATTGCACCGATGGCCCCCAGCTTGTCGTCGTCGCTCGAAGTCCTCTCGAACACGTAGGAAATGTTGACTCCGTAACGCGAACCGTCGCCGAGCACTTCCTCTATGACTTTTTGCTGCTCGTTCAAGGAAACGATTAACTCGGTTACCCCCGCGTCCCTCAACAATTCCAGCGTGTAAGCGATTACGGGCTTGCCTGCAACAGGCAACAATACTTTGGGCAGCCTCAAGGATAAGGGCTGCAAGCGCGTTGCATAACCGCCCGCCAAAAGAATCGCTTTAACCATTTTCCTTCACAAACAACTAATAATAATTGAAAACGCCTTGAATAAAGCAATGAACGTCACCGTTTTAATTCCTACGCACAACGAGGAAAAGCGCATAGGCAGGACGCTGGACGCGTTAAAGGGTTTCAACGTGCTCGTCGTGGACGACGGCTCGGACGCTACTCCCCGAATCGCAAGAAAAAAGGGTGCCCGCGTCATCCACTACAAGGAACGGCTGGGAAAAGGAGGCGCGGTAATCCAAGGCATTAAAGCCGCAAAAACGCGTTACGTGTTATTGTACGACGCGGACGCCGCAACGCCCCCGAGCCAAATCCCGCGCATAACAAAGGTGAAGGCGGGCATCGTCGTGGGCACGCGCTACCACCCCGAATCCAAAACCAAAATGAAGTTGCACCGCGTAATCGCGGGCAAAACCTTCAATTTTTTGGCCCGAAAAATTTTCGGCTTAAGCGTTTCCGACACGCAATGCGGCTTCAAGCTATTCGACAAGAAAACGGTCGGGCCGCTTCTCGACGAATGCGTTGAAAAAGGGTTCGTGTGGGACGTGGAAATACTTTACCGCGCAAAGCGAGCCGGGCTGTCAATCAAGGAAATGCCCGTTGAATGGCGCGACGTTGAAGGCGGGACACCCGAAGCAGACGGCTTGGTCAAGACCGCTTGGAAAATGTGGAAGTCCTTGTTCGCCTTGAAGAAAAAAATTTCGCGAAGCAGGCAACGCAAAAAACGGCGAACACCGCGAAAACGTTGAAGGTCGTGAACGAAACGCCCAAAAAAACGTTCAGGAAAGCCAGTAATGCGGCGGGAACCGTCAAGGCGAAAAACAAGGAGTAAGCGGCGCGCTCGACCGCGCCCGCTTTTTCAAAGAACGCCAGGGACGCCGCGTAACCCGACAAGAAAAACAATGCGAAGCCCGCCGCCGCCTGCAACATAACCCGTTTAATTCGAGAAAACAATAAAAGCTTATGCACGATTATTCGGTCGTCGGCGCAAGCGCAATCGGATGCCTGGCCGCAAAACACCTCGCCCGCAAAGGGTTCAAGGTGCGCGCGTTCGAGGAGGACGCCGGCCCCGGCAAGGGCGGCAAGTGCACGGGAATCGTTTCCTTGCGCGGCTTAAAACAAATCGGGGTGCAGTACGAGGATTGCGTGCTCAACACCATTGACGAAGCCTTAATCCATTCCCCGAACCATTCCTTTAACGTGCGCCGAAAAAGCGTTGCAAAAGTAATCGACCGCCAGAAATTCGACGAACAATGCTTTCTTGAAGCGCAAGGCGAAGGCGCCGAATTTCTTTTTAAGAAGCGCGTCAAGCGGCTTCCGAAAGGCCCCGTAATCGGAGCGGACGGTGCGTCTTCAACCGTAGCGCGCCTCGCCGGCTTCCCGCCCATAAAAGAATTCGTTTCGTGTTTCGAGCGCGAGTGCGAGCTCGAAAACGACGGGCGCGTCCACGTGTACTTGGACGCCGAACTCTTCCCGGGCTTCTTCGGCTGGGTCGTGCCCGTAAACGCGAAAACCGCGCGGGTCGGCTTCGGCTCCACCGACTTTTCAAGGGTGAAGGCCTCAAAAAAAAGGTTTCTTGAAAAAACGGGTGCCGGCACCGCCAAAAGAGAGTTTTACGCCTTGATTCCGAGGACTTCCCGCACAAAAACGCGGGAAGGTCGCGCCACCTTGGTGGGTGACGCCGCCGGGCAAACAAAGGCGACAACGGGAGGGGGGCTGGTGTTCGGCTCCAAGTGCGCGCGCCTCGTTGAAAGAAGCGATTACGAGGCGGCTTGGAGACGCGAATGCTCGGCTTTGAAATGGCACGCCCGCGCCCGCCGGTTCTTGGATGCGAGGGACAACAAGGGCTTGGACGCCTTGGCGGGCGCCGGCGGCTTATTGGGGGCCGGTCGTTTCCTTTCGGCTTTCGGCGACATGGACGAAATCCTGCGCAACAAATAAAAGTTTTGCCTGCAATACTTTTCCTCCACAAAAAACGGTGACAATTGATTGGACAAAACTCCTTTTCTGAACATTGAATTCGACCCATCGATTTGGCTTGACAACGGAGACTCCGCCTTGAAAGACAAAAAAGTGCGTTGGTGGGCTTTAAACTTGAAGCACAAGGCGTTCAAGGCAGGCAACCCTTATTACGGGGTTGCCCACGGCGAAGTGTTCTGCTTCAACAAGAAGTCGGGGGAGGAACGCGTAATCAACTTGTCGGTTGACTCCGGCAACGGCCACTCCACGCACAGCTTCCGGTTCAACAACGGCTACACGGAAACCTTATTCAACTTGAACAAGAACTCGCTCACCCAACAAAAAAAAGACGAGTACAAGGCATTGAAGATTGCCCGCGAACTCGTCCACCACCTGCCCGAAGAAAAGACGCGCGGCGAGTTGGGCGCACAAATATCGTCGAGCGTAGCCGAAAGAAGCGAATGCATAGTCAAAAACGTTTGGGACAAGGTTTAGCGGCCGCGACGGCTCTCCGAAGAAGAATAAAACCCGAGTGCCTCATCGAAGTCGGCGCGCGAAAACTCGGGCCACAACTTTTCGGAGAAAAAAAGCTCGGAATACTCGTTTTGCCAGGGAAGAAAACCGCTCAACCGCTGGGCCGAACCGGTGCGGACCACCAAATCAGGTTCCCGCGGCAAGTACAACCGTTTCTCGAATTCTTTTTGGGAAAGTTCCGCCGAACCCGAAGCGTAATCGCGCGCCAACGACTCGGCGGCGTGAAACAGCTCGTCGCGCCCGCCGTAAGCAACCGCGAAATTCAATTCAAAGCCTTGGTTTTTCTTGGTGCGCTCTTCGGTCTCGGCAAACTTTTCTCGGAGGCCGTCGGGAAGCTCTTCAAGCCGGCCGAAGAAGTTGATGCGCGCCTCGTCGAACCCTTTTGACAGGAAACCGTCAAGGCGGCTGCCCAACAACCCGAGGACCACGTCGAGCTCGGTTTTGGAGCGCTTGCGTAAGTTGTCGAGTGACAACGCCCAAAAAGTGGCGGACTCGAGGCCTTCCTCCTTGGACCACTCGAAAACCGACTTAACTTTTTCGAAGCCCGCCGCGTAAGCTTCGGGCAACGCAAGACCGGACTTCTTTGCGTAACGCCGGTTGCCGTCGGGAATGATCGCTATGGACTTCAATGAACGCATACGAGAAGTATTGTTTGAAACAACATTTAAATCGTGCGGCGCTAACAAAATTGATGAAATTAAGGGGCGGCCGCAAGCAACTCGAATGCCGGGCCGCGAAAACAGCTCTCCAAAAAACGAGAGGCATAATGTTCAAGGGCCCTTCCTTCAAGCCGCTGTTCTTCGAATTCAAATCGGAGTCGAGGGGGTTGAACGCGATTCATTCACTGTTTTGCCCTCCTTTCACCGCCGTATTCCTTGACTCGCGAAAAAAAGTATTGCAAGTAATCGACGTCGAGCCGTGGCACCCCTGGATAACCCCGAAAAAACCGTTCAAATACTTGGTGGAAGTGCCTCGCGGAAAAAACCCGTTCAAAAAAGGAGACGTGTTGGAATGGGTTTAGGCTGGGCAATAAAAGGGTCGGCGGAATACGAAGCGCCCGAAATCTTCCTCGAAAAAGAAGAAGAGGAATTGTTCGAGGAATTGTCGAAGCGCCTGCCGGACGGCTCGCAAGCCGAAACCGAATTGAAGGCGTTGTGCAGGCAGGAAAACGTTTTGCTTCCCAGGGAATCCGCGGGAAAAATAATTCGCGCCGCCAAAATGAATTGTGACGGCTTCGGCGCATTCGACCCCCTCCTCGCCGACGACGACTTGGAAGAAATAACGGTTAACGGCCAAGGCAGGGTGCGCGTCTACCACCGAGGAAAAGGTTGGCTGGAAACCAACGCGTTCATCGAAAAAGAGTTTGCTATAAACGCGGTCAACAAAATGGCTCGCCCCCTGGGAAGGCGCCTCACCCTGCAAAGCCCACGCCTCAACGCGGTCCTCCCGAACGGTTCGCGCCTGCACGCCTGCATTTCGCCTCTCGCGTCTTCCGGGTTCGAGGCGACAATCCGCAGGTTCCGCAACAAGCCGTTTTCCGTGAAAGAACTCGTGGACAACGGCACGATGACCGCGGAATGCGCGGCCTTCCTCTGGACGGTTTTGTTCGGCGACGCTTCACTCCTCGTATGCGGCACCACGGGCTCCGGAAAAACCACCACCCTCAACGCCTTGTTCTCCTTCATCCCGAAAACCGAGCGCGTTATAATTACTGAAGAAACCCCTGAAATAAACGTTCCGCACGAGCACACCGTGCGCATAATCGCGAACGAAGGACTTGGAATAGGTTTGAACGATTTGGTTAAGGACACGCTGCGAATGAGGCCCGACCGCGTAATAATCGGCGAAGTCCGCGACTCCCGCGAAACAACCGCGTTATTCGACTCCCTTCTGGCGGGCCAGGCAAGGGGCACTTACGCCACTTTTCACTCCACCACCGCCGCGGACGCGTTAAACCGTTTGACTTCCCTGGGCGCGCGAAAACAAGACTTGAACGCCGTCGACTTAATCCTCGTACAAAAAAGGCGCGCAATACTCGAAAGGGGTTTTCAACGCGAACGGCGCCGCGTAACCGAATTATGTGAAGTGCGCGAAGGCAAGGCGTTCGACGTCTTGGCGGACCCTTCCAAAAGCCGTTGCCTGCGCGAAGTTGCCTCCAACTACGGGTGCACCAAAAAGGAATTAGTCGCGCTCGTCAAAAAGCGCGCCGAATGGCTTTCGACGGCACCGAAAAACCACGCCGAATTCTTTAAAGCAGTGCAAGCGGAGTCGTTCAAATGATTGCGGAAGCAGCCAAAAAAGCGGGTAGAACTTTTCAATTGCCGGACGCGTTTGGAATCGCGGAAAGCGTCGCCGAACCTTTGAAGCAAGCCGAGTGGACTTGCTCTCCAAACGAATACTCTTCTTTTACCTTGTTGTCGGCCGCCTTTTCAGCCGCCGCAACCCTGGCAACCGCTATAGCGGCCGGAGTGCACGCCGCGTCCGCCGCCGCATACTCCTTGTTCGCCGCGGCAATTACCTTGGCCGCGCTAAGCCGCCTGCCCGAAAAAGCCGCGGGCAACAAGGCTGGAGAAATCGAGTCCTGCCTCCCCCTCGCACTACCCGTAATCGCAAGCGAACTCGAATCAGGCACTTCTTTTGAAGCCGCGTTGGAGTCGGCGAAGGGCTGCGGCGAATTCGGAAAACAAGCAGAGTTGATACGAAAAACGGTTTCAAAAGGCCGCGCCACTTACTCGCAAGCATTCGAGCACGCCTCAAAACAAACGTCTTCAATGCTCGCAAAACGCGTCTTCGCACAATTATACGTCACTTATTCGCGGGGAGGCGCGCCCGATGCCTTGCGCAAGCTGGCCGACGAAGCAATACAAAAGCAAAAGCAGGCCGTGCGCGAGCACGCCGCGAAAACCGCTTTTCTGGGCACGATATTCATAGCCGTAAGCGCCATAATCCCCGCGTTCTTCGGCGCTTACGCCGTAATATCCTCCTCGCTCCTCGAATCCACTTTTTCACCCCTGCAAGTCGTGTTCTTCTTCGTCGCGGTGTTCCCGCTCGTCGACCTCTTCGTGCTCGCCTACGCAAGGCAGTCCGCGCCAACGGGGCTTGCAACAAAATGAACAAGAAAATCCTGCTCGCGTCTTCGGCAGCCGCCTTGACCTTACTCACCTTACTGCCCCTGCCGTTGGAGCAATCGCTGCTCGCCTCCCTGGCCGCCCTCGCGATTCCGCCCGTTGCCCACGAACTGCGACAGGAATATTTGAAGGAAAAAAATCGGTTGGAACTCGAAGAACGGTTGCCCGAAGCATTACTGCAACTCAGTTCGCGGCCGAAAGGCACGGCAATGGAGGACTCCTTGGAAGAACTCGCAAAACAACGCGGCGAACTCGGAAAACACTTCAAATCGATTGCCCGCAGAATTCGCGCGGGAACCCCTCCGCCAAAAGCCTTGCGAAGGCACGAAACCGACTCCTTCCTGTTCAAGCGCGTGCTCGAAATGATTGCCAACGCCTACGAGTCGGGCGCAGACGTCTCCAAGACGTTCAAACAAGTCGCCGAAGACGTGCTCGAACTCCAATTCATTTACCGTGAAGCCGCGTCCGCGGCAGCCCTCCAAAAATATTCGTTGCTCGCCTCGGCGGCAATCCTCGTCCCCTTCATCCTCGGCTTCCTCTACAACCTCGTTGAATCCCTGGACTTCGGCTCCGGAATGCAAGCCGTATTCTCTTCTTCCTCTGCGGAACGCGCCGCGCTAGCAAACGCGATATCCCTCGGCAACCAAGCCTACCTCGCCTTGTTCTCCATAATAACCTCGTCCTTCGTCGCCTTCAACGAAAACAAGCCGCGAAAAGCGTTCGCTTACGCCGCGGTTTGCCTGCCCCTCTCCCTCGCCGCCTACCATTTGGCGCGCTCGGCAGACATACTATAAAAAACTCGGCGCGATTAACTCGTTTATGAGCCGAAAAGTAGTCATCAAGGAAAACAAGAAAATAGAGACCAATAACCCCGTTCTAATCGAGGGATTCCCGGGAATAGGGATGATTGGCACGATTGCCAGCGCCTACCTCGCCGAAAAAATGGGTATGGAACTCGTCGGCGAAATAGAAAGCGATTACTTCCCTCCCGTATCAGCAATACACGACTACAAACCCGTACCCCCGGCCCGCGTGTACGCAAGCAAGGAACACGACTTAATCGTGTTATTCTCCGAATTCGTGATACCCGCAAAAATCGTGAACGACTTAACCGAGGAAATCCTTCGCTACGCCAAGGAAAAAAACGTTTCAGCCGTTTACTCGCTCGCCGGCATTGCCTCGCCCAAACCCAAAGGCGAAACCCACGGGATTCCCAGCACCGACCAAATGGCTGAAAAACTCAAGGCAAACGACGTCAAGCTAATCAAGGAGGGCGCCACGCAAGGAGTGAGCGGAGTGCTCATCGCCGAATGCGCTTCCCGCGGAGTAAACGCCGCCAACATCCTCACCGAAACAAAGCAAGCGCTAGACCCAAAGGCCGCCGCCGACTTACTCGAAAAAATTTCGGGGCTCACCGGCGTAACAGTTGACACCGCCGACTTGCGTGAAGAAGGAAACAACATCCAACAAAAAATGAAGGAATCCATCCAAAAAATGCGCGAGTTCCACCAAGAATACGAGAAAGAAGGCGCCAACCCCATGTACGGTTAAGCCCGAAACAAAGCTTTTAGTAACCCCCCACAACACAATTAGTGAAGTGCAGGGGTAGCGAAGCCTGGTCAACCGTGCTAGGTTCAGGGCCTAGTCCCTCAGGGGTTCGAGGGTTCGAAGAACCCTTTTCTTTGGGAAAGAAAAGTGTTTCACCCAAAAAGAAAGGTTTAGGAAATCCCTCCCCCTGCACTCGTTTATTCAACTTCACTTAATGAACGAGGCCTGCCGCGCCCACTGCTCGCACCACCATAATTGTTCTTCGTCGAGCATTCCTTCTTCGAGCAGGAAGCGGCGCTCGTTGCGCAAACTCGTGTTCAACATTTCGGGGCCGTCCGTGTTAATCGTGAACTTCACTTCCTCTTCAAGCAGGCGCTTCAACACGAACGCCAACTCCTTCTTGCTTTTCAACGCCGTGGTCTCCAAGTTGGAGGTCGGGCAAATCTCGAGGGTAACGCCCTTGTCGCGCAACAACCCCAACAATTCGGGGTTCCAAGCCGCCTGCACGCCGTGCCCAACTCGGTGTAAGCGCAACGACTCAATTGCTTCACGCAAGCCCCCGGCACCCGTCTCGCCCGAGTGCGCGGTCAACCCCAAGCCGTGCTTGCGCGCTTTTTCGTACAAATCCGCGTAGTCCTCGAAGCGAAAACCGTCCTTGTAAGGCCCCGCAATGTCGAGGCCGATTACGCCGCGGTCGCGGTACTGGATTGCCTTGTCAACTATGATTGAATTGGTTTCCTTCGGGAAGCGGCGGTCAAGTGCGAGAATCAAACCCGCCTTAACGGGGTATTCCAGGGTTGCGCGCTCCATTCCGCGTATTGCCGCGAAAATTATGTGGTCCAAGTCGCGTTCGCCGCCGCGGTTGCGCAGCATCGGGTTGAAGCGCACTTCGAGACGCGTGATGAGGTTGGCTCGGTACGCGCCGCCCACCATCGAGTAAACGCTTTTCTCCATTCCTTCGGGTGACGACTGAATCAACTCGGTTACGTCGAACAACTTCAAGTAATCGTTGAGTGACTTGACTTTGCCGGGCTGAACCGTAATCGTTTCCAGGAATTTCCAGTAATCCTTGCCCGTGGTCTTGATTCCCTGCGAGTGCGCCAACGACCACATTATTTCGGGGCTCACGCCGGACCCCACGTGCACGTGCAACTCGGTTAACTCGTAGTAGTCCTCGGGCAAACCCTTGTAAACGAATTCCGCGCGTTCCTTGTGAACCATTAATTATTTTGTTGCGTCGGCTTATAAAATCATTGCGTGATTAACTCGCTTTCCGTTACGTCCAACGCCTTTTTCTCGCCGTTCTTCGTGATGAAAACGTGTTCGGGAGTCGTCTTCAACCCGCCGACTTCCACGAGTTCGCCGCTGTAAGGCCGACGATTGATTATGCGAACGCGCACTTTGCTTTCAGCGCCGTCAACGAACCCGTCCACGAAAACTTCTTCGTTTTCCGGCAAAACAATTGCTTGGTAACCGTCTTCATTCGTTTCAATTAGTTCCGGGTACTTCGCGGAATACTTTTGCCACAACTCGCCCATCGTCGTCTCAACCCCTTTGCAGGCAACCGTCGTATCGGGCGAAAACGATTGGAACGGGTCGTGGCGGCAGTCGCCGAGCAAAGCGCCCGAACGCGCGCCCGTGGCGTCCACGAACGGCGCGCGCTTTTGCTTGGCGTTATCCACCAGGATTTTTACGGCGTCCGCGTAATCGAATACCTTCATTCCGCGGCCTAACTGCGAGCCGACCGCCATTATGCCCCCCATCACGAAGAGGCAAATCAGTAGGGCGGCGGTAATGATGTCGCCGAGGGACTCCCTCCAAAAAGTGAGAAGCAAAAACGAGAAAACGAACAAGGCAACGGTTATCGCCAAACTCGTGTTGTTGGCGGGCACGCGCGCCTTGCTTCGTTCTTTTTCGAGGATTTTTTTTGCTTGGCCCGCGGGAACGGATTCAATCAAGGGCGCGTTCTCGTTTTCAGGGTTTTTCTTTACGAGTACGTCGAACAGTTTTTGCACGGGCAACAACTCGCTCATCGCCTGGGCAAGCATGCTTTTCCCGGTTCCCGGGGTTCCAATCAACAACACGTTCCGTTTTTGCGAGGCGGCCTTGCGAATTATTTCCACGCTGCGCTCTTGCCCTACGACTTGGTCCACCAAGCGCTTCTTCACTTTGAGGGAAGCCGTGCTCTTGAATCCCTTCGGCAAATAATTCTTCTTCGACTTTTTTTCGGCCACTAAAACACTTCCACGCAACGTAATAAAACGGTTTGCGAAATATATCTATATTGTATGATTGGTTTGACGGTTCTTGGAAGCGCGGCGTCCCTGCCCACGAAGCGGCGCGTGCCCGCGTGCTACGCGGTGCGCTATGGAGGAGTCTACTTGTTCGACGCCTGTGAAGGCGTGCAACGCCAAATGATGAAGTACGGCGTGAGCTACGCCAAAACGGACGCCGTGTTCTTGACGCACTTGCACGCAGACCACTGGCTGGGCTTGCTCGGCTTGACGCAGACCATGAACATGTCGGGCCGTCAACGCGAACTGAAAGTTTTCGGCCCGCGCGGCACAAAAAACTTTTTTGAAACCTTGTTTGCGACCCGCGAACTGCGCACTTCTTTCCCCGTAACCGTTAAAGACGTGAGAAAAAGCCGCGTATTCGAATGCGAGTTGTTTTCGGTCGAGGCCTTCCCGGTCGAACACGGGTGCCCGGCCGTGGGCTACACATTACAGGAACCCGAAAAAACGCGTTTTCACGAGGAAAAAGCGAAGTCGCTGGGCGTGAAGGGGCGCTTGTTCTCCGAGTTATCCGAGAAAAAAGAGTTGAAAATCAACGGGAAAAAAGTGCGGCTTAAAGACGTTACTTACAGGCAGCCCGGCAGAAAAATAGTTTTCAGCGGCGACACCGCGCCCTGCAAGGAATTGACGGGTGCAGCGAAAAAAGCGGACTTGCTGGTAATGGATTCGTGCTTCTCGGAAAAAGAGGCGGGAATGGCAAAGGAAAAAAAGCATTCCACGGCCCTGCAAGCCGCCAAAACCGCTAAAAAGGCGGGAGCACAAAAATTGTTGTTAACGCATTTCAGCAACCGCTATGAAGACCGCGAGCCGTTGCTTGAAGAAGCGAAAACGGTTTTCGAAGAAAGCAGTCTTGCAAGAGAAGGATTGGAGTTGACGATATGACGAAGAAGAAAAAAGAAAAAAAGAAGGGCAACAAGTTCGAGGCACTCGTGCTCGCAATAGTGGGCATCGGCGTTTTCTCGGCAATCGTGTTGTTCGCGTTGTCAAACCAACCCAGTGAAAAAAAGGTTAACGGCGTAATCGTTAAAAGCGGGTGGCAGGAAGTCAAGGACGCGTTGTCGTCGGACCGCCTGGTGAGCGAGGCCAGGATGTACTCGGGCCAAAGCGAGTTGAACTCCGCGTTAAGCGTGTTAATGGTTCAAGTCGCCGACGAAGCCCGCAAGGCGGGCAAGGAATTGTGGACGTACGGCACGGTGCCCGGAGAAGAAAACATCGGGTGCACCGACGAAACCAATAACTGTTCGAACCCGAACATCGTGTTGTTGATAGGCGAATGCAACTGCATTTACGTTGACGGAGGAAAAGTGTTCGTGGAAGCCGACTCGGAAACCGTCAAGGGCCAGTGGACCGTTAAGGCGGCGCAAGTGCTCGGCTTCGCAATGAGTAGTTAAACGGGTTAGGTCATACTCTTTCGGTGAGTGAATGGAGGAACTCTTAAAACTGCACGAAGGAATCGAGGGAGTATTGAAATCAGAAATCGAGGCGCCCACGTTCAGCGGATTGGAGCTAAATGAAAGAAGAGAAATAAAACTGGACTGGCATCCAGAAAAAGGAAACATACGTTTTGGGAGCGTCATTAAAACCCCGAAAGGTTATGGTGCACTCGCCAAACTCGAATTTTCCATGACTCCCGAAGAATTCGAAAAACTAAACTCAAAAATAAAGAAGTTGGCGGACAAGCACGGAAACGTTGCGTGGCACATTCAAAAAGAGGGGGAAAGCGTGCGCTCAACAATGAACGTTCCCGTTTCCCTCGAAGGAATTCTTGAGCCGCCAAGGGAAGGCACGAAACCGGCAAACAATGTCAGGGCGAACCGCATAAGGGAAGCATACCAAAAAATGTTGGCTGAAAGGAAAGGCAACTAGTTTAGCCGACTTCCTTTTGGCGGCCGCGCGTCTTCGCGGCTTCCTCTTGCGAGGCGCGCCACACCGACCCGTATTTTTCGCTTAATTGTTGTTCGATGTTTTTGCCGCGTTCGGCTGCTTCCTTGACGAATGCCGGCTCGATTAATTCTGCTTCTTTGCCGACGGCTATGTCGCCTGCCAAGCGAATCAACCCGCTTAACTCGCGGAAGCGCAGGGTCAAAGAGTTTTCGGCGCCGTCGAATTCGCGCGCGATTTTTCGTGCCTCGTCGCACAACGCTTCGACTGCTTTCGGGTTTGCGTGCGGGATTTTTCCGTCCTTGCGTATTTCTTGGGCGGTAAACTGCAAGAGTTTTTCGCGGTTTTGCGGGGTGTCCTGCATCACGGTTTCCAGCAAGACCTCGTAGCCGTTGCCCTTGATGCGCGAGCGCAAAGGCGGCAAAATGTAAGGCAAGTCGTTTATGTTGCTTGCCGCGACCAGTATGAAGTTGCAGGGCACGGCATCCACGCGCACGCTTGCGCCCGCGCTTTGAGGGTTGCGGCCGGAAATAGCATACTTTTTTTCCTGCATCGCCGTGAACAAGTAGCGTTGCACTCCCGCCAATGCACTCAACTCGTCTATGAAGAGCACGCCTTGGTGGGCTTCGTGTATCGCCCCGGGGACGACTCGCTGGTAGGCCGGAGTCCCGATTTGGTGGTGGCCCCCGTAAGGGTCGTGCTTGACGTCGCCCAAGAGCTCGGTTTCGGACGAGCCCGTGGCGACCACGAACGGCTTGCGGTCGAATGGCACGAGTACCTTGCGCGGGCCGCGCCTCTTCAAGTCCTCCAACGCTTGCAAGGAGGATTGGTCGAGTATGCGCACTTTTTCCCCGGCGCGCTCGTAAACGATTACTTCCTCGGAGTTGTCGTCGCGAAGGCGCGTAGTGTGCACGCGCTCCGGTTTTTCCTCTACTCCGACGTAAATGTTTGGGAAAGGGTTCTCCGAAAAGCGCTTGTCGAACCCGCATTTGGGGCACGCCTTTTGCGAGGCGCGGCTGAGCGACCCGCACTTGCGGCAGCGGAACCCGAGGCGTTCGGCTACGAACGAAGGGACTTCCACTGGTTCGACGAGCCTGCCGCGAACTCCCTGGGCCAAAGCGTCTTCCTTGGCGGCTTCCTCTGTGGAACGCACTTCGAGTACCGGGCGCTCCGGGTTAGCCGCGTTGTGGAGGACGCTGATTTCCTCGGTCGGCTTCGGCAAGTGGTAGGCGATTGCCTGCGCAATCATGCTTTTGCCGGTGCCCGGCGGGGCGACCATCAACAAGTGGCGGCGCTGCCGGCCCGCGACTTTGGCTATGTGAACCGCGTTATCCTGCCCGATGACTTGTTCCAGCGGGTCCTTTGGAATGCTTGTTTCGGCGGTCGATTCAAAATTCATAAGAAAAAAAGTAAAGGAAAATTAAAAACGCTTATTGTGCCAGCGAAATCAACATCTTGTCGGGCTTGCGCGACAGGTTTCCGGCGCGCACTCCCGCCAGGCACTTGACTCCTTTTTTCTCGCTCAAGTCGACGAGGCGCTGGGTAACTATTCCGTCCAGCACCACGGTTTCAACTCCTTTCGAAGACTCCAACGCCTTCATTATTTCGCGTAGGGGGACTTCGTTTACGAGCGAGCCGTCGGGACCGAGGAAGCGCGTCTTGAGTGAACCCTCCAACTCCTTTAACACGGAGTTGGCGGCATTTATCTTGGCTTGTTCTTCAGGCGAACGCGATTCTTCTTTTTTTGGTTCCGGGTTTTCGTCGCGGCTTTCGTCTTTTCTTCCACGGTACTGATAGGACGAGCGCGAGCCGCCGTTGCCGCTTCGGCGGTCGGCCGGCGGGTAGCGGCCGTTCGAGCGGTGGTCGCGCTGGTAGTCAAGGTTTGCAACCGCCTGCTCCAAAGGTATCCTGGAGCGCAGAGCCTTGATTAACTCCTTGCGCGTCAACTCTTCGACTTCCTTTCCGCGGGGCGCTCGTGCAACGAAATCTATTTCGGTCGCGGCTACGAGTTCGCGGAGAATAATGTCCCCGCCGCGGTCTCCGTCGAGGAACGCCGTCGCCTCTTTTTCGCGTGCGAGCTGCGAAACGGTTTTGCCTACTTTTGCTCCGCCGATTGCAACCGCGTTTTTGATGCTGTGCTTCAACAAGTTGGCTACGTCCGCCCTTCCTTCAACCAAAATTATTTCGTCGTTGGATGCCACGTCCGGCCCCGCGGGCAGTTTATCGGCGCCGTAGGAAACTATGTCGGAGACCTTGGATTCCTTGCGGACGACTTCACTCAACTCCTTGCTGTCAGGTATTTCGGAGTGTACGAGCGAACTCAAAAGTTTTTTGGCGCGGTCGACCACGACTTTGCGCTTGAGGGAGCGCGTGTCCTCGATTCGATCCACTTGAATGTTTGCGTCGCAGGGCCCCACGCGGTCCACTATTTCGAGTGCGGCCGCGAGAATGCTCGTCTCAACCATGTCCAAGCTGGAGGGCACGAGAATGGTGCCGGCCGTCTTTCCCTTGTGAACCTTGGCGTCGACTTCAATCCTCCCGATTCTCCCGTTTTTTTGGAGTTCGCGGAAGTCCAAGTCGTCGCCGAGCAGGCCTTCGGTTTGCCCGAAGAGCGCTCCGACTATGTCCGGCTTTTCAACTATTCCGGAAACGTTGAACCTGGCTTTTACCAGGTATTTAACGGTATCAATGTATGATTTACCCATTTTGCTTCACCTTGTATTCTTCATATTTTGCTTTCAATTCCTCTACTGTTTTCAAGCCGAGGAAGGCTTGCAGGCGCTTTCGCGGGGCGCGGTCCAAAACCGAGCCGAAGCCCTCGCAATTGAATAAGCGTTCGAACTCCTCGTTCTTGCGCTTTCCCTCGTCGTCGTAGTCGAACAAGAGCACTACGCTCTTCGGCTTTTTTTCCGACAACTCCAACGCTTTTCGCATGACTTTCTCGGGTTTTCCCACCGCCTTCAAAAAGCGGGGGTGCAAGCCGAGTGAGTGGAAAGCGTTGACGTCGTGCTTGCCTTCGACCAACACGATTTTTTGTTCCAGGGAACGCAGGAACTTGTCCAGGTTATCCACTTAAACGCCTCTTTACGGGCCTTGAAGCGAGCACCTGTTGAACCGTTGCTCCGTCACTGGTCGGGAGGGCCATCCGGCACTCTAATACAGGCTTACCGCGAGCGTTTCGCGATAACGTCGTACAAAGAAGGAGAGATCCTGATCAAGTCCTTTTGGGAAATGATTCCGACTATTTTTTGGTCCTTTCGGACGACCAAGCGCTTGACGTCGCGCTCACCCATTTTCTTGGCGGCCTCCGACAAGTCGGCTTCGGCGCCAATGCAAATCAAGGGCTTGCTCGAAACGTCTTTAACGCTCGAACCCATTTTTTCGCTTGCCACCACCTTCAACACGAGGTCGTCGGCGGTGACGATGCCGTAAATGCCTTTCGAATCCTCGATGAGGAGCGAACCAACGCCGGAATCCTTCATTTTTCGCGCCGCCTCAACGACGCTAGCGGAATCATTAATTTTTACCAAGGAGGATTGCATGCAATCTCCAACTTTGATGCCCGTATTCATAGGCTCCAATAAGGGTTGGGCGATTGCGATTAATAAAGAAGCGGGTTCAAATAAAAAGAGTGCAAGAAACGGCTTTTGAAAGCGAAATAAAGCGAAGAGACGCCGGAGCAAACGGCGCAACGGAGCCTTACCACTGCAATCGCGGCCTTGACGAATACGGGGAACGCCTCGGGGGAAACGGGTTCCTGGCATTCATAAAAGAAAAACTCGCGGAAAACAAGGAAGTAAGAATACTGGACTTGGGGTCTTCCCCCGTTTTCGCAAGGGAACTCCGGGAACACCTCGGCACGAAAGCGGAAAAAATTCACTTGACGGGGTTGTCCTTGAGCCCGGAGAACGGCGGCGAATTCGACGAACACTTTCAAGGCGTGTTCCCGGCGGAATACCCTGAAAAAAAGTTTCACGTGATTCTCGACGTTGAAGGCCCGCACACCTACCTGGAACAAAGCGGATTCAAATTGGAGGAATACTTGAAAAAAGTGCGCGAATTATTGGAACCGCGCGGGCGCGCATTCATTGAAGCGCACGGAATTAAGCGCGTTCCGTACGGAAAGGTAAACGGGCGGGCAATGAACGTGTACGGATAAATAAATCGTCGGCTTAATTCTTCCCGTGTCATACAACCGGGGAACCGCGATGGAACGCGACTTGAAGCGCCGCCTCAACTCCAAAGGGTATTACGTGGTGCGGGCCTCGGGCTCCGGTGCGGACGGAATCTCACCCGACTTGATTGCTTTGCACACCACGAAGAAGTTCGGCGTCGAGTGCAAGGCGTGGAAAAACGATTTGCGGTTGAGAAAAGAAAAAATAGCGATTCTCCGCGACTGGGAGCGCACCACGGGGATGCAGGTGTTCGTTGCTTGGAAGTTGCCGCGCAAGAAGTGGCGGTTCTTTCCGTTGGCCGCCTTGCGCGAAGCCGGAAAAACGTTTACTTTGTCAAAACGAGACTATTTTTCAGGAATGGCCTTGGAAGACGTTTCTTGAATCAACGGCGTTCTTCCAAGCGTTGCCGCCACTTGCGCGGCATTTCAATGTTCTCCTTCAAAACGCGGGAAAAAGCGTCCGCCAACGCCTCGCCGTGGTCGAAAAGCATTAAGTCGGGGTCGTTGTGCTCCAAGGAATTAAACTTCAAAATCATTTGGTCGCCGTTGCGTACTACCAAGCCGCGGGACAACACCGAGTGGTTTTCGGAGGACGCTTCGGGTTGCAAGTGGAGGCCGCCGTTCAAAACCGAGAACACGGTGGAACCGTTAAACTTGTTTTCGGCTAAAACCCAAGAAAACGTTTTTTTTTGGGTCGAACCCTTTCGGCTTCACTACTTTCATAACAGCTTCAAACCCCCCGTAACCTTGTCCACTTCGGATTCCTTGGCGGGTCCGATCGCGAGTGCGGTAACCGACCCGGGCGGGACTTGCGTGTGGCCCGCGTCGCGAATCAATGCAACCGGTAACTTGAGGTGGCGCGCCTTTTCACGCAACTCCGACAATTCTTTTTCGTTGGACGCGCGCACGGCCACTTTCTGGCATCCGCCGGCTTCCCACGCCTTCACGTCTTTCTTGTCGGCTTTCTTGTACGCCTCCAAAAAGGCGTGGCCGGCCTGTGCCACGAGTTTTCCCTTACCCATTTTGAGGTCGGTGCGAAGGACGACGACTTGCTTGAACATAAAAAGGATTAGGTTAACCGAATTAAAAGAAGGGTGGGCCCTTGCACTAAAACCGCTAAAAAAAACTATTCGTTGGTTTCCCGTTCTTTACGCGGCTCACAAGCATTAAATTCTTCGCCAAGCCGTTCGAGCTCATCGAAGTCCTTGAGTTCAACGCGTTTATCGTTATAAGTGCGATACGAGTATTCGTTCGGAAACCCGTTTTTGTGTATTGACTTTAAGTCGCGGGCTATGCTTGAAAAGAGTTCTACGGGTTCCGGCTCGAAATCCTCGCTGGACGCAGGTCCGCCAAAAGCATGAACGAGTTGCCGGACGTGGTTCGAAGAATGCGAGTGACTTATTTGCGGAGCCTGGCGCTTATAACTCAACTTAATTATTTGTTCGCCTCCGACCCCGAAAACCGCTTTCTTTATCGTGTTTCCCTTCAAAATCACTCTTTTAGGGCGCGCCCTTTCTTCCGCGTTATGTGGACGTCTATCCCGTTCGAAGCCAAGTCGACTCGCGACTCCAATAATCCCTCAATCATTTTCGCCAAACGCCTCATTTCCGACACAACCCGCCATATGAATTTACTGAAATAAAGGTTTATTCGCAAACAAAGGTTGAAAAAAAGGAACCACCATAACAAAGTATGCCCCCGTTGTTTCACCCTGAAAGCAGGGAAGCGAAAGCGCTTCGCGTATTGATTGACGCCTTCAACAAAAAAGGGATAACCCCCGCTAAAAGAGAGAAAGGCAAGAAGACCAGGCCGTTGTTCGTTTTCGGGGGAGCCGTAAGGGATGCATTGCTTTCAAGGCAGTCCCCGTCTTCCCGGGGAAACCTTGTCGGAACCGACTTGGACCTCCTTTTTTCGGGTACGGACAACGAATTAAATCCCGTAATAAAAGCGTTGAAAAAGGAGAAAAAAATCGCGTTCTTGCCGGGAGTGGAACAACCCAATTCTTGGGGGGTTTACCGCATCATAGTTAATTTGGGCGGGGGGCGGAAAATGGGAGTGGATATATCCCCTTTCAGCAAGAAAAGCAGGAAAAAAAAGAAGGGCGGAACCAAATCGCGGCTCAAGTCGCGGCTGGCTTATTCCGACACGACCGTTAACTCGCTGGCCGTGGACGCACGCCACGCCTTGTCCCACGAGTTCAGTGAAAGCCAAATAATTACCCACAACAATAACGAAAGCGTAAACCACGTAAAAACCGGTGTTTTCTCTTTCAATGATAAATATGCGAAGAGAAGCAGTTACGCAAGCATTTTGCGCGCGGTTGCCTTGCAACAAAAAACGGGTTTGCAGCCGTCCGAAGACGCAAAAAAATTCCTGCGGGAACGAATCGAAACCGTTTTCGACGACGCAAGCAGGCACCGGCTCAATTACTACCGCAAAAAGTTGTTGGACACGGTTAACGGGGACGCGTTAAGGGCGAGGGAAGCTCTGGCGTCCTGGTTTCCCGACGACCCTAAAAAATACAAGTTATTGCAAAGCATTTTGCCGTTGAAAATGGAGATAGGCGTTGACAAGGAAGGATACCAACGAATTGACGGCCGGGACTTGGAGGGAGAAAGCGTTTTGTTGCCCGCCCGACAAGAGCTCCCGCATTCGCGGCTCGTCCAACGGATAAAAGAAGAGTTGGGGCCGAACAGCACTTTTTTGGGGACGACAATAGAAACCGACTCCGACAACGTATCCTACTTGGTTCACCACATCGACTTGGACAAGAAAATGGATTGGGATAAGGTACTCGGGCTAATGCAAAAACAGAAAAAATTCAACTTAAAGGTGGGAGGCGACCCCGAGGAAAGCCAAAAGTTTTACGTTACGATAGCAAGAAAGTTCAAGCCCGGCAGCAACGGGCGTGAAATGCTTGGGAAAGAGCCGGAACAAGCGAAAAAACTGATTTTCGACAAGATAGGGTCTTTCGAGTACCGCCGCGAATGAATAATAAATCGCAAAAACAAAGGGTTTGTGTTATGACGACTGAATTCGCTTCGATTTCAAGCGTGTTGAACGGCGAATACGCCGAAGGCGGCAAGGTACGCGTGCGCGGTTGGGTTTACCGGTCGCGCTCCAGCGGCGGAATGGCTTTCGTGGTAGTGCGTGACAGGTCCGGCGTACTCCAATGCACGGTCAAGAAAGGGGTTGCCGGCGAAAAAGCGCTTGAAGACGCGAAAAAAGCATTCATAGAGTCCGCCGTCAAAGTGGGGGGAACCATTCACAAGGACGACCGCGCGCCGGGCGGCTGGGAAATGCGCGCCGACGAATTCGAGTTGGCTCACTTGGGCGAAGCATACCCGATTACGAAGGACCAGAGCACCGAGTTCCTGCTCGACGTGCGGCACTTGTGGCTGCGCTCCCAAAAAATGACGTCCATTCTCAAGGCGCGCCACCACGTGGTCCGTTACTTGCGCGAGTTCTTCGACGAACAAGGGTTCTACGAGTTTTCGCCGCCCATCATAACGAAGAGCGGGTGCGAAGGGGGTTCGACCTTGTTCGACTTGGACTACTTCGGGGACAAGGCGTACTTGTCGCAAAGCGCGCAATTGTACAACGAAGCCTTGATTGGAGCACTCGAAAAAGTGTTCGTACTCGCGCCTTCATTCAGGGCCGAGAAAAGCAGGACTACGAAGCACTTGGCCGAGTATTGGCATTTGGAAGAGGAGGCGGCACACTACGACAACGAGGACAACATGCGCCTACAAGAGGAAATGATTTCGTTCGTGTGTCGCAAGATGGCAGACGAGCAAAGCGGTTTGCTGCGCAACTTCGACCGCAAGGCCGACGAGTTGTCGGTGGTCGAGCCGCCTTTCAATAGAATGAGTTACGAGGAAGCGGTTGACAAGGCGGGAATAGATTGGGGCGACGACTTCGGCGCAAAGGACGAGGCGGCGCTGACGAACGACTTGGACAAACCCGTTTTCGTCAAGAATTTTCCGATCAAAATAAAGCCTTTTTACATGGAGGCCGCGCCCGACGGCGAGCACGCGTTGAACTCGGACTTGCTCGCACCAAAAGGGCACGGCGAAATAATCGGGGGTTCCCAAAGAATCTGGGAATACGACAAGCTCGTGAAGAGGATGAACGGGGAAGGCCTCGACTTGAAGGACTACGAATGGTACCTCGACTTGAGGAGGTACGGAAGCGTTCCGCACAGCGGGTTCGGCCTCGGCGTGGAGCGTCTCCTGAAATGGGTGCTCGACCTCGAGCACATCCGCGACGCAATCCCGTTCCCGCGCGTAATCAACCGCGCCTACCCGTAAGACGAGAAAACGGGAAAAGTGAGGGTGCGTGAAACCCCGCCGATTTTCCTAATGCGGCCGACAATTGAAACACTTAATTCCTTAATGGAAGCGGCGCGCGCCTTTGCCAGTAAATCCCATTCGCCGGCAAGCAGGTGGACTTCTTCCACGCCTTCCAGCGCCAACACTTTTTTTGCAATGGAGCGGGGGTTGGATTCGGAAGAAGGGGATAACCCGGCCAACACGAACGCGGTGGTAGGTCGCCCAAAAAGGGAGTGGTCGAGCTCGACGGTGAACCGCCGAATCAACCCCTTCTCCCGAAAGCGTTGAATTCTTTCGTGGACCGTTGCACGTGGAACCCTTGTTTTGCGCGCTATTGACGCGGTCGACTGACGGGAATCCGCCAACAATTCGACTAAAATCGCCGAATCTTTTGAGTCCATACCGACATTTCGTCGAGAATAGTTAATAATGGTTGTCATTTTTAAGGATTTTCGTCGAGGGAAACGATTTTTAGGTTTGAAATCCTTGAAAAAAGCGTGTTAAAGGATTTATTGGATTTGCAGGTAAGCGTAGAAGAATCAGGTGAACCGTTTTTCTCGGACCCGCGTTACCGCGCCATTCCCTTCGACGAAAACCGTTTTCGGCCGTTGGATGCGCGCGGCGGCAGGGTGGCGTGCGTTGACGGCGGCAACATCTGTTTGTTGAACTCTCCGTCAACGGCCGTGCACTTGGTGCGCGCGTATTACAACGTGTTCAACGCGGACAAACGAGTCAAACAAGAGAAAGCGGAGTTCCTAGTGATTGCAAGGGCGCAGAACGGCGGCCGCATCCTGGAATCCGAATGTCGCGAGTTGAACGGCTTTTGTTTGGATGGCTTCGAGTTGAATGCGTTCGACAAAACGGTTTCGTTGAACGGCCGCAAGGCATTGCCTTCGGCAATGGGCAACGTTGCAAGGCGTTACGCGGAGTGGGCGCTGACCGAAAAGGCGTTGAATGAGGCGGAGGTAGTGGTGCGCGACGGGGCGTTGGAGACGAGTGTTTCAGGCGAAGCCGATTACGCGCACAAGTGTTTCGGCTCCGGGAAATTGTGCGGCGTAGCCAAGACGTGTTCGCTGTTGACGACCACCAACCTGCCGTTGACTGTTGCAGTACAAAAGATGGCGCCCGAAGGAGCTTGGTTGTACGGCCCGGTATGCGAAAACGAACACCCCGACCACAACGCGGAAATATTCGTTGCACGTTTTCATTCAAGAAGCGATTACGCGTTCCGTTTTGAAGTCGAAAAAGGAGGCGGGGAGGGAATCGCGGAGAAGGTCGCCTTCCAATGTTCGGACCCGTGTTTCCCGGGCTACCCTTACGGCCTCGTGGACGCGGACAAGATGGCGCGCGTCTCGTTCAGGGAAACCGCGGCAGCCAGACAGTTATTGGGCTTGAAAAACGCGGGGTTGTTGCGGGCGACGGATGCACACTCGGTTTTGGACGTGATTTGATTGAATGTTTTAGGGCAAATAATTTCGGGCGGCTTCGGTGAAATACTCGTCAGGCAGAAAGCCGGCGAAAAACTCGAAATAGGCGGCTTGCTGGTCGCCGAGTCGCCGGGCGGCGGAAAACACTTGTTGCAGGTTTACGACTTGGCGTACGGAAGCCAGGTTTCGGCCGAGGCAAGGGAATTGGCAAGCGGAATGAAACTGGAGGGCGTCGGCGAAGAAACGCGTTTCTTCGAAGAGGAATTCCGCAACTACGTCCTGGCAAAAGTAAAGGGACTCGTTGAAATAACGGGCAAGCCGCACGCCGTAAAGACGCTTCCAAGATTCTTTTCAATGGTTCGCGGAGTCGAAGAAAAAGACTTGCAGTTGTTGGAGGACGCGGACAAAAAATTGTTTTTGGGATTCGTGCGCTCGGGCAGCCGACAACTCGGCAAGGAAGTGGCGCTTGACGGCGAAAAGGTCTTGACGCACCACGTGCTCATACCCGCTTCAACCGGCCGCGGAAAAAGCAACCTCGTAAAAGTAATGCTTTGGTCGTTGATGGAATCCGATTACTGCGGCGTGCTCGTGTTGGACGCGCACGGCGAATACCAGCGAGCCTTGGAGAGGCACCCTAAAGCGCGCGGCGGCCTCGTCGTTTACTCGCCGAACCCGCGCAACGGCGCGATAACCTTGAAAATCAACAAGTCGCTGGTGAAGCCGTGGCACTTCAACGGCGTTACGCGGTTCAGTGAAGCCCAGCGCGAAGCCCTTTACACTGCGTTCAACGAGCACGGCGAGGATTGGCTTGACGCCTTACTTGAAGGAAAAGCACTGGACAACGTCCACGAAGGCACTGCCGCCGTGCTTCAAAGAAAGATGCGCTTGTTGTTGAAGGAATCGTTGTTCGTGAACGCGGGAAGCAACACCGTGGTAGACGACGTGGCGGAAGCATTGTTTTCGGGCAAGAAAGCGGTAATAGATACTTCCGCGTTCGGAGGCGAAACCGAGTTGCTGGTTGCAAGCATTCTTACCAACGCCGTGTTTTCTTCGGCGCGGCGGGAAAAAGAGCACCGCCCGGTTTCAATAGTCTTGGAAGAAGCGCCACGCGTGCTCAACGAGTCCGCGGGCTCCAACGTGTTCTCCACGATTGCGCGCGAGGGCCGAAAGTTCGGTGTGGGCTTGATAGCGATTACGCAATTAGCCAGCTTGATTCCAAAAGAAGTGCTCGCCAACCTGAACACGAAAATCATTCTCGGCAACGAGATGAGAAGCGAGCGCGAAGCCATAATCGGTAGCGCGGCACAGGATTTGTCCGACGACTACAAGGCGATCGGCGCGCTTGACAAGGGCGAAGCAATCGTTTCCAGCGTTTTCACTCCTTGTGCATTGCCCGTGAAAGTGCCGTTGTTCGATGATTACGCGAAGGCCGGAAAAGAAGTGAAGAGAAAGGCGTTCGTGGGTTGAAGGGAAGAAACGGAACCTCCCCCCCCTCAAAACCGATTAATAGTTTGCCGACCAAAAAACGTTTATGCCGTATTCTTTTGCGCACTTGGCCGACGTGCACCTCGGCGCATTCCGCCAGCCCGAGCTCCGCGAACGCAATTTGCGCGCGTTCGAGGAAGCAATGGATTACTGCATTCAATCCGACCTCGACTTCGTCATCATAGCGGGCGACTTGTTTCACACGCCGCTCCCCGAAATGCGCGTAGTCAACCGCGCCGTAAAAAAGATGCGCGAATTCACGGATTCGGGGAGAAGGATTTACGTTGTTTACGGTTCCCACGACTATTCACCTGTTGAGGCAAGCATAATCGACGTGTTGGCGAGCGCGGGCATCCTGACAAAAGCGGTTTTCGGAGAGTACGAAAACGAAAAATTGAAGCTGGGTTTCGTCGAGGACGAAAAGACGGGCGTGAAAATAGCGGGGATGAGTGCGCGGCGCGGCGGCCTCGAATTGGAGGCATTCAAGGACTTGGACTTGGCGCCGTTGGAAGAAGAAAAAGGAAAAAAAGTGTTCGTGTTTCACTCCGCAATCGAGAGATACAAGCCCGATTACTTGAAAGGCGTTGCAGGCGTTCCCCTTTCATTGCTGCCGAAAGGGTTCGATTACTATGCTTCGGGCCACGTGCACGAGCGCCGAGTCGAAAAAGAGCGCGGGGGCACGCTGGTTTACCCCGGCCCGTTGTGGGCTAGCGACTTCCGCGACCTCGAAGAATTGTCGAAGCATAAGACGGGCTTCTACGTTTTCCGCGAAGGCGGAGAGCCGGAATTCGTGGAAGTTGACGCGGGAAGCATAAAATCATACGGGTTCGACGCTTCCGGGTTTTCACCCGAACGGCTTGAAGAGGGATTGAAGGCGTTGCCGAAAAAAGAGTGCGACGTTTCATTGGTCAAGGTATCCGGCGAAATGAAGGGCAACCCCGGCGAAGTAGATTGGGGCGCCGTAAAAGCGTTTTTCCCTTCGGAAACCGTTTACGTGAACAAGAATTCGTTGGAGCGCGAAAGCGTCGAGCGCGTGCGCGTCAAGGCAAGGGAACGAGGCGAAATCGAAAAAGAGTTGTTCACGCAGGCGTTCGGCGAACCGTCGAAAGCAATGCGCTTGTTGAAGGCGTTGAAGACCGAGCAAATGCCGGGCGAAAGAAAGGCGGACTTTGAGGCCCGCGTTTGCAGTGAAGCGGAGGCGGCACTCGAATGAGGATAAGCCGCGTAACAGTTGAAAACTTTCGTTCCTACAAGAAAGCCGACTTGGAATTGCCGGCCGGCTCCGTGCTATTGGAAGGCGACGTGGGCTCCGGCAAGAGCACTATTTTGTATGCAATAGAATTCGCGTTGTTCGGCTTGGGCGGGTTGAAGGCCTCGCACTTGTTGCGGCACGGGGCTGAAGAGGCAAGCGTCGAAGTGGCCTTGGAAGTGAAAGGCTCACGAGTGCGCGTCAAGCGCGGCATAAAAAAGAAGTCGGGCCGCGTCGCTCAAACCAAGGGCTCAATCGAAGTGGACGGAGTCGAAACCGATTACTCGCCGTCCGAAATGAAGCCCGCAATACTGAAAATACTCGGCTTCAACGAGCCCGAAGGCGCTAGGAACACTAGCGTAATTTACCGTTACGCGGTTTTCACTCCCCAGGAAGAAATGAAAGCCGTGCTCAACGAAAAGCCGGACGAACGCCTGCAAACCCTGCGCAAAGTTTTCGGAGTCGAAGAATACAAGTCGGCGCGCGACAACGCGAAAACGTATTCCTCACAAATAAAGAAGAAGTGCGAGTACTTGCGGGGCTCGACTCGCGGCCTTGAAGAAGACGAGAAGGTCGTCGAAGAATTGGGGGAGGAAAAAAAAGAATTACAAAAAATAGTTGAGTCCGCGGAACAAAAAAAGCGGAGCTTATCCGACTCGCTTGAAAAAGCCCGCGAAAAAGAAGCCGCATTACAGGAAAAAAAGTCGGAGGCCGCGGCGGCACGGGAATCCGTTAACTCGCTCTCGACGCTGGTGCAACGAATAGAGTCTTCCTTGGAATCCGTGAAAAAAGAGCGGGGGGAACTGCAAATTGAAAAGCCGGAAGAGCCAAAAAAACCGGCTGAAACCCCGGAAGAACTGCACAAAAAATGGTTGAAGGCACGAGAACTCGCAACCGAAACAAAAAGAAAGGAAGCGGTTTTGAGGGCCGAATCAAAAAGGAAAAAGGATTTGGCAAAGCAAGGCAGGTGCCCGACTTGCGGACAAAAAATCAGCGGCGAAATGGTTGGCGACGCCGAAAGCGAGGCGAAAAAAGCCGAACAATTGTTGAAGGAATCCGTTGAAGCCGAGGCGCGCGCAGCCGAACTCGAAAAGCGCTTGGACGAAGCGCGCCGCCTCGCCCAAGCAAGAAAAGAATTCGAGTTGCGCTTGGAAGCCGCGAAAAAAGCGGAAAAGCGCGCCGTTGAATTGAAGAAGCGCGTTGAACGCGAAGAAAAAGAGTTGGAGGAAAAACGGCGCGAATTAAAACAAAAAAAGAAGGAAATCAAAGAATTATCGTCGTCGCTGAAGGAATGGGAACAAGCAAAAAAAGAGTTGCGCGAAAGCGAAGAAGCGTTTTCACGTCTCGAAAAAGCTTTGGAGCGCGCCAAGGCAAAACTCGAAGAAAAGGATTCGCTGTTGAATGAGAAAAGGAAGAGGCTTGAAAAGGCGCGCTCGGAAAAAAAGCGGCTGACCGAACTATTAGAGCGCGTAGAATGGCTCGACCAAAAATTCGTTCCAACCGTGGAAAACGTGGAAGAAGAAGTGCTCGGAGTAATCAACCGCGAGTTCGACTCGCAATTCCGCAAATGGGTTTTCGCTTTGTTGGAGGGCTCGGAATTGGATGCGCGAGTGGACGCGTCGTTCGCGCCGCAAATAACGCAGGACGGCTACGAGCAGGACGTTAACGCGTTGAGCGGCGGGGAAAAAACGGCGGTTGCACTCGCCTACCGCCTGGCACTAAACGAGTTGACGCGCCGCGAATACCCGGCATTAAAGGAAAACCTCTTGATTTTGGACGAACCCACCGACGGCTTCAGCAAGGAACAACTCTACAAAATGCGCGCCGTATTCGACTCGATTAACGGGCAAGTCATCGTGGTTTCGCACGAGCGCGAGTTGGAGGCGTTCGCGGACAAGGTTTTCCGCGTTGTTAAGGACGGCGACTCCGAAATCGTTTAAATCTTGCGCGGGTTAAGAAGTTATGGCGCTGGCTAAAAGCATACTCAAAAAAATCGTTCTCACGCGCAAGGGACGCAAGGGAGTTAACGGGCGCCTGCTCATAGTCGGCGGCTCCCAAAAATACCACGGCGCACCCCTGCTGGCAATCGAAGCCGCTTCGCGCTTCACCGACTTGGTGCATTACTACTCGCCTTACCCCCCAAACGCGCAAGAAAAACAAAAAAACAAGTGTTTCATAACCGAGAAAAAAATGGAGCCCGAAAAATTCGATTGCGTGCTCGTCGGAAACGGTTTGGAGGTCAACGCGTCAAACAAGCGGCTCGTCAACCGCGTAGTAAAAAAAGCGAGGCGCACGGTTCTCGACGCGGGCGCAATAAGGATGGCGGACTCTTTCAAGAACTGTTTGGTTACGCCGCACTCCCGCGAATTCGAAGATGCGTTCGGCTTGAAAGCGGGAAAGAAAAACGCTTTTCGGGCCGCAAGGGAAAACGACTGCGCGGTGTTGCTGAAAGGAGAAACCGATTTCGTCGCCTCGCCAAAACGAGTCGTGGAAAACAAGACCGGAAACGAGGTAATGGCGCGCGGGGGCACGGGCGACGTTCTCGCAGGGTTGTGCGCGGCGTTACACTGTAAAAACCCGGCGTTCGAGTCGGCTTGCGCCGCGGCTTGGATTAACGGGAAGGCGGGCGACAAACTAAAAAAGAAACGGCGCGTATTCAATGCGGAGGACTTGGCTCGCGCCTTACCGGAGGCACTCAAATGATTGGATTCGCTTTACCTTTGTGGGGACTCGCAGTATTTCTGATAATAATGGCAGTAATACTCGCGGTAATAATCAAGCGCGTGCTCGTGAACACCGTACTCGGCGTGCTCGCCCTTTTGGCGGTGAACTGGCTGGGCGCATCATACGAACTCGAAATAAGCATCAACTTATTGACGGTACTCGTTTCCGCAATCTTCGGTTTGGCGGGAGTGGGCGCACTAATAATCTTGGAGTTGCTCGGCGTACACATCCAATAAAAAGAGTGGGAGGTCCGAGATTCGAACTCGGGTCGCCGGCCCCCAAAGCCGGTAGGATGCCAGGCTACCCCAACCTCCCTCTGGAAGAAAAAATTGTGTTTTCCAAACGCTATTAAGGTTGGTTTTCGCCGCCCGGCTCCACGATGCTGCCCGGCGAAGCCGAAGTCGAAGTGTCGCGCAACTCGGATACGTCCACTTCGGGCGGCTCTTCCTCCTTGTACTTCTTGAAGTAAACGAATATCGCGGCCGCGCTTGCAAACAACAACAGGATTCCGCCGATTAACACGAAGTCCAACTCGTTTTCGCGGGCCTTCATTTCGACGGCACGCGTTGAAAGCGAGGTGGCGTTCGCGGTTATGCCTTCAAGCAGCGTCTTCACTTCGGGGTCGGCGCCCGAAGCCAACTGGTTTTGTGCAAGCGACAATTGCGAGCGCAAGCCCTGTAAATCGCTTTGCAAATCTATTACACGCTCGTCGTTGGAGCCGTACTTCTTGACTGCCCCTTCCACGTTTTCCTCGGCTTGGCCGAGGGAATAAGCCGACTCGTTGTAATAAGAGTAAAAGTCCTGGTAACCTTCTAAAATGAAGTAGACCTCTTCTTTTTTCGCGTCGAATTGCTGCTCGTATTCTTGGGCGGACGACAAGTCTTCGGCGGCCTCCAAGTCGGCGTAAATGGCTTCGAGTTCGGAAACCTTTGAATTAAGTTCTTCAAGGGACAAGCTGGAAGAAAACAATTCGGATATTTCCCGCGTAGTGTTCTGAATGTCGGATAAGGCGCCTTCGCGCGTCCTAACGATTCGGCGGCGTTGGGCGATGGGCGCCCGCTCTTCGGACTCTTTTTGCAAGCGTTCCAACAACTCGCTGCTGGGCACGCGGTTACCGGTTGCAATCATCGACTTGAGCACGGAAACGGATTCGTCGACTTGCGTCGCCTTGTCGCACCGCCGATGCTCCCTGAAAACGTAGAATATGTCGGAGCTCCACTCGGAAATTATTTCGTCTTGAACGAAAGCCAACTCATCGTAGTACTCGTTAACCGTATCCAAATTGGATTCAATCGTTGAAAAGCTTCGGATTACTCCGTCCGCGTCGCCCGCGCTAATCTGTGATTCCAACGCAAGAAATGATTCGTTGACCGCGCTCATCGCGTCGTAAAGGTAGGGAGGGTATTCTTCTAACTCGTCCAAGACGGCGAAAGAGCGCGGAAAGTCGTTGCGTGCAGTCTTAGTGAACAAATAAAACTGGCTTCCTTTCTGCTTCCCCAAAAAGTCGCATCCGTACCAGCAAGGATGCACTAAGCCGAGGAAGTAGTCGAGTTCCAAGCTAACCGTCGAAAGGTTGCCCACGCCCAACTCGTTGAAGACGTGTTCTTGGTAAGCTCTCACCGCTTGCGACAATTCTTCGGATTCGTTGACTTCCTCAAACCCGCCCGAAACCTTCTTTAACACCACGCCTTCAATGTCGTCGAATAAAACGAAGTGGTACGCGTTGCCGCCCGCGGAAACGTCGACTATCGAAACGCTTTCGCCTTCCCTCGAGTAAATCGCGGCTTCATCCTCCAAGTCGCCGGCAACCACAAAACAGGAGGCCAACAACAACAAGGCGGCCATACTCAATCGAGTTTTACGCATAACGTTTATTAAAAAAGCAATTCACTTAATAAGAGTTGCTGACCCGCAGTAGCTCAATTTGGCAGAGCACCTGACTGTAGTTAGAAAATCCAAGTGGATATCAGGGGGTTGCCAGTTCAAAAAAAAAACTTTTTCTTTTCAAAAGAAAAAGGCGTTTTGGAAATCTGGCCTGCGGGACTCACGCTTACTCAAAAGGCTTGGCCCGCCAACAAGGCAAGCACGAACAACGCGTAACCCCCCAACAAAATAAGGCCTTCGCGCCTCTCCAACTTTTCCTTGTACAACAAAAAGTAAACGAGAACCGTGTTGGCGACAAGCGAGAAAACGACTAGGTTCAAGAAATTGTTTACGGCGATGGCGTTACCCAAAGCCAACGCCGAACCCAACACGAGAGTCAAGTTGACCACGCAACTGCCCACCACGTTTCCGGCCGCCATACTCGCCCTCCTCTTACTTATCGCCGCCAAGGTAACCGAAACTTCGGGCAGGGAAGTGCCCGCCGCAATCAGGGTTGCGCCGATTAACGTCTTCGAAAAGCCGAACAAGTCCGACAACAAAACCGCGTTTTCAACCGCGAGATTCGACGAAAATACGACTACCGCGAACGAAGCCAAAAACAAGGCGGAACTCGTATGGACGTTCACTCGCTCGCCGCCACTCAAAGCGATTTCCGCCGAAGGGTTGTTGAAAACCCTGTAAGAATAATAAACGAATAACGCAAGCAACGCAAAACCGGTGAGAGACCCCGTGTCATAAGTCAACAACAAGAGCGTGACGAGGTTGACACCCAACAAAAGGAAAACTATTTCGCGCAAAACCTGCTTGCTCACGGCAAGCTTGGAAAAAACCGCGGCAGTTCCCAAAACCAAAGTTATGTCGGCCACGTTCGAGCCGAAAACGTTGCCCACCGCAATGCCGACGTTGCCCGACAACGCCGACAAAATAGAAACCGACAACTCGGGAAGCGAAGTAACGATGGACAAGAAAAAAAATCCTATTGCCGCGTCCCCTATCCTGAACGCGCGCGCCAAATCCGAAGCGTACTCTATGACCAACTCGGACGACTTGTAGAGCGCCGCCAACGAAGCCAATAGAATCGCGAGGGGCAAAAAGAAATCCATTAGAAAAAGAATGAAGAAACGAAATAAAACGGCTTTCCTGAACAATTAAATAAGCGTTGCACCCACAAAACTAAGCATTTGCCTCGGTAGTGTAGTGGTCTAGCATTCCAGGCTGTCAATCTGGCGACCCGGGTTCAAGTCCCGGCCGAGGCGCTAATTCTTCTTTTTCATTCAATCAAAACCCCTTTTATTCGCCGAAAAAAATAGTTTATTCCAGAGGTGCTTGAATTGGCTCGAAAAAAAACGGTTAAGAAAAAAAGGAACGTTGAAAAGGAGATGGAGCGCGAAGCCGAACGCTTCGGCAGGAAAATGGAGAAGCTCGCCGAAGAAGGCGAGTGCTGCCACGAAGACGGCGCGGGCTCAATTGCAGTAGGTCTCATACTAATAGCGCTCGGCTTGTTCTTCTTCGGAAACGAAGTGGGCTGGTGGGCTTATGACCTCCCGATTTGGCCTACCATCCTAATGGCCGTCGGAATCATAATAGCGGTAACCAGCGTGTTGAAGCGTTGATGAACAACTCAAGGGTTTACGGCGCGTCGCTTTTCGCGGCCGGCGCGCTCTGGCTCGGCGAAAAACTCGGTTGGTGGCCCGAACAAGAGTTCTGGCCCTACTTATTGATTGTTCTCGGCGTTGCCTGTGTGGCTTACTCCTTCAAGAAATGATTTTCTTGCAGGAGTGTTTGAGCGGGCAGTTCGCGCAATCCGGGTTTTTCTTGAAGCAATGCCTCTTCGCGAGTTCCACTATCAAAGCGTGAAACTCGTTAAACAATTCCGCGTCGGCCGGCAGGGATGACTCGAAGAACTCCTGCAATTGCGCGTACGACTCGCCGGGCAACGGGTAACGGCGCGCCAATCGCTGGGTGAACGCGTCGACCACGAACACCGGTTTTCCGGCGGCGTACAACAAAATCGAGTCCCTCGTTTCAGGGCCGACTCCCTTCCACGAAATCAATTCTTTTCCTAGTTTGGATAAGGGCCGCGAAAAAAATTTTTTGAGGTCGCGGCCATTCAAGCGGCGTGCCACGCCCTTCAAGTAAACTGCTTTTTGGTTATAGTAGCCGGACGGCTTCAACAACCCCCGCAATTCAGGTAAAGGGCAAGAAGCGATTGCCCGGGCGGATAAACGGTTCGCGGCCCGAAGGTTGGCCAACGCTTTTTCAACGTTTTTCCATGAAGTGTTCTGTGTCAGTATTGCGCCGGCAATCACTTCGAAGATTTCCGCGTTTTTTTCGGGGAAACGGGGGCGCGAAGCATAAGACGCGTTGACGGGCCACCAACCGCAAGACCCGAAGGCTTCGGACAAAGAGGAAAAGATCGTTTTGGCGTCGGCAACCATTCACTTCCAGCCGTTTTCCTTGAAGGACTTCTTCATTTTGCGGATGAGCGCCGACTTCTTTTTTCCGGGCTTCAAAGACTCCTCTAAAACCTCTATTATGTTGGAAACGGGTATTACGCGTTTTTTCGCTTTTTTGTCGAGCGTTCCCAAGTCCTCGTAATTCGCTTTCGGAATCAAAACGGTCTTCAAACCCGCGTCCAAAGCGCTTTCAATTTTCGCGGTAACCCCGCCAACGGGCAGGACTTCGCCGCGAACGCTCAACGACCCCGTCATTGCAACGTCCTGGCGGATTGCCACCTCATGCAACGCTGAAATCACGGCGGCTGCAATCGAGATGCTGGCACTATCCCCTTCCACCCCTTCATAGGTCTGCAGGAATTGAATGTGCAAGTCGTAAGCGCGCACGTTTTCGCCGAGGTATTTCTTCAACACCGCGCTCACGTTTTCAACGGCTTCGCGCGCGATTTCGCCGAGCTTACCGGTCGCGATTACGCGGCCTTCCTCGCGGGACGCGGACGGCGCCGCCTCTGCCACTATGGGCATTATTATTCCGGAATCACCCATTACGGCGAGACCGTTGACTTTGCCCACTTGCGCGCCTTCGGTCAGGAACACGTGGTAGTCCTTGCGCGCGTCAACGACTTGCCGCGAAATTTGTTGTTCGAGAGTGGTCGCGATACTCAACGCTTCCTTCACGTCTTTTTCGGTGACGAGCTTGTGCTTGCGTGTGCGCGCAACGTCTCCCGCGGCGCGCACGAGGCCTCCCAACTCACGCAATTTGAGGGTCAACTTGTTTCTTCGGCCCGCGCGCTTGCGCGCCTCGTTAACGATTAATTCGACTGCGGCGCGGTTGAAGTGCGGTATTTTACCATCCTTTTCCACTTCCTGGGCGATGAATTCGACTATACGCCACCTGTTCTCGGCGGTGTCCGGCATCGAGTCCTCCATGTACACTTCGTAGCCGTAGCCGCGGATTCGGCTGCGCAGGGCCGGATGCATTCTGCGCAACTCCTTGTAGTTTCCCGCAGCCACGAGAACGAAGTCGCAGGGCGCGGGCGCGGTGTGCACTAGCGCGCCCGAACTCATCTCGCTTTGCCCGGTAATCGAATACTTTTTTTCCTGCATTGCAGTCAACAATTCCTGCTGTGATTTGGGCGACAGCGAAGCGATTTCGTCGATGAACAGTACTCCTTTGTGTGCGCGGTGAATCGCGCCCGGCTCAACGCGCAAGTGCGGCGGAGTGCCGAGGCCGCCCGAGTTGTGGACGAGCACGCCGTTGGCAAACAAATTACCGGACTCCGTGGTAACGTTGTAAACGAGGCCGTCATACTTCGTCTTCTTAGGCATAACAATTAAACGACGCGGGGAACATATTAATTCGTTGTTGCCGGGATGGCAGAGTGGTTATTGGCGCGAACTTTTTTCTTCCCCGAAGAAAAACGTTCATTAAAAAGAAAGGTCAAAAAGATAATTGGAAGCCGGGATGGCAGAGTGGTTATTGGCGCGAACTTTTTTCTTCCCCGAAGAAAAACGTTCATTAAAAAGAAAGGTCAAAAAGATAATTGGAAGCCGGGATGGCAGAGTGGTTATTGCGCTGGTCTTGAACAACCCGCGAACGAAGCGAACCGTTCGTTCCGTAAACGGGGTTGGCCGCTGAAGACGAAGCATCAAGCGGAGTCAAAGCGGGCAAGCGGGTTTTTGGAAAACCAGTGGTCGAAAGGCCGCCTGAGTTCGAATCTCAGTCCCGGCGCTAAAAGAAACCCGTGAACGGAAGTTGACGACGAGGACGAAGCACCGAGCGGAGTTGAGGAGTCAACTTGGTTCCTCAGCCCCGGCGTTTTTAATTCGTTTAAGGAGTAATGTTGGTATGAGCGTATTCGTTACGACTTCCCGAAAGCCGTCTCAGCTGACGCGCCGAGTCGCCCGCTTTCTGGGCCGAGTCACCGGCAAGTACGAGAACCGCGGCAAGCGCAGCCTGGCGGAAGTGGCGGCGCGCGCGGGTGCCGCCGGCTATTCGCGGCTCTTACTCGTTTACGAGATGAAAGGCAACCCTTCGGTTCTCTCGTTTTACGAGGGCGGCTGGTTGGAGCCGTTAATTGAATTAAGGGGGTTGAAGGAACACGGCGGAAAAGCCGGCAAGGGCTTCGCCGTGAAGGGGCCTGAATGGGCGAAAAAATTGTTCGGTGAAAGCGAAGCCGGGGAAAACGTAATAACGGTGGAAAAAGACAAGTTATTCATCGAGTGCGGGGGCGAGCGAGTCGGCCCCGAATTCAAGGCAAAGGTGGTTTACGATGGCAAAGGAATTGAATGAAGAAACGCGCAAGGCACTGGCCGAGTTCCAGCAGGCACAACAACAACTCCAGTTTATAACCTACCAGTTGCAGTCCTTACAGGGCCGCAAAATGGAGTTGGATAAGGCGCTCGAAGAAGTGGGCAAGGGCGGCGACAAGTTCTACAAGTACGTGGGGGGCATAATCGTGCCGCGCACAAAGGAAGAGTTGGAAGCAGAGTTGAAGAAGGAAAAAGAGGAATTGGATTCCAGGATAACCTTGTTCAACAGCCAAACCGAGAAACTGCAGAAGAAGAGCGCCGAGTTGAGGGGCGAGTTGGAGAAATCGATGCCCAAGCAGGAAGGCGAGGGCGCGCAAGTGAGTGAGTGATGACCGAAAAACAAGAGATTGGAAGGGTTTTCAACTATTTTTCGAAGATAGGCGTTGCCGCAATCGAGTTGTCGGCGCCGTTGAAGAAAGGCGACCGAATATTCGTTGAGGCAAGCGAGCCGTTCGAGCAAGTCGTCGAATCAATGCAAATCGAGCACGACTCTGTTGAAAGCGCGGGGGCCGGGCAAAGCGTGGGAATGAAGGTTTCCGGCGAGTGCCGACAGGGAGACCGCGTCTACAAGACATTATAATACCCGTCCTGAAAACCAATTTTAATCGTTGCCGTATAACCGTTTTATGCGTTTTCCGCGGCTGAAAGGCAAAACTGTTTTCCTCATGCACTCGCTGGCCGACGTGGATGCGGTCGCTTCCGCAATCGTTTTGGCGCGCCACTACGGCGGAGAAGCCGCCTTAAGCGACTCACTTGACTCGCAAGCAAAACGCGTGTTGGAAGAGCTCGACGTCGCGCGCCCGCCCAAACTCAAGTCCTTGGAAGGAGTCGACAACGTGGTCCTAGTTGACTGCTCCAACTACGAAGTGCTCGGAAAAAAAGCGAATTACTTGTTGAACGGCTTCGAAGGCCGCGTGCTCGCGGTCGACCACCACATCCAACCGGATTCCGTGGCCGGAATAATCGATGCCAAGGCGGGCAGCACCGCCGAAATCGTTACCAAGCTCGTCAAGCAGGGGCCCAGGGAAGCCGAACTCTTGTTGTGCGGCATCATATCGGATACGCACCGGTTCGAGTCCTCGGGACCCGAAACATTCAAGCGCGTAATCGAGTTGCTTGAAAAAGGAGCCTCCTACCGCAAGTGCCTGAAAGCAGTCCAAAAGCCTCCTTCACTCGAAGAGCAAAAAGATTTGTTGCAAGGCCTCAAAAAAGCGAAAGTCAAGGAATGCAACGGCTACTTGTACGCCTTGTCCTCCACGTTCCAACACCAACTGCATTGCGCCGCACTACTCGTGAAAGCGGGTTGCGCGTACGCCGCCGTAACGGGAAAGGGCAGGATGTCTGTTGCAAAGCGTGCGGACGCGCCCGGAAAAGCCGCCGAATTGTGCGAAAAGCTGGGAGAAGCGTTGAACGGCGATGGCGGCGGACACGAACTCGTAGGAGGCGTTTCGTTTCCAAAAGAAAAAATAACGGAAGCGGAAGCACTCAAAAAAACAGGAAAAGAGATAAAGTTACTACTATCTAATGACAACCTTTAATAAGCGCTTTTGTTACTGATAATAACGCACGAATGAGTTGAAACTAATGGTTGTCAAGAAGAAATCCGTGAAAAAAAAAGTTGGAAAGAAGCGTAAACCCGTAAAAAAAGGCGTAAAGCCCTTGAAGAAGGGTTCGCGCAAGGCACCCAAAAAAATGCCTAGGAAGAAAAAGCCTAAAGCCGCCAAAACCAAAATAAAACAGAAGCGTTCGAAGCCCGCAAAGAACATGACTGAACGAGTGCAACGCAAGTGGCTGTACCAATGCGCTTATTGGAGGATTTGCGGTTCTTGCACTATGCGGGACCACTGCGCGAAACTCGTAAAGGACTTGGGAATAGAAAAGTCGTGGCTGACCGACCAAATACTGGAAACCCCTGAAAAAAAGGTTGAAGCCACTAAAATCAAGACCAACAGCCGGTTCCTGACCGAGGAAGAGTGGCTCAAGCAATAAGTCATATTATGAGCGACAAAACACTTATAGTAGCGAAAATTATTGCGAGTGCTTGTTTGGGCGAGAACGAGTCGCCGAACACGGGAACCGAAATTATTGCGAGGACCACCGTGCCCAAGCTAAGCACCGCCATCACCAATGCGACTTGCCCGGTTTGTAGGGCGAGGAACACGAGTGCGAAGGACGCGAGCGAGAAAAACGCGAGTGCGAGCAGCACGGACAAAAACCCTTGGCCCGCCTCCCTGAAAAAAAGGAAATATGCAACGGCGGCCGCAACCGCGACTAGGGCGGCCGTGCCCGCCAACGCGTGCGGCGTAACAGTTGCGGCGTAGTCGCGCACGAATATCTTGAGGAACACGTTTGCAATTGAAACGCAGAACATTGCGGCAAGCGCGTAAGCGAACCAACTCACTCCTTCAACACCTTGTCCCAGTAATACTTTCCCCAAACCAATGCAACAATTAGGGATGCCGCAAGGGTTGTAAGCATGAAAGTCGTGCCGATCATTCCCGCCAACGTGGGAATGCCGTAAAACGTGCCCACCGTGTTCGGAATCGATATGGCGACGCTTACCACGGTGAGAAAAGCCATTATCACCGTCAACTTCTCGATGTTCTTGTTCAGCTTCCGCGTAATCTTAACGTCCATTTCCTCGCGAATATCCCGCAACTCCCACAAGTGGTTTCGCGAGCGGTCCAACAAGTGGCGGGACTTGGCGAGCAAGACGTCGAAGTCGTAGGCGAGAACCTTGGTGTGAATGAAGTCTACCTTGCGGTCCTCCAAACTGATAAGCAGGTTCACGAAGTCCTCCATTCGGTCCGCAAACATTCGAAGCTCCCTGGCGGTCTCCTCGATTTTTTCAAGGCTGGAATTCACGCCGAAGCGGTCGATTTGCTTGTCTATCTCCGAAAACTTCGCGGAATAACTCTTCAAAACCTCGCTCAACGCGAGGAACGACAACACCGTTGCCTCGCCGTACTTGCGGCGCAAGGCCTGCTTGTAAATAGAGTAGTCGCGGTCCGTGAACTGCTTATCCGAATAAAGAAGGCTCGCCTTGGGCGTGAGAACCAGCATGTTGTTGGGGATGTTCCCGTAGTCGCGCAGGTTTATGACCACGTAATTCGGGTACGGCTCGATGAACGTAATGTCCAAGCGAAGCAAAGCGTTCAAGTCCACGTCTACGCCGATTCCTTTTGCGGCTTCCTCGAATTCCTGAAAAGAAGTGAACGAACGAATGCTCATAACAAGAAAAAGCCTGAGTAAAAATATAAAGGAGTCGCCTAGACGACCTTGAACTTGAAGCCGTAGGCAATGGCCCCCTTTGAACCATCCTCAAACACGCGACGGAAAACCATTTTTACCGAGGCATTAATGGATATCTTGTCCTCGGGCGAATCAACTACCTGCGAAAGGATAACCACCTTGTTTTCAAGCTCTATCAACGCCAAAAAATAAGGGGCCTCGTTTTCAAACCCTTCCGGAGCAGAAAAAACACGGGTAAATGAAAGTATTCTGCCGCGTAGAGGCATTTCTTCGGGAACTAGTTTGGAGGAACGCCTGCATTTGGAGCAAATCTTTCTGGCAGGATAATACGCCTGGTTACAGGACTCGCATCGATTGCCAAGCAAGCGGTAGCGTTCCCTGCTCCTGCGCCAAATCAACGGCAACGCATCCTTCAATTCAGTCACCCCTCCGATAAATGTTTACGACTGCGGTACCGCCGCTTCCGCCAACGTTGTGAGTCAACCCCGTTTCGGCTCCGTCCACCTGGCGCTTTCCCGCGTCTCCGCGGAGCTGCCAAGCGATTTCAACGGCTTGCTTTACTCCGGTAGCCCCCACCGGATGGCCGCACGCCTTTAAGCCGCCGCTCGTGTTGACCGGCGTGTCGGAACCCAACGCGGTCAGTCCTTCCTCTGAAGCGCGCCCGCCCTCGCCTTTTTCAAAAAAGCCCAAGTCCTCTATCGCCATTATCTCCGCTATGGTGAAACAATCGTGCACCTCGGCAACGTCGACGTTTTTCGGCTCCAAACGGGCGTGGCCGAAAGCATCCTTCGCGGCAACGCGCGTCGCTTCAATGGAAGTAAACGAAGAGCGGGTTGCAAGCGAAAGGGTTCCACTGGCCTGGGAACTCGAAAGTATTTCAATGGGAGTATCCGAATACCGCTTCGCCTTCTCCGAAGCACAAAGCACGACGGCCGCGGCCCCGTCCGTTAAAGGCGAACAATCAAAAAGCTTCAAAGGAGATGCAATGTACCCCGAGCCCATCACTTGTTCAACGGTTATCGGGTTGCGGTACTGGGCGTACTCGTTGTGCGCCGCATTAGAGTGATTCTTAACCGCGCAAGCCGCCATCTGCTCTTCGGTAGTCCCGTAATCGTGTATGTGCTTGCGCGCCATCAAAGCATAAATCGAGGGAAAAGAAGCGCCGTTGAACAACTCCCATTCCTGGTCTCCCGCCCCGCCCAGTGCAAGGGCGGCGCGCGACGTGCCGATTTCGGTCATTTTCTCCACGCCGCCCACTACCACGACATCATACCTACCCGATGCAACGGCCAACCAGCCGGAATGCAGGGCGACTCCGCCGGACGCGCACGCGGCCTCGCAACGCGTTGAAGGAATGGGTCTCAAGCCGACTTGGTCGGCTATCAGGGAACCGATGTGCTCCTGTGCGATGAAGCGGCTGCTGGCCATGCAACCCCCGAAAATGGCTTGCACGTCCTGGCCGGGCATGCCCGCATCGGTCAACGCGGTTACCCCCGCTTGAACGATTAGGTCTCGAAAACTGGTTTCCCAGTGTTCGCCGAAACGCGTCATGCCCGCGCCCACAATCGAAACTCCCCTCATAAGCTCTTCAACTTCCTCCTGTGTTTAACGTAAAGCGCGTAATCAACGTACTCCTTTTCCTTTATCTGCTCGAAAACCGGGACCGGCTGGCGCCCTTTTGAAATCGCGTTCGTAGTCGTCAACGAAAAAGCATCGCTTCCCGCACCACTGCCGTATGAAACCGCTAAAATCCGGTCGCCCGGCTTTGCAACGTCCAAAACGGCGGACAACCCTATCATGGTCGCCCCGCTATACGTGTTGCCTATGAAAGGAGTAACCAAGCCCGGCAAAACCTTTTCCTTTTCAAAACCCAGTTTTTTTGCTGCCTTCAACGGAAAACGCCCGTTGGGCTGGTGGAACACCGCGTAATCAAAGTCCTCCGGACCCGTGCCCGTCTCCTCAAACAACAATTTGGAAGCGCCGAACACGTGCTTGAAGTAAGCCGGCTCCCCGGTAAACCTGCCCGCGTGCTTCGGGAATTCGGCGTGGCTCCTCCTCCAAAAATCAGGCGTATCCGTTGAAAAAGAAAAGGTTGCGTCAATTGTAGCCAACACGTTCTCGCGCCCCACCAAAATCGCGCCCGCACCCGAACCGGCGCTGAACTCCAAAACGTCGTTGGGCCTGCCTTGAGCGGTATCCGAACCAATGGAAAGGCCGCAATCAATCATTTTACTCGCAACCATTGCAAGAGCGCTCTGAACCCCGACAGTACCCGCCTTGCAAGCGAACTCCACGTCCGCGGCAGTCAAACGCGGGGTCGCACCCAAGGCCTCGGCAACCACCGTTGAAGACGGTTTTACCGCATAAGGCGGGCTCTCCGAACCGACGAAAACCGCGCCTATGCTCGAAGAATCAATGTCGCGGCAGGCAATTCTCGCGGCCTCAACCGCAAGAGTGCAGGAGTCCTCGTCATAAGCGGCTACCGCTTTCTCCTTTACATTCAACGACCTGCTCAACGCTTCGCCGTCCTTACCCCAAACGCGCGCTATCTCGCCTATTTTTATTCGCTTGCGCGGAACGTAAGTTCCATAACCGATGATGCCCACTGAACCAAACATCACTAGCCAAAGGAACATCGGCGTTAATAAACGATTCGCCATACGTCAATCAGCGAATAAGTCTTTTATTGCTAAAACCACAAAAAAATCGTATGAATACAAAAGGATTCTACAAGAAAACAATTGAAGAACGCCGAAAAATAATCAAGGAATTGACCGGAGTCGACTACTCCGAAACAAGCGAACTCGAATTGAAGGACGCCGACATAATGATTGAAAACGTTGTTTCAACCACGCGCCTACCGGTAGGCATTGCCCCCAACTTCAAAGTCAACGGAAAGGAGTTGCTGGTGCCGATGGCGGTCGAGGAAACCTCGGTAATTGCAGCCGCTTCAAACGCCGCCAAAATAGCGGGCGAGACAGGAGGCTTCAAAGCCGAGTCAAGCGAGCCCGTGATGGACGGCCAAATACAGGTCCTCGACGCCGACAAGGAAACCGAGAAAAAAATACTGGAAAAAGAATCAGAACTGATTGCCTTCGCCGACGAAGCCAACCCGAGCATGACCAAGCGCGGAGGCGGAGCGCGCGCAATCGAAACCCATTGGAGCGGACCCTACCTGGTCGTCCACGTGTTGTTCGACGTGCGCGACGCGATGGGCGCCAACACCGTCAACTCGGCTTGCGAAACATTATCCCAAAAAATAGAGGAGTTGACGGACAAGGAAACCGGCCTGCGCATACTCACCAACTTGTGCGTTCACAGAACCGCCAAGGCAACCGCGACCTTCCCGAAAAGCGTGTTGGGCGAGGAAACGATTAACGCGATACTTGGCGCGTACGACTTCGCCGAAAAAGACGTTTACCGTTGTTGCACCAACAACAAGGGAATAATGAACGGAGTCGACGCGGTTGCAATTGCGACCGGAAACGACTGGCGCGCAATCGAAGCCGGAGCGCATTGTTACGCTTGTTTGAGCGGGAAATGCTCGCCTCTCGCCAAGTACGAGAAAAACGGGGACGGCGACTTGGTGGGAAGCATCGAAATGCCTTTGGCCGCTGGAATCGTGGGCGGCTCAATCAAACTCAACCCGGTTGCGCGCGCCAACCTCGAACTGTTGGGAGTCAAGACCGCTCGCGAACTAGCCGAAGTAATGGCTTGCGTGGGCCTCGCCAACAACTTCGCCGCGTTGAAGGCGCTTGCAACCGAGGGAATCAACCGCGGCCACATGCGCCTGCACACGCGAGCCCTGGCGGTTCAAGCCGGAGCAAAAGGCGGCGAAATCGACGCGGTCTACGAACACTTTGCGAAGACGAACGAGCGCGTAAAAATGGAGAGCGTGCGCGCATTCCTGGAAAAAATAAGGGGCTAATCAAACCCCTATAATCGTCCTCAAAACCTTGAAGCCGCGGGCTTCCATTGCACGGGCAACTTTCTCCTGCAACTCCTTGCCGGGAGTCAACGCGACCATGCTGCCGCCGCCACCGCCCCCGGTTACTTTTGCACCAAAAGCGCCGTTTTCCTTGGCAATTGCAACCAATTCATCCAACTCCTTACAGGAAACCTCGATTTCCTGCAAAAGATCGTGATTTTCGTCCATCAACCCGCCAACGGCTTGCAAATCGCCTTTTTCAAGTGCCTCGCGCGCCTTGAACACCAAACCCTCGAATTGCTTGAAAGCGGCGGCGTACTTTTCCGGCTCTTTTCCACGGCGTTCTGCAACGCCTTCCACCATCGCCTTGGTGTTTGCGACCACTCCCGAATTACCCATCACGATTTCAACGGGTTGGGGAACCCGAAGCCGTTCAATCTTGTTCGGTCCACCCCCAAAATTCTTTTCGAACCAGAGGAGGCCGCCGAAAGTGGCGACGGTATTGTCTATTCCGGACGGGTTGCCGGCGAACGCCTTCTCCATCTCGTAAGCCGTTTTGTTGATTTGTTCGTCGGCGTAATTCAAATTCATTTCATCCGAAACCGCGCGCGCAATTGCAACACAACTCGCAGCACTAGCCCCGATTCCGCTCATGGTGGGCAGTTCCCCGCCAAGCCGGATGTCGAAGTTCTTTTCGGAGAGGCCCATCTTGTTGAACATCAACTCGAAGGATTCCAGTTGGTGGGCCTTCTTTGACTCGGAATAACCCTCGGTTCCCTTGCGCGCATCCTTCACGGTCAACGCTTCCGCCGTCTTGACCGTCGCATCAGTAGTCAAGCCGACCGCTGACGCTATGCCTGGGAGACCATAAACCACGAAGTGTTCACCGAACAAAATTACCTTGCCGTAACCGGAACCTTTTCCCACTAAAATCACCTAATATCAAAAGAAAACGTTCTTTAAATGAGAATACCAAAACGAAAACCTAAAACTAATATTAAAAGATGGAACTAATTACTTCAAGCGACGGCATTCAAAAAGGTTCTAATGACTAATAAAATAAACAAGAAAAAAGCCGGAGGAAAAGAATATCTGGAAGAAATCGGAAAGGCCTTGAGAACGAACTTGAACAAATAAGGTGAAAAAAACATGAAAATGGCTACGGTAGAGGCAACCCCTAACATAGCGGTAACGAAGTATTGGGGAAAGCGCGACACGAAGCTGATGCTCCCGCAGAACGGCTCGCTCTCGTTCACGATGGACGAAACAATAAAGACGCGCACGACCGTGGCGTTCGACGAGTCATTCAAGGAAGACGAAGTTTGGCTCGGCGGAACGAAACTCGAAGGAAAGGAATTGCAGAAAATAAGCAGCTTCCTCGACATCGTACGCGAGAAAGCAGGCGTCAACTTGAAGGCGCGCGTGGCTACCATCAACGGGTTCCCGACCGCCGCCGGAATGGCGTCTTCCGCCTCGGGAATAGCCGCGCTCGCCTGCGCGGCAACGAAGGCACTCGGCCTAAATCTAGACGTCAAGGAACTCTCCATACTCGCACGACGCGGCAGCGGCAGTGCCTCCCGATCCATTACCGGCGGCTTCGTCGAGTGGAAGCGCGGCGAAAAGGATGACGGTTCGGATTGCTACGCCGAACAAGTCGCGCCCGCGAGCCACTGGCCCGAACTTCGCAACGTAATCGCCGTGACCGCAAAGGAAAAAAAGAAGGTTTCATCGCGCGCCGGAATGAAGCAAACCGTTGAAACCAGCACGCTCTACTCCGCTCGGCTCGCTTACATTCCTAATTTAGTGGAAACGGTGAAGAAAGCAGTGCTGGCAAAAGACTTCGCGACCTTCGGAGAAAAGATAATGCGCGAATCCGGCAACATGCACGCGGTAATGCTCGACACTTGGCCGCCCATCCTGTACTTGAACGACGTTAGTAAACAAGTGATTTACGCGATACACGAATACAATGAAAAGGCGGGCGGGATAGTTGCCGCATACACCTTCGACGCGGGCCCGAACGCGCACGTTTACACTACTGAAGACCAAGTCGAGGAAATCAAGAAGATGCTCTCCGAAATCGAGGGTATTGAGAGCACCCTCGTCTGCGGAATCGGAAAAGGGCCCAAGGAACTGACCGAAGGGCATTTGCTGAACTCGGAAACAGGAGAAGTAGTGCCGCACCGCTTCGACGAGGAAAAGAACGACATAATCATAGAGTGAAAAAATGATTGTTTCGGCTCCGGGAAAAATAATGTGGATAGGCGGATACGCGGTACTCGAACAACCGAACGCGAGTTATAACACGGGTGTAGACAAGCGAGTTTTCGCTCGCGCCACGGAAGCGGACGGCATTACCTTCCACATGCCTCAATTCGGTATAAAACTCAAGGGGTCATTCAACGGCGAAAAAATCGTTTTCAAAAAAGAGTTGGACGAAAGCGAGAAAGCGGTGGAATTCGTAAAGGGCGTTGCCGAAAACTGCCTAATTTATTTGAAAGCGAAGGGAAATCAAACCAAGGAATTCGAGTTGACCACCCTCACCGACCCCGCATTCGGCTTGGGCAAAACCAAGACAGGTCTCGGTTCAAGCGCCGCAGTCACCGCGGCGGCCACCGCAGCGATAATGGTCTTGCACGGCTACGACGTGAAAAAAGACGCTCACCTGATTCATAAAATCGCTCAATACATCCACTCAACGGTTCAAGGAAAGGTCGGCAGCGGCTTCGACATTGCAACCGCTTGTTTTGGGGGACACGCTTACTCCCGCTACTCTCCCTCACTGATTAAGGACAAAACGGTTGTGGAGGCTGTTGACTCCGAATGGAATTACACTGCGGAACCCATCCCCATTCCACACGGTTTTCAAACCGCGTTAGCTGACATCGTTGGCGAAAGCACGAGCACGCGGGAAATGATTGCAAAATACAACGACTACAAGAAAGCGAAGCCGGAAGAATCCGCGGCGTTCCTCTCCGAATTGAACGAGGCAAATGTTCGGGCAATTAAAGCCATAAAGAAACTAAACGAATTCGCCGAAAAAAAACCCGCGGCCTACGACGCCGCGCTCGGAACGCTGGAACACCCCGCATTCAAGGAATTCGTCGCTGCATTCAACGACGCACGCGCCAAGACGAAGGAGTTGGGCAAACGAATGGGTGCAAGCGTCGAATCGGATGCCGCAACCAAACTCCTCGACGAAAGCAACTCCAACGGGGCAATCGTTTCGCGCCTTCCCGGGGCTGGCGGGGGGGATGCAATCGCGGCTTGGTGCAATTCCGCCCAAGAAAAGAAAAGGCTTGAACGATTCTGGAAAAACTACCCGCAGCCGAAAGTCAAGCCCATCGAATTAAGCGTTTCAAGTGAAGGACTCAAAAAAGAAGGACCCGCCAAGTTCGAAAAATTTAGGGAAAAATGCAGACAAATATAAGAGCCCATAACGGGTTAATATGTTATGACCCCGGTTGAAAAACGCAAACAAGACCACGTCAACCACGCCCTCGACGGCTACACCGAAGGCGAGTCGAGTTGGGACGCGGTCCGCCTCGACTACTACGCCTTGCCCGAAACGAATTACTCGGAAATAGATTGCTCAACCGAATTCCTCGGAAAAAAACTCGAACTACCCTTAATGGTTACCGCAATAACCGGGGGCTGGCAGGGCGGCAAAAAAATCAACGAGGAGTTGGCGCGCGCCTGCCAGGAAAAAGGGGTTGCAATGGGCTTGGGTAGCCAGCGCGCAATGATTGAAAACCCGGGGTTAACCGAAACGTTTCAGGTCCGCGCGGTTGCCCCGGACGTTTTTCTCGCCGCCAACCTCGGCGCCTACCAGTTGAAGGAGTACGGCACCGGAAAAGCGGCGGAACTAGTCAACGCAATAGAAGCGGACGCGTTATGCATCCATTTGAACGCGTTACAGGAAGCGATTCAACCCGAAGGAGACAAGGAGTGGCGCGGGTGCCTAGCCGCAATTCGGGAAGCGTGCGACCAACTCAAGAAGCCGGTAATAGCCAAGGAAGTCGGAGCCGGAATAAACGCATTCGTAGCCGCCGAACTCGCGGAAGCAGGAGTAAAGGCAATCGACGTTGCGGGCACCGGCGGAACCAGTTTCGCGGCAATCGAAGCCTTGCGCGGGGGAAGCAAGGCATTCAACGACTACGGCCTGACGGCATTGGAGTCGTTGAACGAGTGCCGCGGCGCAACCGACCTGCCGCTAATCGCTTCCGGCGGCATAAGAAACGGGTTACACGTTGCAAAGGCGCTCGGCTCCGGCGCTTCGCTTGCCGGGGCGGCCCGCCCATTCCTGAAAGCGCAACAGGAAGGCGGCTCGAAAGCGGTTTTGAAACTCTTCGACAAATGGGAGGGCGAACTGCGAACCGCAATGCTTTTGACGCGCTCCAAAAAAATAAGTGAAATCAACGGAAAAAGAATTTAAGGCACGAGGATGCTCATCGCTTTTGCCGCCGTCTTCGGGTCGTTGTAATCCGGCACGCCCGCCTTGTGCAACAACTGCTTTCCGGGCTTGCTGTAATGGCCGCCCATGAACACGGTTACGAACGGCTTCTTCGAATGCTTTTTGGAAGCGCGAATCACGGCCTTCGCGTCCTTCACCGTGTCCGTCATCGTCTGCAAGGTTTGAATCACTATTACTCCGTGCACGTAGGGCTCGGCGGCCACCACGCCGATTGCCTTCTCGTATTGCTCGGGCAACGCGTCCCCGATTATGTCGAGCGGGTTCGCGCGCGAGTACGCCTTGTGCAAAAACGGGTCCAGTTTTTTGAGGGTGGACTCCTTCAACTTGACCAGGTTCACGCCGTACCTCTGGCAGTAATCCGCGCACAACACGCCGGCACCGCCCCCGTTCGTTATAACGGCGACCGCATTCTTCTTTGCACGCGGCTGTTCACTCAACGCCTTCGAGTACTTGAACAATTCCTCAAGCGAGTCGACAACCAACGCGCCGCTTTGGCGCATCGCCGCCTGAAACACTTCGTACGAACCCGCCATCGAGGCCGTGTGCGAAGACGCGGCGCGGGACCCCGCCGACGACTGGCCGCCCTTCAAAACGAGTACGCGCTTGCCTGAACGCACCGCCTTTTTCACGGCGCGCATGAAGGCGCGCGCATCCTTGAATCCCTCCAAGTAAAGGGCGACGACCCGCGTCTTCGGGTCAGAGGCGAACCATTCCACGAATTGTTCGGGGCCGAGCGCCGCCATGTTGCCCAAGCTCACTATGTGGCTGAAAGCGTAAACTTCTTCGAGCGCCCAATCGATTATGCTGTCGGCGAGCGCACCCGACTGCGTTACGAACGCGATTCCGCCTTTCGGAGGCATTGTCGCGCCGAACGAGGCGTTCAAGTCCGAGTGCGGCGAAATCACTCCCAAACAGTTGGGACCCAACAAGGGGAAACCGCCTTTTTCTGCGATGTCCACTATTTCCTTTTGCATCCGCTTCCCTTTTTCGCCGAGTTCGGCGAAGCCCGCGCTCAACACGGCTACCGCCCCCACTTTTTTTTGGGCGCACTCGCGCAACACGAATGGAACGATTTTTGCGGGCACGCACACCACCGCCAAATCCACTTTGCCTTTGACGTCGAGTACCGAGGCATAACATTTTTGTCCTAGAATTTTTTTCGCGTTCGGGTTTACCGCGTAAATCCTTCCATTGAACCCTCGAGCATAAGGCGAATGCAAAACGCTTCCCCGCACCAGGCTTTGGAGGACGCCGTAGCCTACCGAGCGCGGGTTGCGCGAGGCGCCGATTACGGCAACGCTTTCGGGTTCCAACAATTTCTTCACGCCATCAGCCTCGCATCCACTATGAACGCCTCTTTATCGGTTACGATTACGGGGTTGAAATCGAATTCGCGCACGTCTTCGTTCAACAACAGCTTGGACGACTTCAACAACAATTCGGTTACGGTCTCCTTGTGCGCCTTTTTCTCGCGGAACCCGGTCGGGCTCAAGAACGCGGAGGCACGCGTTTCCTCAATCAATTCGCCGGCGTCCTTCTTCGACAACGGCGCGACCCTCATCGACACGTCGCCGTACAACTCGGTTAAGACGCCGCCCGTCCCAAACAATATGACGGGGCCGAAAACGGGGTCGCGGTGGCCGCCGATAATGAGTTCCACGCCCTTCTTCTGCTCCTGCAACAAAAAGCAGTCCGGGTTCGGTCCGGCGTTGTGCTTGAGCTTCTTGTACGCGAACCGCAGTTCGGCGAGCGACTCGACGCCCAAGTAAATCAAGTCGCGCTCGGTCTTGTGAACCGAACCCAATGCCTTCAACACCACCGGCTTTTCAAGGCGGCGGTAAGCGCGCTTCAACTCCGCAAAGGAATGGCAGTCGAACGCGTTCACCAACGTTATGCCGGCTCGGCCGAGCACGCGCTTTGATTCCTGATAACTCAAAAGCATTTCAAAAGCGGTAAAGCGGCTCGGATTTAATAAGTTTGCCCGCCAAATTATGTTATGAAATTACATTGTTTGGGCGGCTCGCAGGAAGTCGGCAAGAGTTGTTTTCTCTTGGACACCGGCGAACTCAGAGTCGTATTCGATTGCGGGATGAAGGTCCACGACCACAACGAAGGCCCCGTAATCCCCGGAAAAGTGGATGCCGGCATTATTACGCACGCCCACCTCGACCACTCGGGGTGCGCGCCCCTGCTCTACAAGCACAACACACCCAAAACTTTTTGCACTTACCCTACCCTCCCCATAATGGACTTGTTGCTCGCCGACTCCGAAAAAATCGCGAGAAGCGAAAAAAAGCAGCTGCCTTACACCCGCAAAAACGTTAAACAACTCGAAAAACACGTTTCGTGCCTTGGCTATAAGGAAGACTACAAGTTCAAGGAAGGGTCCAAGTTCCGCTTCCTGGACGCGGGCCACATTCCGGGCAGCGCACAAGTTTTGTTCAAGCACAAGAAGAAGAAAGTGTTGTACACGGGCGACTTCAACACGGGTTACACGCGCCTGCACCCTCCCGCAAAGCCCGTAAAGGCGGACGTCCTAATAATCGAGAGCACTTACGCCCAGCGCGACCACGAGCCGCGCAAGAAAGTGGAAAAGGATTTTTGCGCCGAAGTCGAAAAAGCGTTGGACAACGGACTGACCGTGCTCGTCCCCGCTTTCGCCGTGGGCCGAACCCAGGAAGTCATCGAAGTCCTGCGAGCGCGAACCAACGCCAAAGTGTTCGTTAACGGAATGGGCAAGAAGGTTTGCGACATAATAATGGATTACCCGGACTACATCAAGGGAGCCCACAACTTCGCGAAAGCAATGAAGAACACCACGGTAATGCGCGGCAGACGCGACGAAAAAAAAGCGTTTCGCGAGCCCAGCGTAATCGTTTCCACGGCGGGAATGCTTGGCGGAGGGCCAATGCTCAACTACGTCAACCAGTGCAACGAAAACAACAGCGCCGTAGTCTTGTTGACCGGCTACCAAGTAGAGGGAACCAACGGACACTCGCTCGTCAACGAAGGCAAGATGAGGTTCGACGGAATCGAAAAAAGCGTTCGCCTGCCCGTGAAACACTTCGACTTCTCGGCGCACTCGGGAAGAATACAATTATTCGATTACGTGGACGCCGTAAAACCCGAAAAAGTGGTTTGCGTCCACGGCGAAGCGTGCAACGACTTCGCCGAAGAATTGAAGCACGAAGGCTACGACGCTTACGCACCGGTAATCGGAGACAAAATCGAGCTGTAAGCACACCCCCTTAAATTCCCTCAAGCAGTAATTCAGTCAAGATGCAAGCCGAAGTAATGGTTGCGCTGTCCGCCGGCGCCCTGGCAATAATTTCTTCACGCGTATTGTCGGCGCGACTCAAAGCGAAAAGCGCGGGAACCAAGAAAATGCGTTCGGTTTCCTCGGCGGTCCGCGAAGGCGCTTTCGCCTACCTCAAACGCGAATACCAAGTAATCGCCTCGTTCGCGGCGCTCGCATTAATAGCCGCCTACTTTTTGTTGGGCTGGAAAACTGCCGCCGCATTCGCTTGCGGCGCAACCCTCTCCGCGTTCATCGGGTTCATCGGAATGAATAATTCCACGCGCGCCAACGTGCGAACCGCACAAGCCGCCGAACACTCTCTTCAAGACGCGCTGGAAACCGGTTTTTCATCCGGCTTAATCACTTCCCTTTTCGCCGTCGGCCTAGGCCTCATCGGAGTTTCGCTTTCTTACGAATACCTCGGGCTCGAAGCGTTATTCGGCTTCGGGGCGGGAGCTTCGAGCGTCGCCTTGTTCGCGCGCGTGGGCGGCGGGGTTTACACGAAGGCCGCGGACGTGGGCGCCGACCTCGTCGGAAAAGTCGAGAAGGGAATCCCCGAAGACGACCCTAGAAACCCGGCGGTAATAGCGGACAACGTGGGCGACAACGTCGGGGACGTCGCCGGCGTGAGCGCCGACTTGTTCGAGTCGTACGCCGGCGCAATAATAGCGGCGATGGCGTTGGGCTCCCTCGTCGGCCCAAAAGAATTGTTGCTGCCGTTGTTGTTGGGCGTAACCGGTTTGGGGGCGTCCCTGCTCGGCACTCTTTTCTTGAAGGCACCGGAACCCGAAAAAGCGTTGCGCAACGCGAGCTCGGCGGCCTCAATATTCTCGATTGCATTCGCCTTCTTCCTCGTAACCCAGTGGATGGGCGGCGGCCTCGAATACTTTTACGCGATTGCAATAGGAGTGGTTGCCGGCACCCTGATTTCCTTTTCATCGGAATATTACACTTCGCCCGAATTCGGGCCCACCCAACGCCTCGCCGAATCCGCTACCACGGGCCCCGCCACCGTCATACTCAACGGTTTCTCGCTGGGCTTGAAGAGCGCGGTTCCGGTAATCGCCGTAATATGCCTCGGCGTGCTGGCCTCACACTACTCCGCGGGCTTGTACGGCGTGGGCCTCGCAGCCGTGGGAATGCTTTCCACTCTCGGCATCAGCTTGGCCGCCGACGCTTACGGCCCCGTTGTGGACAATGCGGGAGGAATCGTGGAAATGGCGGGCCTCAAAAAAAAGGTTCGCGAAAGGACGGACGCGTTGGATTCGGCGGGCAACACGACCAAGGCAATAGGCAAAGGGTTCGCGGTGGGGTCGGCGGCGCTCACGGCACTCGCGTTTTACAGCGTTTACTCGAGCAAAGCGGGGTTGACGGCAATAAACTTAATGGACGCCGAAGTCGTAGCCGGCCTCTTAGCCGGAGGCGCAATCGCGTTCTTGTTCGCCGCCCTCACCATTCAAGCAGTTGAAAAAGCGGCTTTCGAACTCGTCGGCGAAGTGCGCCGCCAATTCAAGGAAAACCCGGCAATACTAAAGGGAAAAAAGAAGCCGGATTACGCGAAGTGCGTGGACATCGCCACGGTTGCCTCACTAAAGGAAATGGTGTTGCCGGCCGCAATAGCAATAGGCACGCCAATAACCTTCGGCTTTTTGTTGGGTAAAGCCGCGCTCGGCGGCTTGCTCGCCGGCGCGCTCGTGGCCGGCGTACTCATCGGAATAGTTATGGCTAACAGCGGCGGTGCGTGGGATAACGCCAAAAAATTCGTTGAAGCCGGCAACTACGGAGGCAAAGGCGGTTACGCGCACAAGGCAGCCGTAATCGGCGACACCGTAGGCGACCCGTTCAAGGACACGTCGGGCCCGGCAATGAACATACTCGTAAAACTAATGGGAATCGTCGCCCTCTTATTCGCTTCCGGGCTTTAAAACGGCGGAGGCGGCAAACAAAGTAAAATGAACCAACAAAATAAATAAGACGCGAACAATAACAAAAAACACGATTTAAAAAAAAAGGTGAGTTGAAGCAAATGAAGCAAAAAACAGTTGAAAAACCCCAGGAATTCTTCAAAAAAGAGCCCGCTTTAAAGGACTACGAAGCCGCTTGCAAGGACTTCGATTGGAGCGAATACGAAAAAGAAGTCGATTGGCTCGGGGAAGGCAAGTTGAACGCCGCTCACGAGGCAACCAAGCACCGCTCGGACGAAACCGCGATGTATTGGGAGGGCGCCGACGGCGAAAAAAAGCGGTTCACTTACAACCAAGTCAACGAGGAATCCAACAAGTTCGCGAACGCTTTGCGCGAACTGGGAGTCCGAAAAGGCGAACGCGTCTTCCTTTTCCTACCCCGAGTACCCGAAGTACACTTCTCGTTCCTGGGAACGTTGAAGGCGGGCGCAATCGCCGGCACGCTTTTCTCCGCCTTCGGGTTGGACGCCTTGAAGGACCGCATCGGCCACAGCGAGGCAAGCGTCGTAATAACCGATTCGAACCTCAAAAAGCGCATTGACGAAATTCGCGGCGACTTGCCCGCATTAAAGCACGTCATCCTGGTTGACTCCGATGAAGACGTTGGCGACGCTTTGAGCTACAAAAAACTGGTCGGCAAACAATCAACGGAATTCGAAGCCGAACCAATGGACAAGGACGACTACGCATTCATGTTGTACACTTCGGGAACGACCGGAAAGCCGAAGGGAATAGTGCACGCCCACGGCGGAATAATCCAGCAAAAACTGACCGCGAAGTGGGTGCTCGACTTGCGCGAAGACGACGTTTACTGGTGCACCGCCGACCACGGATGGGTAACCGGAATTTCCTACGGAATCCTCGGCCCCTTAACCAACAAGACGCCGTTCGTCGTGTTCGACGGCCGCTTCAACGCCGAAAAATGGTATTCCATCATCGAAGAATACAAGGTAAGCGTTTGGTACACGGCGCCCACCGCCATTAGAATGCTCATGAAGTCCGGTGAAGAACTCGTCGAAAAACACGACTTATCCTCGCTGCGCCTCTTGTACAGCGTGGGCGAGCCATTGAACCCGGAAGCAATCGAGTGGGGACTCGAAGTATTCGGCAAACCGTTCCACGACACGTGGTGGCAAACCGAAACCGGCTCGCAACTAATCGTGAACTACCCGTGCCAAACAATTAAGGAGGGCTCCATGGGCCGCCCGTTCCCCGGCATAACCGCTGCAATCATCGACGAAAACGGCAACGAATTGCCCGACAACCAGGAAGGCAACCTCGCCATAAAACCGCCGTGGCCGTCAATAATGAGAACGGTTTGGGCCGACAAGGAACGCTACGAAAAATACTTTTTGCACGGCTGGTTTACAACGGGCGACCGCGCCCTCCGCGACGACGACGGGTACTACTGGTTCATCGGCCGCGCCGACGACGTAATCAAGACGTCCGGCGAACGCGTGGGACCTTTTGAAGTCGAAAGCGTCCTCGTCGAACACGAAGCCATCGCCGAAGCAGGCGTAATCGGGAAGCCCGACATGATGCGCGGAGAAATCATCAAGGCGTTCATCACCTTGAACGACGGAGTCGAACACACGCCGGAACTCGACGAAGACATCAAGAAATTCGTTAAAACCAAGCTGGCGGGCCACGCCTACCCCCGCGAAATAGAGGTAGTCGACTCCTTGCCGAAGACGCGAAGCGGTAAAATCATGCGCCGCGTCCTAAAAGCAAAAGAACTCGGCTTGGACATCGGAGACACGTCCACCCTCGAAAACGATTAAACTTTTTCGTCTATTTCTTTTCTTGTTTTAAGTAGGCATTCAGCGCAAGCCAAGAAAAATAGGATTAAAAAGCGCGGCCGTCTAACTTTTTTCTAGGGGAGCAATTAGTTCGGCGCGGTTAATTTAAAAATAGGTAGAAACGTCGTTTCAGTTCCGTCGCCGACAAGACCGCTCCAGCGGCATAAAAGGTGGTGGGATAGTATGAAGGTCTCGACTTGGGATTCGTTTACAAACCAATACCCCCTAACGAAAACTCTACGCTTCGAATTAAAGCCAGTCGGCAAAACACTGCAGAAAATTCAAGATCGCAACCTGATTACAGAAGACGAACAACGCCAAAAAGATTTCAACAAAGTCAAAAAAATAATGGACGGATACTACAAGCAATTCATAGAAGAATGCTTGGAAGGTGCCAAGATACCGTTAAAAAAATTGGAAGAAAACAACAACGCTTACACGAAACTGAAAAAAGACCCTTACAACAAAAAATTAAGGGAAGAATACGCAAAACTCCAAAAACAATTAAGGAAACTAATTCACGACGAAATAAATAAAAAAGAAGAATTCAAATACTTGTTCAAGAAAGAATTCATCAAAAAAATATTGCCGGAATGGCTCGAAAAAAAAGGGAAAAAAGAGGAACTCAAAGAAATCGAAAAATTCGATAAATGGGTTACCTACTTTAGCGGTTTTTTTAACAACCGCAAAAACGTTTTTTCAAGCGATGAAATTTCGACGTCAATGATTTACAGGATAGTCAACGACAACCTACCGAAATTCCTAGATGACGTTTCACGCTTCGGAGAAATAACCAGATACAAGGAATTTGACGCCAACCAAATAGAAGAAAACTTTGAAAGCGAGTTGAACGGAGAGAAATTAAAAGATTTTTTCAACTTGAAAAACTTCAACAACTGCCTTAACCAAGAAGGAATAGAAAAATTCAACTTAATCATAGGAGGCAAAAGCGAAGAAGGCAACAATAAAATAAAGGGCTTAAACGAATTAGTCAACGAACTCGCCCAAAAACAAGCGGACAAAAACGAGCAAAAAAAGGTTAGAAAATTAAAACTCGCGCCGTTATTCAAGCAAATCTTAAGTGACCGCAAATCCTCCTCGTTCGCATTCGAAAAATTCGAGGAAAATACGGAGGTATTCGATGCAATAGACGAATTTTACGATAAAATAAGCTTGGAAACACTCAAAAAAATAGAAGCGACCCTCGAAAAGCTAGAAGAAAAAGATTTGGAATTAGTTTACTTGAAAAACGATAGATGCCTAACAGGAATTTCACAAGAAGTATTCGGGGATCGGGAAAGAGTACTTCAAGCCCTAAGGGAATACGCGAAAACCGAACTCGGCCTCAAAACCGACAAAAAAATAGAAAAATGGATGAAAAAAGGCAGGTATTCAATCCACGAAATAGAGAGCGGCCTCAAAAAAATCGGTTCAACCGGACACCCGATATGTAATTATTTCTCAAAACTAGAAGAAAAAAAGACAAACTTGATTCAAGAAATAAAAAAAGCGCGCACTGAATATGAAAAAATAAGTGACAAAAAAAAGAAATTAACTGCTGAAAGCCAAGAGCCCAACGTCGCAAGAATAAAGGCGTTACTGGACTCAATAATGCGGCTATACCACTTCATAAAACCCCTCAACATCAACTTCAAAAACAAGAAAGAAAAGGATTCAGAGGCACTTGAAACCGATAACGATTTCTATAACGATTTCGACGAATCGTTTGCGGAACTAGGGAATATAATCCCACTATACAATCAAGTCAGAAACTATGTTACGCAAAAACCGTTCAGCACCGAAAAATTCAAGTTAAACTTTGAAAATCCCAAACTCCTAAGCGGCTGGGACAAAAACAAGGAAAAAGACTATTATTCTGTTATATTGAGAAAAGAGGAGTCATACTACTTAGCCATTATGACCCCAAAACAAAAAAACGTTTTTGACGAACTGGAACGGCTTCCGGCTGGAAAAAATTATTTTGAAAAAATAGACTACAAATTATTGCCTACCCCAGAAAAAAATCTACCTAGAATATTATTTGCAAAAAAAAACATTTCATTTTACAAGCCATCAAAAGAAATCGAAGCGATTCGTAATCACTCTGCCCACACCAAGCATGGAAACCCACAAAACGGGTTCAAAAAAAGGGATTTCCGATTAAGCGATTGCCATAAAATGATTGACTTTTACAAAAAGAGCATTCAAAAACACCCCGAATGGAAAGAATACGATTTCCAATTCAAAAAAACGGAAGATTACGTCGACATATCAGAATTTTATAAAGAAGTATCCGACCAAGGCTATAAAATAGAATTCAAAAAAATAAGCGAAAAATATTTGCTTGACTTGGTCGAAGAAGGAAAACTTTACTTATTCCAAATTTGGAACAAGGACTTTTCGAAGTATTCGGAAGGCCGTAAAAACCTGCACACAATTTACTGGAAAGAACTATTCTCCAAAGAAAACCTTTCAGACATAACTTACAAATTAAACGGCGAAGCCGAAATATTCTACCGCCCAAAGTCAATGGAAAGGAAAGTAACTCACCCAAAAAACCAAAAAATAGAAAACAAAGACCCGATTAAAGGGAAAAAATTCAGTAAATTCAAATACGACTTTATAAAAAACAAAAGGTACACCGAAGACCGTTTCTTCTTCCACTGCCCGATAACCTTGAACTTCCAGGCGCGCGATGGCAGCAAAACGATTAACAAGCGGGTCAACGACCACATACGCGAAACAAAAGATGACATTTTCGTGTTAAGCATTGACCGCGGGGAAAGGCACTTGGCGTACTACACGCTATTGAATTCAAAAGGAGAAATCCAAGAACAAGGCTCTTTCAACGTAATCTCGGACGACAAAGAAAGAAAACGTGATTACCACGAAAAACTGGATGAACGCGAAAAAGAACGCGACAAAGCAAGGAAAAGCTGGCAGAAAATCGAGACCATAAAGAAATTGAAGGATGGCTACCTATCCCAAATCGTACACAAAATCGCTAAACTCGCAATAGAAAAAAACGCGATAATCGTCTTGGAAGACCTGAACTTAGACTTCAAGCGCGGGAGATTAAAAATCGAGAAGCAAGTATACCAAAAGTTCGAGAAAAAACTAATAGACAAACTCAATTACTTGGTTTTCAAGGAAAGAACCGAAAAAGAAGCCGGCGGATCCCTAAACGCATACCAACTAACCGGAAAATTTGAAGGATTTAAGAAACTCGGAAAAGAAACAGGTATAATATACTACGTTCCCGCGGCGTACACCTCGAAGATTTGCCCGAAAACAGGCTTCGTAAATCTGTTAAGACCTAAATTCAAGAACATAGAAAAAGCTAAGGAATTCTTCAAAAAATTCAACTACATCAAATACGATTCGAGCGAAGGCTTATTCGAATTCAACTTCGACTACTCCAAATTCATTAAAAACGGAAAAAAAGAAACAAAAATAATTCAAGACAATTGGTCGGTTTACTCGAACGGAACGAAACTAGTCGGCTTCAGAAACAAGAATAAAAACAATTCATGGGATACAAAGGAAGTCAAACCGAACGAAAAACTAAAAATATTGTTCAAAGAATACGGGGTTTCCTTCCAAAAAGACGAAAATATTATAAGCCAAATAGCCAGCCAAAACAAAAAAGCTTTCTTTGAAAACCTCATTAAAATCTTTAAAACGATTTTAATGTTACGCAACTCAAGAAAAGACCCCGAAGAAGATTACGTACTTTCCTGCGTAAAAGACGAAAACGGCGAATTCTTCGACTCAAGAAAAGCTAAAGACAACGAGCCCAAGGACGCCGACGCGAACGGCGCTTACCACATAGGGTTGAAAGGATTAATGCTCTTGGAAAGAATAAAGGCCAACAAAGGAAAGAAAAAACTCGATTTACTAATCAGCAGGAACGACTTCATCAACTTCGCAGTTGAACGGAGCAAGTAAACCGTGGAAGAAAACATTGCAATATCCAACTTAAACGACTTCCTTTTTTGCCCGCGAAGCATCTATTTTCATAATTTGTATTATCAACTCGATAAGGAAACTTATCAAAGCGCGTGCCAAGTCCGCGGAACCAACGCCCACAAAAGAATAGACGACGGCACTTACTCAACCAAGAAAAAAATATTGGCGGGGTTAAGCGTCTACAGCGAAGAACTCGGTTTAACCGGAAAAATAGATATATTCGACGTTAAGAAAAAAACGCTGATAGAAAGGAAGAACAAAATAAGGAAACTCTATGAAGGATACTTGTTACAAGTTTATGCTCAATACTACTGCTTAACCGAAATGGGTTACCAAATAAAAAAAATTATTCTTCGATCTCTTTCGGACAACAAAAATTACGCGGTTAAACTTCCGTCAATGACAGAAAAAAAGAGATTAAAGCAAGTAATCGCCGAAATGAAGTCATTTGATTTGGAAGACGCGAACTTTACTCAAAACCCGAACAAATGTAGAAAATGCATTTATAGGCACTTATGCGATTATTATACTGATGATGAGTAGGCCCGACTTCATGTCAAAACAAATACTGTTCATCGAAAGCAAAAAAAACAATAAAATAAAATTCAAGAATTCCAACCTGATTTTAATCGACGAAAACAACAAAATACTACTGCAACATTCCTGCCGCAAAATTTTTTTGGTTTTCATCAAAGGCGAGTGCTCAGTAACCTCAATCCTAATAAAAAAAGCGAAAAAACACGCAGTACCAATAATCTTCCTAGGCTACAACCTAAAACCATATTTTTCAATACTTCCAGACAACAAAGGCAACTTCCTATTAAGAAAAAAACAATACACGAAATCCGACGATCTCAAAATCGCTAAACACATCATAAAAAACAAGGTAAACAACCAAAAAAAACTAATTCAATCACTCAGATACAAAAGCAAGAAAGACAAGGAAGCAATAAAACAAATAACCCGTTTATACGACCAAACAACGTTTGCTAGGGACAGCCAAGAATTGCTGGGAATTGAAGGCAACGCCTCAAAAACATTTTTTTCAACTTATTTCAAAAACCTCGGCTTTAAGGTAAGGAAGCCAAGATGCAAAACCGACGAATTCAATTTACTTTTCGATATCGGGTACTACTATCTATTCAACTTCATCGAAGCCAACCTAGAACTATACGGTTTCGACACTTACTGCGGCGTTTACCACAAATTCTTTTTCCAAAGAAAATCACTGGTTTGCGACTTAATGGAACCGTTCCGGTGCATAATCGAAAAAAGGATAAGAAAAAGCGCGAACCTAAAACAAATAAACGCATCCGACTTTAAAATAGTCAACGGCCAATACTACTTGAAACGAGAATTCAATAAAAAATACTCAAAACTATTCCTAAAAGAAATACTTGAAAACAAGGAAGAAATATTTTTGTACATACAAAAATATTACCGAGCATTCATCAAGGAAAAAAACATTGATGAATACCCCGTCTTTGAATTAAGCAGGCATAAAAAATGATTATTCTCTCCTACGACATTCAAGACGACGACTTGAGAACCGATTTCTCAAAATTCATTTTAGGTTACGGCCGCCGACTGCAATACTCGGTATATGAAATAAACAACAGCAAAAGAATACTCGAAATAGTGAAAACCAACATCAAACATCGCTTTGAAAAAAGGTTCACGCAAGGAGATAATATCCTAATTTTTGAAATAAAAAAATCAGACCAAATAATGCGGTTCGGGTACGCCAAAAACGAGGAAACCGACTTAATAATGCACTAAAAAAAACTGCAAACCTCGCCCCGCATTTTTGAGATAAAAAAAAGCGTTTTCTTTTCTAAAAACGCGTTAGACAACCAAAAACAAAGGTTTTAAGAATTCGGATAGCATATCAAAAAATAGGAATAATCTGAAAAAATCGTTTTGGAGTGATTTCCAAAACCTGGTAGGCAAAACAATTAAAGGCAAATAAAGACCGAATTAGATTCGGACCAAAAAACGCGCTGTTTAAGGCCTTGACAAAATTTCTACTGTAGTAGATCCCGATTGACGCTATAGTAAGCATCGAGGTTTAAGGCCTTGACAAAATTTCTACTGTAGTAGATGCGTCCCATAAAGGTATGACTTGTATTGTTTAAGGCCTTGACAAAATTTCTACTGTAGTAGATACGCACGCAGTATTGAATACGCGAATAGGTTTAAGGCCTTGACAAAATTTCTACTGTAGTAGATGTTCACGTAAAACTTAATCGTTGAACTGTTTAAGGCCTTGACAAAATTTCTACTGTAGTAGATTGGTAGTGCCAACACGTGCGCCCACCAGTTTAAGGCCTTGACAAAATTTCTACTGTAGTAGATTCGGTGGTGGGCGAACATTGACTGTTGGTGTTTAAGGCCTTGACAAAATTTCTACTGTAGTAGATCCGATTCCTTCTCGTTCGCCCGTGACCAGTTTAAGGCCTTGACAAAATTTCTACTGTAGTAGATGTTGCGGGAGATACTACTTCAATATACAGTTTAAGGCCTTGATAAAATTTCTACTGTAGTAGATGGTAGCCGAAATGAATTCGGTATAACCCGGTTTAAGGCCTTGATAAAATTTCTACTGTAGTAGATAACCAGTATCCTACCGTGAAGTTGTCGCGTTTAAGGCCTTGACAAAATTTCTACTGTAGTAGATGGGGGTTTGAGTGGGCAACGCAAGGAAGTTTAAGGCCTTGACAAAATTTCTACTGTAGTAGATCGTCGTATTGAGTGCTAGTACTGGTTTGAGGTTTAAGGCCTTGACAAAATTTCTACTGTAATCAGCAAAATACTAACCTTTTTCGCGCATTAGTTCCACGAGGTCGACGAGGCGCATCGAATAACCCGCTTCGTTGTCGTACCACGCCAACACTTTCACGAGCGAGCCCTCTTCGCCGAGCACGCGCGTCTCCAACGAGTCGATTACGCACGAGTGCGGGTCGCTTATGACGTCCGTTGAAACAATCGGGTCGGCGCAGTACCCCATTATGTCGGGTTTTTGTTTGGCAAACGCCTTGAAGGCCTCGTTCACCTTTTTTTCGGTAACGCTTTCACCGAGTTCGACGGTCAAATCGACGAGGGAGCCGTCGGGAACGGGCACGCGAACCGCCAAACCGTCCAGCCGACCTTTTAGCGCGGGCAACACGTTGGCAACCGCTTTTGCGGCGCCCGTTGAAGTGGGCAACATGCAGGTTGCGGCGGCCCGACCGCGGCGCGCGTCCTTGTGGTGCGGCGAATCCAGTATTTTTTGGTCGTTCGTGTAAGCGTGAATTGTGGTCATGAAGCCGCGCTTTATTTCGAAGGCGTCGTGCAACGCCTTGCAAGTCGGAGCCAAGCAGTTCGTGGTGCACGACGCGGCGTCCACGACTTCGTGTTCCGGCGAATAATCGTCTTCATTGACTCCCAACACGATGGAGGAGTCAACGCCTTTGCCGGGCGCGGTAACCAACACTTTTTTGGCGCCGGCAGTTAAGTGTTTGGCGGCGTCCTCGCGCTTGCGGAAGGCGCCGGTTCCTTCAACGACGAGGTCGACTCCGTAATCGTTCCACGGGAGTTTGGCGGGGTCGCGTTCGGCGGTCAAAACGATTTCGTGCCCGTCAACCACGATGCTTTTTTCTTTTGCTTCAACTTCAACGTCAAGCGTGCCGTGAACGCAGTCGTATTTCAGCATGTAAGCAATCATTTCGGGCGGGTAGGAAGCGTTCAACGCAACGATTTCACAGTTCTTGTAGAACGATTCGTGCTTCAATGTCTGCCTCAAAAAAGTTTGCCCTATTCTGCCGAAGCCGTTTACCGCAACCTTATACAATTCAAACCACCGAGTGAATGAAAGGCGGGGCGCAAATAAAACGATTGCTAATAGTCGGTGAGGCGGCCCTGGCCCGACAAGTCGGGCACGCCGTAAACGCCGTCGAAACCGGGCTTGAAGCGAATACCTCCATCACGGTTCAACCGTATGGCGTTGAATACGGCGGGCTCACAATCTTCTTCGAGTTCTTCCAAAGGCGTTTTCAAGAGCACGTTGAATTCGCCGCCGAATTTTTCGGACAATGAACAGGCGAGGGAGCGCGCCTTCTTGGAAAAGGAGTTGGTTCCGAAGAGTTGGGCGAACAATTCCTGCAACGGCAACAGTTTCTTGTAGGGAATCGCGCCTTCGGGCTTGAAGCCGGGCTTGCGGTCGGCCAGTTCTTCGACTCGGTGTTCCACCCCCAAAGTCAACTGCTTGCCGCACTTGGGGCACTTGTCGTCGTTCAAGTCGGGGGCGCGCGAGTAATTGCAGGCGCGATGCCCGTCGAAATGGTATTTGCCGTAGGCGGGGTCGACTTCCACGGTGAACAAGAATTTTTCGGAGTCCTTTTTTCTTACGGAGTCAAACAATTCTTTGTAGCCCAACGGCTTCGAGAAGCAGTTGGCTTCGCGGCCGATGCGTAAGGGGTGCGGCGAGTGCGCGTCGCTGTTCGACAGCAACGCGTACTTGTCGAGGGAGGAAACCCGCCAATTCATTTCGGGGTCGCTGCTTAACCCGGTTTCAATTGCGAAAATCTTGTCCGCCTCGTCTTCATAGGCTTCTTCAACCGAGTCGTAACCGCTTTTGCTTCCCAACACGCCGAACCACGGAGTCCACGCGTGGGCCGGCACGATTACGGCTTCCGGGCACGCCTCCAAAGTGAGTTCAACGAATTCGGCGGGAGTCGTCTTCGCCATCATGGGTCGGCCGTCCGCGGCGAGGTTGGAGCGCTTGGAGTACGCGTCCGTCAACTGGTCCACGCAATCGAAGGACGGGGCGAAAACGCAGTGGTGCACGCGGTGACCCGGGCAAAAAGTGGCTACTTCGTTGGAGAGCAGGAAGTGCACGCCGTTTTTTTCGTATAAGCCCGGCAAAACGCTTTCCTTCAACTCTTGTTTCAAGTGGTGGAGCCACGCGGGGTGTGAGAAGTCGCCGGTGCCCAGCAAATGCAGCCCTTTTTGTTTTGCCCCTTCAACTAGGTGCGGCAAATCCATGTTCTTGGATACGGCGCGCGAGTACTTGGAGTGCAAGTGGAGATCAGCAAAAAACGTTTTCATCACCTTTGATGTGTGCGGCTAAACAAACCGTGAACGAAAAACCGTGCCTTGCCAAAGAATCAATCGTAGGCAAGGCGGAATTTTTGGGTTCGTGGAAATCGGCTAAGAACAATTTACTTCCTCTTTGCCAGTATGCGGGCGCTTTGCGAGAGGATGGCGGGCGCAATGCTGACGTACTTCAACTTCTTGCCGTAATGCCTTCTCGCGAGTTGGGTTGCTTTCTTGGAGAGCTTGCGGTCGGTTGAGAGCAGGTAGTTCAAGTCGATTGAATTCGTGAAAACGACGTGGTCGGCTTTGGATTCGAGGAGGCGCACGAGCGCGGGCAAGGTAACCATGTGGGTTACGCCGACCATCACTCCTTTGGCGCCTTGCTCCAACGATTTTTTGACGGTTCGTTCGAGTGAGCCGCCCGTGGAAGTCAAGTCGTCGAAGCACAACACGTTGGTGCCGGAAACGTCGCCCACGAATTCTTCGGCTTCGGTTTCGTCGACTCCGGCTCCGCGGAATTTTCGTACGAAGGCCGTGTTCACTTTTCGACCCATCGCCTTGTCGAGTTCGGCGCGCACCGTTATGGATGCTTCCTCGTCGGGTGCGAACAAGCTCACGTTCAAGTCGGGGTAGGCGCGGCGCGCGGCTTCCACGAAGGCGCCCATCGGGTAAAACGGCTTCAACAACTTTTTGAGTATTCCTTTTTCAACGGTGTGCGGGGTTACGATGCAATACTTGGAGCCGAACGGCTTTTGCAGAACCGAGTCGACTAGGGCCGAGGCGGCCAAGGGCTCGGAGGCGAAGGCGCGGCCGCCCTTGCCGTCCTTTGTCTTGCGGTGGCCGCGCAGGTAAGCCGCGTAAGTGCACACCGGAATCGTGCGTTTCGTCGGCAACACGGGTTGGGCGGCTTCCAGCGTGAAGAAAGCGTCGAGCCAGTCGTCCGCCTGCTTAAAGGGCCGCGTGCCCGTGAGTATTACGAATCGCGGTTTTTTGAGGGAAGCGGCTTTTTTCAAGGCTTTTTCGTCTTCGTGGGATACGTAAAAGCGTTTTTCGCCGTCGCCGAATTCGTCGGCGCCCACCGTGAAAAAGTTTTTGCGGGGAACTCCGAGCCGCATCAAGTCGAAGGCGACGTGTTCCACGGCCGACGGCTGGCAAACGAAATACAAGTCATTGAGGCGAACGTTTTCCTCCACTTTTTTAACGAATTCCTCCTTTGTTAGTCCTCCCGGAAAAACCATTTGCGACTTCAACTTAAAACCACCCGACCATTTTGTACAATAATTTTGCGGCCGCGTAATTCGGCGCTTCCAACCCCGGAATCGGGGCTAGCTCGGTTAAGTCGAACCCTACAACGTTCTTACGCGAAACCGCTTTCAATAAAGAGCAGACTTGTTCCCAGCCGAGCCCGCCGGGTTCGGGCGTGCCCGTGCTCGGCATGAGTGATGAGTCGAAGACGTCGACGTCAACGGAAACGTATACGCGGCCCTTCAACGACTTCAACACCGAGCCGACGGTGGATTTGTTAGCGTAAAAAACGTTGAACCCTTTTTTCTTCGAGTACTCCGATTCCTCTTCGGAAATCGAGCGCACTCCCGCAACGCTTACCGCGCCGCCCGTTTCTTCGTGAATCCTGCGTGAAACGCAGGCGTGCGACCACTTCGAGCCTTCGAATTCGTCCCACGCATCCGCGTGGGCATCCAACACGAGGACGCTGTCCGGCTTTGCCGCCCGCACTCCCGCCAAGGAAAGAGAGTGTTCGCCTCCGAGTATCACGGGTTTCTTTCCGTCGTCAACTATTTCCTCGCAAACTTGGCGCAAGCGCTCAATGGTCAAGCGCGCGTCTCCGCGCACGGGCTCCAGTTCGGCGGTGCAAAAAACGCCTTTTTCGACGGGAACGCTTTTTGATTCCCAGTCGTACAAAGGCAACTGGCGGGAAGCTCGGATTACGGCGTGAGGGCCGTTGCGGGCGTTGGGCCCGTAGTAAGTAGTGGAATCGAAAGGCACGGGAATTATTACGTATTTGGCGGACTCGTAGTCCTGTTCTTCCTTGCCCGGAAAATTGTGGGGGGGCATCGAATGCAACAGCCTGCCCTTGTGGGACTTCAAGGTGATTTCACCAGCATTTCTTCGAGTAAGACGCCCGGTTTTTCGGCTTTCACGAACGCGCTCGCCAAAAGAACTCCTTTCGCGCCCAAGGCAAACGATTCCTTGACGTCTTCCGGCTTGCTCACGCCGGCACCCACGAAAGGCTGGGCGCCTCCTCCTTCTTCAATTGCGTGAATGGATTGCTTCGCTATTTCCGGCCGGGTGGTAACGGATACGCCGGACCCAATCAAGTCGGGGGGCTCGAAGGCTACGGCGAACGGATTCAAAGAAGAGTGGTTGCGCGCTTCCTCGGGGGATTGCGCGCAAACAATTGCTTGCAAGCCGAGTTGTTCGGCGGCTTCAATTGTTTCGGCAACGTTTTGAATGCGGTGCTCGGAGTGGTTGACTAGTATTCCGGAGGCCCCGCAGTCCTTGACGGCTTCCAACGGAATCCAGCCGGTTCGCGAGCCTTGCCCCACGGCGTCCGCGTGCTGCGCCAAAACCTTGTAGTTATCGGTTTCCGGAACTTTTTCCAGGAGCCAACGCAAGTCGCACTGTTGGGGGCAAGCCACCACTTTTTTACCCGTTTTTTCGGCGGCGTCCCGCGCGATTTCGGCGAGCTTCAAACCCTTTTTACCCAAACTCTGCTCGTATGCCTTGAAATTCAAAACCAACAATTAAATCAACCCGTAATGATAAGCCGAAAAAAAGATTTAAATGGTTCCCACCGGAAGCAACCCCTCCAACCTTTTTTAATCGACGAAAAACAGCATAACGATGGATTTATGCAAACCTTTTCAAGGCTGGGTTACCCTAAACCCAACCCGTTGCAGAAGCAGGCGCTGGAACAGGATTACTTGGGGGGCGGCAACTGCGTTGTAAGCGCGCCGACCGCTTCGGGTAAGACATTGCTCGCGTTGAAGGCCATAGCGGAAAACGACGCCAAAAGCGTTTACGTGGTGCCCTTGCGCGCCCTTGCATCCGAAAAAAAGCGCGAGTTTTCATCCGCCCTTGAGCCGTTCGGCTTGTCGGTGGGCCTTGCAACCGGCGAACTCGACTCTTCTTCGGAGCACTTGCGCGAGTACGACGTCGTCGTTGCTACCAGCGAAAAAATGGATTCTTTGTACCGGCACAAGGCGCCTTGGCTCAAAGAAGTTTCGTTGGCGGTGATAGACGAAGCGCACCTGCTCGGCGACGGGCGCCGCGGCACTACCTTGGAAATGGTTTTGACGAAGTTTCTGGATACGGGCGTGCGCATACTCGCGTTGAGTGCCACGATTCCAAACGACGAGGAAATCGCGGGTTGGCTGGGCGCCCGCCTAGTGAAAAGCGGTTACCGGCCGACCCCGCTGGAAGTGGGCGTGTGCGACGGCAAAGTCCTGGACTTCGGCTCGAGAAAAGAGGAGTTGCGCGGCAACAGGGAAGCGGCGTTGTTGAAGCTCGCCTTGAAGGAAAAAGGCGGCGGCGGGCAGGCGCTCGTCTTCGTTTCGTCGCGGCGAAACGCGGAGTCGCTCGCCGGAAAACTGGGAAAAGTAACCGAAAAATCGTTGAGTGAACAACAAAAAGCGGCGTGCAGGAAAATCTCCGAAAAAGCTTTGAAGGCGTTGGGGGGAAACCCGACCGCCCAATGCCGATCCCTTGCAAACGCATTGAAAAGCGGCGTCGCATTCCACCACGCGGGCTTAATCGGAAAGCAACGAGAATTGATTGAAAAGGGCTTCAAGGAGGAAAGGTGCCTCAAGGCAATAGTTTGCACTACCACGCTCGCAATGGGCTTGGATTACCCGGCGTCTTGGGTGATAGTACGCGACTTGAAGAGGTTCAACGGCGCCTACTCGGAATTCGTTCCCGGCCTCGAAGTCGCCCAAATGACGGGGCGCGCCGGAAGGCCGAAGTACGACGATAAGGGAACGGCGGCTTTGTGCTGCCTGCCCCGCGAAAAAGAAGAAGTTTTCGGCAAGTATGTGAACGGGCCGCTCGAAAACGTTTACTCGCAGTTGTCCAACGAAGTGTTCCTTCGCGGCCATTGCCTGGGCTTGATTGCCGCGGGTCACTGCCGCGACTACGCCGAACTGGAATCGTTCCTCGAAAAAACGTTTTTCGCCAAGCAATACGGGAACGCCCGGCAGTTGCTGAACCTCGTGGAACGCGTTGTAACCGAACTCGTGGAAAACGATTTCGTCCGCGAAAAAAGCGGGTTGGTTGCGACCCCGCTAGGCAAGCGCGCAAGCGAGTTGTACGTGGACCCGTTGACCGCGGCTTCATTCGTTTCATTCATCAAGAAGAACCGGCCGCAAAACGCCTTCGCGTACTTGATGCAGTTAAGCAACGCAACCGAGTCGAGGCCGCTCGTCCGCACCTCTAAAAACGAGGCAATGGAATTGTGGGAGGAGTGCTGCGTCGCGCTGGACGAAACCGACGTGCACGACCCCGAACTCCTCGACAAATACAAGTCGGCGAAGCTGTTGAACGCGTGGGTGAACGAGTCCGGCGAACAAGAGTTGATGGACTCCTTCGGCTTGCCGCCCGGGGTAGTGCACGCGCGCACGCGAAACGCGGAATGGCTTTGTTACGCGTTGCAGGAACTCGCTTACTCGTTGAACCGCACCCGCGAAAACGCTGCCGCCAAGAGGCTGAGGCGCCGAATAAAGTACGGCGTAAAAGACGAATTGCTTGAATTGTGCTCGATTCGCGGAATCGGCCGCGTTAGGGGGCGCCGCTTGTGGAACACCGGAATCAAGACAAGAGAAGATTACGCGGGCTTAAGCGAAGAAAAAAGGAAGGCAGCCATAAGCGGCAAACCTATTTAAAGCGCTTCAACCGTATGAATACGCTTTAAACTACTATATTCACTATCAGGAGTGATTTTCTTAAATGGGTGCTAGACCAAGAAAGTGGAAGAAAAAGGGCTCAATGCGCTGGAAATGGATTAAGAAAAAGCGCAAACGCCAAAAACGCAAGATGAAGCGCCGCGTCGGCAAGCTCTAGAAATGACTCCGAAACGAATCAGAGAGTTGAGCCGCGCGGCGAGCGAAGGCGCCGTAATCATTTATCCTACGGACACGGTTTACGGCATAGGGTGTGATGCAACCGATTCGCGGGCCGTAGCCCGCGTTAGAAAAGCGAAAAAGCGCCCAAAAAAACCTTTTTCCGTGATTGCCCCCACCAAGAAGTGGGTGCGCGAAAACTGCGTTGTCGAAGCGGAAGCCGAGAAATGGCTGAAAAAACTGCCCGGCCCTTACACCTTGATTTTGCAAATGAAGAGGCAGTGCGTGGCGCGAAACGTTTCAACCAAGACGCTGGGCGTTCGAATGATTGGCCACTGGTTTCAGCGCGTGGTCAGGAAAACGGGGAAGCCCTTCGTTACGACGAGCGCCAACGAGTCCGGGCACGGTAAGGGTTCCGGAAAAAAGGATTTCGCTCCGCTTCTTTCAAAAGTCGACGAAGTCGTTTTCGAGGGAACCCTGAAAAGAAAGCCGTCGCAAGTGCTCGACCTCACCCGCGGACTCGTATTGCGTCTCTAACGCCAGTCCACGTCCACTTCGTCCGTGCGCCAATGCGGGTTGGGGGTCCAATCCCCGTAATCCTTGTTCGCCTTGTTTTTTTCGAGTATGCCCTGCCACGCAATCATTCCCGCGTTGTCCACCAAAAACTCGTTTGAGGGGGCGAACATTCGCGCGCCGCGCTCCTCACACATTACGCGGCTTTTTTCCCGTAATATTTTGGAGCACGCCACTCCGCCGCCGAGCAACAACTCGTTTTTTTCGCAGTGCGCCATTGCGCGCTCGGCTACTTCGACGAGCATTGAAAAAGCCGATTCCTGCAAAGAATAAGCGAGGTCCGCTTTTTTGGTTCCCTTGTCCGCCAACTGCTTGGCCCGGGTTAAAAGGCCGGAAAAGCAGACGTCCATTCCCTTTACGGCGTAAGGCAGTTCAACGTATTCCTCGGACTTCAACGACAACTCGTATAACGCGGGTCCGCCCGGGAAGCCGAGGCCGACGTGCCGCGCAAACTTGTCCAACAAGTTTCCCACTCCTATGTCCAACGTCTCCCCGAAAACGCGGTACTTGCCGCCCTCGAACGCGATTACCTGGGTGTTCGCTCCAGAAGCGTAGAGCAACGCGGGGTCGCGCGACTTGCACAAGAGCCGGCCTATTTCGAGATGGGCAACGCAGTGGTTCACGCCCACCAGCGGCGCGTTGAATCTCTTCGCGGTTTCAACCGCGAAATCATAGCCTACTTGAAGGCACGAACCGATGCCCGGCCCCATCGAATAGGATACGATGTCGGGCGTTTCACCGCGCAACGCGTCCTCTATTACCGCGGCGCCGTGCCCGCGATGCCACTTCGCGACTTCGCGCGGGACGATTCCGGGGCCGTCGCTCTTGAACGAATTCTTTTCGTTGGACACGCGCTCGCGGCCCTTGAACAAGGAAGCGCCGAAAGTGTGCGCGGTAGACTCAATGCCCAAACACTTCATGATACCAACAATTTATTTTAATGAAAGTTAATACTTTTCGTGCAATGAAGGAAATCGCTCGCGGAGCCGAAGCAGTCATTTACTCGGACGGAGAAAAAGTGTGCAAGCAACGGCCCGAAAAAGGTTACCGCCACCCCGTAATGGACGCTAAAATCAGGAAGCTTCGAACGCGCCACGAGGAACGCATCCTCAAGCGCGCCTCCGAGGCGGGAGTAAACGCGCCCGAAGTTTTGGGCGTCGACGAGAAGACGGGGCTCCTCGAAATGCGTTTCGTGAAAGGCAGGAAGCTGCGCGACGTGTTGAAGGGCGACGCGCGCGCGCTTGAAGCCGCGAAAAAAGTCGGGGAAGGAGTCGCGCGCCTGCACGAGCGCAACATAATCCACGGTGACTTGACTACCTCCAACTTGTTGTTGAGCCGCGGAAAAGTGTTCTTCATCGACTTCGGGTTGGCAAGCCACTCGCACCGCGTCGAAGACAAGGCGGTGGACCTGCACTTGTTGAAGCGCGCACTCGAAAGCGCGCACTGGCGGTATTGGGAGAAACTGTTTGAAGCCGTGCTTGAAGGCTATTTTGCGGCGGGCGGCGAAAAGCAGGTCGTTAAGCGGATGGGGAAAGTCGAGTCGCGGGGAAGGTACCGCCACGACAAAAGGAAGAAGTCAAAGAAGAAATGCAACCGCGATTGAGAACGCGTTGTAGGCGGCGTGGGCGAGGACGCACGGCAGGAGCCGCTTGTTTTTTCGCATGAACGCGCCGATAACCATTGAAAACACGAATGCGCCCGCCACTTCCGCAACCGACGCGTAACCATAGTGCAGGACCGCAAACAATGCGCTCGAAAAGATGACGCCGATTTTGTGCTGTAAATAGCCGCGAAACAAGAGTTCTTCTGCGAAAGGCGCTAGTGAAACCATTAACAAAAGGGTTTCAAGTTTTTGTTCGCGGATGAAACTTATTATTTTGTGAGAGTCCATCCATCCAAACGCGTTCAAAGCCAAGCCCAACAAAAACAATGCGACGAACGACCGGGCGAAAAGGGTTAAGGCGTCGAAAAAGTCCTGTTTGCGCGGCCTTGAAAGAAAAAAGTTTTTCGCGTTCGGCTTACGCCCTTCAAGGCGAAGCAGGATAACGGGCAAAAATAAAACGAGGAGAGTCGAAAAAAAGGGGTTCATTTGTTTTCGGAGTAACCGCATTTGCCGCACGAGCGACGGTCCTTGTGCTCGGCGAGCAGGGTGCCGGGCCCGCATTTGGGACACGTTTTTCCGGGCTTGTACGCCTTGGTCTTACGCTTTTTTTCGTCTTCGGCCATAACAAATCACTCTTCTTTTTTCTCGGGCTCGGCGGCCTCTTCCTTCTTCTCGGGTTTTGCTTTTTCTTCCTTTTTCTCTTCCTTGGCGGCGGGCTTCGCTTCCTTCGAAGCCTCTTCCTTGGGGGCGTCCGCCTTGGCGCGCTTGGCGAGGTGGGCGGGCTCGAATTTCTGCAATTCTTCGGGGGAAGAATAAGCCTTGGCGCGGACGGTTACCGAGTTGCGGCCGTATTTTTGCTCTATTTTCGTGATTGATACGAGGCCGGGTTTGGAGCCGAGGGCCGAAGCCACTTCGGGCAACAACTGCTTCCTTGAAGGAGTCGCTCCCTTTGACTCGAATTCCAGCACCGCTTCAACGCGGTTGAATAGCTTGTTCTCTTTTTTGTCGGTTACGTTCAAAGCCATGATTCAAATCACTTCAGTTTCAATGCGTACTTTCCGGGAGTCGTGGCGCCGATTTCCGACGCGATCTTGGATTCCTCGGGCTTAACCATTAGTATGTATCCTTCCCAGTCCTTGGTCAGGTCGGTTCCCTGGCACAATGGGCAGGCGTCTCCGGAAACGATGTACCTGCACGAGCGGCACGCCTTCTCCGTCATTCTTTTTTCTCCTCCTCTTCTTCCACCGGTTTTTCTTCGATTATTTTGTGCTTGATTTTCTTGGGTTGGGCTATTGAAGGAGTTATTTTTCCGAGGCCTTCGGGCCTCATCGTCAACGCGATTTTCGAGGAAATCACGGAGTCCTTCAAGCTAACCGTTGCAACTTTGGCGCGAACGAAGTCACCTTTCTTCAACGACTTCTTGGTTTGCCTTCCCACAAGCGACTGCGTGCGCTTGTCGTAAGACAAGTAATCGTTGGCGACTTGTGAAACGTGCACCAAGCCGTCCAACGGCCCGAGGCGCACGAACGCCCCGAACTCCACGATTTCGGTGACTTCGCCGTCGACCACTTCGTTGACTTCGGGCTTGAATATGAGGGATTCGAATTCGACTTCGAAGTAGCCGGCGCCGTCGCCGTGGATGACGCGGCCCGGAGAAACGATTTTCGCCTTGTTAACGCAAACGAGGATTCCTTCCTCGCGGTTCATCGTGCGCTCGTGCTTCTCGCGAAGCATTTGAAGCGCCGCTTTTTCAAGCTTCAAGCCGAACAACGCGGGCGGAATGCGCACGCTTTCCTTGAAAGTAACCAGTTTATACATGTCTGTTAAACCACGAATCAGGTTACGGCTAGGCAGCCGTAATTCCTTAACACTATAACTTGAATGCCGTTGCTTTTTAACCTTTCCGCGAGGCCGCGGTCACCCGTTGCAACCGCGCAATCGTTTTGCGAAGCCCACGCCACTATTGCGTCGTCGGCGCGCCCTTCCGCTTCAACAATTTCGCATTCCTTTTTTACTGGTTTCACGAGGCCGGGCGCTTTCTTCTTCAATTCGTTGAGGCACGGCTCGAGTACTAGGAGGCGGGTCGCTCCGAGTTCGCGGGCCTGCCCGAAAACGTCGACCTTGAAGTCGCGGAGCCATAGCAACGCGCTCGTATCAAACAATACGTTCATAAAAAAAGTAAAACCAAACCAAAATAAACCCGTTGGCACCAAATCATTCGCACGGGCCCGTAGCTCAGCTTGGCCAGAGCAGCTGGCTTTTAACCAGAAGGTCGGGGGTTCGAACGAACCCTTTTCTTCGGAAAAGCGTTTCATCCCAAAAAAAGGAAAGGGTTGCGAAACTCCCCCCGGGCCCGCTTATGGAATGCGCAGGAAGCCCCATCCACCCCGCGGTAAGAAAAGAAATGGAGGCGTTGGGTGAGCTACGCAAAAAACTGGATTACTCCTTCAGCGCCGAACCAAACGCTGAAACCCATCCTTATAACGCCGTAAAACGATTGCACGAATTGATGTACGCATTGAAAAAAGTCGAAAAAAACAAGGAAGAAGAAGAGTTGATGCGTTTGCGGGAGAACGCTTTGGACGACGCTTACAAGTTCAGACAATACTTCGAGGAATACCGCAAAAGCTTAAAGTCCTCGAAGAAAACGGAAAACATTGACGAACTGGCCGGCTGCAAGCGCGCGTTATCCTACTCGTTAAAGCAATACTTGGAACGGCTTGAATCCAAATATTCTTCGTGTTACCACCCAATAGCACACTAAAAAATCAAGCTATTTTTTCCTTCACTTTATTGAAGACGTCGTGTTTTTGCGCGTTATCCGGCACTTCAACCGTTTTCAAAACGCCTTTTTTCGCGTAGTAATCGATTAGCGGCGCCGTTTTTTCTTCATACGTCTTCAAGCGTTGTTCGATTCCTTCGGGCTTGTCGTCGCCGCGCTGGTACAATTCGGCGCCGCACGCCTCGCAGCCGCCTTTTGGCTCGCCGGAAAAGTTGTGTATTTTATTGCATTTCGTGCAAGTCCATCGCCCGCCCAGGCGACGCTTGATTTCCGGCTCTGAAACGTCTAATTGAATCACGGCTTTCAAGTCGTGGTCTTCTCCTTCAAGCAACTCGTCGAGTTTTTCGGCTTGGGGCACGGTGCGCGGGAACCCGTCGAGTATGAAGCCGTCCGCGTACTTCGGCTTTTCAAGTTCTTGTTTGAGTAGGGCGACCACTTTTTCGTCTGGCACGAGTTCTCCGCGAGCCATCAACTCCTTGATTTCCTTGCCGATTCCATCGTCGGGCAGTGCACGAAACAAGTCGCCGGTGGAAACGCGGGGCAGGCCCGTCTCTTTTTCAAGCATTTCTCCCTGAGTCCCTTTGCCCGCGCCGGGCGCTCCAAACAAAACGAATACTTTCCCCATCAGTCAATCAACTCCGCGGTGGCGTACAAGCGCCAACGGTTTCCCGCCCTTCGCATAACGGCTATCACGGTTCCGCCGACCAATGCAACGGGTTTCTTCAATTTGAGCTTGACTTTCCCCTTTTTTTGTTTTACTACGAATCCCACGGTCGTCGCCGTCCCGACTCCGAGCACTAACGGCTCGCTTTCCACGAACGTATCCGCAAAAGATTCCAGTACGCGGGGCAAGGGATTGATTTTAATCTTCAACTCGTCTTTGACGGGCAGTTCCTCTCCCGCCTTCGTGACCACGCAACCCGTAAGCGAGTCGGATTTGGTGAGTGCCGGGTCGAGCTCGGTAGCCAAGGCAACCAAGCCGCCGGACCCCGCTTCCTTCAACGAAGAGCCGCCGGCGTGTAGCGCGGTTATCTTTGTCGTCAAGGGAACGTAGGAGTCGCGGCCTTTTTGTTCGCGGCGCGCCCCTGGCGCGATGCGCACTTCGTCGCCGACCTTGAATTCGCCGGTGGTAATCGAGCCGCCGACTACTCCCCCCGTAATGGAGGAAAGCTTTTTGCCGGGTTTGTTTATGTCGAAGCTTCGCGCAACCATCAGGCGCGGCGCCGCCTTCTTGTCCCTTTCGGGCGTGGGAATGAATTCCTGTATTGCCCGCATTAAGGCGGGCAGGTTGGCTCCGCTGTTGGCGGCGGTCGGGATTACGGGGGCGTCCTCAAAACGCGTTCCCTTCAAGAACGCCTTGAGCTGCTTGTAATGCTTCAAGGCTTGTGCCTTGTCGACGAGGTCCGCCTTGTTTTGGGCTATCACTATTTTTTGGATGCCGGATGCCTCCAAAACCATTAAGTGTTCCTGCGTCTGGGGCTGGGGGCACTCCTCGTTGGCGGCGACCACGAACAAGGCTCCATCCATTATGGATGACGCGGCTATAACGGTGGCCATCAAGGTTTCGTGGCCGGGTGCATCCAAAAAGGATACGCGGCGCACGGTTTCGCCTTGAGTGCTCGAGCAAACGCATTGCTCGCCCGAAAAAAGTTTTCCGCATGAAGCGCATTCCTTGAATTCCACGTCGGCGTAACCCAGCTTGATGGTGATGCCGCGCTTCTGCTCTTCGCTGTGCTCGTCGGCCCATTTGCCGGTCAACGCCTTGGTGAGCGTGGTTTTACCGTGGTCAACGTGCCCTACGACGCCTATGTTTACCTCTGCCTGAACCATAAAGAATTACCAACTAATTTGGTTGAACGCGTTTAAAACGACTACGCTTTCGGGCGCATGCTCGGAAAAAGAATTACTTCCTTGATGCTCGCCCGATCCGTGAAAATCATTGCCAGGCGGTCGACCCCGATGCCCATGCCACCCGTAGGCGGCATTCCGTGCTCTATTGCTTCCAGGAATCCTTCATCCATTGGCTGCGTTTCGTCGTCGCCTTTCTCGCGTTCCGCGGCCTGCTCCTCGAACTTTTTTCTTTGCTCGACCGGGTCGCTCAACTCCGAGTACGCGTTTCCGCACTCTTGGCCCGCAATAAACAATTCAAAGCGTTCCGCGAGCCGCGAATCCCCCCGCTTGTCCTTGGTGAGGGGGCACAAGAACGCGGGGTAATCGTAGACGAAGCACGGGTCCCACAAATCAGGCAAAACGTATTTGTCGAAGAGTGCGTCGATTGCGTGGGCGCGCGCGGGCCGACTTACTTCCAGAGAGTGCTCTTTCACGACTTCAACTGCCTGCTCGTCGGTTAGCGACAACACGTCCACGCCGCTCTTTTCCTTTATTGCTTCCACGAATGAAACGCGCTTGAACGGCGCCTTGAAATTCAAGGGCTTGCCTTGGTACTCGAATTCGTGCGATCCCTTCAACTCGTTTGCCAGGAACGAAAGCATTTCTTCGGCGAACTTCATGACTCCCCCGTAATCCTTGTACGCCTCGTAAAACTCGACCATCGTGAACTCCGGATTGTGCGTGGAGTCGATGTCTTCGTTGCGGAAGTTCTTGCCGAACTCGTACACTTTTTCGAGGCCTCCGATTATGAGGCGCTTCAAGTAGAGTTCGTCGGCAATGCGCAAAAACAAGTCGACGTCCAACGCGTTGTGGCGGGTCGTGAACGGCTTGGCCGCCGCGCCGCCGTACACGGGCTGCAACACGGGCGTCTCCACTTCGATGAATCCGTGGTCGTCGAAAAAGCGGCGCATCAACGAAATCATTTTCGAGCGTGCAACGAAAACCGCGCGCGACTCCGGATTCACAATCAGGTCGAGGTATCTCTTCCTGTAACGCGCTTCGGTGTCGGTCAAGCCGTGAAACTTTTCGGGGAGTTGCCTCAACGCCTTTGCCAACAACACGAATTCGCTTGCCTTCACGCTTTTCTCGCCGCGCTTTGTCTTGGTTACCACTCCTTTAACGCCGATTATGTCGCCGGCCTCCAACTTCTTGAACAGTTCGTAGCCCGGCAAGTCGTGTTGCGCGAATAGTTGTATGTCTCCCGACAAGTCGCGGAGCTTGGCGAACGAAAGCTTTCCGAACGAGCGCGTAAGCATTAAGCGGCCCGCAATTGAAACGGTTTTGCCTTCGAGTTCGTCGAATTCGTCGACTACTTGCTTCGCGGAATGCGTTGCCTCGTACGAGTAAGGGTAAGGGTTGATTCCCGCGTCCAACAACGCCTGCCTCTTCTTGAGCCGTTCGTCCATAAGTACCAATTTAGTGTTGGAGGAGGGTTAAAATATTTGTTACGACTGGAACCGCCCGACCGAGGGATGCACAAAGCATTACGAAGGCCGGTTTTACGGGTTAAACCATTCAATCTCGTAGTACTCGAAGCGGCTTTCCGGCAAGTCGATTCGCTTAACGCGGTAATACGTTACGCTGGTTTCGCGGTCGCAGATGGCTAGCAACAAGTCGAGGCCGTGTTTTGCCGCGTTCTCGATTGACCGCGACAATTCTTCGCCCCCTATTTCCTCTTCCTCGTTTAACGCGAGCATTGCGAACCGCGGCTTGCCGTCGCGCGGGTTGTGCGCAACTCCGTGCTTGCGGTGGTAAAGCAGGTAATCAAGCGCGCCTTTTCCTTTCCTCTTGCGGCCCGGAATGGCGAGGATGAAGGTTTTCTTGACGCCGTGCGCTACCCGGATTGCGCGCGCCCACTCGCTGATAATCATTTTAGCGTGGCGCGGAAAAACGTGGATTACGTGGCGCGAGTGCATCCACTCGGTTTCCTCGCGGTTCGGGGACGCGCCGGGAAAGTATAGGCGGAAGTGAGTGCCGAACTTGAACCCCGTCTTGACGACGAAGCCGCGCAATCGGAAGTCCTCGTAAACGTCGTACAACGACTTGAAGTCGGGGCGCCTCTTCTTGGCTTCGCGGGTTACCGCCGCCTTGGAAGAGTTGGTGGAGTACCCGCAGTGGTTCAACAGGAAAAGGGTTTCGTAAACGTCGAGCTTGAGGTATCGGCCGTGCTTGCGCGCCTTGTAGGTCCCGTATTGGCCGAGCCAGCGTTCTTCGTAGAGGCGGCGGCCTTCTTCCTCGTCGTCTATTACGCTCAACAAGTCGTCCTTGAAGAACGCGCCTTTCGCGGTTACTTCGGGTGCCTCGAATTTTTTGGAAGGGTATTTTACGAAGGGGCTGCGGCCGTAATCACCGGACGCCTCGCTAATGGGGCGCGCGACGAGGCCGCGGTCGCGCCAGTCCTTGAAGCAGTAATACTTGGTTAAGTGCGCTTTTGTTTTGGCGGCGACGTCGTTAAACGTTTTATCGTTGCACGAAGCGTTTCGCACGTCCAGGAAGTACAGTGCTTCCTCCGGCCGGAGTAGGACGCGGTCGCCTTTTCCCTTGTAAGGCGAGCCGAAGAATCCCTTGTGCATTGACTGCACGGATGCCGGGTCTTCGACCAAAACCCCTTTTTTCGTTAACTCGAATTCGACGGCCACCCTATCCAATCCTCCCGCCGGCCTGCCGGCAAGCCAACTTGAATAACCCCAGAATCTTTTCGCCGTAGCGCGAGCCCAGGCCGTTGCCCGAATGCGGCTCGCCGTCGTGGGTGCCCTGCAAGCCGCAGCACGCGTTGCGGTCGAACCCGCCGCAGTTGCCGTAAGAGCCCGCGTCGAATTCGGTTAGGCACGCGGAAACCATGCTTTGCTTCCAATCCCCGCCCGTCTCGTAAATGCTGATTGCGCGCGCCAGGGTTCCTTCGCCGCGGTTGTAGGCGAAAAGGGTTGCTTCGGCAATGGTGGTGGTGTCGGCGAATGGAAGCGATTTTTTGACGGCGAGGCAGTTGCTTATGGACTCGCGTATTCCGCGCTCAACGTTTTCCCGGTAAGTGCACCCTTTTTTTTGGCAGGCCGGGATTTGAAAGAGCCCCTGCGAGTTGAGGGACGGGTTGCACGAGCTTTCCTGGTAGAGTTTTGAAAACAAGAGCAGGAGGCCGGGGTCGTTGCACGCCGAGGCGTAGCCTTGCCTGGCCGCTTCGGCTTTCACGTCTGCGTAAACGCTTTTGCAAGCGGACAACGAGGGGGGCAAGCCGGGGGAAGCACCAACGCATTGTCCGGTCGGCTCGGCCGCGGCGGTGCCGCCGCCAACGTAAATCGGCAGCGAATCGTATTCGATTACGGCGGCCGCGGCAAGGGAAGCGAACAACAACGCAAATAAAAAGGATTTCAAGGCTTGTCACCGGAGAAGGCGTTCCTCAAAGTGAAACGCGTTTTCTGGCCGCCTTCCTGCAACACGGCTTCAGGGAATTTCAGCAAGTGGAGTTGTGGGAATTCGAAGGGCACGTTGGCCGAAGAAGTGTTAACGAGTACGGCGCCGCCTTTCGAGGGCAACGCCTTCAACAGCGAGTGGACGGAAGTGGGGAGTTCGCCGAGGTCTTCTTCGACGGCCGCCAAAACGGATTCGCGGACTTCGGATTCGAAGGGGGATAAAACGGATTGTATTACTAGGAGGCGGAGTTCCAGCGGAAAGGAAGACAAGTCGTAGTAAAAAGTCTTGCTTGCCCCTGTTGCGCCCGCGAAGTTTGGGGAGGGCGATCGGTTGAACGCGCGGGGTGCCGACTTCCCAATCACTTCAATGCACCGGCTCGTCTTTTGTCCGGCGTAGGAATTCAACGGAATCTTGCGAGCCAACTCGTCGAGTTTTGCGGGCAGGGAACCCAACGCCTTGAGGACGGCCGCCGCATCGTTTCCGAGGCCAAGGCATTCGGCGAAGAACACGGGGTCGATTCTCGACAAGTCGACGTGAAAGTCCTTGCCGAGAACCCTTTTTTCAAAGGTTGGCGCGATTTGTCCGGCGCCCGATTCCTCAAGCCACTTCTTGCCCGGAGAAAAATTCTTGAGCGCACCCAAACGGCCCGTTGAATCGAATACGACGCAGGGAACGCCGGAAGCCAAGGCGTTTTCGCACGCGACCAGGAAAGCCTTGAGGCGCTCTTCCTTGAGGCCGCCGATTACGGCCAAAGACAACGAATCCGAGTAAACCTTTTCGTTGTTTTGCGTGCCGAGTTCGGGGTGGGCGCGGACCTTGAGCGTTACTTTCGTGGAAGGGGAAAGCGAGAACAAGGAAAACGGGTCGCCGAGCAATGCTTCGCGCGCCTGCGGTTCGGCTTCGGACAACGGCTCGCCGCGCGAGCCCTCCAGTCCCATCGACTTTAACTCGTTGTATTGGCTTTTTATTGCGGCGAACAACTCGCGTTGGTTGAAGGAAACGTAGGAAGGTTTTGCTTCGAGCAAGGCGTAGGCGAGTTGCTGGTTTCCGGCTTTCTTCAAAACAATTGTTTCCGCGTTCGAGGGCAATCGCTTCGAGTCGCGCAACAAGTAAGGGCGCTTCATTAACACGAGCACGCCCTTGGCTTGCCCGTCGCCGTGTTCCTCAAACAAGGAAAGCAAGAGCATGCCCTCCTGGTTTTCGTATAATGTCACGGGGTGGGAAGCCCACTTGCCTGAGGCGAGTTGCTCCCACGGACCGCACGGAAGGTTCAAATCCATACGCTAATACGAAGTAAGCGATGCCTAAAAAAGATTTTTAACCTTCAAGAGGGTTACTAATCCATGCCCGACGTAAAGGAAATAGTATCGAAGATGATTGCCCAGGGGATGAGCCCCGAAGAAGTCAAGTCCAACCTGGAGCAGCTCGGCTTTTCGAACGCCGAAAAAATAATTGCGGAAGTATCCGAAAAAAGCGGAAAAAAAGAAGAAAGCAGGGAGCCGAGCGGTTTCTCGATGACGAGCATCGACGATTCGGGCGAGGAAAAAGAGTTGAACATGCTTGTCGAGGAAGGCGGCGACTCGCCGAAGCAGGTTACGACCGGCTCTTACGACTCCGTAAAAATAGCGAAACAGCTCGACGACGCAATCGGCTTGATGAAAAGCATTGAAAAGCTGAACAAAGACATTTTGAAGGCCAACCAGGAAATAATCACCAAACTCGACAAGCAATAACATTTAAATAGTTGTTACCACACAGTAGTAACACATAGTTTGGTGGTTTGTTTGGCTCAAGATATGGTAACGGTCCTCATGGGAGCAGTCTTGTTATTGTTCGTTTTGGAGGCATCTTACGGCGTGAGCACGGAGTCCGTTGTTTCCGGGTTCGCAAATGCCTTGAACCCTTTCAACGTTTTGGACGCCGCTTTTGAGAGTGCCGGAAACGGCTTGTGGGGCGCGCTTGCGGCCGTCGCAATGATTGCACTTCTTGCCTACGGCACCGGTTTCGCGGTCAGCTCGCTGGGCTTTGAAAACTTGTTGATGGCCGGCGCATTCCTGGTGTTCTTGTTGCTGGTCGTCTAGCGCTTTCGGTGCACTATTTCAAGCACTTGGGACTAGTCCTTCTTTTTCTCCTTTTTTCCGCCGCCTAAGAACAAGGCGCCCAACGTCTTGCCGAACCAATTCACTATTTTTCCGAACGCCGAACCCATTCCTTCAATGGCCGTGTTCGAGCCTCCTTTTCTGGTGGCAGCCGGCTTGCCGGCGCCGCCGAACGCCGACGACAAAACCACGAGAATCAATGCTATCAGGCACAAGAATGCGAAGAAAGTGAGGCCCGCCGAAGTAAAGTAGAAGAAGCCGAGCAACAACAACAAGAGCGCGGTAACGTTCACATTCCTCCCCCGTAATGCGGCTTGTCGTCCCCGCCGCGCACGATTAACAATACTACGAGCACTAGCGCGCCCACGAGCACGTAAATAGTGTTTTCCCCGAAGTTCATCGCACCCAACGCGACCGCTAGAACAAGGCCGACTACCGAAGCGGCCGCCAAGAGCTTGGTTTTGCTTGACGCAATCAATAAGAGGAAGAGGACGCCGGTAAGCCAGTAAATCTGGGCTTTGGCCGCCAAAAGCATTAACACGATTATGAACAGGAAAGTGAAGTCCACGCTACTTTCCCCACTCCCACGGCTTTACTTCGCCGAAAGCACCCCATAAAAAGAGGATTGCAAAAAGCGTGTAGCGGAACCACTCGTAGGGAATGACGACCATGAAAACGATTAGCACGGTTACGATTAAGGCAAGGAACGGCGAGTTGATGAACCCGTTGGAGAGCTTGTTGTACAACCCGAAGAATACGAGTACGAGCACTACGAGGCTGAACGCCTCCCAAAACGCTAGCGCCAACGGCAACATCGAATTATTTTCGTTTCTTCTTCTTTAAAGCCCTGCGTTTTTTCTTCTTCGGCTTCACTCCCACGAGGCGCTCGGCTTCGTTCTCGAAGTCGTTGAACAAGCGCTTCCAATTAATCAACAACTCTCCTTCATACATCAAGCCCAGCGTCAAAACGCCGAACAAAAAGCCGGTCATGAACCACGAAAAGAGCTTGTCGGACAACAGGAATGCACCCGACGGGATTTCCACGAAGTGAAAATACTTTTCGCCGAGCAAATCGTACACGTACGCCGAAACCGACAAGGCCAACAGGATGACTATGACGCGCCACTTCCAACTGAACCATTGCACGCGCTGCTTTTGCAGGGAGGTGTAATACCCCGCCAAACTATTCAACTTCTTCTTAACCGCCATTGAAAACCCCTCCGCCTCCCGGAGGCTTTTGCCTCGGGAAAAACGTGTTGAACAACTGGCTGACGACCGGCAACAGCCACAGCACGCCGGAAGTCAGGAGCACCCACCCGATTACGCCCAGCGAACCGAAGAACGGGTGCTCGATAACCAGGTAATAAACGAGTATTCCCCCCACCGCCAAAGTAAGAAGCGGCGAAAACGCGAGGTGCTGGCGCGCCCACGAATAATACCACCACGCGATGAAGAAGAGCCACAGCCACCAGCCATACATAATCATGTTCCACAAGTCGCCCAGGAAAAACATTACTGCAACATCCTCATCTTCGACATCTCCGTATTATGCTCTCCTTGAATCCTCTGCATTTCGGCTCGCGCCTGTTCCGCCGTAATCTGGCCGCTTTCAACGGCTTGCTGCAACTGCGCCATTTCTTGTTGGGCTTGGGCTTCGCCTTCCTTGACGAACTTGTTGCCTCCGTGCTGATAGCCCAGCAAAGGCATCACGCCGAACTGGACGAACATCTGTAGGTGCGTGCCCATCACCACGAAGAGCAGGAAGAACGCGGCCAAAAGCGTTACCGACAAGCCGTGAACGAAAATAACGTAGGCCGCGGCAACCGTGGCCAAACCCAACAACAACTGGGCTTCGCGAAAAGTCAAGTAAATCCAGAACAACACGTACGAAAAGGTTATGACTTGCAAGACGAAGTAAAGCTCGTTCATCGTCGACAGGATTCCGGCCGCAAAAATCAGAAGAAACCCCTCGCAACGAGCAGGACGCCCAACAAAATCAAGCCGGCAAAGAAGTACTTGAAGGCGCGCCTCCAATTCGAGTAAAGCGAGCCGCGGTTAGCGAAGTCCTCAAGCGCGCTTTCACCCACCAAAATCGCGGAACGGCACGCCAACGCTTGCGGCAGGAAGAACAACAAGTCGAATGCCGGCAACGCGTTCAAGGAATAAAGCGAGCCGTACTTCAGCCCCTCGACGGCTAGGGCTAGCGGCGCCGCATAACCGAAGAACAACAGCGAAGTGACGAAAACGAAGAAATAAGAGTTGACGATGGAGGCGAGGCTGCCCGCCTTGAATTGGTACGGCGGCTCGAAAACGTATTCAAAGCCCGGATTCGAAACGTTGTACAAGTAAACGCCGAAAAAGCAGGCCACGAACAAGGCGCCCGAAAGCACGACGAGCTTATCCATCGCAAATTTAACTGTTAGGAAACTTAAATACGTTGATACCCGAAAATGGTTTACGACTACGAACCCCTGATAAAAGACGAGTGCTCGCTCGCAATGGTAGGCCCCACCAAGAAGGCCGCACAAATAATCGAGGACGCGGCAAAAGCGCAAAGAAAAATATTGATGCGGTTTCACGACGATTGCGACGGCGTTTGCAGCGGCCTCCTCACGGAGTCCGCACTCAAAAAACTCGGCGCAAAACCCTTGATGAAGCAAGGCGACTCCGCGGTTTACTCCGAAGGCGACGCCGAATACGACGCGGAGCGCCTGGAAGGAGAAGAAAAGCCGTTACTCATACTAGCCGACCACGGCGCCAACTCCGAAAGCTTGAAGGGAGTGGCTCGCGCCTCAACCTTCGCCGAAGTCCTCATAATAGACCACCACCCTTACCACGACGAAACCGTGAAAAGCGCGTCGTACTACCTCGGCCCGTTTGAATACGGCGGCGGCTCCCAACACTGCGCCGCCCTCCTGTGCCACGCAGTAGCACAAGCACTAGCCGGCGAAGCAGAAGACGAATACGCGTTTTACGCTTTGGATTCGGACCACAGCACGCTATCCAAAAAAAAGTGGAAGGAAGCCGCCGTAATCGACTACCTTGCAATCACTTTGGAGCGCCCGAAGACCCGCGACTACCTCGAAGTAATACGCAACCCGACCACGGTTCAAGCATACTACTTGCGCGCGAACAACGCGGTCAAGGCCGCGCTTGAAAGGGCGCGCTCGCGCGCGAGAACCGTGCACGCCAAGGGATTCGACGCCTACTTCGTGGACGTCGGCTTCCTTGAAAAAGGAGGGTACCCCTCCAAAGGTAAAGTAGTCAACGCGTTCCAAGACGAACACGAGGAAGAGGACTGCGTGAGCATCGCTTTCGGCGACACGACCGCACTCTTCCGCGTCAGCAAGGGCGCACACCAAAAGGGGTTCAAGGCAAACGAGTTAATCGAAAAAGTCAAGGCGCGCCACGCCCACGACGTGTTTTCGGGCGGCGGTCACGAGCAAGCCGCGAGCATTCGGTTCAAGAAAGGCGCCCTCAAAAAAATAATGGGAGAAATAGAGTCCTTGATTCAAACCCTGTAAACGTGGAGTAGAGGGACTCCTTGAACGCGCTTCACGCAAGACGAGTCAACCAAGTCACCCAACGCGGCAACCGATTTTTCGCCTACCACGTTCAAATTCGATTCCCCGTCCAACAACTCCTTCAATTGCGCGGCTTCCACGGGCTCGCCCTCGTAAAAAGAGCGGTACTTGTCCAAGTCAACCACTAAACCGCCTTCCTTCAACACGCAGCCCAACAAGTCCGCGTCGCAAACCGCGATTACTCGCGCAACCGACCCGTCGGCGCGGGGCTTCTCGTGAACTTTGGCAAACATAACCAATTAATACCGCTTTCAACCATAAAAAAGAGTCGCACGGTGCAGGGGTAGCAAAGTCTGGTCAAATGCGATGGACTCAAGGTCCCGGGCTTGCATAAAGCCGCGGATGCGTTATCCATTCCGTTAGCGGTTCGAGAGTTCGAATGAACCCTTTTCTTCGGAAAAGCGTTTCAACCCAAAAGAAACGGGTTTCGAATTTCTCTCCCCCTGCACTTTTCAGTTTACTGCCGTCAGCCGAAGCATTAAATATTGTGAAACCGCCAGGAAAATGGTTGAATTGAACGTTTTGAAGCGTTTCACTGTTTTTTGCTTGGTCGCCCTCACGGTAAGCATTGCCGCTTGGGGGAACGCGGGAATTTACGCGCAAGAACGTGAAGCCCACTTAAACGAGTTACAAGAATGCGAAAGCGAATTGCAGGCAATGCAGCAAACAATTCTTACCGCCCAAGAAAAAGCGGTTTTGCTTGAACGCTGAAAGGAATTAAACAAGGCAAACGTTGCCGCAGTGGTTTGCGCCACCGAGCCGCCGGCCTCGGAAACCGAGGAAGAAACGGAGGCGAGAGGCAACGCCGAAATGCAGTGTCGCGCCGAATGGCTCAACCGCGTGCAAGACGCAATCGCCGAGTTAAAGGAGTGCGCCGAAGGTTGTTTGAGCGATGACGATTGCGGCCTCAAGGAGAAATGCCTGGACGGCGTTTGCAGGGATTACTATTATTGTTCAACGGACGAGCACTGTGAGGAAATGTGGGGGTCCGGAAAAGGATACCGATGCATTCAAAACGATTGCGAGATAGTGAAGGAATGCGAAGACGACTTGGACTGCCTTGAATTGTGGGGCGAAGGGTATTACTGCCTGAACAAGGAGTGCGTGCTTGAAGGCGAGTGCAACAACGACGCCGACTGCGTCCAAAAACACGGGGCGGGTTACGAGTGCGTGAACTACAAGTGCTGGGAAAAGGAAACCGCGAAGCCGACGGCCACTCCCGGGCGCAACGAGTTGAAGCAGCGCTTCAAAAAAGAAGAAATGGCTCCCGAAGAACCCGAAGTCCCGGAGATGGACGAGGAAACAAAGCAAAAAATAAGGGAGTGGACCGGCTTGAACGTGGACGACTTTACGGCGGGCGCGGGAAAAGGAAAAAAGGCATACGTAATAATAAGCGACAGCTTGAACCCGAACAAGCTCGAAATGGTTTGGACTTACAAGAAAGTGCGGTACATGGTCGCTTTCATGAACCACATGGGCTACGAAACCCGGCTCTTGTTCAGGGAAAAAGACGAAGAATTATTCAAGGCAATGGGCGACCCGGAAGCGGGTGCAGTCGCCTACTTCGGCCACGAAGGTTCTCCTGCGGTCGGAGGGCTTGAAGCCGACGATTTGGAATTGACTCTCGCTGACGCCCGAAAAGAGGGGTATATGAGCCAAGGAATGTCGGAGAGCGAGGCAAGAAAAAAGGCGAACGCCGAAGTGTCAATGAACCTCGACATTTTCTACAACCATAGCTGCCATTCCGCGGATGAAGGATACGAACAACTCGCGAAGCTCGCCGTAAAACAAGGCGGGGTTTACTACGGGGAACGGGGTTACTTGTGGGCGACAAGCTCGCCGGAAACCGAATACATAAATCAATATGAGTGAAAAAACCAAAAATGAAGAAAGGTTTATTCTTGTTGGCCGTCGGAACCTGCCTCCTTTTAGCGGGATGCATTGATTCGGGAGGCGGGAACGCTTCACCGAGCCCGGTAGCGGGAGAGCCGGCGGCAACGCCGAACAATGATGGAGGCATAAACATAACGAATATTGACGCCGACGAAACGACGATAACCATTACTTACACTCAACCCGTAAAAGAGGAGCCCGAAGACGTTTACGCGGCTTGGGCTCAGTTGTTCGGCGACGCACTCGGGGAAGCGCAGAACCCTGAAAAAATAAGGTCCCTCGCAATCATCTGTAATTTCGACGACGGCGAAATAATGCGCGTCTCCACCGACCCCGAAACAGTCACGCAATTCTTGAACGAAGAAATCGACGCGTGGGAATTTTTGTACGCACTCGATATGGAGCCACACACTAAAGGCCCGCGGGTTTGGGAGGGTTGACTCCCGTTTTAATTAACTAGGGATGCTTTGAAGAATTATATGATGAAAAAGACGGGTTTTTTCGCGGTTGCAATCGCCGCGGTTATGCTGGCGACGGGGCTCTTTTTTTACGCTGGTTTGCCCGACCCCCTGCCCTCGCACTGGAACGCGGCCGGGGAAGTGAACGGTTACCTCCCAAAGAACTTAATCGTTTACGGCGTGCCAATTGCAACCGCGTTGCTCGGCCTGCTTTTGGTTTACCTGCCGCAAATAGACCCGCTCAAGAAGAACGTTGACAAGTTCCGCAAGGAATACGACTTGTTCACCGCGTTCTTCACCGCTTTCATTGCCTTTCTTTACGGCATTACCTTGGCTTGGGGCCTCGGCTACGAGTTCCCGATGAATTACGCGGTACTGCCCGCGGTCGCGGCAGTATTGTACTTGTCGGGTTCTCTGATGCAGAAGAGTAAGCGCAACTGGTTCATCGGAGTGAAGAACCCGTGGACGCTGAGTAGCGACCGCGTGTGGGGGAAGACGCACGGCCTCGCCTCCAAAATGTTCAAGGGCTTCGCATTCGCATTCCTCGCACTCGCGTTCTACCCGCAGGCAACGGTTTTCGTGGTCGCAGCCCTCATCGGGGGAATCGTCGTAATAACGGCTTACTCTTATTTCGCCTACAAGGAGGAACTCAAGTGAACCCCCACGAGAAATTCAAGGCATACGAAAAGAAAAAAGAGAAGGCAACCGAGTTATTCAAGTCTTTGGCGCGCCTCCTGAAAAAGAGGAGGCACGGAAGGGTGGACGAATTCTTTTTCTCGCGCGAGAAACTCCCGTTCGCGGGCAAGGAATACTGGTTCATGCACTTTGCTTCCGAAGAAAACAAGTCCCAGCTCGTGCTAACGTTCGGCAGGTCGGACCGAAAAACCGAGGTAAACAAAAGGAAGGCGTCAAGGGAAAAAGTGGCCGCGTTTTCGTGGGCCCACACAGGAAAAAAAGTCAAGTTGTTCGAGGGCGCATTCAAACTCGAAAACTCGGAGGGCCGCCTGAAAACTCGGAAATTCGCGTTCAAGGGAAAACACCCGCAATACGAATTGTCGATAGGCAAAAAAACGCGCCTAAAACTCAAGAGCACGAGAAAGGAAGTCGTAAGCGAGTTCGCGGGGCCGCTCGGCGTCGGCTTCATCAACTTGTTCGCGGAGGCAACCGGAAAACTGGAAGGAAAAAAGTTTGAGGGCCGCGGCTACCTGCAAAAAGTGGTTGCCGTAACCCCCTTCGTTCCCTGGAAGTGGGTGCGCGTAAGCTTCCCGAAAAACAAGGCGCTCGACTTCTTCGCGCCGCGCATACCCGTCGCGGAATACGAATTCAAGTCGACCGCATACTACTTCGACGGCAAGAAGCGCGTCAATCTCGGCAAGGCGTCACTCAAAAAGCTTTACGGGGGCCGCTGGCTATTAAGCGGCGAAAAATTCAATGCTTACCTGCGCGCTTACGCCTTCAAGCCGTTCGTTTTAAGGGGGTTCGGCGAATTCCATTACGACGAATACTTCGTGGCGTGCCCGGACTTCAATTACGGCGAAAAAGAGGCGGGCCGCGGAATAGGAATAGTGGAAGACGCTTACGGCTTAATCCTTTAAGGCTTCCAAGCCGGGCAGTTTTTTTCCGGACAAGAAGTCGAGCATTGCGCCGCCCGAAACCGAGACGTAGCCGAAGCGGCCCGCGCGAACCTTCAACTGCTTTAATGCCGACGCCGTGTCGCCGCCTCCAACCACGGTAAAGCCCTTGCATGAGGCGACGGCTTTGAGGAGGCCTTGCGTTCCCGCCTCGAAACACGGCGTCTCGTATTGGCCTGCCGGCCCCTTCACGAACACGGTAGCCGACTCCTTGATAAACCTCTTGAATATCTTTATGGTTTGCGAGCCTACGTCGAACACGGGCTTCCCGATTTTCGGGACCTGCTCCAAATCCAATTCCACGCGGAACCCGTCCTTGTCTTCGAAAGCGAAGTCCACCGGCAAAACCAGCTTGTCCGAGTGCTCCTCCCACAAAGCTTTGAAGCGCGGCAGGTATTCCAGGAAGCCGTTTTCCTCAAGCCAACGCTTCTTCGGACCCAAGTCCGCGCCGTTAGCGAGCAGGAAGAGTTCGCCGGCAACGCCGGAACAAAGCACGCGGTCCGCTTTTTCCGGCAAAAACGCTTCGAGCAAGGCAAGCACCTCGGCCATTTTCACTCCGCCCAAACAATACGTTACCGGCCTTTCGGGCTCCTTCAACTTGGAGAAAGCCCCAAACTCTTTTTCAAGCGAGCGCCCCGCAAAACAAGGCAAAACCCCGGAAAACCCTATAACGGAAGTGTGCGCGCGGTGGGCAACCGAAAACGCGTCGAGCACGAACGCATCCGCGGCTCCCGCCAACCGTTCAACCATTATCGTTTCCGAAGAACCCAGCTCCTCTTCGGAATAAAAGCGCGTGTTCTCCAACAAGAAAATCTTGCCGTCCGCCATCCGCGAAACCTTGGACAAGGCACGCTCCGAAAACAATTCGTCGAAAAACTTGACTTTGCGCTTAACGCTTTTCCTGAAGAGTTTGGCGTGGCCCTCCAACGAATCAAAACCTTTTTTTCCGGCTCGGCCTTGGTGCGCCAACAACACTACTTTCGCGCCTTTGTAGGATAACTCGCGCACGGTTTCGGCGTGCGCGTCGAACCGCGGGCCGCCCGTCGGCGAGCCGTCCTTCAAGCCGCAGTTCAAGTCGACTCGAACGAGCACGGTCTTGCCGGCAACGTCACCCAATTCGTCGAGACCCTTCATGAACACAACAAGCGAAACAGGTTAAAATGCATTATCCTAAATACGTTGCATGAATTGGCAGTCGATGCATCGCAAAGAAGTTTTAAAAAAGGCGAAATCATCCGAGTCAGGCATCACGCAGGCGCAAGCTCAAGAACGCATAAAGCTCTTCGGCGAAAACGCGTTGAAGGAAGCGCCCGGCGAGCCGATGTGGCGAAAGCTACTCGCCCAATTCACCGACTACATGATACTGATACTCATCGCCGCGGCCACGGTATCCGCTCTCCTCGGCGAATTAATTGATTCCGCCGCCATAATGGCCATCGTCCTCTTGAACGCGGTCCTCGGATTCGTGCAAGAATACCGCGCCGAAAAGGCGTTGCAAGCCCTCAAAAAACTGTCCGCACTAAAGGCAACCGCCTTGCGCGGGGAAAAACGGCTCGTCATGGACGCAAAAGAACTCGTTCCCGGCGACGTCATACTCCTTGAAGAAGGAGACAAGGTTCCGGCGGACTGCCGCCTCTTGGAAAGCGTGGGCCTCAAGGCGGACGAAGCCCTGCTAACCGGCGAATCACTTCCGGTGGAAAAAGACGCGAAAGCCCGCGTGGGCGCGAAAGCCGCTTTGGGCGAAGCACGAAACATGGTTTACTCGGGGACAGTCATCGTGCGGGGGCGCGGCCGCGCAATAGTAGTGGAAACGGGAATGCGTACGCAAATGGGATTAATCGCCGGTTTAGTGCAGGCAACGGAGAGCGGTCGCACTCCCTTGCAAGACCAGCTAGCCGAACTCGGCAAGTCATTGGGTGGAATAGCGTTGGCCGCGTGCGCAATAATTTTCTTAATCGGCATAACTACGGGCTACGAACCGCTGGAAATGTTCATAATCTCGGTGAGCCTCGCGGTTGCTGCCATACCCTCGGGCCTCCCCGCGGTGGTAACCATAACCCTTGCAATAGGCGTGCAAAGAATGGTTAAGCGCCACGCAATAATACGCAAACTCCCCGCAATGGAAACACTCGGCGCCGCCACGGTAATTTGCAGTGATAAGACGGGCACGCTAACCAAAAACGAAATGACCGTCCGCGAAGTTTACGCGGGAGGCAAACACGGGACCGTGTCGGGCGAAGGCTATTCCACGGCGGGCAGTTTTCAAGGAATCGACCCGTCATCCGAACGCGTTTTTTCACTTTTGTTGGAAACCGCTTGCCTATGCAATAACTCCACTATTACGCTGGAAAAACCGGGCGGCAAAGCCTTGGTACTCGGAGACCCGACGGAAGCAAGCCTGCTCATCGCCGCACAAAAAGCCGGAGTTGAGTACGCCAAACTAAGGGAAAAACACGGCTTTGTTTCGGAGAACCCTTTCACTTCCGAACGCAAGATGATGAGCGTAACGCGCTCGCACGACAAGAAATACAGGGTTTACGCAAAAGGCGCGCCCGAAGAGTTGTTGAAGAAATGCACTCGCATCCTGAAAGGAGGGCGAGCCGTTAAGTTGACTGCGGCGGAGAAAAAGCGCGTACTCGAAGAAAACAAGCGGATGGCGTCAAAAGCGCTTCGCGTCCTCGGCTTCGCGTTCAAGGACTCAAAGCAAGAAGAAAACGACGAATCCACACTGGTGTTCCTGGGGCTCGCGGGAATGATGGACCCGCCGCGGCCCGAAGCACGCGAAGCGGTGCAATTGTGCGAGCAAGCCGGAATCAAGGTGTTCATGATTACCGGCGACAACCCCTCCACCGCCGCCGCAATAGCCCGCGAACTTGGAATCAAAGCCGAAAAAGTGTTGACCGGGCGGGAAATAGATGAAGAGCGCGAATTAAAGGAAACCGTGAAAAACATTCGCGTTTACGCCCGCGTTTCACCCGAACACAAACTCCTCATAGTCAACGCGTTGAAAGACAACGGGGAAGTAGTAGCGATGACCGGCGACGGCGTCAACGACGCACCCGCAATAAAGCGCGCGGACATCGGGGTAAGCATGGGCTTAACGGGTACGGACGTGACCAAGGAAGCAAGCGAAATGATAGTCACGGACGACAACTTCGCGAGCATCGTGTCCGCCGTGGAAGAAGGGCGCACCATTTACTCGAACATCGTGAAGGCCGTAACCTTCCTGTTGACCTGCAACGTTGGGGAACTCATAACGATTTTCACGGCAATCTCCGTCGGGTTACCCTCGCCTTTAACCGCCCTCCAAATATTGTGGATGAACTTCGTCACGGACAGCTTACCCGCGCTGGCACTCGCAGTCGAGCCGACCGAAGCCGTCGCCATGAAAAAACCGCCCAGAGACAAAAACAAACCAATACTCGGCAAGCACAACGCCAAAAAATTCGTGCTTGTCGGCGCGTACATGGCCGCGGGAACCCTCCTGGTATACCTCTTGTATTCTTCTTGGCTGGGAATCGCAAAGGCTCAGACAATGGCGTTTTCAACCATCGTAATGTTCCAAATGTTTTATGCTTTGGATTGCCGTTCGCAAACCCATTTATTCAAGGCAGGGCTATTCAGCAACAAATGGATGTGGGGCGCGTTAGCCTTGGGGGTGGCCCTGCAAGGCATGGCCGTGTTCTTCCCGCCCGCACAAATACTGTTCGAAACCGTTTCACTGAACGCTTTCGACGTGGCAGTCATATTCGTTGTTTCATCGTCCCTCTTACTCGTATCACAAGCCGTGAAAGCACTCAAGGCAAACCACTAAGGGTTTTGGTTTAACGACGAAAACCCGGCGAGCAACGCGCCCGCCTCGTCCCTCGACGGGTTCGCGCGCTTCAAGACGCGGTCTAACGCCGTAACCACTTTTTCCTTGTCTTTCACCGAGCCGCCCAACGACTCCTCGAACAAACGCACTACTTGACGCACTTGCTTCTTGTTCGCGGAAACATACATTATTTTTGAGAACCGCGACAACGCGTAAGCCGTTACGGCAACGGCGTGAGACAAGTTGAGTACGGGGTGTTCCTTGCTCGCCGGAATGTGCGCGAACAAATCGCAGGCCTCCGTTTCCTCTTCGTTTAGCCCGGTTCCCTCGCTGCCGAACACGATTGCAACCTTTTTCTTGCCCTTCACGTAATCGTTTAACCTCTGCAAGGCAACGCAATTCTTTAACAGGGAGCGGCGAAAACGCTTTTTTTGAGCGCTCGTCCCGACCACGAAAAAGCCCTTGGCCGCGTCTCGAATGGATTCGAAAACCTTCGCGTTCTCCAACACTTCGCGGGAGTGCTTGGCGTACTTCTTCGCCTCGAACCCGAGCTTGCACTTCGGGGAAACGATTGCCAAATCCTTGAAGCCGAAATTCTTCATTGCGCGGCACGCCAACCCCACGTTGGAGTCGTGTTCGGGGCGAACCAAAACGAAGCGAATCATTTCTTCAACCGGTTCTTCAAGTTGTATTCGTGAAGGTTTTGAAAAGCCGCACCCAAATCGGAGTCGTGCCTGGAAACCAAGTAATTAATGTCGACAGGGTTGTTCACGGGCAGTTCGCGCAACAACCTGGCCGAAAACAACAAGGCCTGCTTGTGTTGCTTGCCGAACCTGTCAGGATTTTTTTCTAAGTGGTCGGACAAAGCGCGCAAACAATCGATTTGGCTTTGAAAAGTCGTTTTGGCTCTACCCCCAAGCCGGTTCGGAATCGAATCTAGTTCACCGCGTATTTCCTCCATCAAAGGATTTTCAGGCAGGTGCCCGGCACCCGCCTTAATCAAAGCGGAGCGTTGTAATCGAGAACTGCGTCGAAAGGGTTTCTCCATACCCAAAACAATGGGGCAACACCCTTAAAAGCGGTTTCCACCTAATTACATTACTGTTTTTCAAGGTGATTAACGAATGGAAGAGCAAGCAAAAGAACAGATGATGGAAGAAGAATTAAGCGAGGAAGAAGACGAAAAACTGCCGTTCGCCAACGCGCGAGTCGTCCGAATAATCAAGGCAAACCTCAAAAACGAGCACCAAGTCAAGATGGACGTCAAAATGGCGGCCAACCAATTACTCGGCGAAATACTGGAAGACATCGCGCAATCAATGGACAAGGAAGACCACTTCACGCTTTCAATAGAGCATTTCAACAAGGCGGCGCGCAAGTACCGCGAAATCGGGTTGAACAAGAAGCGAATGCTCCGCATTCAAAAAGTGCTCGAAAAACAGCGCGCCGAACTCGACGAAATAGTCACCGAAATCGACTTGGACTTTCCCGTCGACCCCGCGGTCAGCCAGTAAACGACTCCCAACCCTCTTTTTTCAGGGGGATCAACCCCCCTTGTTTTTCCAGGAACACTCCCTCGCCTTTTTCCACGCGGGCGAAACCCTTCTTGAAGAAACCCGAAAACACGCAACAATAATCCTCGCCGTATCGCGTAGCAGTGTCAACCAAGTCCAAGCCGTGCGCCTCACAAAAAGAGGGCAAGCGCTTTGGAATCGGGAGTTCCTCAACTATTATTTTCACGCGACTCAACCGCGCCAACTCGTGCAACGTAAAAGCCAACCCGTCGGAAACATCCATTCCGGCCCGCGCCTTCTTCCAGGCGCGCCTGCAAAACGAGTAATTAGGGTGAGGCAAATCCAATGCTTTCTTGAACTCGCTGTAACACGCAAACTTTTTTTTCTTCGCGATTCTCGCCGCGGCCGCGCCGCCCACCGTGCCCGAGCAAACCAAGCGCTGTCCCTTGCGGCAACGACTCCTCAACAACGGCTTCTTAGCTTTTCCCACGCCGGAAACAGTGTAAGAACCTTCTCCTTCCCCGAGGTCCCCGCCGGCAATCCTTCCGCCCGCGCGCTTGGCTTCGAGTTGCGCGCCTTGAAAAAACCGCTTAACCCACTCCGAACCCATTGTTCGAGGCAACAACAAGTTGACGAAGAAGTACTTCGGTTTCGCGCCGGAAGAATACAAGTCGCTTGCAGTGCACGCGACCGCCTTCCTGCCCGCGTCAAACCCTTTTTGGGGCAGCTCGGATAACAAACCGGAGTCCGTGCTCACCGCCAAATTATTTCGGTCAATGAAACAATCGTCGTTCAAACCGGTTTTCCCGGGTTTTCCGAGCAGCGAGCGCACGCGCCTAAGCACTCGGCGCTCTCCAAGCCGCGATAATCGCATACCTTTAAAACGCATTCAACCAATAAATTACCACGGGTTTTTCGGGTTGTTACAGACTATGGGACTCCAAGGAATATACGTGGTAACCCCCGCCATCCCGAAAAACGAGTTGAAAGACTTCATTTCAAAGTGTGGAAGCGCCGACCTCTTACAGTTAAGGTTCAAGGCGCCCGACGAAAAACCCTATCTGGAGAAAAAAGAAATGGTGGAAGTAATCGACTACGCCAAGAAAACGCTTGCCTGCCCGGTCCTAGTCAACGACGACGTTGAACTGGCCGCCAAAGCAGACGGAGTCCACTTGGGTCAAGGCGATTCGGCGTGGACGACCGCCAAAAAAAGGTTGGGTGAAAAACTCGTTGGGTTAAGCGCCAAAGAACCCGAACACTTCAAGAAACTGTTGGCGGACGCCAAAAGGTTCGGTGCAATGCCGGATTACGTAAGCGTGGGCTCGATGTACCCCACGAAGAGCAAGGCCGACGCCAAAGTAACCGGCCTCGAACGCCTCAAATACGCGAAACGCTTGCTCGAACCGTCGGGCACCCCCGTGTTCGCGATTGGAGGCATCAACACCTCAAACGCTTCAAGGTTCAAGGGCTCTTGCGACGGCATCGCCGTCATAAGCGCCGTAAACAAGAAAAACCCGGAAAACTCCATTAAGGAGTTGCGGGACGCATTCGAAGGTGAAACGCATGACTGACAACCCCGAAAAACACGAATCCGACAAGAGGGAGATTCAAAAACTGGTCGCAAAAAACCGCGACAGAATCACCCAAGCACGCAAATACGTGAAGGAAGCCCAGGAGTTGAAGAAAAAGCGGGACGCCGAAAACGCGGAAGTAAAGAAATACAAGAAGGAACGCGACAAAATCGAGGGCCGCGTAAGGGAAATCCGCGAAAAACTGGATGAAAACAACCAAAAATTGAAGGAACTCGGCGCAACCGGGAGCTCGGTGAACGCAATTCAACGCCGAATCGACAAGTTGGAATGGATTCAACAAACCGAGGCGGTAACGCCTTCACGCGAAAAAAAATTATCGAAAATGATTAATGATTTGCGCAAAAAACTTCCTAAAAGCACGGAAGCCAAAAAAATGATGGGCGAAGTGCGCAAGGAACGCGAAGAACTCAAGGCATTAAACCCGAAATCCAAGGACCTCCGCCACAAAATGATGGAGCACGCAAAGCAAAGCGACGAATACCACGAGGCACGCAACGAAATACTCAAGAAAGTGGACGCGCTCCAACAAAAAATCAGTGAAACCATCGCCCAACTCGAAGAAAAACGCGGAGAATTCAGCGAACTCGACGCCGAAATAATGGAGGCGCGCAGCGTCCGCCGCGAAGACGAGCGCAAGGAACGCGAAGAAGCAGCCAAAAAACAAAAAGCAATCGAGAAAAAAATCAAGAAGCGCATCGACGACGAAGCACAAACAATTTACGAAAAATTCCAGTCCGGAGAAAAGCTTTCAATGGAAGAATTAATGATTCTCAAGGAAAGCGGGCTGATGTGAAAATCAAGTTCCTTCGCGCCAGTCGTTCAAATACTTTTGCTGTTCGTCCGTGAGTTCGTCGATTCTAATGCCTTCGCCTTTGAGTTTGAGGCGGGCCACTTCATCGTCGATTTCCTTGGGCACGTCGAACACTTTGTTTTCGAGTTTGGAAGCGTTTTCGTGCAGGTATTCGGCGACGAGCGCTTGGTCCGCGAAGCTCATGTCCATCACGCTGGAAGGGTGCCCCGAAGCGCACGACAAGTTTACGAGCCGGCCTTGGGCGAGTAAGTACAAGCGGTTGCCGTTCTTCAAAACGTATTCTTCCACGTTCGGCCTGGCCTCTGAATGCGATTCGCTTAACTCTTCCAACGCGGGCACGTCGATTTCAACGTTGAAGTGCCCCGTGTTAGCGATTATTGCGCCGTCACGCATTTTTTGGAAGTGTTCCGAGCGCAACACGTGCTTGTCGCCGGTAGCGGTAACGAAGATGTCTCCTTTTTCGGCGGCCTCACTCAAAGGCATTACAAAGTAGCCGTGCATGTGCGCTTCCAACGCCTTCACGGGGTCGACTTCACAAACGATTACTTTTGCACCCATTCCGCGGGCGCGCAACGCGAGGCCGTGGCCGCAGTAGCCGAAGCCGCATACCACGAAGGTCTTGCCGGCTATGAGTGCGTCGGTGGCGCGGATTACTCCATCCATCGTGCTTTGGCCCGTTCCAAAAAAGTTGTCGAAGAAGTGCTTGGTGGGCGTGTCGTTTACCGCGACCACGGGATACTTCAAAGCGCCTTCGCTAGCCATTGCGCGCAGCCGAATCACGCCGGTCGTGGTTTCTTCTTGGCCGGCCTTCAAGTCGGTTAGTAATTCGGTGCGCTTGGTGTGGACCACGTTCAAGAGGTCGGCGCCGTCGTCAATCGTGATAGTGGGTTTGACGTCGAGGGCGGAGTTGAGGCAACGGTAATACCCTTCGTCGTCGATTCCGTGTACGGCGAACACGGATATTCCCTGCTTTACGAGGCCGGCGGCAACGTCGTCCTGCGTGCTTAACGGGTTGGAGGCGCACAAACGGAGTTCGGCTCCGCCCACGACAAGGACTTCGGCGAGTACGCCCGTTTCCTTGGTTACGTGGAGGCAAGCCGCGATACGCGCGCCGTTCAAGGGCTTTTCTTTTTCGAATCTTTCGCGTACGAGGGAGAGCACCGGCATTTGTCGGCGCGCCCAATCCAATTGCTTCAAGCCTTGTTCGGCTAGTGATTCGTCACGTATTTCATAATCCATTTGTTTTCACCTTAAGAGCGAGTATTTGCTGAGGTAGATTTGCGTCTTCAATACTTCGAGGAAGGGGAGGATGAACAGGGCGTTCACGGCTACTCCTGCTTGCAGGGCGACGGGCCCGAAATCGGAGAGGGCGAGGAAGAACGCGGTGTTGGCGAGGATGAGCGCGGAAGAGAATAAGAGGAAGAAGATGAAGTAATAGAATTTTCGGGTCAACACTTTGAATGCGAGTTCGAGCGCGCTCCATAAGTGGTGGTTTTCGAGTACGAGGGCTTGCGGCACGAACAAAACGATTAAGGACACTAAGAGAGACCACGCGGGCACGAGGAACTGGCTTTTGGACGGGTAAGCGTCGCGTATCCACAAGGCGCCCACGAAAGAGGCGATGAAAGCGGCGAGGAACACGGTGAACAGTTTCAAGGTTAAAACTTCGATTGCCTCGAATTCGGTGTGGCGGATGCGGGTGAGGGTGCGCTGGTGCTTCACAACCATGTTTATCGCGGTTACCGCGAACGAGTAAAGCAGTAAGGAAAACAAGAACGCGAGGATTATGAAGAGGGCGCTTCCGGCAGTCAAATCGGTTTGAAGGCTGGAGAATCGGAGGAATACGCCGCTGGACGCAACGTAGTTGGGCAACAGCGATGCCAAGGGCAATGCGAAGAGTAAGGGTATGCTGAACGCTAGAATGAATTTGAGGTTCGAGGAATACGATTTCCACGAGTGTTTCAATAAGAGTTTTACCGACATTTCCAAAGGATTTAAGGCCGTGAATCGTTTAAAACCTATCCATTTATTGCTTCGCCGAACAAGTGCGTGGGCGCCGCCGAATCGATTGCAACGCGCACGAACGAGCCGATAACTCCTTTTTCGAGCACTACCGGCTTGTAAGCCGTGGTGCGCGCGACCACGCCGCGCTTGCCTTCTTCAACGACGAGGGCGTCGAACTCTTTTCCGACCAGCGCCTCGTTTTTTTCGAGCGCTTTTTCACGCACCACTTTTGCCAACACGCGGCTGCGTTCCTTCACGGTTTCGGTTGGCAACGGCTTGATTTTCGCGGCGGGCGTGCCGGGCCGCCTGCCGTACTTGGAAACGTTGACAACGTCGAAACCCGTTTTTTCCACGAGTTTCAGCGACTCCTCGAAGTCGCCTTCGGTTTCGGTCGGATAACCCACGATTACGTCGGTTGCCAGGGAGCCGCCCACGGATTCGCGGTAGTCGCGTACCACGCCAAGGAATTCGCGCTTTGAATAAGGGCGATTCATGTGTTGTAAGACGGCGTTGGAACCGCTTTGAACCGGTAAATGAGCAAAAGAATAAGTTTTTTCGGAGTAAGCGCGCCACAACTCTTCGGAGCAGTGCGGGGGGTTCGCCATTCCAACGCGCACCAAGAAGCGCCCGTCCAGTTTCGCGGTTTCACGCAACAATTCGGCGAGCGAAGAACGGGAGTCAATGCCATAACACGCCGTGTCTTGAGCCGTAAAACGGATTTCTCGCGCGCCTCGTTCAACTGCGGAGCGAACCGTTGAAAGCAGTTCGGGTAAGGGAACGCTTTTGAGGCCTGTTCGCGCCAGGCGCGTGAAACAGTAAGTGCACGAGCCCAGGCACCCGTCGCAAACCCGGATTTTGGATACGCACCCTTCGACGCTTGCCCCTCCGACAACGCGGCCCTCGAAAAAAGATTTTTTTTCTTGGTTGGCGGCCGCCTTTACCGCGTCAACGACCTTGTCTTGCGCCCTTACTCCGAGGAGAACGGCGTCGGGCCGAACCTTTTTGACGAGGCGCGCGTCGGCTTGCGGAATGCAACCGGTTACGACTATCGGCTTGGGACAGTGTTCGGCGTAGTACAACACTTTTTTTTCGGTGTTGTCCTTGACTCCGCAAGTGTTCACTATTACTACGTCCGCGTCCGCTTCGCTTGAAGCGCGAATGCCTTCGGCTTCCAGCGCCCTCTGCAATGCCTGGGAGTCGGCTTGGTTGAACGTGCACCCGTAGGTCTTGAAGAAAACTCGCATCGGGGAAAACCTTATTTAAGCGTGCATTCACACAATAATACTCTTGTGATGCTATTATGGCTACGACTAAAACGAACCACAAATGCGAGCGTTGCGGCGAAGAACAACAATACCGCGAGAAATGCGATTACTGCGGCCGCAAGGTTTGCCAGGCGTGCATAAAGAACAGCAAGCGTGCGTCCGCGAAGAAGCGCGCCGTAATCTGCAAGGATTGCTGGGGCGACTCCGAGAAAAGGAAGAAGCACAAGCGCGCATGAAGCTAATACCCGAAACGGTTTACCCCGAATTATCCTGTAATTGCTATTGGCAGGACGGCTTGGCAATCGATTGCGGGCCTCGCGCTTCTTTTCCGCGCGAGCCCGAACTCGTGTTGTTGACGCACGGCCACTACGACCATTGCGGGGGCGTGAAAGGAAAGGCGTTGTTGCACGAAGGCGATTGGAACGTGAAGCGCTTGAACGAAGCGTTTTGGGATTTTGAGAGGCCGCCTTCAATAGGGCCCTTGAAGCAAAAGCAAGTCGAGTGGAACGGTTTTTCCTTGAAAGTAATCGAGACGCCGGGGCACACTCCGGGAAGCGTCTGCTTTTTCGACGAGGAAAACAAGACGCTTTACTCGGGAGACACGTTGTTCGCGGAAGGCGTGGGGAGAACCGACTTGTGGGGCGGCGACGAGGAGGCCCTGGCGAAAAGCCTGAAATTAATCGATTCTCTTGATTGGGAAACGCTTTGCCCCGGCCACGGACCGGTAAAAAGGAGATGAAGTGGTTTTTTATTTCCGTAATGCGTCTTAAAGCATTATGACGGAAGACTTTCTTTTGCTGGGAACCATCATCCTCATCGGGTTCTTCAGCTCGCTTTTCTTCAAGAAAACCAAGATTCCGGACGTCATAATATTGTTGTTAATCGGAGTCATCCTCGGGCCGCTCACCAACGTTGTCGCTCCTAATTACTTCGTGGGAATGGCTTCTTTCGTGGGAACCCTGGCGCTGATACTCGTCTTGTTCGACGGCGGCTTAAACCTCGACATATTCGAAGTCGTGAATGGAGTGCCCAAGGCAACCTTGTTCGCGTTGAGCTCTTTCATAATCACTTCCTTGTTGACCGGCGCCGCACTCCACTTCCTGGCGGGCTGGCAATTGTTGCACGCCTTGCTGATGGGCGTCGTCGTGGGAGGCACGAGTTCGCCGATAGTAATGCCCATAGTCGAAAAGCTCAAGGCGGGCGGCAAGGCGAAGACGGTGCTCAACCTTGAATCCGTGATAACCGACGTTTTGTGCATCATCGTGGCGGTCATCCTCGTCGAAATAATCTCGCTCAACTCTTTTGACGCGGGCGCAATCGCGCAAGACATTACGAGCGCGTTCACTACCGCCGCGGTCGTCGGCTCCCTGTTCGGTTTGTTCTGGGTGGGAATACTCCGCAAGTTTTACGGCAAGCCCTTCGGCTACGTGGTAACCCTCGCCGCAATATTCATTTTGTACGCGTTCGTGGAAAGCATCGGCGGAAGCGGCGCGGTGTCCGTGCTCTGCTTCAGCCTGGTGTTGGGAAACTCCCACAAGATATTCCACTTCCTCCGCATTCAAGGCGGCTCGGAAATAGACGAAAACATCCGCATCATACAACGCGAAATAGCGTTCTTCGTGAAAACTTTCTTCTTCGTATACCTCGGCTTCTTGTTCAACATGAACGCTTTACAACTCGCGCCCTTGTCAATAGCTGCCCTCGTGCTGGTAACCATTTACCTTGGAAGGGGCGCGGCGCTCAAGATACTCGCGGTAACGGAAAAACGGTTTGAAAAAGACGCTGCACTAATGATTTCGCTTGCCCCGCGCGGCCTGGCGGCGGCGGTCCTCGCCTTCATGCCCCTCAACTACGGCATAAAAATCAATTACTTTTCCGACATCGCCTTCCTAATAATATTCTTGACGAGCCTGGTCGCCACGGCCGGCGCCTTCCTGTTCGGGGGAGGGGTCGAAGAGGCAAACGGTTCTTCTTCCAGCAACCCTAAAAAAAGTAAAAAGCCGAAAGTGGTTTCGAAACGCTAGTTGAAGAACGCGTTTCCGAGGACGCCCAAACCGTAATCGGACAAGACCAAATAGCCGAAGCCGAACAAGAGGACGGCGTCGTCAAAAGAAACCAACCCCTTTACGAAGAACAAGGCAGCCACTATTACCGCCATATTGAAGCCGGAATCCCATCCCTGAAAGATTTCTAGGGCACCCATACCTAAAAAATAATAATAAAACCGCTATTTATTTGTTACTACCGTGCCGTTGTGTTTTTCGCCGTTGATTGCTTTTTTCAACTGCCCAAAGTCCCGGCCGTCAACGAAGTCCACGCGCAACCCGGCGCGCCTCGCAATAAGGGAAGCGAATACGTCGAACGGGAAGTTGGTGCGCGACTCCCGCCTATCGCCCTTGAAAGCCAACTCGACGAGCTCGTCGTGCGACAATTCTTCAAGGCGTTCGGCCCCTTCTTCATCAGGGTGCCGGTCGTACAATGCTTCTATACGGCTCGCGTTCACCAACCTTTTCTCGCCCAATGCTTCGGCCAACAATGCCGCGTCGGCATCCGTGGTAACGCCTTCCAGCAAACCACCCATCACGGGCGTGCCGCCTTCCTTGAGGACGGCAAGGCATTCGTCGATGCTTCGGCAGACGCTTCCGCCAATTGCCCGCGCAACGCGTTCCGCGTTCTCATAAGTGGCACGAATGCCTTCGCGGTCGCACCAAAAAAAGTTTTTTCCTTGTTCGCGGGCTTGCGCCACGTATTTGCCCGCGAGCCGGCCTCCGCCGACGACTATGGCGTGCCCATTCAATACGGGCGCGGCGCGTTCCGCGTAATCGTTTCTTTCACCGGACTCGCCGAACAACAACGAGCCGCCCAGGGATATGACGACCATGACAAGGTTAGGGCGCAAAACGTTAAAAGAACGCGCCCCCTTTGAATACCGTTAAATGACCGACTTCGTTCCGTGGGTTGAAAAATATCGGCCGTCCAGGCTCGCCGACATAATCGGCCACGAAAAAATAGTTGCAAACCTCGAAAAATACTCTTCCGACAAGAGCATGCCGCACTTGCTGTTCGCCGGCCGGGCCGGAATCGGCAAGACGTGTGCGGCCGTGGCACTCGCAAACGAGTTGTACGGTGACCGGCGCAAGCAATGTTTTCTGGAGCTCAACGCCTCGGACGAACGCGGCATCGACGTAATGCGCTCGCGCGAACAACAAAAGGATTCGGCGCGCAAGGCGAACACGACGAGCGTAAAGGATTTCGCGCGAACGAAGCCCATCGCGGAAGCGCCATTCAAAATAGTTTTCTTGGACGAAGCGGACGCCCTCACTTCGGACGCACAACACGCTTTGCGCAGGACGATGGAGCTCTATTCGTCGACAACCCGCTTCATCCTGTCCTGCAATTACTCTTCCAAGATAATCGAACCCATTCAAAGCCGTTGCGCGGTTTTCCGGTTCAAGGCGTTGACCGGCGAAGACATCGAAAAAATAGCGCGCCGCGTAGCAAAAGGAGAAGGCCTCGAAATAAGGGGCGACGAAGCAATGCAGGCCTTGACCTACGTTGCGGACGGCGACGCAAGGCGCGCAATCAACTCCTTGCAAGCCGCCGCGGCCCTCGACCGAAACATAGTTGCTGAAAACATTTACTCGGTTGCGTCGCGCGCAAGGCCCCGCGAAGTTCGCGAAATGGTTGAATCCGCCCTCAAAGGGGATTTTTCAAAGGCACGCGATTCCTTGGACGATTTGATGGTTAAGTACGGGTTGAGTGGAAACGACGTGTTGAAACAAATTTACCGCGAAGTCACTTCGCTGGACGTTCCCGACGAAAAAAAGGTGTTCCTGGTAGACCGCGTCGGTGAATACGATTTTCGAATGAGCGAGGGAGCCAACGAGCGCATACAGTTGGAGGCCTTGCTCGCACAAATCATGTTGGCCGGGAAAAAATAATATACCTATACCCGAACAAGACTTTTTGCGGGCGTCCGAAAAAATCCTTAACTCACTGAAAAGAGGCAAAACCGGACGCGGCATAAACAACCACTCTTACAACTTGATGACTTACCGAGAGGTGCGGGCACCGGAAGACCCGAAAAAATTTCAAGCGTTTGAGAAAGAATTTGAGGATTACGAGAAAAATTTAACGAACCTAAGTGCAAGGTTGAACGGGAAGAGCCACAAGAGTTGGTTGTCAATAAACGAACTTCCCGAAAGCCCCGCAGACGACATCTTATACAAGGAATACTTCACGCTCAAGCCGCGTCAAGGGCAAGCCCGGAAATTCCTTGAAGTAATGTCGAAACTAAAAACAAAACTCGGCAAAAACATTCCCTTCAAATTCCCGAAGGGATACGACGTCCTGTTGGCTCACAACGATTCTTTGGTAATCCATTACGCAGACGAAAAACAGGGCCCGGTAATAAGGAGAATCGTGCAAAAACTGTTTGAAGAAGGAGGATTGGAATTGACGCCGAGAACGAACAGGGTTGAAACGGGTTTTGACTTGAAACTAGGAGGAAGGGCTGAGCAACTCCGAAATCGTTTCCCGAATACTGGCGGACAAGGTCAGGGAACGCAGAAACGAGTTACGGAACCTAAACCCTGAAGAGTTCGCAAAAAAAATCGGGGAAGAACTGCGCGAAGCCAATGCTTTGAGCGCTCAAGAGGCAAGGGAACGCCTGCGAGAATTTTGAAGGATGCGATTACTGCGTTTACTCAACTAAAATATTTATTTGCGCCATTTACACCTGCCAGTGGCAACGAAAAGCGTATTAAGGCGGTTTCAGTAAAGGGCTTGGCGCGAGAGACCGTCGATTTTCTGCCAAGCAACAGGCAAGTCAAAAAGGTTCAAGGGAACCGGGCTTTGGTAGGCGTGTTGCCGGCAGGGTCGGTCCGCGAGGCATTCAACTAATCCTGTAACGAAGCAAGGCCGCCACCGCAAACGGCTCGAATTCTTTTCCGGCATCCGTGTTCGAGTCGAAGACAACGGTTTTCGCCTTCGTCTTAAGCGCGTTCTCCAACAACTCGTTTGCTTTTTCGTGGAATTCACTCGACTTTTGAAGCAGGGAATCCGACAACAACAATTCTTCGACCGCCCCCAACGACAACGCCTTAGCCGATTCCCGTAACCCGTAACACGCCAACCCGTTCTCCTTGCCGACGCGCTTCAAGAACTCATTCAAGGCGCGCGACTGCCTTGCCTGTGCCGCGTCGCCCACCGCTTTTTCAATCGCCCCGTTTTTAACGAGTTCGTTCAGGCCGGAGCGTTCCGCTGTGGAAGCCGCGGCCAAGTGGACGCGCCTCGCGGTTTCCGGGTCCGCGTCCTTCAACCACTTGTAATAATCTTCCTTGGCGAATCCGGGACCGCCCAACACCACTGCTTCGCTTCCTTCAAGCGACTGCGTCAACTCCCCGAAAAACTTCTTGCGTTCGGCGTCAAACGACTTGGGGTCGCGCTTGGAGGCGTTCGACGAAACCTCGCACTTGACGCGAATTCCGCGCACGGAATAGCGGGCGACCATCGCGCCGCGGTCATCCATAACCACTAAAATCGCTTTGGGCGCTATTTTGGCGGCTTCCTTCAAAAGTTTTTCGTGGTAAGGAGTCAACTCTTTTTTCAGCGAAAAAGAAGTGCCGGGCTCGACGTCCAAGGTGTGGTGCTCGCCTGCTTGAACGAATTCGGGGGGCGACCCGGAAGAAATGATTCCGGTTATCCTCAGTCGCGAAGCGTGTTCCGCGAATTCCACGCCTTCAACGCTTAACTCCACGAAAACCTTTTTTTTCTCGCCGGAATCGCCGCGCGTTAAGTCCAACGCCTTTACGCGGCGAAACGAGCGCCCGCTGGCCACGTCCCCGACCTCAACTATTTTAGTCAATAACCACAAGTCTTCAACGCTTTCGGGAACGATTTTCAAACACTCTTTTTGCCTGAAAGTTTTCACGAACAGTATAAGGGGAGAACACGTTTAAAACGGGGAACGGATTAATGAATTCATGCAATACTCGAAGACGGGCCTCGCCTCGATAATAACGGGGGCGGCAATACTCGGCACCGCCTGGTGGCTGGAATGGAGTGCGCTTCCGTTGAAAGAAGCCGCGGCCGCAATGCTTGCAACCGCGGTAGCCGGCGGAGCAATAATATTTGGATTGTTCCTGTTTCTGGCCGGCCTCTTGTTGTTCTTCATTTGATTCTTTGGCCGGAATCCGCTTCGAACGCAATAAAAATCGTTCCGCCATCACCCGTCCACTGCGTAACCCAAGATTCTTCGGGCAATCCCTGCATGAAACCTCGCAACGCGGCTTCCTCTAGCCACGGGCAGTAATCGTACGCGCTCGCCGCATCAAAGCCGCCCGCGTAAAACGCGCAACCCTTTCGGTTGGGCAGTGAACGCACTTCGTCCAGCAAGCCCGAGTTAATCAAGGCTTCCTCGCGATACAAAATCGGCGCTTTTTCGTTGCAAGTGATTATCACGTCTTCGGGGCGGTAACCGAAAGGCGACAAAGTGTAATACCTCTTTATTACGGTGGGGCAAATCGAGTGGGGGCCGTCCGCTATCCTCACCGTAACTTCCCACCCGTAACGGCCCGAGGGAGCAACGCTCTTAACCTCTATTTCGTTGCCGGACTCCTCCAAGTACGCCAAGTCCTGCAAAACGAGTTCGATTGCCTGGTCCGCAGTCAACTCCCCGGCTTCCGGGGGCCCGACAACCGCGTAAGCCAACAACAACACGAGCAAAAAGCCGACGAGGGCACCCAACTCCTTTAACATAAGAATAACACGCCGCCAAACAATTTAAAACACTAACAAGAGCCGAATGACTCGTAATTCCACTCCCCACCCTCGTCGAACATAACCCAAAAATTTTGTTCGCCTCCCGGGTTGTCGCTCGAAGTATTCAAGTAGAAGCGCGTTGAAAACTCGACTCTTGCAAGCCGCGAAACGTTGCCCGTTGAAACGTTTAGGGTTGCCTCACGCGAAACGTAGAATGCTTCCTCAAAAGGAGGGTGGTTAATCAAGAGCACGGGCACGCAATAGAATCCAATTTCTTGAAGGGACGAATTAACCCCGTTATGATACAGCGCCCGTGAAGCAGCGTAAGAATAAGCGGGCAGGTTGTCCCCGATTACTTCGCAGACGGGGACGGCATCGTCGCAACGCGCTTGGTGCGCCGAATCGATTACAACGTCGCGAAAAGACCCGTTGTAATAATCGGCCGCGTCGAAAAAGCGTTGCTCGACGAGCTGCGACTCCAACAACGCCAATTCGACTCCGTTCTGAAACGCTTCGGATTCGGTGAGTGAGGCGAGCGACGCAATCAAGGCGACGAAAAAGTAAAAAAAGAAGTTGGCGGCGAACCCCTTCACGAAACGCACACCTCTTCGAAGTCGTTGAAAGAACAATCAGGCGAATCGAATTCCTCGGCGTAACCGGGATAAGTATAATTTCTTACGGCGATTCCCGGCACGGCGCAACCGTCGCTGAAAGAGTGTTGCGCCCAGTTGTCGGCCAACCACTCGCGCGCCGCAACACTCGAATTCAAGTAGTCGAAGCCCGCCGCCTGTTTTTCGAGCGCCCCCGAAGGCGCGCGCGAAAATGACAAGAGCGGCAGGGTTGAAACGAGCGCCAGAACTATGAGTGCGTCCGCTCCGAACAAAAAGCCCTTCAACCGCATTGCCGTTCACTCCTCAAACAAGTCAGCCCCGCGTCCTCGTAGAAAACCGCGTGTTCCTCGACGAAAACGTCGGAACACGGCATTTCACCGCAATCAGTTGAAACCGAGCCGTCAACGCAATGCTCGTAAACGCAGGAAATGCCTTGCGGATATTGCTGGCCGCCGACGAAAGAGAATTCGGCGACGTGCGAAATCATTGCGTACGCGCCGACCAGCAGGGCGCCTGCGACCAGGAAATCCAAGCTCAACAACTGCGCTTTTTTCAAGCCGGGAACACCCCCACTCGCTCTCCCACGCGTTCAAAGTAATAAGTGGACCCGCATTCGTGCTCGCAGTCGGCTACCGGGGCACTGCAAACCAATGAAACCGTTTTTGGGGGGTAGGAATGCGTTGAAACCGTGAGGTTGAAGCCCGAAAATGAAAAGGAATGAGAGTTGTTGAAGCAGGGAACCGTCAACTCAATGGATTGATTGCGCTCGAACGCCGCGTCTACGACGCGGCACAACGCAACCGAAGTGTCTCCTGCAATCCTGAGCGAGGAAAACCCTTGAACCGAGGAGTCGAAGGAAGCCGCCTCGTAATTCAGCCAGTAAACGAGTAGGAGCGCCAGCGTCCCCGCCAAAAAGAATTCCAAAACGACTTGACCCCGCATACTTTGGTTACTCTCCCGAAATATTTTAAGCTAGACGAGCGCCGACAATAAAGCCGCCCCCGCACCCGTCGAATAAAGGATGGAGGGCAACACGAGCGCGCCCGCGGCATTCGCCTTGCGCACCCCGCACTCCAAGGCCAACAGCCCGATGCAGGAAGCCGAAGCCAACACGAAGAGGGAAGACCAACCGCCAAGGAAGAAAGCGATTGTAATTACGGCAACGAAAAACAACTTCGGCTTGTTGAGTTTTGCGGCGAGCCGGGTCAGGGGACGCGAAAAAAACAAGAGCAAGGCAACGGCTACGAGCAAAGTAGCCGCACCGGCCAACACTTCCACGGCGCCTCCGCCCTGAAAAGCGGCTGCGGCACCCGAACGCGATACTCCGAGAACGCTTTTCGCCGTGAAATCAAAAACCGTTTTGGAAGAGGCAAGAGCCGAAGCAAAAAACAGGTAAGCCCACGAGTCGCCTTCCAAAAACAGGAAAGCGGAAGAAGCCAGTAGTGCCGGGTTCACGGCGGGCAAAAGCGGGGAAACCGCGCCCGCAATCGCCCCGAAAAAACAATTTTTTCCAGGCTTCAATTCCACGGGCTCGCCTTCGGCAACCGCTTTGCCTGACGAAGTCAGAAGCAATGGCACGCCGAAGAGGCCGGTCAACAACGGAAACAAGGCGTTCTCGAAAAAAGAGAAGCACAAAAAACCGAGGGCGCCCGACAACGCGAAGACCAGCACCCCTTGCACTCGCTTCTCACTCCAAAAAAAGGCGAGGCACAACGCGGTTAAGACGAGCCACGACCACTCCTTGAAAAAAGGGTGTGCAAGCGGGTAAGCAAGCAAGGCGAGAGGGTAAAGCGGCACGGCCCAAAAAAGGCCTTCAACCAAGCCGCGCAACACGCTTTGAAAAGCGGCGGTCGCCTGACCCTTCAACGCCAATGCGTGGGCAGGCAGCACTGAGGCGGAATGAGCCGCGCCAGGAAGCGAGAAGAAAACCGCGGGAATGCTTTCAAAGCCGAGATGCGAGAAAGCGATTACGGAAACCAGTAACGCGTCCCCCTCGACGAATTGCAGGATTAGGTTGGTGTGCGCGAAAGGCAAAAGGCCCGCCAACCCCGCGAACCATTCTATCACGACAAGACCTCCACGCAATACTCGTTCAAGCACTTCACGGAGTCGCCGTCGCTGATGCCTCGAAAAGCGATTCTCTGCCCGTTCCTCAACGCGTTCAAGTCGACTGTGCGCTCCTTCAAGCGCCGGGCCTGCCCCTTGAAGACGACCAGCGAAACGCATTCGTCGGCGCACGCAACAACGAAAAAGTGGCCGTTGCTTTCCGTGACCGAAGCAACCCAGCCCGCGAACTCGACGAAACCGGTTTCGCCTTGAATAGATTCGATGCTTCGCGGTTCTATTGACCGAGCAAAAAAAACTAAAAGAATAATCGAGAAAAAGGATGCCAGAAAAAGCGCGGCCTTCATTCCAAACAACATTCCAAACAACAATACTCGTAATTCAACACGTTCACGCAGCCCCCTTCAACCGACGAATGAAATGCGGAGGCTATAGCGTTCAAAGGCCTTTTACCCGGGTCAACCCATTCGGCACGAGTGCCGTTCGAGTAAAAGAATTCGGGTTCAATCGTGAAAGTGCGCCCTTCCAGTGAATTGTTGAGTTGCGCGAATTCAACGCCGTTTTCCCACGCCACTTGAACGCATTCGCGGCGCGCGCTTTGAAGGGCTATCGCGGACTCGACTTCGCGGAAAGCGGGGGCAGCAATGAATACGACGATGCTGACCACGAAAGCGGCTATGAACGCGTACTCCACTCCGGCCTGCGCCTTCAACAATCAATCACCACTTTGGAGCCGTCAACGCTGAACGAGTAATCCCCCCAACCCGAAACGGGCCTGCGGCAACCGCTCAAATCAAATTCGGCCGTTTCCGCGCCGAACACCTTGTTTTCGCCGGACGCCGGTAAAACGTCGCCGGTTGCAGGCCCCGACAACGAACAATACAACGCGCCGCCACCCGCGTAAAAACAGTTCGCGTTGCCCGACGGCGCGTACAAGTGCGCATTCAAAACCGAGCCGTTCAACGCCAAGGCGAGCCGCGAATACCGCGTCAACTCTTCGACGAAGCGTTTCGAGGCAAGCGCGTCCGCCAACAAGACCTGCGACTCGCGCTCACTTTCAAGTGAAACGCGGGCAACGGTCAACAAGCCGAGCACGAGCGCCAGCATCAAGAAGAACTCTATTGCAACCTGTGCCTTCACCATACCAGTACCGCCAAAAACGCCGCCGACAAGAACGGCGCAAAAAAAGTTACGAGCCCGCGCTTTAAACCCTTTAACGAGAAAGCGAAGCGCGCAACGAAGAACAAGGCGTACAACGCGGCCAACGACTCCAAGCCGGCGCCCAACCAAAACCCGGCAACAACGAACAACGGAAACAAGTAAGCGGGCAAATCAAAGAGCCACGCCAAAAGCGCTCCGGGAACCAACAGCCACGAAGGCAGGAGCCACAAGAAAGCGGCGGGCGCAAGAGAAGAAAAAAACGTTTTTTTAGAGGCCGCGGCCGAGCGGCGCAAAAACCCGGAGTCCTTCAAGGAGTAAGCGAACGCCAAAAGCGCGGCAACGACCAGGACCACGATAGGCTGCAAGGAAACGCCGTTGAACGCATAAGAAAACGCGGCGAGAACAGCGAAGAACTTGGCGTCGCCCGCACCCCAAACACCGAAAAAATACAATAAGTAGGCGAAGGCGAGGTAGGCCGCGGAAAACAACGCGAACCCTGTCAAGTCAAGGGAAGCAATCACGGCCAACGAAAAGTAGGCGGCGTTCAGCCAGTTGGGAACGCGGCGCTCGAAATAGTCGTAGGCGGATGCAGCCAAGCAGAAAACGATTGCCGCAACGAATAACACGACGAATTCACCCGACGAGCATTGCAATGGATTCGTTGCGGGAGGCCGCGACTTCCGACAAGGTGGCGGTGGAAAAGGTTTGCACGTAGTAGGCGAGGGCGAACGCGACGGTTAACACGAACAACCCCATGCCTACTAGGAGGATGTATTCGACTGCCGCCTGACCGCGCTTCATAAGAAAACAAAAGAATTAGAAATTAAAAAAGGAGGGCTTAGACGATTTCAGGTCCGCATAAACACTTCCCATCGCCAACACCACCAGGACCACATTGATATTCTTCAAAATTAGTTGCATTCAAAACAGTTCCACAAGATTGGGAAATGCTGACAGTCGCATTATGCTGCCATTCGCCGTCCGCAAAACAGCCGGGAGAAGTCACCAAACTGTTCTGGCAGGCGCTCAACTCAACGTTCTGGCTGCTGGACTCGAACAATCCACCGCGCAGCAATACCACTGCGAGAACCACGATTAACAAGACGCCTCCGAGTAAGAGAACGTATTCGAATGCTCCTTGACCTTTCCTCTTCAAGATTTATCCCTCCTAAAACGTAACGGTAGAATAATTAAGGACGCAATAAAAAGGTTTGTGATGGCCGGCGAAAGCGTGTTCAAGACGCAGGAATTCCTGGAGCCAGGGTTCATACCCGAAAAACTGCCCGGGCGCGAAGCACAAACAATCGAGATAGCGGACGCATTCAAGCCCGCACTCAAAGGCGGCGCTCCACTGCCGTTATGGGTTTTCGGGAGGACCGGCGTGGGAAAAACGAGTTGCGTCAAATACGTTGCTCGCGAACTCGAAGAAAATTCGCGCGTGCGGGTGGTCTACGTGAACTGTTGGCAGAACTACACGCGCCAAGGCATCTTGTCGGAGCTGGCGCGCTCCCTCGGGGAAGCGTTGCCGCGCCGCGGCCTCGCCGGCGACGAGGTTTTCTCGCGCGCAATGCAGGCGTGCAAGCACTCGCAAATCGTTCCGTTGATCGTGCTCGACGAAGTCGACCAGTTGACGGCCAACAACGAGGAAAAAGTGTTGTACGACTTGGTGCGCGCCAAGGAAGTGTTCGGAGTGTCCCTGGGCCTCGCGTGCATAACCAATGATGAGGCGGCGCTGTCGCGCCTGGACGACCGCGTGCGCTCCGCGTTTTCAAGCGGGCAAATAATGTTCGAGCCGTATTCGCCGAAGCAATTGAAGGAAATACTGGGTTCGCGCCTCGAAGCATTCCGCAGGAACGCGGTAAAGCCCGAAGCGCTCGCGTTGTGCGCGGCAATAGGCGCGAAAAACGGGGGGGACGCACGCATAGCAATACAATTGTTGCTGGCGGCGGGCCGAAACGCGGACGGGCGCGGAAGCGAATTCGTGGAGGCGGGGGACGTGCCCGAGCAAAGCGCGGCTTCGACTCGAAAAAAGTTTTCGCGGCTCACCGAAAACGAGGAAAAAATTTATTCGCTGGTCGAAGACGGAATGCATTCCG
>CAZVVY010000001.1:101421-118145 GCA_964630975.1 Microcaldota archaeon | reverse complement strand
GGTTTTACAACGCGTTTCGCGGTTTCGCGCGAGTAGTACTCGGGGCGCGCCCCGAACCTGAGGCACGAACGGCAAACCGGCACTTTTACTCCTTCAACGTAGGCATCCGCAATTGCTTGGCGGCCGCAAACGTGGCATTCCACCATACGACAAAATTAATTAGTTGCCGCCATTAAATGCCTTTGTATATGGGCGCGAAGGACTTGAAGAAGTTGTTGGAAGGCGAACGCGTCGAGTTCGAGGGCTTGCGCGGGACGCTGGCGGTGGACGCTTACAACACGCTCTACCAGTTCGCTACCACGATTCGCCAGCCGGACGGCTCGCAGTTGAAGGATTCGCGGGGCCGCGTAACCTCGCACTTGAGCGGCTTGTTTTACCGCACTTGCTCGCTCCTCGAAAAAGGCGTTAAGCCCGTTTACGTGTTCGACGGCAAGCCAAGCATACTCAAAAAACAGGAAGTTGACCGGCGCAAGAAAAAGAAGGAGGAAGCCGAAGAACTCCGCAAAAAAGCGTTGAAGGAAGGGCGTCTCGCGGACGCGGCGCGCCTCGCCCAACGCACCACGCGCATCACCCGCGAAATGGTGGGCGAATCCAAGAAGTTACTCGGGTCGATGGGCTTGCCGTGGGTTCAAGCGCCTTCGGAAGGGGAAGCCCAGTGTGCGTTCATGGCCGCAAAAGGAGTAGTGCCTGCGGCGGCAACACAAGACTTCGACGCGTTGTTGTTCGGCGCACCCGTACTCGTGCGCAACCTCACGCTGGCCGGAAAAAGGCGGTTGCCGGGCGGACGCGGGTTCACCGAGGTTTCACCCGAACGCTTCGTTTTAAGCGAGGAGTTGGCGCGCCTTGAATTGTCGCGCGAGCAACTCGTTTGGATCGGGTTATTGTGCGGCACGGACTTCAACTCCGGCATTTCGGGTGTCGGACCAATGAAGTCGTTGAAGCTCGTGCGCGAGCACTCTTCGTTAAGGGAAATCTGCGTTGAGTTGGAACAGGACTACGAGTCGTTTCACGAAGTCGAACAATTGTTTTTGGAGCCCAACGTCGAGGAAACGGCGGAACCGGGGTTCGGCGAGCCCGACAACGACGCGGTGCTGCGGTTCATGTGTGATGAACGCGATTTTTCGGAGGCGCGAGTTGACTCGGCGTTGAGGAAGGCGTTCAACCAGCCGTTGGACGAAAACCAGGGAACGCTCAAGAAATGGTTTTGAAGGCGTTTGAAATGCGGCGCAAGCCGCGCTGTAATTCCTGTAACTTCGCGGTTTGATTCTGCGACTGGATTCCCTGAAAAACCGTTCGGGTTTTTTTTACTGCGGAAACGAATTCATTTTTTCGTTCCGGCGGCTTGAGTTCGGAGGCGCGTTCCAAGTGCTCTTCCATTATGGGCGCGAATTTGTTCCACCCCGGCTTTTGCGGCAAAGTGCGAATCAGTCCCTCGTTGCTTTTCAAGAAAGCTTCGTGGGTATCCCTTAATTCATTCATTTCAACAAGTCACCAAATAGTCCAAAACGTTTTGGATTAAAGTAGTAGAGTTAACGGCTTCGGGCGCGTAAGCGAAATACACTATTTTTCCGCTGTAACGCGTCTCGAACAAGAGAGGATACTCTTTTTCGCCTTCACGTATGACCGCCAGCGTGTTCACGTAGCGCGGGTCGGCGTGTACGCGCGCGTAATCCGCGTCAGCCAACTGAATGGAGGGTTTCAAGCCGTTGACGAGCAAGTGGTTGCGTTGCACTACCTTCATCTCCGCGTTTTCGGAGGCGTTCGTGGATTCATACGTCGCGCTCAACACGTCGGACAAAAAGTTGAACCCCCTCGTCTTCGAGTAATTGGACAAAAAGTTTTCGTAGTAGTTGGGGTTGGAAAGATTTTGGCCGCCGGCTTCCGAATCGTATTGGCGTTGCAAGTCCATTGAACGCGCTTTTTCGAGTTCGGCTTGGCCGGCGTACAAGTCGGTAAGCGAGTCGCCCACCCAAACCATTGACCCGCCTCCATCCAAGTAATCCTTTAACGAGATTGCCTGCGAGAAAGAAACGGAGCGCGCCTTTTCGACTATGACGAGGTCGTAGCCGTCCAGCAAGCCCGCAGTCAAGTACTTGATTTTGAGGGGCTCCAAGTAAGTGTTGGGCCGCGACTTGGTTATGGTCCACCGCAAGAGTTCGGGGTCGCCCACGCCTTCGTCGCCGTACAACAAGGCGATTCGCGAATGCGAACGCATAATCGTGTTGCAGTAAATGTCACACCAGTTGCCGGGCACCTGCGAACAATGCACCCAATTGAATTTCGTGAGTATTACGAGGAGTGCGACGAGCATTAAGGCGAGCACCGCCAAGTGAAAGGCTTCCCTCATTAACGAAGTCTTTTTTTGGGGTGCCGCTGCTTGCATAAAGTATAGTGGGCGCTCCAACGCATTTAAATATTTGGTGGAGGCAAACAACTGGGTATGAAGAACCGAAAAATCGAGACGCCGAAGAGTTCCACGGGCCTGATGCGCTTTTACGACGTTAACGCGAGCAAGATTCACGTGGGGCCGGAAGCAGTCGTCGGCTTTGCAATAGCGGTAATAGCAATCGAGTTATTGCTCAACGTGATTTAGACGGCGGCGTAAAACCCGTCCTTCTTCTCGAAGATTTCGCCTTCCTCTTTTAACACGCTTAACACTGCGAGGCACGCCTCGGCCGGCAATCGCGCACGAGTCGACACCGCCTTCAAGTCGGCGCCGTTGCCCGCCGCTTTTTTCACGGCTTCACCCGTTTTTTCGAGGAACCGCCGGGAAACAACGTAAAACCGCTTGTCGAAGCCGCGAACGCCGACCACTTCCCCGCGCTTGATTTTTTCGGCGATACCCTTCGACAACTGGCGCGCCTCGGCTTCATTGTTCAAAATCAGGTAGTCGGCGCCCTCCGCCTTCTTGGGCTTCGCTTTTTCGGCGAGCGAGCGCGCCACCAAGCCGAGCACTCCGTCCGACAACTCGACGAAGGCGTAGTCGTCGCCTTCCTTGAGCTTCAACTTCTTCCTCAACGACTCGGGAACCGTTATGGCGAGCACGTCGCCGTGCTTGAACAAGCGCATACCCAACAATAAGCGTTTTTAATTTAATTAGCGTGACGCTTCCCAAAACAAAAAAATATATATATAGTAAGTAAGATACATCTTACTTTATGATAGACATTGGTATTAGCCGAATGAGTTCAAAAGGGCAGATAGTGATTCCCAGCGAAATGCGCGCCGGCTTCAAGGAGGGAGACAAACTCGTGGTAATCAGGAGCAACGACAAGTTCGTGTTAAAGAGCGCTCAAGCGTTCGACAAGAACTTGGAGGAAGACCTGCGTTTCGCCGAGCGCACCGAGGAAGCGCTTAAAAGATGTGAAAAGGGCGGCGTAAACGGAGTAAGCGGCGAGGAATTCCTGAAAGAACTCAAAAAATGGTAACAGTCAAATACGATCCTTCTTTCAAGAAGAAAGTCAAGAAAATAAGGGACAAGTCATTGAAGGAAAAAGTGAAAAAACAAATAAGAAAAATCGTGTGTACGCCGGACGTCGGCAAACCAATGCGGTTTTCGAGAAAGGGAACGCGCGAAGTTTATGTCAAGCCGTTCGGGTTGTCTTACTACTACCTTGAAAACAAGGAAGAGGTAACGTTCTCGGACTTGTATCACAAAGACGAACAATAATCATTTTAACTTGCTTTACTTGACGCTTCCCGTGAAAAAAACTTTTCTCGCACTACTGTTCTTGTGTGCGCTGGCTGCCGCAAAATCGTACTCGATTCCGTTGGTCGAAGTGACCAACGAAGTTCAGGGCGACGGCAGCGTGCGCGTAACCGAGGAAATCACGTTCGACTTCCGCGGCCCTTATTCTTATGCGTTCCGCGAATTCGATTTTTCGCGGGGCGGCGAACTCTCGGACTTCACGGTTACCGAGGGCGGCGCACCCCTGCACTACGATTGGAGCGGCGACAAGGTTATTTGGCATTACTCTGCGCAAGACGAGCAACGCACTTTCACGCTTTCCTATACGCTCACGGAAGCCGTGAAAGCGTACGACGACGTCGCCGAGTTTTATTGGCGCGTGTGGGGCGACGGCTGGGACAGAAGAGTGGGCCGACTCACGGCTCGCGTGGTTCTTCCAACCGAGTTGCCCGAACAAGAAGTGTTGGCGTGGGCGCACCCCGCGTTGGACGGCTCCATAACGCGCGAGGCGGACGGCGCCTTGTTTGAAGTGGACGGCGTCCCGTCCAACCAATGGGTTGAGGCGCGCGTGGTCTTCCCGCGCTCGGCTTTGGCGTCGGTTGTCGGCGCAGCCGTGCAAGGCGGAGACGGCCTCCAAAAAATAGTTGAACAAGAGGAGGCGTGGGAGAACGAAACGAGAATGCAGTCGTTCTGGTTTTACTTGTCGCTCTTGTGCCCACTCGCGATACTGGCGTTGTTCGCGTTGCTGTACTGGGTTTACGGCCGCGAACCCGAAACGGGTTACCAAGGCGTTTACGAGCGTGAAACCCCGGGTTTCAGCCCTGCGATGGCGGGCGCCATAATGAATTTCGGGGTCGGCCCCGGAGACGTTACGGCTACCTTGCTCGACTTGGTGCGCCGAAAGCACTTGAAGATGACCGTGAAAAAAGTGAAGCGCGGCATCGTATTCAAGAAGGAAGTCGACGAGTACTACTTCGAGTTCCTTGACGGCGACGACTCCTTGAAGCTCCACGAACGAGCGCTCTTGAACGAGTTGAAGCGAGCATCCAAAGGCGGGAAAGTTTCGTTGTCGGAATGGAAGAATCACTTGAAGGAGGAGGCGCGCTGGTCGAAACGCCGTTTTTTCGAGGACTGGAAGAAACTGGTTGAGCCGGACCTGCAATTCAACGGCTACGTGGATTACACGGGCCGAAACAAGTTCTTGTTGTATTCACTGCCTTTCCTCGGCATTCCGGCAGTCATAGCATTGTTTTTCAACGAGTTCGCCTGGTTTTCGCTCATCTTGTCCGCGATTCTTTACGGCGTGTTCGGGTTTGTCGCCAAAAAAGCGTTGCCGCGCCGAACCAAGAAAGGCGCGCTCGCCTACGAAAAATTGTCGGCGCTCAAAAAGTTCTTGAAGGAGTTCAGCTTGTTGAACGAGAAGAAGCCGCAAGACATCGTGTTGTGGGAAGAATACTTGGTATACGCAACCGCGCTCGGCGTTGCCGACGAAGTAAGCAAGGTAATGGACGCCTCGTTCACCAAGGCACAGCGCAGGCGCTCTTCGTTCTATTACGCGGGCTCGTTCCACGGCGCCGTCATCGCGTCCACCGCCATTAATTCAGCGGTCATCTCCTCGGTTTCAACTGGCCGAAGCGGCGGGTTCAGCGGCGGAGGCGGCTTCGGCGGAGGCGGCGGAGGCGGAGGCGCCGGCTAAATCAGAAACAAAAAACGCGAAAAAAAGACGTCGATGATTCTTCAATCGTAAACAATACCGGTGAAATAGACGCAAAAAAACTGTATGAAATTTTTGAACGCGCCGATGAAAGAAAACGGTGCTCGTTGAGGAACAAGGTTTTTGAAGCAATCTGAAACATTGAAAAACGCTTTTAAGGAATCGTGTAGTTAACGGTTTCAAGGGGTTCAAAAAAAATGATTGAATGGGTTTTGTTGGGAGTCGCCATAATAACCGCGTTGTGGGTCGTAATGACGTACAACGGCTTCGTGTCCTTGCGAATGCGCGGAAAGAATGCGATGGCGCAAATCAACGTGCAACTCAAGAAACGCAACGACTTGGTGCCCAACCTCGTTTCCACGGTGAAGGGCTACGCCAAACACGAGAAAAAAGTGTTCACCGAAGTAACCAAGGCGCGCACCGCGATGATGAAGGCATCCGGCTTAAACCAGAAGGCGAAGGCGAGCAACCAGTTGACGAACACGTTGAAGTCGTTGTTCGCAGTAGCCGAGAATTACCCCAAGTTGCAGGCGAACGAAAACTTTTTGCAACTGCAAACCGAGTTGTCGTCCATCGAAGAAAAAATCGCTTATGCCCGCAGTTTTTACAACGACGTGGTTCAAATGTATAACACGAAGCTCGAAGTAGTGCCGGACTCAATCATAGGCAACCGGTTCGGATTCAAGAAATTGTCGTTCTTTGAAACCGCGGCAGACGAGAAAAAAACGCCCAAAGTTGAGTTTTGATGGCTGCCAAACCAAAAAGCTTGAAGCAGAAAAAAGAGCAAATAGCCCGCTTATTATCCAACCCGCGCTTCAAAGACCACGTCGACTCCACGATTGGCGCGCTCTTGAAAGAGCGTAACGCCACCAAGGAATTCGCCAAAGACTTACTGGAAAAAAAAGGTTTGCGCAAGAGAATAGGGTTCGAAAACCTGCAAGCCCTACTCAAACACGAAAAAGCCGAAAACTTGGAGGAAACCTATTTGGATTTTATAAGCGCCACCGGAAAAGCGGCTTTAGAGGAACGCGAACGCTAAACCTCTTTGAAGACCTGCGCTTGAAACGCCTTGAGTTCGGCGTTTTTCCACGCGCCGGCTGGAAGCCCGGCCTTGGCGCACAACGCCTCCAAGAATTCTTTACGGCTCCAACCCTGCTCGACCGGCACTTGCGGCAATAACAAACCGGAGCGCGCGCCGGCTTCAACCAGCAAGCCGTCGCGGCCCACCTCGACTTTCGCGGGTTCGACTGGCGTGGGAACGGTTAAAACACTGACTTCGAACTTCACGCCGCCGAGTTCTCCTTCTGAGAGCGGCGGGAAGCGCGGGTCCTCGAAGGCGGCGGCGCGCGCCGTTTCAACAACGCTTTGGCCCAACGCTTTTACGGGTAAGGGGTAGCCGATGCACCCGCGCAAGGCGCCGCCCTTGTGCAGGGTTACGAAGACGCCGCGTTCCTGCGGGAACTCGGTTGTTGAAAACGCTTCGCCCTTGAATGCGGCTTCAACGCTTTTGCGCGCCAATTCCGCGAGCCGCTTCCCTTGTTCTTTGCTTAACACGTTTAACCGCAGGAAAGGAGAGTAGTAAAGTATTTCGGGAAAAATCAAGAACTTTTTATACGCGTGAAGGATAATGGGTAATTGAAGCCGCCGGCTTCGGGTGTGAGTCAGTTGAAAAAAAGTAGTGAACCTGTTTTTGCGGGGGTGCCCGCCAGCAAGTTGTTGGTTGCGTTGGTCGCCGTAGTAATCGCGGGCGCCTCATTGTTTTATTGGCCTGCCGCGGCTACCGCGCCGCAGGGCGCGGCCGGTGAGTTAAACGTTTCATTATCCGTTAACTCGGGAGACGAATTCACTTCAACAAAGGCGGTAACGCTTTCGTTGGCCGCCGAAGGCGCTGAAAAGTGCAGGTACTCCAACGACAACTCGTTGTGGACCGATTACGAGGCACCCGTTGAAACGCGTTCGTGGACGCTCAGCAGCGAAGACGAGCGAAAAACCGTTTTCGTGCAGTGTAAAGCCGGCCAAAAAGTGTCGCGTGCGCAGGCAATAATCATCCTCGACTCATCTCCGCCCGAAATAAGCGTCGGCTCGCCGAGCCCTCGAACCGAGAGCCCCTTCACTTTCTCATTTGCGGTGGAAGACGAGTGGTCGCAGGACGTCGAATGCACCGCGTTGTTCGACGGCGCCACCGTGCCCCTCAAGCACGCGGACTCACTTTTTTACGCTGACCTCGCGGCTTCGCCGGGCGCGTACCTACTGGAAGCGAAATGCGTTGACGAGGCGGGCAACCAGGCGAGCGCCGAAAAAGACGTCTTGGTTACTGAGGCGATACTGAGGCCGACTCCGTCGCCCGAAGCCGAGAGGCCGATTGCCCCTTACGGGTTGGAGATAAGCATTAACAACGGCGATTATTCCACGGGCTCCAAGAGCGTCGTGTTGTATTTGAAGGCGAAGGAAGCCGCGACTTGCAGTTACTCCAACGACGGCTCTTCGTTTTCGGCGTGGGAGCCTTACTCGGAGGTAAAGCAGTGGACGCTGGTCGGCGAGCCCGGCACTAAACAAGTGTACTATCGTTGCCGCAACAAGTACGGCGACTCGGAAACGGTGAGCGACTACATCGAGTTGTTGTCGGCCGGCCAAGTGCAGGAAGGCCCGTCCCAATTAAGCATTTCCATTAATTCGGGGGACAAGTACGCCAACGACACCGAAGTCGAATTGTCGTTGTCCGCGCAAAACGCGTTGGATTGCAGGTATTCCAACGACGGCGCGGCTTACTCGTATTGGTCGGCTTACGTAACCAAAAAAGCGTGGGAGTTGGAGGAAGGCGACGGCGAAAAAACGGTTTACTACCAGTGCCGAAACGGCTACTCTACTTCACAACCGGCATCGGACTCGATAGTACTCGACACCGAGCCGCCCACGGGCGTATTCGACTTGAAAGGCGACTTGTTCCTGGGCGCCGCGCCCGACACGGGCTTCGTAGTCCTTGAATGGAGCGACTCCGAAGACGAGACGAGCGGCTTAAAAGAATACTTCGTTTACCGGCAAGACGGAAACCAACCCGAAGAACCACCCGAAATCGTGGGAACACCCACGGAATCCTACTTCCAAGACGAATTGGAGGGCGAAGAAGTCGAAAACTTCTGGCAATACTACGTGGTCCCCTACGACAAAGCAGGAAACAAAGGGAGTGCAAGCAACCTAGCCGAAATAAACGCCGAAGTGTGAGGCACGAAAATTGCGTGAAGCAAAGCGTGCAATCATCGCGCTGTCATTGTTTGCGTCGCTTTCAGGCGCACTCCAATTAAGCGAGTACGCCTACCACTTACCGGAAAAAAACCCGCCCACCTCCTTTCTTTACGCGGCTCCCCGGCCGTGCACCGGCTTTCAGGCAATCGAGTTGTCGGCGCGCGCACGCCAAAACGAGGAATTCGCGGAAGCGGTTTCATGGGCCTTGAAGGCACGCGAAGAAAGCAAGTTTGCAGGGGTTTCAGCATGGTTTTACTCCAACGTTTACTTGGTTGACTGGGCGGCGCGCTCGTTGTACCAACGCTGGCTCTCCGAAAAGTGTTTCAGCCACGGGTCCCGCGCGCTTTACTATTCAATAAAAGCCTCCAAATCCGGGTTGAAGGCGCTCGACGAAAACGTTGCACAACTCGAAAAAATGACGGACCCCTCATACGAGGGTGCTGCCGGCGGAATCAAGGCCGCTTTATTGGAGGCAAGCGGATTCATCGAGGAACGCGAAAGCGAAGGCGACTCAATAGGCAACTATTTCGAGAAGTCGCGAGCGCGCGTGGAAGAAGCGTGGGACGGCTTCTCCTACGGCGCGCCCTCGGCGAACTCGATTCAAGGCGCCGCCGAGTCATTGGTCGCCGAAGACTCCCTCCTAGAAAAAGAGTCGTCGTTGAACGACGCCGTAAAGGCGGCGATTGCCTCACTGAAAGAAGAGTTCGAAGTTTACTCGTCTACCGCCGAAGAAAGGCGGGAAAGCGCGCAATCCGCGTTGAAGCGCTTGGAAGGGGAAGAGTTGAGCGCGGTTTCAAGCGACGCCTTCCTAATGGTGGGCGGCGCCAGCACGGCTTCAACGGGCCTCGACTTCGACTCGTTCGCCGACGATTTGAGGCGGGCGCGCCGCACTTACGAGGACGCCTTGATTTACCGGCAATCCGCGCAATCGTTTTGGGCGGGTGAAGGAAGCGGTTACGCAAGCAAAGCCATAAACAAGCAGTTGGAGGCGTTGCAAGCGTTCGACGAATCCATTCAAAGAAGCGACGCTTCATTGGAGCGCGCCGTCGCCCTCGAACAACGCTTGCACGAGAAAGCCAACGAAGAAAAAGCGCGCGTGCGCTCCCTCGCCGAAGCCGCCGAAGCCCACTCGTCTTCGCTGGCCATCGCCCGCTTGAACGCGTTGGAACAAAAAGAAAAAAAGCTGCCTACGCTCGGCAAAAAAATCAATTATTACTTGCGGCAATTAAACGAGTTAAACGTAATCGAGGCATTGCTCGACGGCGAAGCATTGGAAGAACAAAGGGCGGCGTTGGAAGCACTCTTGAATGAAGCCGGAGAAGTAATGGCTCTAGCCGAAAAAGACGATTTAAGCGTTGAACAAGAAAAAGCGGTTCTCGAACGCGTGCGCACCGCACTACCTACCGCGGGCGCGAGCGCTCTCGCCGTGTTGGCGGGCGACGCCGAATCCGCCGTTGAAAACGTTTACGCGGCTGCAACCGCGAAGTACGGCGCGTTATTGGAAGGATATTACGCTCATTTGACGGCTTTAAAGAATGCTTTGCCAAACCAACAAACGGCGGCCTTGGCTACGGCTTCCACATTCTTCGAAGGGGGACGACTCAACGTCGAAGAACGCCTGGGTTCGCTCAAGGAATTAAAGGAGTCCTTGGAGGAAGTGGAAGAATTCGTTGCCGTCAACACGCCCGACTTGTTGCGCGCACACCTCTCGGAAAACTTGGAAGTAACCGAAAGCGTTGAAGAACCCGTGTTCGTAGGCGCGACTCAAGCCGTGCGCACAACGGTTTCAACCCGAAACCTTTTGCCGCTATCGTATTCGTCGCTGCTCGCAATACCCGCGGGCGTAACCGGGACGCAAACCGGGGGAAACGCCGAACTGAAAAACGAAAAACTATATTTGGAGGAAGTGAAAGAAGGCGGGGAATACTTTGCCGTAGCCGAGCGCTCCGCCGTACTAGAAAGAGTCGAATCCGTTTCGCGCTCCCTCGAGTTCGCCGACGAAAACGGCGCGCTCTTCGAGGAAACGCATTCACTCAATTCGCAGGTGGACGCGTGGAGCATTCTTTTATTGGAGCGCGCCTACGAATTCGAGGTGTTGGGCTCGCCCGCAAACCATTCGGCAATCGCCTTCAACGCCGTAAAGGGCTCGAACAAGGTTTCCTTCTCCGTGTTCATCCCCGAACCCGTACGCGTAACAAAGTCGTACGCTTATCAAGGCGAAACCGTTGTTGCAACGTACGAATTCGAGAACGTCGCCGAACACCTCGACGAATACTATTACTCCGAGGAAAACCCGTTGAATTGCTCTTTGACGGGAAAACACGAAGACAACTTGCGGGCGGGCGCCGAAGAATTCGTGGACGTAAAAATCAAGGATTTCGCGTTCAAGGAAACCGCTTCCCTCTCAATCACGTTCGAATGCCAGTTATTGGAGGAAAACGCGCAAAACTTCGTTGAATCAGCCGGCGAAGCCGGCCTTGAAACAAGCGAAGCCGAGGCATTACTGGCTCAAAGCGATTACTTTGGCGCCGTGCACGCGGTAAGCACGGGCGCCACCCAAGCCGAGCCGACCCCCGCCGAAGAAGCGCTTGCCCTCGCCGCGGAAAGCGGCGAAGAATTGGCTTCGCTGTTGCGTGAAGCGGCGAACGCCGAAAACCCCGAAAAAGCGTTGAAGGCGTTGAGCAAGGAATTGTTGTGCAAGACGTGCGGCGAAGCCAAGGCGTTGCACGCCGTAGGCGACTACTCGGGCGCGATTCAAAGCGCTTGGAACGAAAAAAAGCGGGTCGAAGAAGAGGAAGCGCTCGCCGAAACGAAAGAACAAGAAAAAATTGCGCGCCTTGACTCGTTCACCGAATTACAGGGCTCGGCTCGCAGCGCCTTGCAGGAATTCGAGGACTCGTTCGAAGTCGACGACTCGTTGAAGCACAAGAGGTCGCGTTCCCTGCAATACCAGACGGCTTTGAACCACAAGAACGCTTTGGAGAAAAAAGTGAGTTGGCTTGAAAAAGCGTTGGCCGACCCCTCCAAGCGCTCCCTTACCTCAATAGAGTCGTATTACTCTTCTTTCGAATCCGAGTTGGCTTCCTTGAACGCGGCATTGTCCGACTTGAAGGCCGAAGCCGAACACGAAGTCGCCTTAGCCGAAACACAGCAAGGAGAGTTCGGCGATTCCTCAACGCAGGCGCGACTCGACGAAGCAAAGTCCTTGTTGGAGTCGGGAAACGCTTATTCCGCTTACGTGGCTGCAAACGAGTTGCGCCACGACTTGCTTGACGTGGAACTGCCGAACGAGCAAGCGAATTGGCGGTTGTTGCTCGGCGTGTTCGGCGCGTTGTTGTTGGGCGTGCTCGCCTACAAGTATTGGAAGCCGGAGCACAAGAAGGCGCGAAACCTGAAATAGCACCGAAAGGCAGGTCTGACCGCGTTTAAATAAAAGACGCGTCATTGCGTGATTCCGGTTCAAGTAAGAATGCCGAAGGAAACGGTCAAAGAATTGGATGCGCGGGTCTCACGCGGAAGATTCAAAAGCAGAAGCGATGCAATCAAGTCAATCGTAAATTTTTACGAGGAACGCGAGAAAACAAGGAAATTCTACGAAATGCTTTTCGAGCGGAGCGAGGAAGCCGAAGCGCATCCAAAAAAACTCGTTCCCTTGGGCGAAATCTGAATGAGGGCACTCCTTCACCCAAAGACGGCAAAAGAATTCAAAGGGTTCAACCGCCAAACAAAAGCCAAACTCAAGAAAAAACTGCAAGAACTCGAAGAATTCCCTGAAAGGGGGAAGCCGTTGAAGCACTCGCATTTCAGGAGCCTACGCGCCGGCGACTACCGCGCGATTTACGAAATGCAACAAGAACGAGTCGTCGTCTTGTTCGTGGACCACCGCAAAAAGGTTTACTCTGATTTCAGGAAACTGTTTTAACCGCTCAACATAAAAACGCGCGCCTCATTATTTCGTCATGGATTTGCCGAAGTTCTTGGACTTCTTGAAGCCCAAAGCCGTGAAGCGCTCGCACAAGTTGAAGTGGCCATTGCCCGAAATGCGTTTGACGGTGCCGCTGAAAGACGTGAACGAGGCGGTCGCCTCCCTCAAAAAGTCGGGCGCCAAGTTTTTGGGGGGCGGCGAATTCATTGACCAAGTGTACCGCAAGGAGTACGCGCCAAACGTTTACGCTTACTACTTGTTGCGTACGGACGCGAAAACCCGGAAAGAAACCGTTTTGTTCGAGGGCTACATGATTCAGGAAACCGAGAAACTCAACTTGGAGGCCGAGTCGGGTTACTCTTTCTCGCAAAGCCTGCCCGAAATGGGTTACGAGAAAGCGTTCGACCGAATGGTTACCGAGCGCCGGTTTTCTTCGGGGTTCCTGCGCGTAGTCGTACTCGAAGTGGAGGGTTTGGGCGACTTCCTCGAACTCGCAATACCACAAACCAAGGTGGACAAGACGCGCGAATTACAACAAAAATCCGCTTTTTCGTTGTTGAAGAAAATGGGTTTCAAGGAAAACGAAGTGATTCCCGCCGACGCGTTAACAATTCAAGGCCTATCGCAACAACAACCCGAAAAAAAGGAGAAGAAGAAGGGCGACTTGTTCTGAAAAAAAAAGGTTAAACGGCGAGTAATACGAGGGCGACGAAAACCGAGAAAATCAGTGCAACCGGCGCGATTATCTTGGCTACGGAAATCACGGAGTTAATGGTGGTAATCAACTCGTTTTGGCGCTTGGCTCCGAACACGGTCAACGAAATCTTTTTGTCGATGAACGCGGCCTTGCACGGCTCCAAGTCCGCTATTGCCTCTTCAACGGCTTCGCGCGCGGTCGCCAACAACAAATCCTGGTCGCAGCGTTCTCCGAGAGGGTTGTGCGTGCCGTTAATCGTGTTCACGGAATGCGAGTCAGTAGTGAACAAGTCCACGAAGTCGAAGCCGTAACCCTCCAATTCTTTCAACAATTTTTCGCGGAATCGGGGCACCGCGTTGTTGGCGTCGAACAACAATATGCACGAGTGCTTGCCCCCGATTTCGAAGACCGCGACGCGCAAGCCCGCGCCGGCCACTCCCTGCTTCAAGTCCAAGCCGAAACCTTTTTTGGAGGTTCCGAGCAAGAAGCGCTGGCCGCGCTCCGGCTTCAACGAGTCGATTGCCGCTTCGTACTCGAAGTATTCGGGCGCACCCATTTCAAAGAGTTTGCCGTCGCCAATCGAGTTGTGGCGGTCCACCACCGCCACTTTTTGGAATCCTTTGGACGCCGCCTTGTAGCGCAGGGCCGTGCCCGTCGACAAGTCGATGTCGTCCGTCGTCAACGGGGCGCGCGACAAGGACAGGAAAGCGTCGTTGCCGAACGCGTACCCGTCCACGCTCGACTTGCCTTTTTTGGCGGACAGGAAAGAGGCGTGCCTTGAATAATTCGTTTCGGCGGCGACGTCGCGGGCAACCGAGTTTGCGATGCCGCGCGCGCTCGACGAATAAGCGGGGTTGAAGTCGTGGTTTACGGTGGCGTGGAACACGAAGCTGGTCGCGTTGAAGCGCTTGTCGAGCACTTCGGAAACGAGTTTTGGGTACTCGCTTCCGCCCAGGTTGCCGAACGGGCCGAAGTGGACTCCGGGCACGACGAAGAGGGCCTTGACTTGGTTGCGCTCGTTCTTGAAGGCGACCGTCTGCAAATACGTTTGGGCGCGCTCGCTCAAGTCGGCTAACACTTCTTCAAGGCCTTTGTTGCCGCGAAGCCATTGCGCGAAGAACAAGGCGGTTGCGTGAACAGTTGAAATACCGAAATTCTTTTTTCCGGGAGCGTTGAGGATGGTGAACACGGCCCAAACCGCGAACAGGATTACGGAGGACGCGCCCAAGCTCTTGATTAGTGCTAGCGTTCCCGAGCTCACGGTGAGCGTGCTTTCGAACGCGCCGAACTTGGCCCAGACGACTATGAAGGCGAGCGTGAAAAAGCTTTGAGTGAATGAGACGGGTATTGCCTTCCACGTTTTCTGTGAGAACACGATTGAGAGGGCGACGAACCACGTGCCCACCATCAACGCGATGCCGAGTAACAGGAATGCTTCGAGGTTGACGGAGAAAAACCGGGAGGAAGCAACGCCGGCTAGGACGCTGGCGGCGGCAAGCATTGCGGATACGAGCGAAACGAAGAGGAACTGTTTTACGTAGGAATAAAAGTTTTTGCGGGACAAGAAGGACGCGGCGAGAACGGCTGAAAAAAACGCGGGTAACGCCAGTAATAGGGCGCCTTCGGCGCCCCCGTAAAAAAAGGATTGCACGGGTTCGGTGCCGTAGGCAAGGCGCACCACTAAGCCCGCAAAAAAGCAGGAGTAAAACAGGTAAGCGAGTAATCGCTTATTGGAGGGCAGGGCAAACAACGCCTTGCTCGCGTTGATTGCCTCGGCCCTGCGGTCCACCTTCATAACGCCATTAGTTGAAGGCCGGGCAACTATAAAAAAAGGACTTTCACCCTAATGTTTAACGTGAAAAAAGTTTGCCCGAAGTGCGGCAAAAAAGGCGACTTCGACTCCGCGTTCTGCGCGGATTGCGAGGAAACCTTGGAAAGCAAGTTCCGCACTCGAAACAAAAAGGAAAAACCGTTACCTCAATGCCCAAAGTGCGGGAATGTTCGCGACGCCGGCAAATGGGTGAACAAAACGCCTTCACGGGAAACCGTGAAAGAGTTGTGTCCGGAGTGCCGCCTTCAAAGCGGGGGCTACCACGAAGCCGTCATACAGTTCCGCGGTCCACGCGAAAAAGCGGTTCGGCTCGCCCAAAAAGCGGTAAAGAAAATCGGCGCCAAAACAGGGATAACCTCGCTGAAGGAAGACAAGCACGGCGCCGACGTCCTCGTAGTGCGCAAGCGGCCCGCAATAGAATTCGTGCAATCGTTGGGCAAGGACTTCAAGCAGACGCGCAAACTCGTTACGCAGACGCGGGACGGCAAACGCGTTTACCGCACCACGCTTTGCGTCCGCCTCGAATAAGAGTTTTATAAGGATGCGAAGCGTAAAATCTTGGTATGAAAAAGTTCGCGTCCGCAGTCATACTATTGTTGTGCGCCGAATTACTTCTGCCTTACGCGTACGCGCCCGCGGCTTCCGCACAAGAAACCCAAGTTGAAACAACGCAGTACTGCGGCGGCGTAACCGTGCACAAGATTTCGGACGACGACCGCCAACGCTTGTGGGACGCCACCCTCGGCTTCACCGCCTCGGAAATAAACGATTTGGCGAGGCAAGACGCGCTCGCAAACGACTTGTCGTTCGACAACCCGATGAACGAGCCCGCCAAAAACCTCGGGTTTTACGCTCAAAGCATTCCCGTAACGCAACTCTCCACCTTGCTCGGAGAAGACCCCCGAGACACGACGGTCCAACTCGGAATGGAGAACCGACTCGTGCAAGGCAAGGTTCCCGAAGGCCTCGAAGTCGACATCGTTACGGCGCGCGCTTACGCCGAGTCGCGCGGCCAAAAAAGCGAGTTCGTGGATTCGTTGCGCGAACTCGGGTTGTTGCCGCCGGCCGGGTCCGACGCAGCCGTGGAAACCGACCCCGTAAACGAATTGAAGATTACCTTGCCCGAGAGCGGCAACGAAATCGCTTTGTCGGACCTCTACAAGTTGGAGGCGCAGAACCCGGAGTCGTGCCTCTTAGACGAAACGTTTGCCGGGCGAGCGAGTTACGCGGCACTCCTCTACGATGACTTGGCGTACGGCACTTACTCAAATGAAATCGCGAGCGGGAAATACGTTTATGCGCCGACAGAAGAAGTCAACGGCGACCCCGACACCGCTTTAATGAGTAGCAATCAACACTTTACCGCCGACGACATCACGGGGATGTTAAACTTAAATGGCGGCAACCATTTGTTGGTGCCCTCCTTTTACGAGGACTGGTTCAGGTTCGTTGGAACAATTAACGAGATAGAGTTTTACACGAGTTTGGGGGTCGGATTACTTGCAGCGACCGACGTTAAGGTTGCAGAAGGAAAAATAAAAAAGTACGAAAGATTCAGGAAAGCCGCATTGGAAGCCCAAAACGAATATGGAGGAATATTCAGGCAGAACCTGAACGCGATTGAAA
>CAZVVY010000001.1:77371-101321 GCA_964630975.1 Microcaldota archaeon | reverse complement strand
CAAGGCCTAACTCAGACAGGGTTGCAGAGTTATGTTAAAGACTTTGAAAAACAAGGAAAAAAGGTTTCGGAATACTCGGAAGATATAGAGAAACTTACAAAAACCCAATCAAAATTTGAATCATTATCAAACTTGGCTGGAAAACACTTGTTCAACAGCATCGCCTTCGGCTTCGGCTGGCTCGGGCCAGCTCGACTCATATTCCAGTTAAGTGAATCGATAATTTTTAGGGCCAAGAGTAAGGCTAGCAACCAACACATACTATTGATGTCAAACCACGGTGTAATGCAGGGTTTCAAGGAAAGCACGGGGATGTTCGGCGCAGGCGAATTACTGGAGCGCATCGGCAGCGACTCGGAAACCTACAACCCTGATAAGGCGTTCAACCCCGGAAAAATAATAATCATCAACAAGGGGCAGAGTGACACTGAATCCAGACAGTCAACCACCACGATAAGCCCTCGTGCACACGGTTGGAGCGTTTCAACGAACTGGGAAGGCGACTCCGACACAACGAACTTTGAAGACGTGAGAAACGCGGTTTCCGATGATTACACTAGCATGGCCTTCAAAACAAACGAAATACTGCCGAACTCCTTGGTCAATACTAGGGTAAGCGGAGAAATTTACGAGTACGCCGCCTCAGTAGGCATACCATTAATCCTAAGCGTAACCATCGCAAAGCAGTTGGGTAAGGGTTTCGGTATAGGAGCCGCGCTGGTCGGACTCCAAACCGCGATGAACATTCCCGAGGATTACGGCAAAGGAATGGAGTGCAGCGCCGAAGAACTTGACTCAATCAAGGGTTGGTACACTGGTTTGTTGATTGCCGCCGGAATCGTTGAAGTGGGTGCAACAGCAGTCCTCCCTCATAACCTACTTGGAATAAAAACCGGAATTCTGGGAGAAAATACCCCTACCTTAATACGTAGATTCGGTGGAAGCAAGCCGGGTCAGTCATTGAGCCACCTCTTCGGTGGGAGCCCAGGAAAATTCTTTGAAAAATTCATTAGTTGGGTCAGCCCCGCACAGGTAATCATACTCTACTACAACGCATTGGGAACGGAGTACGTCACGAACTGCAAGGACTCACAATACAAGATTCTCGCCTACAAGAAACTGGAAGGCGGCGAAGAGCCCGCAGCATCGCAGTCAACGGGGGACCAAATCACGCAGGGAATTGAATCGATTTCGGAAGCGCTCGGAGTCGGCTCGGCAAGCGAGACGAGTTACTCGGGTGCGGCAACCGAAGAACAACTCCAAGGAATGAGTGAAATACTCAACTTCAAGGCCGTAATGAAGAACCAGGTGGGCGCCGTGCAGCCCGAGGAATTGTATTACTTCCAAATCGAGGAAAGCGCTTGGTCGGTCAAAGGCGGCCTCTTCGACAAGTTGGAAGAAAAGGGTTGCGTGTTCACGGAGAATTACCAGAACGGCGACCAAACCGTTTCGCTTTCAACCGACGGAATATACGTTTACAACGAGGATGGAAGCGTTCGCCTCGCACTAACCGATTATTGGAGTAAAGTGCGCGCCTTGTCGCGAATGCGCTCACAGGAAAACGGGTTAGTAGTATTGCCCAACAAAATCATTCAAGCACCCCTCAACTGCGAAGGCGAATTCATTGAAGTTAATGGTGCGGGAACCGCCGAAATGAGTTCGGGTTGTGAAACCGGGAAATGCCTGCTTGAAGCAATTGAAGACGTTTTGGGCAGGGATATCGGCGACGACTTGAGTTCGGCGATTGGCACGGTGAGTTCGGTGGACACCACCGAAGGCACGGCCACGTTCTCGGACTCGGACGGGGTGCGCTTCCTTTACCTGGGCAACGAATACGAGGAAAAACTCAAGGAATTACAGGAAGCTGGAACCGGGCCCGTACCCGAGACCACGCCGGGCTTGATAGACGCGAAAAGATTCGGAACCGAGGTAACCGCACCCAACGTGGCGAACGCAGCGAAAACAACGCACTTGGAAGTGCTCGCGTCAAAGCTCACGATTAACGGCGACGGCTCCACGGAGATAAGCGGTTCGGGAACGAACCCGACCGAAATCGGGGAGTTCCGCACGTTGTACGGGTCGCGCGGAAAAATAGAGTTCGACGGCTCGAACATAATGGTATTCATTTACTCGTTGGCCGAGACGAGCGCGCAAAACATCAAGGACATCGAGGCGACGGTGAACGACGAAGGCGAAATAGAGTTGAAGGTGGACGCGAAGACGGGCGCCGAAGAAGTGGAAGACGAGTTGAATGCGGCGCTCGAAAAAATCGCGGGGGAGGACGGCGTTCAAGTGCTGGAAACCGAGGAAAAAATTTATTATTTGACGGACGACGGCAAGCTCCGCGTAATAGATAAGGAAACCGGGGAAGCCAAGGAATACAAGGTTACCGGGGTTTCCATGGACTCCAACGGCAACCTCGTCATTGACACGCCGAAAGGCCCGTTCCGCTTCGGCCTCGGCATGCAGAACGGCCAACCAATGTTGAGCGCGCAAGGCCCGGACGGCTTGAACGAAGTGTTGGCGTTGTTGGCGGCTCGCGGAAGCGAGGGAATGCTTTCGTTTAATCCCAGCACCGGCGCGATAAACGTTTACAACGGGCAAGACGTGCCTTTGAGCGCGGACTTCCAAAAGAAAGGCATTTCGTTTATGGGCGACGAGAACGGGAACACGTACGGCGTTCCCGCCAACAACCCGTTCACCACGGATTGGAGCACTACGGGCACGTCGTCCAAGAGAACGGGGTTAACTCTTTCGGCTTGGCCGGAAAACGGTTGGCTCGCCGCGTTAATGATGTTGTTCGTTTTGGCCGGCGTGGCGTTCGTCAGGCGTGAAGAGCCCTGAATTTTTCTACTAACTCCTTGTCTTCCTCGGTTCCCTTCAAGCGACTAAACAAATAAGACCCGGTTACGAGCGCGGTTGCCCCGGCTTCAACGCACTCCCCGCCTGTTTGCAACGTAATGCCGCCGTCGACCAAAACGTTGTCGCATAATCGCGAGGCCTCGAACACGCGTCCGGCCGAATTCTTGATGAATGCCCGGCCGCCGCGCCCGGGTTCAACGCTCATAACCGTAATCGAGTCAAAGTCAAGGCCGTCAAGTCGCGCAAAACCGGTTTTCGGCTTTATTGCCGCGCCCGCGTCGAAGCCGAGCGACTTGATTTTGTCGATTGCTTGCCCGGCTTCACCCGCTTCGCAGTGCACGGTAACGCTTTGCACTCCGTCAACGCAATACTTTTCCACGAGTTGCAACGGGTTGGAAACCATTAAGTGAACGGTTACCGGCAGGGTCGTAGCGGAACAAACTTGTTTGAGCAAGCCGTGGCCGAACGAAAGGTTTTCAACGAAGTGCGCGTCCATCACGTCGAAGTGCACTCCGTCAACGCCGGCTTCCTTCAACTGCGAGAGAGTGTCCTGCAAGTGAAGCCAGTCCGCGGACAACAAGGATGCAAGCAATTCAACCATTTTCAGCCCCCAAACTTCTTTACGCGGCGGCAATGCCGTTCGGCGCCGCTGAATTCAGTGGAAAAAAACGTTTCAACGATTTTCTTTGCTTCAACCATACCCGTAACGCGGCCGCCGAGCACGAGGACGTTGGCGTCGTTGTGTTCGCGCGCCAAGCGCGCGTCTTCAATTGAACGGCACAACGCGGCGCGCACTCCCTTGAAGCGGTTGGCGGCAATACTCATTCCGATACCCGTGCCGCAAACGAGGACTCCATAGTCCGCTTTTTTTTCTTGAATGTCGCGCGCGACTTTGGCGGCGTAATCCGGGTAGTCCACGGAGTCGGTTGAATGCGTGCCTTCGTCGATTAGTTCGGCGTCCAGCCAATTCTTGGCGGCTTCCTTTAACTCGAAGCCGGCGTGGTCGCTTGCAAGCGCTATCCTCATGGTAATGGGAAAGGATGCAAGAGTTAAAATGAGTTACGGGTTTTTACTCCGCTTCCTTTTTGGGTGCTTCTTCCTTGGCCGCTTCGGGTTCGGCTTTCTCTTCCTTGGGCGCCTCTTCCGTTACTTCCCCTTTTTTCTCGGGTTCGGGTTTTGCCTCTTCTTCCTTCTCGGGCGCTTTTTCTTCTTTGGCGGGCTCTTCCTTCACGGGTTCGGCCTTGGCTTCTTCCTTGGGTGATTCCGCTTCCTGCTTGGCGGCTTCTTCGGCTTCCTTCTTGGAGGCGAATCCGAGTTCTTTCAAGGCTTTGGGGCCGGGTTTAACGATTTTGGCGTTGACTTGCGCGGTTTCGGGCGACAACGTGTTGCCTGCAATGGTTTTCTTGATTTTTTCGCCGGGCTTGAGCTTGCGCACGCCTACTCCGGGGCCGGTAAGTATTCTTGCCTTGCGTTGGCCCTGCATCGAGGCGCGCATGGGCGTTCCTTGGCGGTTGCTTCCGCCGGTTACCTGTAATTCGTATCCGGGCAGACCGGCGATTCCGCCGTCGAACGCGTCGCCTATTGCCTTGCCGTAGAGTTGCGCGGACGCGCTTTCATCCAATTCTTTTTGAAAAGAGTTTCCTTTTTCGTCTCCGAAAACGAGTTTCACTGATTATCACCTAAACAACGTAATTTAAGGAAAGAAAAAAGGGGGAAAGGGTTATTTAACCCTTTTCAGCACCAACGGGTTTCCACGGAGTACGTCAAGGCGGCTTCGCCGTCGGCCTGCACTGGGAGCGTCCAGACCGCAGTGTACGCGTCTTCTTTTTCGTACGGGGTTCCCGAAGAAATCTTCCATTCGCCCCACAGCGAGGACTCCACGAATTTCACGGTCGCGGCTTCATCCTTGTGGTTGCGTACGGAGACCTCGAAAGTAACCGTGGAAACGCAGTCGCCGCGCTGGTCGTACTCGATTTGGGTGCGTTCGGCTACCACGTCGAACGAGTTGCCCACGTAGATTTCCACGTCTTCGTTGACGGGCGTGTGGTCGATTGAGTCCTCTCCCAGGAATTGGAGTTGCCCGTCCGAGTCCGGTTGGTATACGCGCACCTTGCCGGCGGGCATTGGCTGCATCGAGTTCTCGAATTCGAGGGTTACGCGGACGTCGCTTGACACCGAGGGCTCGAACACCAGGGTTTTTTCAACTGGGACGCCGGCTTCCTCGAACAACGACAACTGCTTTACTTCGTTGTTTTTGAGGGTGGTGGGGCGTTCCATCGAATACAAGTGGTATTCGGAGAACGATTCTTCGATGAATTGCTTGGCGGCGCCGGTGCGCGACGAGCCCTCCATTTCGTATAACGGGTAGGGCGCGGCTTCGTTAATCGTGTGAACGTCGCCGGCTACGAGTTTGAGTTGCGCGTCCTCGAACGCCTTGCCCGCGTTGTTTTCGACGCTGACCCACGCCTGCAATTCCACGGCGTCTTCGGCTTCGTTGGTTACGGCCACGTATTCGGCGTGCCAGTCGAGCCCCGAAGACAAGTAACCTATTTCGAATTCGTGTTCCCCCGCGTCCGCGTCCAACAGCCAGTTGATTGTCGGTTCCGTTATTAGTTCGCGCGTGTCAGGGAAGACCACGTTTTCGTAGTCGTTGAGCGAGCGCACCCCCGAATCCGTTTCTATTAACAAGGGCTTGGAGGCCGACAACAACGTGCCCGTGTAGGCGGCGGACTCGGTTTCAATTGTAACGGTTTCGCCCACGAATTTTTGGAGTAACTTGAATTCGCTTACCAAGTCGTAGTCGTAGTTTTGTTCGAGTATGGTTGCCCGGCCCGTCAAGTCGTGGAAGTAAATGCTGGTCGCATCGATTCCGCGGGTTACGCCGCGAACGCTCAACGCGTTGGCGCCGGCGACCAGGGAAGCGGACCGCATCTCTTTTACGAGGGCGAGGCCTCCGCTCACGCCGGAGTAAACCGTTAACTCGGTTTCGAGCACTCCCTCGGACTCGGAGGCGGGAGCCGACCCCCATTCCCAGCCGACGTATTGCACGCCTCGCTGCGGGTTGTCCTGCAACAAGAGCGCGGCGGCACCCAATAAGAGGACGCCGACGAAAGCAAACGCGATTCGCTTATCCATAACCTAAAACCACCTGAAAGAACAACGGCGGAAAGCTTTAAAACAAGTATTTTTTCTTCAACCAAAAAGTTGTTAACCCCACAACGGAAGCATCGGAAGCTACCTCCCTCAACTCATTAATAAGGCGGGCGGGCATTCGCTTTAACGGAGGTGGCCGTCATGGCTGAAGGTGAAAATGCTTCTCCAATAGAAGCTGATGCCAAAAAAAAGAGGTACGCTGAAATCGAGGACTTGCCGGGCGTCGGCGAGACAACCGCAAAAAAATTGCGGGACGCCGGGTACGACTCGGTTGAAACCCTTGCTTATGCAATGCCCGTCGAACTCGAAGAAATAGGGGGTTTGGGTCACGGCACCGCCGTGAAAATAATCAACTTGTGCCGCAACGCGCTCGATATGGGCTTTGAAACCGGCAGCGAAGTGATGAAGCGCCGCAAACAAGCCAAAAAAGTTACTACCGGCTCAAAAGAGTTGGACGGCTTATTGGGGGGAGGCGTGGAAACCCAGGCAATCACCGAGGTTTACGCCAAGTACGGCTCGGGTAAAAGCCAAATCGGGTTCCAGTTGTGCGTTAACGCGCAACTGCCGGAAGAAGAAGGCGGCCTCAAGGGCTCGGTCGTGTTCATTGACACCGAGGGGACGTTCCGCCCGGAACGCATAACACAAATGGCGGAAGCAAAAGGATTGAACCCCGAAGAAGTGCTCGCAAACATCTTCGTTGCACGGGCGACTAACAGCGACCACCAAATGCTTCTCGCCGAAAAAGCGGAGGAAATAATCAAGGACAAGGAAAAAAACGTGAAGCTCGTGGTAGTTGACTCGTTGACCGCCGCTTTCCGCACGGATTACATGGGGCGCGGCACTTTGGCGGAAAGACAACAAAAATTGAACAAGCACTTGCACGTGTTGTTGAAGTTCGCGGACAGGTACAACGTAGCCGTGTACGTAACCAACCAAGTGATGTCGAGGCCCGACATATTGTTCGGCGACCCCACGGCTCCAATCGGCGGGCACGTGCTCGCGCACACGAGCACTTACAGGATTTACTTGCGCAGGAGTAAGGCGGAAAGGCGTATAGCCAAACTCGTGGACTCGCCCAACCTCCCCGACGGGGAGTGCGTGTTCCGCGTAACGCCGGAAGGAATACAGGATTAGGTGAAAAAAATGGATTTAGAGGACTTCGTAGACGAAGAAGAAAAACCGAAGGGCGACCGCCCCGCGTACCGCGTGGTGCAACCCCAGAAGCAGGCGGATGGAAACGAGAAACTCGTGGAAGTCGGCGCGATGTGGAAAAACGTTTCCAAACAAGGAAACGAGTTTTACACCCTGAAAATAGGGGCTCTGCGCTTGCTCGTCTTCCCCAACGACTGACGCTCTCGAGAACCAACCCAAAAAAATCCCTTATCGGGTGAAAAAACGCTTTGGCTTTCGGGGGGCTGAAAACCCCCCGAACGACCAAGCGTAGCAAAAACAATCAAAACCGTGAACGGAAATCGTTTTTGCAGCCGAAGCACCAAGCGAAGGCAGGATTTTCCGGAGCGGCTTTAAACCCTCCCGGTTTCCAAGCGCACAAAAGTGAAGAAAAAAGAAAAATCCTGCTTTCAAACAAGGCATTGTTGTGCTGGGAAAAAGAGTTCGAGGGAAAACCGCCAAAAATGACGAGTTTCTCGATTTCACTAATGGCGACTGGTTTGAAAGGGGAACCCTGCGTTTGGCGGGCGGACACGGCACACGGCTTTGCCCACGAACACCGGGAATGGAACGGTTTGAGAAAAGAATTGAACGGCTCAAGCTACAACCGAATCTACGAAAAACGCCTTGAAAAAATAGGCGCGGAATACGAAAGGTATATCGAGTTGTTTGAAGGGAGGCGAAAAAAATGAGGAAAAAGAGTTTGGGCAAAAAACTGGTGGAAATAAGCAGGGCCCAAGACGCGGGAACTCTCTCCGACGAATTGGTAGTAATAAACTTGGCCGACGAAAACCTGCAAAAAATTTTTACGCCCAAAAAACTGCAGTTATTAAACTTCATTTTAGCCGGGCCCGAACTAACGGTAAGTGAAATAGCGGCACGCCTGAAAAGAAAAAAAGAAGCGGTTTCAACCGACTTGAAGCTATTGAAAAAATACGGGCTCGTTGAAATGCCTCGCGAAGGCCGCTCCAAAAAACCAATTGCAAGCTTTCAAGCAATTCAACTCGTTCCCGCACGCGGGCAACCGTTTTTTAACAAAAGCGAAGTAACGCTTGCGTGAAATTCGTGAAACACGTGGCTTTCGCCGCGTTATTCTGCATTGCCTTGATTCTACTAGTCGAAGCCGCTTTCAACGAATTCGACGAAAGGCAGGCGCAAGCACGCCTCGAATACTTCGTTTCGGGTTGCGACTTGAGCGAAGGATTGTACGGCGGCGCGCCCGAAGTTTGGGGCGCCGACTCAACCATTTTCCTGAAACACGAAGCGGATTACGCTTGTTGCGCCGATTTAAGGGTTGAAATGCAGCGCGAAGAAAAAGAGTTGAAATTATTCGAGTTGAACGACTCCGAAGAATTATGCGAGTGCTTGTGCACTTACTTGATTGAAGCCGAAGTAACCGGGCTCAACTCAGGAGAATACGAGGTAACCGTCACCGGGTTCAAAGGCGGCGAACTACTGACTGAAACGGTTTCAGTCAATTAGTATTCAACGGGCTTCCGCTTCCCGTAAAAAACGGTTTTGAAGCCCTCTTTTTTTGCGGTGTCGCGCGCTTCCGCACACCCCAAACCGATTTGGCCTGCGTGGTGCGCGTCCGAACCCACGGTTACCAGGCGAACACCGGCTTCGAACAAGGCGTCCCTCGCCTTTTTACCGGGGTGGACCCCCACGCCGTAACGGTGTTCCCCCGCAGTATTCAATTCCAGCGCCGCGTTGTTCGCCGCCATCAACTTGCCGAGCTCGGGCCACTTATCGCCGTAAAGCGAGTAGTTGACCGAGCCGAATGCAATCGAACCGGTTCGCTTGAACAAGTCCACGTGAGCCATCGAATCGAACAACCCGGTTTCAACCGCGGAAAACAACAACGAAAAGTATCCGTCGTACAACGCCTCTTCACCCAACGCCTCGCAGTCGGGGGCGCAAGAGCGCGCCGCAACGCACCAGCCGTTCAAGTAATGCACGCTGCCCAACACGAAGTCGAATGGCACGGCATTCAACAAGTCCTTCAATTCACCTTCGCGTCCCGGAAAATAATCTGCTTCAACTCCGAAGCCCACGTCGAGCCCCGGAAACTCGCCGCGCAATTCCTCTACTTCGCTTAAAGCCGCGGAAAAGTCGCCCGCCGAATAATTGTATTCCGGCTCTTCATAAGGCCCGGAATAAGGGAAATAATTTTTTTGAGACAAGTGCTCGGTAAAACAGACGCGGTTCAAACCCTTTTCAATCGCTTCTTGGCACGCCTCGCGCATTGGCTGGGAGGCATCCGGAGACAACGGAATCGAGTGAACGTGGTCGTCGCAAAGCATAAACGAGTTAAAGCGCACCAAACCAATTAAAGAGTTATGATTGCCGGCTTGGCGCCGATGGCGGGCTACACCGACTACGCCTACCGCGAATTGTGTAGAAACCGGGGTGCACAACTGACGTACACCGAAATGGTTTCGGCCGAAGCCCTCGTGCGAGGCAACCCGCGAACCAAAGAATTGTTGAAGGCGGAAAAAGGGGAGGTAACGCAGTTGTTCGGAGCAAACCCGGACTCGTTGCGGGAAGCGTCGCGACTAGTGAACACGGGTTGGACTGACTTGAACGCGGGGTGTCCCGCGCACGACATTACGGGCGCGGGCTCGGGCTCGGCCCTGTTAAAGGACTTGGACTCGTTAAAGGAATGCGTGCGCGCCTTGAAGAAAAACAAGAGCGTGAAAATCCGGGTCGGCTGGAAAAAGAATGACGCCGTGAAAATCGCGGGCGCGTGCGAGGACGCGGGCGCTCAAAGAATCGCGGTGCACGGCCGCACGCGCGAACAAGGCTACTCCGGCGAAGCCGATTGGGCGGCGATAAAGGAAGTAGTCGACGCCGTCTCCATACCCGTGCTCGGAAACGGCGACGTGAAAAGCTTGGAGGAAGGAGTAAAGCGTTGCGAGGAAACGGGTTGCGCCGGGTTTCTCGTGGGGCGCGCGGCAATGGGCAACCCCTCGTTTTTTTGCGGTAAGGAAAACAAGGCGGCCGACTTCTTGGAATACGCCGAAAAACAAAGCGATTTTCGCCGGTTAAAACAACAATCGTTGGCGTTCGCGCGCGGCTTTGCGGGAGCAAAAGGGTTGCGCGTGAAGTGCGTCAAGGCGGAGTCAAGAGAAGATTTAACGGGTTATTGGGAGAAAGGGTTCTTCGGGAGGCGAGGGATAAGTCGTTTTTGAGGAGAGGAGACGCTTGCGCCCCCGCCCCCCGAAAAACACCCTTTCAGCGTGAACTGCGGCACCCGCGTGCCGGCACTTGATAAGCCGTGAAATGAAAACCAAGCCTTGCCGAAGCGCCAAGCGTAGGCGAAGCCAAGGTTTCGGGTTCTCAGGCGCCTATCATTACGGTCCTGGAACTGGCTATCGACCTCTTGTAATACATTTTTTGGAGGCGGAACGTGTAGCCGGCAACCCACATTGCGGGTATGGCGAGCAACGGGAACGTGAACGCGAAGTAGAGCCCGGCTACGAAGGATAGCGCGGTGTACAAGCGATAGCGCACGAATGCCTTCCAAGTGTCTAAATTCTTAACCAAGTAATTATACCTAGTCCCCATTTTGAGCATGGGTTTTTTCGCGTCGGTCAACACTCCTCCGGGGGTTATACTCATCTTTTCACCTCATCAAGTAGTCGAAATCAAGGCCTTGCCCTTGAACCATCCCAGGTTCCACGCGTTCGACAACAAGTATTGCGAGCGCATCAAACCCGTTAAGTAAGCGAATACCGCGGCAACGTACACGTTAAACCACAAGTAGGTTGCCACGGTGAGTGCCAAGAATATCCAGCCGAATACGACGGCTTTGTAGGCGGTGCCCCCGCTGTACTCGCGCCAATTCGACGCGTTCAGCCAGCCGCTAAGGAAGCCTCCCCTGCTCGTAACCTGCATTACGTGGACAGGCTTCTTGTCGTCGCCGAAACCCATTTTGTCTTCGGGTTTCTTTTGGCCCATGGGCACGTAAATGAAGGGGTTCTCCGTTTTTTGCTGGGGCGCCTGCTTTTTGGGGGTGGAGAGCCCGCGCCGGCTCCAGTTTTTCGCGTACGAGTTCACTCCGGTAACGGTTTCGTGCTTCATATCAATCCACCTGCGAACGCCGCGTACAAGGCGCTGGCTACCACGAACATGTTTACGACGGGGTCAGGAAGCAAGAAAGACGTCTGAAACATTGCCTTGTCGAACGAAATGTCGTCGTTGACCACGTTAATCAAGCCGAAGTCCTCGAGCAAGCTGCCGAAGCGCACGGCCGTACCCGTGTTATCCTTTTCGTAGAGTAAGCGCTTCCCGTAAAGCTGTTTCTTGACTTTTTTCTTTACCGTGCCGTAAACGCTCATACTCAGTCCACCGTTACTATGCTCCTGTTCTTGCCGAACGACTCGTTGATGAAGGTGCACATCCAGCCCACGTCCTGGTAGCGCGCGGCGAGCGCGAACATCAAGAGGGCGCCGGGTGCGAAGTAAGGAATGGTTACCACTCCGAGAGCCAGCATTGCAATGCCTTTGACCTTGCTTTTGACTCCCAAAGTGTAGAAGTCCACGTACTCGCTGATGTATTGGGTACGCGACCACATGCGCATCGTGGGCGGCGTACCTTTTTCGACTACCATGGGCAGGTAAGACGTGTAATTGTTGCCGCCCGACTTGGCCATTATGCGGTTGTTCACTTCTTTTGGAGTGTTTACGCTACTAGTCATTCTTCATCTCCTCACGTGCTCTCCAACACCGGCCTCTTCTTGTAGATTTCGTAGTAGTACAGTTTCTGGCGGAAGTGGAGCCCGTAAAAGTAACCCGAGGCTCCGCCCGCGAAAGCGGCGAGAAAAGCGTTGACGGGAAGCAATGCAAGAGCCAAAACCGCGCCTGCAATGGCGAGCACGAGCCCCAAATTCATTTGCTTCCACATGTCCACGCCCTTCTTCAAGAACGCGCCCCTGGTCTGGATTTGAATGGGCACATTGCCCGCGGTTTCAATGGGGAGAAACATCGGGGAATAATTGAAGCCCTTGCCTTCGGCTGGCGCCGAAAAACCGCCTTTATTCGTTTCGACGAACGACTTCAACTCTCCCAGGTTTCCAACCTTTACCGACATCTCCTTCTCCTCGCACAAATAGAACAACCAGAATATATAAACTTGTTGGTGGTAACAAATATAATCGGTTTGGAGCGGTTTGGCGGCATAATTCGCCACAACTTGTAACCATTAACGAGTTACAACGTGCGAAGAAAAGGAATATTAACAAGTAAGCAATTCTTACTTACGATTGAAATGGCTGAAATAATTCAAATAACAACGGTTTCATCAAAGGGACAAGTAGTATTGCCTTCAAAACTGCGACAAAAGCTTCAATTGGTTGCCGGAAGCCGGTTGGCCGCCGTTGCTGAAGGAGATACGCTGTTCTTAAAGAAAATCCGCTTGCCGGCCGCCGCCGAATTCAAGCGCCTTGCAACGGAAGGCCGCAAAATAGCCGAAAAACACGGTTTGCAAAAAGAAGATGTTGAAGAAATAATTCACGAACACAGAAAGAAATGAAGATAACCGCCGACACCAACGTCTTGATTTCCGCGCTTTTTTGGGACAAAGGCAGTTCCCACCAAATAATCTCTTCCGTGGCGCGCGGCGAAACCGTTTTGTTGACGTCAAAAGCGATTTTGGAAGAAGTCGAAGAAATACTTTCAAGGGAAAAAAAGTTCGGCTTGACGGGAAAACAAGTCAGGGAACGCTTGCGCTTCCTCGAAAGCATAAGCAAGGAGGTTGAACCGGTTAAACGCTTTAATATAGTAAGGGACGACCCAGACGACAACGAGGTTTTGGAGTGTGCGTTTAAGGGAAAAGCCGACTTAATCGTTTCAGGAGACAAACACTTGAAGAAATTAAGGGAATTTCGAGGAATGCCCGTAATGCCGCCGAAAGAAGCCCTCGAAAAAATGAGGGAAACCCCTTCGAAAAAGGGTTCGTCGAACGACGAAACCAACGAGTAATGTTTAAAAAGGGCCGGACTGAAACTCTTGGGACGGCAATGATTTGAAGCAAATCCCCACCTGAATGAAGGCCGCCTCTGAGAGGCATCTTTATTCGTGTGAGGCTTTCGAATCGTTGGCGTCGCATACGTCTTTGTAGACGTCGCGGGCGGCATCGCCTGCAAAAAACAAAAAAAGAAAGGAAGAACCATTTGAGGTGGTTTCGTGAGAAGCATAAACGTAAAGAGAGTCGCGGCAGTTGCGACGGGCGCAGCCCTTGTGGGCGCGGCCGCAGCCGCAGCCGTGACTACGGACTCGACGGGTTTGGAGAGCTTCCCGTTCTATTCGGGTCCCGAACCCAACGTGAAAATCGTTGTCGGCTCTGCATCGCAGGCGTCCGACGGCGTCAACGCGGCAAACATCGCCGCGATGATAGGCAACCTCGCCTATGACAGCACCGAAATCGAAGTGCTGAACACCGACATGCTTTCGTGTGGAGAAGGCAGCGGCGAAGGCGGCTCCGCGACGTGCACCGCCATGGTCGAGACGCCCACCGTCAACACGGCGAGCGCGTACTTGATGAAAACCTACGTTGAAGACAGGCTGGACAACAACGCTGACACTACGCGCAGCACTGCCAACGCCTTCAACGGACCCGGCAACACGGCGAACGCCAAGCTCGTGACGCAGGACCACACCAACGTGTTGTCCATGCCCAACGACGGCGAAGTCGACAACGCCAAGAACCTCGACATCAAGCAGGAGCAAAAACTGTATTTGGGCGCGTACACGTGGTACGACTCCACTACGGGCTACGAGACGACGAGGGCTAAGGAAGTTCGTGCAATCTACGAGACGACCTTCAACAACCCGTTGCCGGCTTGCTGGGATACCACGAAGACGTACACGAACTGCGACACTAGCTCGGACCAGTTGGACCGCACGCACACCAAGATTAACTTCTTGGGAGACCAGTGGGTAGTCGTTTCGTTCACCTTGAGCGGCGGCCGCTTCACCAACCTTAAGTTGGGCAAGGAAGTCGCGTACAACCCGGTCATGAACACGGGAGACGAGATTACCGCGCACAACGGCGTGAAGGTCGTGTTGGACGGTTTGTCCGGCTTCGGTTACGGTACGAACACCGAACCCAAGGCAACGTTCCTCATCTACGATGAGAACGACGTGAACATCGACACCGCAATCCTGCAACCCGGCGACGAGTACAAGGGCAACGGAATCTTCTTGCACGTTTACGACGCTACGTCCACCACGGGCGGCGCCGACTACGTGGAAATAAGCGTTTTCTCGGACACCCTTGACTTGACGCACGGCAACTCGGTCTCCGGCCACGGAAACTGGAAGGCGTACTTGAACGGCGCCAGCGGCACCGCTTACAGCTACGGCACCACCGAAGCCCTGCAGAGCATAATGTTGTTCGACGACATTTCAACCAACGAGTTGAACGCCGGCGAATCCATCGACATTATCACGAACTCCGCGGGCTTCAAGCTGAACTTCCTGGGTTTGGAAGAAGTCGACTACGATGACTTGACGTTCAACTTGAACAAGAACGCTCAAATCACTGTTGCGTCGGAAACGTACTTGACGGCCGACATGATTAACATCGGTTCGACGCGCAGCAATGCGTTCAGGTTCGAGAACGACGCGGTCAGCAGCGAAAACCTTCGCGTATTGACCGAGTGGGCCGCACCCGCGCGTGGAGTTGCCGCCAATGTGACCTACGGCACCATCAACGCGAACGGAACGGGCACTTCTGCGCCGACCTTCTTGGACGGCAACGCACAAACCACCGGCTACTACGACGCGGCACTCGACATCACCTGTGCAGGAAATGGGCTCGGTACTGGCACAGCCAGTTTCACTGTGTCTTACACCGACGTTAGCGGAACCGCGAAGACGGCGTACTTGTACTTCAACAACGCCACAGGCCAACCCGCTAGGACTACTGGTTCGTTCTTGAACGGCATAACCGACATCACCGCCATAACCACGACCAACACTTCGACGTTCGGAGCCAACTGTACGGTTCGCTCTGGTTACATCAGGCCAGGTACCGCGTTCTACTACAAGAACTCGGATTCGACCAACCCCTACCACGTTGCCAACACGGTGAACAGCACTACCGCGAACCTCAGCCAATACTGGTACTCCACCACGGAGAGCAGTATGCTTTGGTTCTGGGACAAGCCCGGCGCCGCATTCTACCTCGGCGTGCCCGAGTTGACCGAAGACAACGCCGGCTTGATCGCCATGAACGGCACGAACCGCTACTGGGGCCTCTTGTACGACCAAACCCTTGAGCAGTTCACGAACGCCATTACCACCACGACCGCCGACAAGTGGATTTACGAAGCCAATGAGGCCAACCCGCTCGGCACCACCACGGCACCCAACATGGCAGTCCCGTACACGTCGTACCGCGGAAACAAGGCGACGAGCATCGGCTCGTCGTCCGCAACCCTTTCGTACGCCGTCAAGATTGCCCACGGTCAATACACTTTGACCTCGGGCGAGAGTGAAGGCACGGGTTTGGAAGACGAGAGGACTGCCGGAGTCGGCGAGTACTTGCTTGACAGCGACGGTTACAGCGTCGAAGTCACCCAAGTAGGCGGCGAGAACGGAGGCATCTGTGAACTCACGGGCGTTGAAAACCTCGAGCCCTCGTTGGACCAAGCCTACGAAGTAGCGGAGATTGACGCAAGCGCCAACCCCGTCGTCGTACTCGACTCGAGTTCGATGGCGAGCGCCGGCTCGCGCGTCATCGTCGGAGGACCCATGGTCAACTCCGTGGCCGCCGAAGTGTTGAGTGGCACCACCATCAACCCGGGCGACGCCATGGTCAAGGTCGTTGGAAGCGACGTCGTCGTCGTTGGCTACAGTGCCAGTGACACGACCGGAGCAGCCAACGCGTTGATCGACTGGTTGTCCGACAACCGCGACAACGTGGTCAGGTAAGACACCCGTTAGGGGGGGGGTCAACCCCCTTTTCTCTTTTTTTTATTTCTTTTTTTATTCCAACAAACGATTAGCGCGAGCATTACAACGAACGAAAAAAAAAGCGTTAAGGAAGGCAATACAAAAAAAAACAATCAAGTCGCGGAATTGAACACCCCAAAAAAAAACCACTTCCCGGCACTCAATTTCGCCGGCAACGCAATTAATCTTCGGCCGCTTCACCCACTACGACGAAGCCCGCAGGTAAAAATCAGTTTAAAGAAGACTTTTTCTCCTCGGCCTTCGCCTTCTCCCAATCCTCGATGTCGCGGCGCACCAACTCGCGAATGAAGTCCTGCACGCTCGCAAACTTTCGGTTCTTGGTCGCGTGCTTGTCGAGCTTCCACGCCTTGGGAACGGTTACGAGTATGGATTGCGATTCGTTAGCCACTTACATTACACCTTCAAAGCAACAATACTGAATATCTCCCCATATATAAGCATATGCTTTAATATGAAAAACAGTGGAAAAGCGTTGTTCCCCTATTTCTAGCGTTAAAATCATAGTTTTTTTTCGGGAAAAGGTTTTTAAATAAAGAAGCAATTCAATTAGCGTCCCAAAACGCGGAGGCTTGAAAAAAGATGGAAGACATTGTTAGGAGCGCGGTAAACGAAACCCAAAACAACCCCGAAGCAAAGGAAGAATTCGACAAAATAAAGATTTGCGTCGTCGGAGCCGGAGGCGGAGGAAACAACACGGTCAACCGCCTCAAACGATTGGACGTCAAGGGCGCCGAACTCATCGCCGTCAACACGGACCGCCAACACTTGAACATGCTCGACGAAGGAATCGACCGCGTACTAATAGGGAAAAGCATTACCAAAGGCCTGGGAGCCGGCGGCTTCCCCGAAGTGGGAATGAAGTGCGCCGAAGTAGACCGCACAAAACTCGAGGAAACCTTGGACGGCTCACACCTGGTATTCTTGTGCGCCGGAATGGGCGGCGGCACGGGCACGGGCAGCGCACCCGTAATCGCGGAAGTCGCAAAAGCACAAGGCGCAATAGTAGTGGCAATGGTTACTTACCCGTTCGCACTCGAACGCGCCCGCGTAAGCAAGGCCGACCAAGGCCTGCAAAAACTGCGCGAAGTATGCGATTCAGTCATTATTTTGGATAACAACCGGCTGGTGCAAATCGTCCCAAACCTACCTATGAACCAAGCGTTCCTCGTGGCCGACGAGATTCTTGCGCGCGCCATCGGAGGACTCGTATTCACGATTACCCAGCCTTCGCTGGTCAACATTGATTTCGCGGACGTGCGCTCCATTATGGGGCACGGCGACGTTGGAATGATTGCCGTGGGCTCGGGCAAGGGTACGAACAAGGTTGAGGACGCGGTTGAAGGCGTGCTCAAGAACAGGTTGTTGGACGTTGACTTTGCCGGAGCAAAAGGAGCAATAATCCACATTTCGGGAGGCCCCGACTTAACGCTCGGCGACGCGATTCGCGCGGGTGAAGCCGTAACCGAGAGGATGGACCCGCAGGCAAGCGTGAAGTGGGGCGCGAGAATTATTCCGAACCACGACGGCAAACTGGAGATTACCGCCATCGTAACCGGCGTGACCTCCAACCAAATAATCGGGCGCTGTGAAAAAAAGGAAGAGCCCGAAAAAGAACCGGGTTGCGACATAGAAGTAGTAGGCTAATTTGGGGTGCAAAAAGGCTTTAAACGACCATTTCGCCTTTTCAAACCCCCAAAATAGAAACCCACCAAAAAAAAAGAGAGGGAGGAGAAGCAGAATATGCAGGGATTGGTTGAAGCCGCGCTGCGGACCAGCAGCACTGAAAAGAGAGACGCGAAGCCGCTTGAAAAAGCGGACTTGAAGATTACGGTCGTCGGAGCCGGAGGCGGCGGGACGAACACCGTTAATCGCCTCAGCAAGATGGGCATCAAGAGCGCCAACACGATTGCCGTGAACACGGACGCAAAGCACTTGAAGCTCATAAACGCGGACAAGCGCTTGTTGATAGGCGGAAAAATGACTAAGGGCCTGGGAGCCGGCGGCTTCCCCGAAGTGGGAATGAAGTGCGCGGAACAAGGCCGTGAAAGAATCGCGGAAATACTGGATGGAAGCGAACTCGTATTCATTACCGCGGGAATGGGCGGCGGAACCGGAACCGGTGCCGCACCCGTAATCGCGGACATAGCCAAGAAACAGGGCGCCATCGTAATCGGAATGGTTACGTACCCATTTGAATTAGAGCGCGCGCGCCTCGCCAAAGCCGACTGGGGTTTGGACCAAATGCGCGAGGCCTGCGACACCGTAGTGGTAATCGACAACAACCGCCTCGTCTCCTACGTGCCCAACCTCCCAATGAACCAGGCGTTCGCCGTGGCGGACACCCTGGTCGCGCGAAGCATTAAAGGCATTACGGACACCGTGATGCTGCCCTCCCTCATGAACATCGACTTCGCTGATTTGAGGATGATAATGGGCGACGCCGGAGTCGCAATGATAAGCGTGGGCGAAGGAAAAGGCAACAACAAGGTTGAAGACGCGGTTGAAAGCACGCTCAAACACCCGTTGCTCGACGTGGACTACGAGGGAAGCAAGGGCGGCCTCGTACTCGTCAACGGCGGGCCTCAACTCACGCTCGGCGAAGCAGTCGAAGTAGGCGAACGCATCACCGAATCCTTCGACAACCAAGCCTACGTGAAGTGGGGCGCGCGAATCGACCCCGACCTCGGAGACAAAATCGTGGTCACGAGCATTATTACGGGCGTTACGAGTCCGCACGTGCTCGCACACGAAGAGCGCAAGAAAGAGGCAATCGCGGAAGCGATGCCCATTCAAAGCGTCTCTTTCTAAACTCTTTTTATTTTTCTTTCTTCTTTTTTTCTTATGAACAAGTGGCTCAAGCTAGCGGCCTCTCTCGCAATCGATTTTTTCGGGGTAGCCAACGCGTTCGGCGCGGCCGAAGTAACCGACTTGGCGTGGGCTCCCTTGAGCGCCATCGCGATATGGTTCTTGTACAAGAAAGAAAATTATTCTTTGCTCGGGTTCGCCGAAGAAATCCTGCCGTTAACCGACTTCCTTCCAACGGCTACCTTGGCCTGGTATTCCTCGACCCGCAAGGCATAAAGGCGCGCATTACCTAATTATCAGGACGGCCGTGAAGACACTGTCCCAGACTGACACGTGATGAACGAGGTAGCTACTGAGCCGTCAAGCATGTGCAAACCAGAACTCGTTTTTCGAGTCCAAGCGACAATAACCGAAGCGCTCGAATTGCACGAAGTCGCCCACCCCCAGTTTTTCGGCGGCGGGTTCGGCGACTCCTTCCACGATTGACCCGTCCGGCTTCAAAACGCGCGCCTTCACGCCGCCCGAAACCCAGTGAATCACGGGAACACCTCTTTCAACGCCGTCGCCTTCGTTGACGCACTTCTTTTCGAGGACCACGTTGCACAAGCCCTTCAAACGCACTTTCCTGCCTTTGAGCAAGTCGAAGTCGGCGCGCGAAACCATTACTTCGCCGTTTTGCACGGCTAACTCGCGCTCACCCAAATCGTTTTTCGGGTGGTTTTTGAGCACCGCTTTTTCAGGCGCTTTTTCCACTCTTATCGTGACGGGGTCGGCCGCGAAGAAGAGGCGTCGCGTTGCCGCGTCACGCTCTTCCTTGTTCATCGAGAAAAGCTTTTTCCAGTCGAGAGTGGAATCCGAGCGGTTCACGCCCAACGAAACAATGTATTTTCGGATTGCTTTCGGCGAAATGCCTCTGCGGCGCAAGGCGGCGAGCGTGGGCAAGCGCACGTCGTCCCACCCCGTGAAGCGGCCTTCCCGAATGCCCTTCAAAATCTCGGATTTGTGCGCCATCAAGCCGGGAACCTTAATCAACCCGTATTCAAGGAATTGCGGCTCGACCCAATTGAAGTACTCGTAAACGAATCGTTGTTTTACGGCATTCAACTCGTGTTCCTTGCCGCGAATCACGAGGTTGACTCCGTACTCGTGGTCGTCAATTGGGCACGCAAAATTGTATAACGGCCACACGCGGGTTTCAGGGTGACGCGGGTGGTCGCCGGAAACTATGCGGAAAGCGGGCCAGTCGCGCACGCTGGAATTGGGGTGGTCGAGCGAGGTCTTCACGCGCAGTATGGCTCCCCCCTCCGGGTACTCGTCGAACATCTTCTTCCATCGCGTCATTTGGCCGGGCGCGTCACGGCACGCGCACGCCTCGCCCTTGGCGCGCTTCTCACGCATTACTTCAATCGGGCAATCGCAGACGTACGCATTACCCGCTTCAATCAATTGTTCGGCGTAATCGTAATAAGTTTGCAGGCGGTCGCTTTGAATCACGACGTCGGCCACTTCGCACCCCAGCCAATCCAAGTCCGCGGGAATCCGGTCGTACGCGTCTGGCAACGGCTTCTTGGTCTTGGGGTCCGTGTCCTCCAAGCGCAGGAAGAACTTGCCGTTGGTCTGCCGCGCGTACTCGTCGTTCAGGATTATGGCGCGCGCGTGCCCGACGTGCAAAACACCGCTCGGGTTCGGGGCGACCCGCGTGTTAGCCGTCTCCAAGTCAATCGGGGGCAATCCTTCGCGCTCCTTTTTTTCCTCGAACTCGTATGCCGACAATTCTTCCTCGATTGCATCGCGCGGCAACGCGTTCACTTCTTCAACTGCGCGCTTTATGGCGGGCATTGCAGCCTTCAAGTCCTTGGCCGCGTCAGGGCACTCGCCTATTACCTTGCCGATTACCTTGCCTATTCGGGCTTCGCCGTAGTCAAAAGCGTTCTTCAAGGCGTGCTTGCGTGCAGCGGTTTCAACGTTCATAACACGAATCCTTGGTAGCCGAAGAATTTTAAGTTGACGCATTCTTGTCGCGTTTCAAGCGGCGGTAAGCAAGGTATGCGGCGGCAACCAACAACGCGGCGAACAAGGCGAGGCCCACGCCGCGCGTTGAAACCCCGGCGGGCAGGGGAATCACGACTTCGCGTATTCCGAGCGCGAAAACGATTGTCTGCGGCCCTTCGCTTCCTTGCGGTGAAGGCGAAGGAGTGGCCGTGCCGGGGCCAATGAAGGGTTCGGAAACGGAGGGCTGAGGCGAAGCAGTCGCCTGCGGCTCTTCGGACGGCTCCGCACTCGGCTCGGCTTCTTCTTCATTTTTAGCCGAAGCGCCTTCAAGGGTAGGTGAAGGCGAAGCCGTCGGGTCGGGCGAAGGCGTTGCCTGCGGCGAGGGAGTTGGAACGTAGTCCGGGTCGCACGCGTTGCCAACGCCGTCCCCATCGTCGTCGGCTTGGTCCGGGTTGTACACGCCGGGACAATTATCCAAGTCGCATTCGCCGTCGCCGTTGGGGTCAAAGCAAATGGCGAGAGCGGCCGAAGAAAACAGCAACGCGAACAACAAGGCCTTCTTCATAACGGGAAGGGAAGCGCGCCACAACATTTAACCTTTTTTACGAAAAGCGATTTAAATGCGGCGCGCGAAAGCATTAACGAAACCATGGACCTGCTCGAAGTAGTCGCAAAACCCACTTGGAAGGAGTTCTTAATCGACTTGGTTAGGAGCGAGAAAATGGACCCGTGGGACATCGACGTTTCCCTCGTAGCCGACCGCTTTCTTGAAAAAGTGCGCGAATTGCGGTCAATGGATTTGCGCATGCCGGCAAACATCATTCTTGCCTCGGCAATAATGTTGAAGTTCAAGGCGGAAACCATTTCGTTCGATGACGACGAAAAAGAGGAGCCGGTTGAAGAACAAGTGCTGGAAGACGAAGACATTCCGGAACTGGTGTACAACTCGAAGCGACCGAGAAAGCGCCACGTAACGCTCAACGAATTGTTGGACGCGGTCAACCACGTGATGAAGAAGGGCCGCCGCCTCGGCGGGAAGAGGAGGAGGCCGGGCGCAATAGACGTGACCCTGCCCGAAACGGGGATGGACGAGAGGATGGCGAGCATACTCGGCAAGGCATCAAAGCTCAAGGATTCCGAAGGCGTACTATTGTTTTCGTCGCTCACCGAAAACGGCGAACTCGAGGAAGTGGCCGAACACTTATTGCCCGTAATGCACTTGGTGCAGGAAGAAAAAATGTTGGCGTGGCAAGACGACTACTTCGGCGAAATATTCCTGCGCGTGTTACCCGAAGAACAGGATTTAAAAGGGGTTCCGAGTAATTAGTTCAACTCTTTGAGGGGAGGTAAGCATTTTTATGAAAAGGAAAGGTCAAGCATTTGAAACGATGATGCTCGTCATCAGCGTAATCGTGGCAATAGCCATACTCGGAATCTTGCTGAGTTTTCTCGGCAACGTATCCATCATCGGGGCGGAAGCAAGCCAAGTCGTGCCCGGAATGGTGAAAGACGTTTACAACAAGGGTTACGGCATTGAAATCGAGGACGAAGTCGACTTCCAGGAGGGAGACGTGTTGACTCCCGACGACTTGACCGGGCAACTCTTCCCCAAAGACCAGTTGAAGGTGGAATGCGTTGACGACGCGACTTGCGGCGACAGCGACGCAATGATTGAAGTTGACGACGACAACATTTACGTGAACAAGAACGGCAAGGCATCGGTCGCGGTTTGCCCCGATGAAAGCGGAGACGGAGACAGTTACCTAGTCGTAATCGGCAGGGCAAGAAACGTTGAAGACGTCCGCGAAGCCTGCACCGGATGAAAAAATGGCTAAAAAGGGCGCGAGCGACTGGGGAACCATTTACTTACTCGTAGTAGTCGCAATAGCCGCCGTCCTCATCGTAACCTTCGTCAAGCCATTGTTCAAGTCCGCCGGCGAAAGCGCGGAAGAAAACCTGGAAACGGCGCGAAACGTTGCCGGCGCCGCCCTCTTCCTTTTAACGAGGAATAAATAGTGAAAGGCCAGACCGACGCACCCATCGGCTTGTTCGTCGCAGTAATAATCCTCGCCGTGAGCATGGGCCTCGCCTTTTCGTTAATGGGCCAAACCAATGAAAGCAAGTGCCTCGCCCAACTCAAAACCGAAACAGAGAAACTGCAGTCCGCAATGCTCGACGTCGCCCTTGCCTCGCCGCCGACTTCGCGCAAGATTACGTTTGAAATGCCGAGGTGCGGAAACATCAACGTGGAAGCCCTGCAATTCGTTTACTATTCAAACCCCGAATACTGCCGGCTCTGCCCGGCAAACTACGGTGGGTGCTGGCAAATCGTTCCCGTAAGCGTGGACAGCGAAGGCAAGTACTCGACGGTCGGCGACGCCGTTTCCTGCATTCAAATGGCGGGCCAAATCCAGTTGTCCAACGAAGGATGTGAAGACGGGGGAGTGGAATTAAACGACAAGCCGTGGCGAATACAGGACGACAGGGAAGCAGCCGGCGTAACCGACGAAGTGTTGAAGTCCTCGCGCTGGCTCACGCTAGGCCGCGACTCAAGCACGCGCACGTACAAGATAACGCTCACAAAAGGGGTTTCGTTAAAGGACGGCGTAGAAGTCGGCCTCATAAAAGTGTGCGTGCAACCCGCCAACAAAGTCAATTGAATCTTTTTGCTTGGCGCTTCGGCTTTAGAACTTACGGGAATATAGTTAAAAGGCGGCGCAGTAAGGAATTGGATGCGCAATCGAACGACCACTAAAACACGCGAACCTTTTTCAAAAAAAGCTTCACCAAAAACACGCGGCCAAATAGCGATGTGGAACAAACTTTCTTTTCAAAAAGAAACTTTGATGAAAGAAAACTTTCACGGCCAAATAGCGATGTGGATGCTGACCAAGTTACGCGAACCTTTTTCAAAAAAAGCTTCACCAAAAACACGCGGCCAAATAGCGATGTGGATGCTGACCAAGTTACGCGAACCTTTTTCAAAAAAA
>CAZVVY010000001.1:0-77271 GCA_964630975.1 Microcaldota archaeon | reverse complement strand
AAAAAGCTTCACCAAAAACACGCGGCCAAATAGCGATGTGGATGCTGACCAAGTTCGCGATGATTTTCTTCATCGGCGCCCTCGCCTTAATCCTCTTCTCGGTGGCCGACATCGAAAAAGAGGGGTTGTGCAACGTTGCCGCGGAAAGAACAAACGAAATGATTTCGAGCGCGTTAATTCAAATGGTGGACTCGCCGGTCGAAGACGAACGCCGCATAATCCCGTTGGAGCCCGCGCTCTCCATCGGCAACGAGGAATTATCGCGTTACGAAGTCAACGTCACCGAATACGACGACGGAGAACGCCGCGAACTGCGCATTGAAACGATGGTGACTAAAGCGAATTGCGGCGCGGGCGGAAAAGTGCCGTTGAATTCCGGCACCATACTCAAAATGATTGACTCCGACGACGCGCCTTCTTTCACGCTCAACCCGTCCAAGCCGTCGACATCCCAACAACAACGCACCAAATTCCTAGTCATAATAAAGTGCCGCGAGAAAACCGCGGGAAAAAAAGAATACCTGTATTTGGCGGACTGCAAACAAGCCGACCCCGCGCTTTGCACGGGCTTCAAAGACGTTCCCGTTTGTGAATGGCCGGAAACCGAAGGAGGCAGTGGAGAGTGAAGGGTTTCATCGGCCCGTTGGGCGACGACTTCCCAAGCATTTTCCCTATAGTGGCGGGAGTCGTCCTTTTCTTCGGTACGCTCGCGTACGCCAACGGAGTAATACATGAAAAAGACGATTACTTGGAAGTGCGCAAGGCCGCGCTCGGCTTGTCCTACCTGGTCACGCGCACGGGTTCCGTGGACTTCGGAATGCTGGAAACGCCTGGCACGGGCGCGTGCGACAAGGAACTCGATGCTTACGCCAAGTCAAGAGGAGTAAAATATCAAGTCATAGTCAAGAAGGCTTGCAACGGCCTTGAATTCAGTGAAACACCCGAAGAATTGTTCGGGTTGAAAGGCGACGAATTATACGTTTCGTGTGGAAGCGCGGGCGAAGCCGAAGAAGAATCCGTTGCACGAGAAGCCCTCGAATCCAACCCCGTAATAATGAATTTTCCGGTTGCCGCGGGCTGCCCCGCATACGACTCCGACACCAAAGGATTGGGCTCGCTTACGGTGGTGGTATGGCGTTGAAAGGGCAAGCGGCAATATTCGACGGCATCACTTTCCTGTTGCTGGCAACGCTCAGCGCAACCCTAATTTTCGCGGCGGTAAGCAATTACGGCCAACAACAAGACGAAGTAATGCGTTCGGCGTACACGATTAACTACCTTCAAACCGTTTCAAAAGCGTTGTACCACGCCGACGCCCAACAACTCGCCGGTGCCTGCGGCGAAAGCGGCGAACGGTGTAAAAAAATAGCCGTTTACGAGGATTTGGCGGGTGAAAAAGGCTGTGAAGAACTCGAACAATACCTGCCGGGCATAAGCTTAACCGACTTATTGAAAAAAGATTTGGCGGACCCCGCCGACCCCGTGCTCGACGACTCGTACGGCGGAATTCCCGCACTAGGAAAAACCGCGATGCGTTGCGCCGCAAAAGAATTCATGCGCCCGTTCACTTTCGCGGGATACGACTACGTAATAGAAATAATTCGCCCGTCCGACTACGCGGAATTCGACGACAACGCCATAGTCAAAACCGCGCTCCCACTAGTCAGCAACCTCGAAGAAGGCCATGAATACGTAGATGAAAAAAACGGGTACGTGGACACGAGCGCGTGCGTCAACGCGTTGAACGCGGGAGAAAAAGTTTTTTCGGTGGCTTCACCGTTCAAGGTAACCTCAAAGGACTCCGAAGGAAACGCAATCGAAAACCAGCTCGTGCTCCGCGCCTGCATGTGGCCTTCCCGCCAAGTCACGACTTCTTGACTTTCACGTCTTCCCCGCACTTCGGACAAGTATAAATGAACGCACCCTTTCCGGGCACGAGGGAAGTAGCGCAATTCGCGCAAAAGCCGAGCCCGCAATAAGGGCAGTAAACCACGTTAGTGTTCTTGGCGCCGCAATTCGGGCAAGCCATTCCATCCTCGCGCTTTACGTCCACGAACTCGGAGCCCGCCTTTTCGCCTTTTTTCTTTTCGTCTCCGCCGCCACTGGAAATCGAGCTCAACTCCGAGAACAAGTCGTTGCCCTCGGATTCCGTCTTCGGGGCTTGCGCAGGCGACTGCGAAGGCGTGCCGAACAAGTCGCTCATCGTCACTTCCGAAGAAGACGAACCCTCTTTTTTGGCGGGTTCTTGTTCGGACGGCACGCCCGCCGACAAACCCTTTTTTTCCGGCTTCTGCTTTAACTCCGAGTAAACGTCTTTCACAAGGAAATTGAAGTCGTCTTCCTCTCCCTTCTTCTTTTTCCTGCCCTGTTTTCTGCCTCCCTTCTTGAATTGTTTTTGCACGGCATCCAAAAACGCCTTCATTTCCTCGGAGTCCCCTCCGCCGCGACGCAAGTAAAGCCGGCGCCTGCCGCCGCCCGAACGCCCGCCCTTTTTTCTGGGTGCCGGAGCCAGCTTACCCTTGGGCACGATTTCCTTAGCAAAATACTCGGCTTGCTCGCTCTCCGACAACTCGCGTTTCGGCGCCGGAGCCAACGCCCCGCGCGCAACGCTTTTCTTGGAATCAAAAAACGATTTGAAGCCCGACAACATTCCCTTCTTCTCTTGTTTTGTCGAAGAAGGAACCGGCGTAAACACGCGTTGCTTTATTTCCTTCATCTTTCGGACGTTGCGCGGGTTGGAAGCGAACTCGGGCGTGGGCACGGCAACCGAGAAAACGAGGGGCCGCGAAAAACTCGAGTAAAACTTGAAGGAAACGAAGCCCACGGCGCACAACGCAAAACAAGTCAAGGGAATGAAGCCGTTGGGGGGCAGCAAGGCGTAGCCGAACAATGCGTCGACCACGAAGGCGACGGCGTACAACGCGCCGCCCGCCAACAACGAATTGAACAATTTTTCGCCTTGCGGAAGAGCGCGCACTTCGGGGTATCCCAACCGCAATAATATGAAGCCTATGGAAACGGCTCCGAGCAAGTAAAACAAGTGGTAAGCCGCGCCGGCCAACAACCCAATCATAACATAGAAGGTAACCGCGCAAACAAATAAAAAACCCGTTTTTCAGACTTCAAACGACTTGAAGGCCTCGGCCGCCTTTTCAAGTCGCAGACGCGTGACGACGAGGGGAATGCCTTCGGCTTCCGCGATTTTCACGGCGAGCTTGTCCGTGCTCTTCGCGTCCAAACCGTGCAACACGACGAGCGCGGGCTTGATGGGCCCCACGCGCACGGCGACCAGCGGGCTCCTGCCCGTGCTCACGTTCGTGAAGAGGAGGGCGCGCTGGCTCGTGTTCGAGTAAATTTTTACGAAGGACTCGTAAGGCAACTCCAAAATCATTTTCAGGGAATCGATTACGGTGCACCCGAAAACGTTGAGCGCCGACAACTTTTTTTTGCCGCACAACACTTCGCCTTGAATGGCTTCCGCGAAGCCCGCGCCGTTCACGGCACGCGAAAAGTCGTAGACGTCGAAAAACTTTTGATCGGGCTGGTTTTCGCGCAAGCGCTTCACGAGTTCTCCCCCCCGCGCCTCGTCTATCCCGAACAAGGCGTCCACGAAGCGGCTCACCACGACCATTCCCGGGCTCTTGCGACGGTCGCCCTCGTAATCGCTTATCGTGGAAACGCTTATGGATAATTCCTTGGCGAGGCGGCTCTGCGTGACACCGAAGATTTCGCGCCACTTCCTCATCGTTGCGCCCGAGCTCGAACTCAAAGCGATTTCGCCCGCAATCTTCACCTTTAACGCGTCCACTTTCTCACAACACCGAAGCCAACCAGAAGAAAAAGCCGAAAAACACGATGAAAGAAGCGAAACAAGCGGTTGCCTTCAATTCGGACAGGCGCGCGGCCTTCTTAAAGCCGATTATCCAGTCGTATAGAGCCCACAAGATTAAGGCAATTGAAGCGGGTACGAGCCAGCTTCTCACCGAATCATTAAGGCCGTCCTCAAGGGAGTTCGGCTCTACGGGAAAAAATAATTCTTCAAGAACCGCCGAAAACAATTCAACCGTGAAAACCAATACCAGCAACATTGCAGCCAAGGAGAAGACCCTTGCCGAAACCGCGAAAACCTTTTCAAAGTCAACCTTGCTTTTGAAGAACTTGGCGAAAAGGTATAGGAAAGGCGTCGAAAGGAACAACAGCGCAACGGGAATGATTACGCAGAAAAAAAGGAAGACGCCGGCGGGCGCCAAAAACCAAAGACCCTCCCAAGAATAAAGGTAAGAAGCGCTCGGCCTTAAAGTCTGAAAAACGCTTGAAGCAAAAGCGAACGCGGCCAACAAAACGAAGGCGGCTTTGGCTTGCTTGAACTCCCGAAGGACGTCCACTCTCTTTCCCGGCTCCTTCTCAAAGTATTTGCCGGGCGAAAAAAGCATTTTCGCGTAATCGGGGAAGCCGAACATCTTGAAACCAGTAAAAAGCCCGCGATAAAAAAGGTTTCGGAAGGCAAACGGTTTAATAAATTCTCGGAGTAATCAGTCGGAGATGGCTGGGAGAAGCGTCGTAAAACAGGAAGGCGGCAAGAAAATACTGGTAATTGATTTTCGGGGCTCTGCTTACGGGCCCGACGTGGCGCGCTACCCGCAAGCCATGAAGGACGTCATAGAAAAATTGTCGGAAGTTGAAGCCGACGAAGTCGTCTTGTCAGAGTACTACGAACGCATTTACGACGAGAAGCAAACCAATTTGTTGAAGGGAATTGCGGCGCTCATCAGCCGCTGGGAGGAAGACACGATTTGGTCGCCGTCCCACCTCGGCAAGAGCACCGAAAGCCGGGTTTTATCGCCGCGGCACGACGCAGTCCTGCGCATACTCAACACGTTGCGAAGCGACCCGTTCAAGTCCTACCTCGAGTTGTTGAGCGAGTTGAAGACGCAAGTCGCCAAGCTGCCGTCGTTGAACCCGCAACAAGCCGAAGACCTCAAAATATTCGTTAACACCCTGCAATTCATGCGGCAAAGCCTGGAAGAAACCCGGTTAATCAGCGAAATGAAGGCGTACTTACAGCAACTCGGCTCGATTCCTTCAGGGCGAAGCGCTTACAACTACTTTTTCGAAGCCGCCATAAAGCCGTCATTCATCGGCTCCCGCATCTTCTTTACGGGAGTCGAAAAACTGGAGTTGCTCGACCAATACGACGTGCTAAACTCCCGCGTATACATTTACAAGCACCCCGACAAAATCGAGAACATGTACTTCATCGACCCCCCGGAATACTCCCTTCCCCCGGAAAAATACTTCCTCCTCGAAAAAACAAAGGAAGTCGTAGCCACGCACCGCCCGGACACCGCCGAATTCATGAACATTTCACAAGCCCGCAAATACTTCCGAAAAGTTTACGCGGCAACCATCGCCGACCTCGCCCTAAAAAACAACATCAACTTGACGGTCGAAGAAAAGGATTCGCTCGCCGAAATAGTTTCGCGTTACACCATCGGCTACGGCATCCTCGAACTCTTCCTCGCGGACCGCCAAAACACGGACGTATACATCGACGCGCCCCTCGGCGAAAAACCGATTTACCTCGTGCACTCCAAGTACGGCCAATGCCAAACCAACGTAATCTTTTCAAGCGAAGAAGCGCGCTCGGTCGTGTCCCGCTTCCGCGCCTTGTCCGGCCGCGCGTTCGACGAGGCCCACCCCATCCTCGACTTCGACTTGCCCGACCTGCAAACCCGCATTTGCGCCATCGGCAAGCCGCTGTCCAGCGACGGCATAGCCCTCGTGTTCCGCCTCCACAAGAGCACTCCGTGGACCCTCGCTCAATTCGTGGACAACAAAATGTTTGACGCGCACACCGCCGGAATGTTTTCGTTCTTCGTGGACGCACAGGCAAGCATGCTCATAGTCGGGTCGCGCGGCTCGGGCAAGACGTCGTTCCTGCAAGCAATGATGCAGGAAATCCCGCAAAACCTACGCATACTCGTTCAAGAAGACACTCAGGAACTGCCCGTGCCCACGCTAAAGCGCCTCGGCCTCAACATTCAAAGGATGAAGACGCGGCCGCCCCTCGGAGGAGTAAGCGAAACCGAGGTCAGCGCCGAAGATGCGTTGCGCACCGCGCTCCGCCTCGGAGACTCGGTGCTAATCGTGGGGGAAGTGCGTTCCACGGAAGCGCGCGCGCTTTACGAGGCAATGCGCGTGGGCGCCGTGGGAAACGTGGTAATGGGAACCATTCACGGCGAAAGCGCTTACTCTATTTGGGACCGCGTCGTAAACGACTTGGAAGTGCCCACTACGTCTTTCAAGGCAACCGACTTCTGCATCGTGGGAGCACCCATCCGCTTCAAGGGCTCCATTAAGAGAAACCGCCGCATCGTCGAAGTAACCGAGGTCTTGAAGCACTGGACTTCGGACCCCGACAAGGAAGAAGGGTTCTTGAATTGGGAGCTCTTCGACGCGAACAAGGACGACTTGGACCTCGACGAGCCCTTGATAAAAGAGAAAAGCGAGTGGGTCAAGAAAATCAAGCGCACGCGCGGAATGACTTACGAAGACATTTGGGACGAAATCAATGCGCGCGGCAAAAGCAAGCAGTACTTGGTAGACGTCAAAAACAAGTTGAATTTACCGGGCATACTCGAAGCCGAGTACTCGACGCGCGCCCACACCAAGTACTTGTTGTTGTCCGAAAAGCACCGCGAATTATACGGAAAAGTGATGCACGAACAACTCCTCGACGAGTGGGGCAAGTGGATAAACGAAAACCTCGTAAAAGAGTGCCAGCAAAGAGCCAAGGCGAACGCGAAATGAAGGAATTACTCAATGCGAGAAACCGTCTCTTAAACGAAGAACTGCCTTTGAACGAGAAGCGCATATACCTCGAAAACCTTTTTGAAGAGTACGGCACGGGAAGCGAAGAAGAAAAAGGATTCATCGGAAAAACCGCGAGAATCGTAGTTCAATACGCGCGAAACGAACACGACGAAGACGAATTCGCGGAATTCAAGACAGAGCAAAGGAATTACGAGAACGCCTTGAAAACAAAAAAGGGAGTCGAAAGCCACGAACTGGAAAAAGAATTCCAGAGAATAATGCCATAGCGGACTTCCCCAAAAACCTTTTTAACGCCCGCAAAGTAGTTCTACCAACACTAGAAGAATTAAGGTGGTTTCACGTGGAAGAAATTGTTAGGGACGCGCTTAAAACCGAGTCAAGCAAGGAAGGCAACGGCATTGAAAACGAGGAATACTTCGAGACCCCGAAGATAATGGTCATCGGAACCGGCGGCGGCGGATGCAACTCCGTTAACCGCCTCGCAAAAGCCGGCGTAAAAGGCGCGGAAATGGTCGCAATCAACACGGACAGAATGCACTTGACCATGATGCACGAAAGCGTCAAAAAAGTTTTGATAGGCGCAAGCATTACGCGCGGCCTCGGCTCGGGCGGATACCCCGAAGTCGGCGCGAAAGCCGCGGACGTGAGCCGCGAAGCACTCGAAAGGATTATGGACCACGCCGACCTCGTGTTCCTCACCGCCGGAATGGGTGGAGGCACGGGCACGGGCAGCGCCCCCATCCTCTCCGAAATCGCGAGAAAGCAGGGCGCCATCACCATTTCCATCGTAACCTACCCGTTCGCACTCGAACGCGCGCGCCTCGCCAAGGCGGACCAAGGCCTTGAAAGCTTGAAGAACGCGTGCGACACCATAATCGTAATCGACAACAACCGCCTCGTACAAATCGTTCCCAACCTCCCCATAGAACAAGCGTTCAACGTTGCCGACGAAATCATTGCGCGCGCGGTTCGTGGAATCACTGAAACCATTACGAGCCCGTCGCTCATCAACCTCGACTTCGCGGACGTGCGCGCCGTTATGAGCAACGGAGGCGTGTCAATGATTGCCGTAGGCGAAGGAAAGGGCACGGACCGCGTGAACGACGTGGTCGAAAACACTTTGAACAACATCTTGCTCGACGTGGATTACACGGGCGCCAAAGGCGTTTTGTTGCACATCACGGGCGGCCCCGACATGACGCTCGGAGAATGCAACGCCATCGGCGAAGCGCTCACCGAACGCGTGGACCCGCAAGCCACCGTGATTTGGGGTTCGAGAGTCGACCCCACATTCGAAGGGCGCATAGAGGCAATCGCGATTTTCACGGGAATACAGTCGCCTTACGTTTTGGGCGGCCAATCGCGCTCGGGCTTCGAGGCGCCGCGAGCAACCGAGCACGGGCACGGCGTGGAAAGCATTGAATTCCTCTAATTTTCCTTCTTTTTCCTACTCTTTTTTTTAAAGCCCTAGAATTAGGCATCGAAAAAAAAAGTCGGGCGGAAAAAACAAAAAAAAAGCTTATTTCTTTTCTTCCTTGACGAGGACCGCGTTGACGACGCCGTCCTGGCCGGGCCTGCTCAACACGCGGGCCTTGCCGGCTTCGGTGTCGATTACGGTGCCCTTGGTAATTATTTTTTCGCGGACGTAGTGGCGGTTCGCCTGCGTTGAAACGACGTCTTTTATCTTGGCTTTCTTGACGGTTGCGCCGTCCGCCACGTTGGCGTACAACACGCGCGTAGCCGAAACCTTTTTGCTTCCGCCTTTGGTGCGGAACTCGTTGCGCGTTTCGGAGTCCGCCTTGGATTCGAGTTTGGTGCGCGCGAAAAAGCCGCCCCAGTGGGCGCGGTCCTTATCCTTGTTGGAACGCCTCTTGCCTCCGGAACCGCTTGCCTTCGTCTTAGCGTGCTTGTGATACTGAACCATTACATCACCGTAAAAATCGTGTTAATGAATTGCGTAAAACGCCTTTAAAACAATTGCCTTGCAAGCGTTTTTTATATTCGCCGAGCGTTCGCTTAATTGATGGCGCGCAAGAAGAAAGTGGACGACAAGTACGCGTTGAACTTGGGCAAGAAGGACGCAAAGTTCGAGGGCTTGTACAAGGACTTCATCGACAAAAAGCCCAAGAAAGCCGAAAAGCCCAAGGACGACACGCCGGGTTTCGTCAAGTTCACGCGCCGCGTCAACAAAATGTTTCCTTCTTATGGCAAGGGCGCCAAGTACCCGGACGAGGAAGAGCAGGCAATGGCTTTCCTCGGGTGGGGGCTGGGCGCAGAAGAGTTTTACGGGGCTTACAAGGCGATTACCACGATTGGGTTGGGTGCCGGGATAGTAGTCGGCGCGCTCGCCTACTTCTTGCTCGCCGAAAACCTGGGAGCGCTCGCAATCGCGCCCTTGTTATTGTTCGCCTTGCTTCCGTTGGTCGCCGGCTTCCTTTACAAGTCGTATCCCGCGGGGCAAGTCAAGAAGTTGACGATGCAGTCGCTGGCGTTCATACCCGAAATCGTGAATTATTTGACGATGAGCATGCGGCTAACGCCAAACCTCGAAAAAGCGGTTTCGTTTGCGGCGGCGCACGGCCAAGGCAAAATCGCGGAGGACTTGAAGAAAATCGTTTGGGACGTTCAAATCGGGCGTTACACGAGCATCGAAGAAGGGTTGGACGACCTCGCCTACAAGTGGGGGGACTACAACGACGACTTCAAGCAAGCGCTGATGCTCATTCGCGCAAGCGTGCTCGAGGGAAACGAGCAGCGCCGCGAAGAAATACTGGAGAAGGCGAGCGCCGACGTCCTCGAGGGAACCCGCGAAAAAATGGATATGTACGCGCGCGGCCTCCAACAACCCACCGTCTACTTGTATTACTTCGGCATCTTGCTGCCGCTGCTCCTCGCAATCGTTTTGCCCATCGGGGGCAGCATGTCGGGCGCGCAACTCGCCAAGCCCGAATACTTGTTCGTCGGCTACAACTTGTTGATTCCCTTGATGGTATACGCTTTCGGCTCCAACATCGTTGCCGGAAAGCCGCCGATGAACGCGCCCCCCGACATTCCCGAGGATTACCCGGGCCTGCCGCCCACGGGCCGAGCCAAAATACTCGGCGTAACCCTGCCCTTCAAGTGGTTCGCCTTGCTGTTACTCGTTTCCCTAATCGGCTTGGGTTATTACACGGACCAGGGAGGCACGCAAGAAGTTTTGAACGGCGTGCTCACGCCAATAAACGACTTGCTTTCGGGGGCGACCGACGAACAAATACAGTTATTCGACCCGCGCGACGGCTTCGTCATACCCGGCACGCTGGGCGAAATCGACCCGCTCACAACCAACCGCGCCGAGGAATACTCGAAACTTCCCCACATGAAGTTCTTCTGCGAAACCGACGCGGAAACCGGGAAAACACTTGACTGTGAAGGCGAAGGCAATTACTTCGTGGGTTTGTTCACGATTTTCGGGTTTTTCGCCGGCGCCGCATTATCACTCAGCCTTTACTTGCAGGGAAAGTACGCGGCGCGCAAGAAAGTGCAGGATGAAATACGGGAAATGGAGGAAGAATTCAAGGACGCGATGTACGTGCTTGCCTCGCGCCTCGGAGAAAACAAGCCGGTCGAAGAAGCGTTGCGCGGCGCAACCGAGTTCCTGCCGAAAAGCGTGCTCGCAAAACGCGTGTTCAAGCGAATCCTCCTCAACATCACGACTATGGGTATGACGTTCGACGCCGCCGTGTTCGACAAGACTTTCGGGGCCCTCAAAAACATTCCTTCACGAACCATCAAGAGCGGAATGCAGTTCTTGGTCGACTCAATAGACCTCGGCGTAAACGTGGCCGCCAAGTCCCTCATCAACTTGTCGATGCAGTTGCGCAACTCCAAGAAAATAAACGACTCACTAAAGCGTCTCCTCCAAGACGTTACCACCATGCTTTCCACGATGGCGACCTTCGTAGCACCCATCGTACTCGCCGTGGTAAGCGCAATGCAGCGCCTAATCATCAGTTCTCTTAGCAGTGCCGGAGGAGGGGAAACCACTGAGAGCGCGATGCAGACCGCCGGAACGCAGGGATTCAACATGGGCAACATGTTCGGCAACACCGAGGCCTTGAAAGCCAACGCCGACCCTGCCACGTTCGCCTTGATAATGGGGATATACGTATTCGAAATCGTGATACTGCTCACTTACTTCAACTCTCAAATAGAGGACACCAACAACGACTTGCACACTTACACCAGCATCGCCAAGTCGCTTCCAATCGCCGTACTATTGTACTGCGTAGTGGTTTACGCTACAAGCATAATGCTGGGGGCCTGAAATGAGGTTCGCCGCCCTCGCCCTCCTCGTAATGGCGGCTTCCTACGCCGCACTCGGATTGTTCTCGTTCCCTTTATCACTTGTTTCCGCAGCCCTGCCACAACAAATCTTGAACGCCGCAGGCAACTCCGTGCAACTCTCTTTTGAAGAAGGAACGCACTACTTGTCCAACGACGAATGGAAGGCGGAAATAAACGAGGCGTGCTGGGGCCGCCTCGAAATCGCCGTCTTGTTCGCCGTGATTCTCGCAAGCGAAGACCGCTCCCTCGAAAAACGTTTGAGCGGCGCGGCGTCGGGCGCGGCCCTCGCCGTTCTCGCCTTCAACCCCTTACGCATAACCGTTTCCCTGCTAACCCTCGACGAATTCGTGCACGACGTGCTCTTCCGCGCATCCCTGTTAATAGCGATAGTCGGGTATTACGCGTGGTGGTATAAAAATTCGGGAGGAGTAAAAAAAGCGTGAGAAAAGGATTCATTGCAGCGCCCCTTCTCGGCACCATACTCTTCTTGACCTCAGTCATATTCGTGGTCAACATGAACAAAGCCGAGTCCGCCCAAGTCGCACTCATCGCCAACGAAGCCTACCAAAACCGCGTCACGTCCCTACTCGAACTGTACCGAAGCGACATGGGCTCGCAGTTCCGCGAAAACCTGGCGCGCGTCATCGAGGACTTCTTGTCCAGCAAGTGCTGGGACAACTTGTTTCGGGTAACCAACAAGAAATTCGTTGCCGGTGCGGGCGGCGGAAGCGTTCCGGGGGGGAGCAGTTACCTCGACGAAAAAGTGTTGCGCTACCGCGCGTGCAGTTACGTGAACGACGTTATCCACGACGTGATTTGCTCGCATTCCGGGGGGGAAGTGTGCGACGAGGACTGCCTTGCCGGCGGCGGAAGCAAATCCGAGTGTTGCGACGATACCGAGTCGTACGGCTTGCCCAAGTGGATGAGGCAAATTTCGGAGACGTTCGTGTTCGAAGGAATCCGATTCGAGTCCGCCAACGAAAAGCAATTCGAAGTATTCCTGGGAGGCGAAGGGTACGGCGACGCCTGCCGAACCCTGGTGAGTACGAGCTTAATGGATTGCAGGGCTTTCGCCGAAATGGCGGAAGAAGAAGGAAAACTGCAGTGTTGCACAAAAACGGATTTGGATCGCGGCGGCTACACCTATCAACTCGTAGTCGATGAAACCGGCTTTTCAAGTGAATGCGATGAAGACGACGTAATCGATTGCTCGAAGGGAACGTTTTACGTTGAAATCAACGTTGAAGAAGAATCGATTTACCCCCACTTGCCGCGAACCAAGAGCTCGGACGGCAAGGGAAACGAGATTCGCACGGGAGCCATAAGCGACGCCAACTTCCATTTACCCGTGAACTACCCCCTCTACAAGTACTATGATTACGCGTTCAAGGTTTACCGCGAGCTGGCAAGCGAAGTCAACCCCGCCGAAGGTAAAAGCCGGCTTTGTTACGAAGAAGAAGGTGAAGGCCTGCAAGAAGAAGGCAAAGCGGATTGCGGGAGCGTAACCGGCGACGAAGGCGCTTACTCTTTCCATTCAACGAGCGAAGAGAGCATAATCAACGCAATCAACGACGCGGTGCAGGAAGCGTGCACGCGGTATTCAATGGTAAGGCGAAAGGAAAGCGACGGCGATTACTGGGGCGACCCCCAATCAAAGAACCCTTCCGGGCACTCGGGGCAAGACCTGATCGCCTTGGAGTTGTGCACCGAATCGGGGGACTGCGGTTCGACAGACGGCGGGTGGAGCGACTGCGAAAACGAGTTCGGCGCGGAAGACCTCGAAAACGTTTTGCAGGGAACCCTTGCTCGGGAGGATTGCGGCGAAGGCAATTGTTACGCCGTACTGCAGTGGACGGGAGCCGCCAAGAAAATGAGGTTCCTCGACTACTCGGCGAGCGTGCGCACCGACCCGGCCCAACCCAACCAGTTCTGTTACAACCTCCAACCCCACTACGAACCCGAAAACGCGTGAATGCGACTTTTTTTAACCCCCGCAAACCATATCTAAGTTAATGCTTTACCGGGGTGTTCGCAATTGAATTTTGAAGAATTGAAGTACAAGTACGAGGGTTTCCTCGACTCTCTCGCGGAAAAAGGATTGCCCAAGCCGGCAATCCTCGTGCCCGCAATATTCTTGGCAACCGTAATCGGCGCCGCCCTCTTGTTGACTCCCGGCTTGTCGCCTTTCGCCCCGGAAACCAGCGACGTAAGCCTGAAAGTTTTCTCGCAGGAAGGGGACGCCGTCAGGATGGCGGTAGTCACGCTTTACAATGAGGACGGCAAGGAATGGTCGGGTACGACCGACGATTACGGCCGAGTCGAATTCAAGGGCGTCAACTACGAGTCGTTGAAGGCAAGCATTGACGCAAGCGGCTATCAAGCCTACCGAATGCAGCCCGTAACCGCGGGCAAAACCGTTTACTTGGATTCGTCCACGCCGCCGGCCACCCAGGTAACCGTGCGCGTGCGAGACTCGACCGGCCACGACGTGGAAGGCGCTCAAGTAGTATTATTGCTCGACGACGGCACCACGGAAGCCGGCCGAACCGACGCCTTCGGGGAAATAGGTTTGGAAGTGCCCGGAGAAATGGATTCGACGGGAACCGTTCAAGCCAACGCCGACGGCTTCCAATCCAACCAAAAAACGGTTTACAAATACGAGTGGGAAAGCCCCATAGTAATCGAGTTGTCGCGCAACGCCGACGAACACGAAGAAGAATCGGTTAACGCGTACGTCTTAGTGGAAGACGGGCAAGGCAACCCGTTGAAAGGCATAATCGTTTCCCTCTCCGACTCAAACACGCAAGCCGCGCAACGCCAAGGCCAAACCGATTCAAGCGGCGCGGCAGAATTCACGGGAGTGCCAAACGCCTGGCAATTCAAAGTCAACGCGTTCGACCCGAGCGGGGTTTACGCGGCTTACGCTTCAACCGAATCGTTTACGGCGGGCGGCGAAGCGGCGCGCATCCGGCTCGAAAAAAAAGAGGCGGGTGAAGGCGAGTTACGCGTAAGCATTGCAGCCGAAAGCGGTGAAGCGCTTGCCGGAGCAAACATAATGGTTTTCGAGAGGTTGAGCGGCTCCCTGCTCGCCGAAGCAAACACGGGCGCCGACGGCAAGGCAACAATCGCGATAGCCAAAAACAAGGAGTTTTACTTGACCGCATACAAAGAAGGTTACTTGCCCGCGCAAGACTTCGTTTCCTCGGGGGAAACCAAGAAATTAATGCTTGAAAAAGCGGTTGCCGGAAGCACCGCCGCAATAAAGGTGCACGCCAAGGACGCCGTAACGGGCGAACCCGCCCCGAACGCACTCGTAACCTTGTTCAAGGCCGACGGCTTCCAGCTCGGCTATCCCGCCAAGCGCACGGGCGCCGACGGCATCACCGCTTTCAACATTCCAAAAAACCTTGCGGGAACCGCTTACGACTTGGTTGCCGCGGCTTCCCTGGGCTACAAGAAAGGCAGAAGCGATGCCGTGCAGGCGTACGACGAAGCCGAATTATTCATCGTTCTCGAGCCCGTGCCGGGCACCATAACCGCGGAAGCGGTCGACGCATCCAACGGCGAAACGATTGACGGCGCGCGCATAACGCTGTGGGCGGACGGCGAAGCACTCGAAGAATGCGGGCAAAACCCGTGCGACTTTTCGGCCGCCCCCGAAACCGAGCTTTACTTGACGGCGGAATCGGACGGCTACTTGGACGGCGTAACCGTCAACAAGATAGTGGCGCCCGGAGAAACCTTGAGCGTGCAAGTCGAGTTGTATCCGCGCGCCCTCGCGGACTCTCTCAGTATAACCTTCGACGGTTTGTATGATTCGAACGGGGAAAAAGTGGAGGAAGCAGCCAACGCCGAATATTTCACGGCGCGCTTCCTCGTCAACGTGCCGTCCAGCGAACTCGAAGAAGCGACGGCATCCATCAAACTGGGCGACGCCGTGTTCGTGGAAGACGAAGCGTTCGCAATAAAGTCGGTGAACGCGCCGCGAACAGAAATAAGCAAGGGTTCTTACCTGGACGCGGAGTGCGGCGAAACGATTGAAAGCGAAGAAGGAGAATACGCGCCCGACTACGAATACTATAATTGGGTGCGCGCCGAGTTCCCAAAGGGCTTCACGGGCACCGCCGAAATCGAAGTGGAATTGTTTTCCAGCCCGAGCGCGCAAAAAGGCGACGAGTCAACGCTTTACTACCATGCTTACGCCGAAAAAAGCGGCCTCCCCGTAATGAGCCCGCTCGACCAATCCTTGTTGACTACGCTTATGGGCAAGAAAAAGCTTTCACACGAGGACTACTGTTTTGCCGAAAAGCGCTCGCAAAAACTCGTAATCGGTTCGGACACCTTGAAGTGCGGCGAAAACTATTGTACGGCGCTGTGGTTCGAGTACGACGGCAGGAAACAAGAGGAAGGCTTTGAAGTGGAAGCCGGCAAGGAATTCCAACTCGGATACGAAGTGCTCGCGTTGAACGCGCCCTTGGCGAGCCTCGAATTGGATTACCCGAGCCAACTCGAAAGCAGTGCGGGCGAAAGAGTTATGCAGGCCGACGCCGCAATCGGCGAAAAGACGAGCGGAAAAATTTCGTTCACGGCATTGCGCGCGGTTTCACTCGCCGAAATAGCGTTGTATGCTTACGGCGACGACGCGGCGCAGGCAACAGAAGAACACGTATTGCGTTTGAAGGTTACGGGGACCAACAAATTCAAGGTAATGCTTTCACCCGAATCAATGATCGCCGGGTTGAACGAAAAAGTGCGCGCCACCGTGCTCGACCAATTCTCGCGCCCGGTCGAAGACGCGTGGGTAAATTTCTACGACTGCGAAAACTATCCGTTGAACGGCCAGGAAATAGATTTGGTGGGCGACGGCACGCGCGACAACGGCGAAAACGGCAAGTACGCCGTGCAACTCAACCCGTCAACAATCGGCACCGTCGGCGTCCGCGTGCAACGCGACGGCTTTAACACTTACGAGTCCTGCGAGCTGGAGGCGCTCGCCGGCGACTTCCTGTTAATCGAGCCCGAAGTAATAGAGTTTTCGGGCACGAGCACCGGCCTCGGAAAAACCATTACGCTTACCTCCAGGTTACCCGTTGAAAGCAGGGTGAGCACGAGCGTGCGGTGCTACCGGGGCTTTGAAGAAACGGGCGCACTCGTTTACGCGTCTCCTCAATCGTTCAAACTCGAAGACCAAGCGCAAGTAAACGTCGTAGTCGAAGAAAACGTTACGGCCAAAGCCGATTGCTACGTTTCCTTTACTGCCCGCGTGAACGCACGCTCGAAAACCGAGGAAACCGTGCTCGCCCGTTTAAACGTGCAAGGCCCGCCGGCTCCCTTGTGCCCTCACCCTTACGCGTGCCTAACCGAATCCGAGGCGGACGCGCGCGGGTGCAGCGAAGTAACCGCGTACGGTTGCGCTTCGGGTTTCGGAAGGCAAAAGCCGCAAAAATGTTATTCTTGTGAAATAGGGTCCGACACGCTTCCCGACTCAATAGAGTTGACGGTGAGCAATGCCGCGCCCACCGACTCCGAGTCATTCCTAATCTCGCTTTACAACGCGCCCGAAGAGTGCGCGGTCGACGGCTTCAATTACGCGCCCTCGACCGAAACCGATTATTACTCTTCGCAGTACGCGGGAATGCCCTCGAATTACTGGGGATACCAAGCGAATTCGTGGCAGTCGCCTCCGTGGCAACAACTCCAAGTCGATTACTCGATGCAGGGATATTACCAAAACGTTGGCTCGCTTTACGAGGGTTACGCGAGCGGGGGATTCGGAGCACCCTACTCAACGGGAATCCCCGATTACTGCCGGCAATACCCGCTGAACATGCAGGGAATGCAAGGCAACTACCAATACTCCACTTACGGCCGGGCCGCGTCTTCTTATGGCTATGGCTTGCCGGCCGCCTGCCAATACCCCGCGGTGTGCACGAACCCGGGCGCGTGCTCTTACTCTTCCACGGGCTCGTATTACGGCAACCAAATGCCTTACGCCTGCCAATACCCCGCCGTGTGCAGCAACCCTTACGCGTGCCCGTACACCGACGCGAGTTATTCGACGGCGCAATACGGCGCCCAGTCGAAACCGCCGGTCCAAGTCACCATCGGCGCGTGCAACGACGAAGAACTCGAGGTAACCGCGAGTTACACGGGCGCCGACTATTACCAAAACGCGGGAATGGGCGGCACCCAAAAAGGATTCATCGTAGTAAAACTGGGCCCGGGCGAAACCCGCCGCATACCCGTAACCGTAACCGTTGAAGACCCGCAATCGTTTGCCGGCACCCAACAAGGAATGCCGTTCGCGCCCATGATTCCCCCCGAGTGCTACGCCGGAATCATTCAAGGCAACGTTGACTCCGAAGGCCTCGACGAGTACGGCCTCCCCGACGAAATAGAGTTGTTAGTAAACCCGCACACCGGCAAGGCGCATTACAGCCGCGAAATCAACGCAATCGGAAACGTGTTGTACAAGTGGAAGGAAAAACCGAAAGGAATAGCGTCCACTTCAATCAGCCGCACCAAAATAAGCGTGGAATACGAGGACGACGAATTCGGTGAAGACGACGACGGCGAAATCGAGATGTGGATTGCCGGCCACCAAACCCAACCCAAGACAGTGGACGTAACCATAACCGAAGACGACTTCACGCCCTCCATAATACAATTGCTGGCAACCCAACACGGCGGAGACCAAGCCGAATACGAAACCGGCGAAGAAGGAATAGAGTGCGACGACGACGCGGGCTCCGTGAAAATCGATTGCGACGACGGCGTAATCGCCGCCAAGGCAACCAAGTATGCTTCCTCCAACAAGTACTCGCTCGAAGTAACCGAAGCCGGCGACCACCAAATCCGCGAAATACCGGTCCGCCTCGCCTACACAGAGGACTTGGAGGAAGGCGGCGAAGAAAGCGATTACCGCGTTGCCGCCGACTCCACCATTTCATTCACGAAAAGCGATTGGCTTGTAGCGCCAGGATGCGGCGACCTCGCCAAAAAAGAAGGCGACTGCACCCCCCAAAAAATCGTGGTGCGCAACGACGCCGACGAACGCGTTTACTCGTGGTCGCCCGACGAACGCGACACGGAAATAACGACGTTCGTTTACGGCGGCCAAGGAGAATGCCGCGAGGTAAAAGTAGGCGAACAAGTAATTTACGAGAAGAACAACAAGTACTACGAGGACGCGGCGTGCACCATCGCCTTGAACGAACAACAAATAAACGAGCGTTACGACGGCGGCTATTCCGCAGTGCAAAAAGCGAGTGAGGAATCACGCGAGGAAGAAGAAGCCGAAGATAAAACGGGTTTCGAGCACGCCATCGAGGAAGCCGACGTGCTCTACAAGCACGACAATGGCTACGAGTTTGCGGATTCATTCAACGACTTTAAAAACAAGAAAGCAAAAATACAGTTGACGCTCAAAAAGAGCTCGGTGGAATTCGAAGGCGACGGATTTGCTGAAATAAAGGAGGACGATAACCCCACGGTTGTCGAAGGTTCTTGGAAGGCAGGCAAGTACTTCATCGGATTCCACGACTTCGAAGACGAACCGGTTTCGCTGTCGTTCCGCGTTTGCCCGGACGAAGAATGCGTAGAGCCGGCAACCGAGTGGTTCGAGTGGAAGCCGACTGAAGAGGAAACGGAAACGGCCGAACCCGAGACGGTCGAAACCGACTACTTCGCGATATACGTTTCGGATTGTTACATTCAAAAAGACGGCGACCTGTACTACAAGCTGAAATACGACTTCAAGAACGAAGAAAACCTCGAGTACTACGTGGATTACGCGAAAATCAAATACGGGGACTTGGTTTCAAGCAAGAGCGCTCCGTGGCCGCGCGTGCCAGAGTTAAGCATTCAAACGTATTGCGGAGGAGAAGAACAAGACGGGTACGACGAAAACATCGACACCGACTGGGAAGGGTTATACGACTACCCCGAGTTGGAAATAAGCGGGGAAAGCGGTTTTGACTGGACGTACCAAAGCGAAATAAAAGAGGACTACGGTTTGTGCAAGGAAACCAACGCACAAGGCCAAAAGGACTTTTACGTGAGTGTCTGGGTCAGCGACTTGCAGGAATCCTTGCCCGGTCCGTTGTACGACTTCTTCGAAGGCGAAATCGAAACGCCCGAAACGAAGTGCTACCGGCGGTAAAACATAAATACCACATTAACTCGGAGTTAAAGGGTATGGAACCGACTACTTTCGCTTTGTTGGGCGCGGGCGTTTTGGCGTTCGACGCATACGCTTACTACAAGTACAAGCACGCGAGCGACGTCTTCGAGGATAACGAGGAAGGGTTGAACGTGTTGGAGGGAATCCGTGAAAGCGTTTTTCCCGCCGTTTCAGAGGAAACCGTTGAAGAGCCGGCCGAGGAAAAGCAGGTGAAACTCGGGGAATTCAAGCCCGCCGTGGAAGACCAACTCGTGCAAATGGCGCAAAGCCAGCAAATGTTGTTGGACGAAGTAAAAGCGTTGCGCAAGGAAGTAGGCAAACTCAAAAAGGCCCGGCCGCGCGCAAAACATTAAAACCCGCGAGCGCTAAAAAAAAGTAATGGACGCCTTACTCTTAGTCGAAATGTTTTTGATAATGATGGAACTCGTAGTGCCAGCCTACGTGTACAAGCACGTGAGAAAGATGGACGGGCACCCCAAAAAGCTTGACGAGCACGTGCGGGCGCTCGACGAACACGAGAAGACGTTAAGCAAAAAAATTGGACAAGGTGAAATAAAGAAGTGAAAGAAAAAACCCTGTTGTTTTTCAAGCCCGACCTCGCGGAAAGCGACCGCGAACAAGAAGCCGAAAAGGATTTGGAAGCGCGCCTCAACGCAACGGGCTTGCGCGTACTCCAAAAAAAGCGCGTTACTCCGAGTAAGGAAACCGTGAAAGAGCATTACGCCGAACACGAGGGAAAACACTTTTACGGGGCGCTCGTCGAGTCCGTGGCGGGCCACGAAATCGTGTTGTTCGTAGTCGAAGGGGACGGCGCCGTGTCGAAGTGCCGGGAAATGATGGGGAAGACGGACCCGTTGCAGGCAAAACCGGAATCGTTTCGCGCGAAGTGGGCGACGGACAAGACGCGCAACGCGATTCACGGTTCGGCAAGCGTTGAAGACGCGGAAAAGGAGTTGCGTGTTTGGGCGCCTTACTTTGGGGAACGAAAATGATTTTGGGAAGGGAATCGTTGGCCGAACGCATTGCAACCCAGTCAATAGCGGAGGGGTTGCGCGACCCCGCGCACCAGTTGCAGCCGGCAAGCATTGACTTGACGCTCGACAAGGCGTTCGAGTTCTCGGGCGAGGGCGCGCTCGACTACGACAATTCGGAGCGCGTCATAAGCGAAGTAAAAGAGTTGTTGTTTGAAGGGGAATGGGTGAAACTCGGGAAAGGAGCTTACAAGGTTCGGTTCGCCGAAGAAGTGCGCATTCCGTCGGACCTCGCCGCAATAACTTTTGCGCGGTCTTCTCTTGCGAGGTGCGGGTGCGACTTATACAACGGTTGGTGGGACCCGGGCTACCACGGCAAGGGCGAAGGCTTGTTAGTGGTGCACAACCCGCGCGGCGTCCGCCTCAAAAAAGGCGCGAAAATCGCGCAACTCGTGTTCGCCTCGCTCGACAAGGAATCAAAGCACTTGTATGAAGGAATGCATAAGGGGGAGAACTTGGAGTGAGGGAAGCGCTTTCATACGACGACGTGTTGCTCGTGCCGCAGCGCTCGAACGCTTCGCGCCGCAAGGCGGACCTTTCAACGCGGTTCACCGAAAACATTGATTTGAAACTGCCGTTTTGTAGTGCGGCAATGGACACCGTAACCGAGGCAAGAATGGCGATTACAATGGCTCAACTCGGCGCAATAGGCGTAATTCACCGCAACCTGTCCGCAAAAGAACAGGCGGGACTGATTGAAGAAGTAAAGAAAGCCGAAGCCGGCGAGGAAGCCGCGGTAGACGCCGAAGGCCGCCTCGTTTGCGCGGCCGCAATAGGCGCCGGCGACTTGGAGCGCGCGCGGGAACTGGTGAAAGCAGGGGTTGACGCGCTGGTGGTCGACCGCGCGCACGGACACCACGAAACCGTGCTGGAAACGGTGAAACAAGTGGTGGTGAAAGGATTGGGCGCGGACGTAGTTGCCGGAAACGTGGTTACAAGGGAGGCCGCCGAAGACTTGGTGAGCGCGGGCGCAAACGCCGTAAAAGTAGGCGTGGGCCCGGGCGCGATTTGCACTACGCGGGTGGTTACGGGTTTCGGCGTGCCGCAGTTCACGGCCGTGTTGGACGCGGTCGAAGGCGCTGGAAAAGTTCCGGTAATAGCGGACGGAGGCGTCAAGTATTCGGGGGACGCGGCAAAGGCTTTGGCCGCCGGCGCTTCAAGCGTGATGATGGGCTCGATGTTCGCGGGAACGGAGGAAGCGCCCGGAAAAGTAATCGAGGCCAACGGAAGAAAAGTGAAGGCATACCGCGGAATGGGGTCCGTAGCCGCAATGGAGAAAGGGTCGAAGGCGCGTTACGGTCAGGAAGGCGTTGCCGGAAAACAGCTCGTGCCCGAAGGCGTGGAAGGAACCGCGCACTACAAGGGAAGCGTGAAAAACGTGTTGCACCAGTTGGCGGGAGGGTTGAAGAGTTCGCTGGCGTACGCCGGCGCCGAAAACCTGAAGGAATTACGCGAAAAAGCGGTTTTCGTGAGGATTACGGGCGGCGGGCTTCGAGAGAGCCACCCGCACTCGCTGGTCTCCGTGAAAGACGAATCCAACTACCGACTTTTTTAATGCATTCACGGTAATGAATGCGTCAAAATGGGTTATTTGGACTCGCTGGTCGAACAAGCCAAGCAAGTGAAGGTCGGCGGCGACGCGGACAAAGCGAAAAAAGCGGAGAAAGAGCTCGTCGAGGAATACGAAGGCGCCAAGGTTTACCGCGTGAGCGGAGACCCCGTTCTCCACTACGAAGTGCATTCGCCGCACTATAAGGGAGCGGAAAAAAAAGCCATCAAGTCGTTGATGAACATTGCAATCGGCGTCATCCCCCCGATGCGCGGCCTCACCCAGGAAGAAAAGGAAAAGCGTTACTTCAAGGAAATACGGAAGATAATCGATTCAACGCCCGAACTCAACCTCCCCCAAAACTCCAAGGACTTCTTCGCCGAAAACGTTGTCCGCGAAATGATTGGCTACGGCATAATCGACCCGCTGACCCGCGACGACAAACTCGAAGAAATAATGATTGTCGGCCCCGACCGACCGGTTTACGTGTACCACCGCAAGCACGGCGCTATGAAGACCAACATCTATTTTTACGACGACGAAGACATTCGCGACCTCGTGGACCGAATAGCGCGCAACATCGGCCGCCGCATAGACACGCAAGTCCCCATACTCGACGCGCGCTTGCCCGACGGCTCGCGCGTCAACGCCACCCTGCCCCCTATCAGCTTGGACGGGTCCACTCTCACGCTACGCAAATTCCAAAAAGACCCGATGAGCGTCGTCGACTTAATCAACGTGGGCACCCTCGACTCGGAAGTGGCCTCCTTTTTGTGGCTGGCAACCGACGGCCTCGGCGTGAAGCCGTCGAACACCTTGATTTCGGGGGGCACCGCGTCGGGGAAGACCACGACGCTCAACGTGTTGTGTTCCTTTATTCCAAACCGCGAGCGCGTGCTTTCAATAGAAGACACGGCCGAGCTAAACCTGCCGCTCGAGCACTGGGTTCGCTTCGAGACGAGGCCGCCGAGCATGGAAGGAACCGGCGAAATAGATATGAACGAGCTCGTCAAAAACTCGCTGCGCATGAGGCCCGACCGCATCATCGTGGGCGAAATCCGCGGCGCCGAAGGCTACACGATGTTCGCCGCAATGAACACGGGGCACTCGGGTTGTTTGGGAACCGTGCACGCCAATTCGGCGAAGGAAACCATGATTCGACTGGCTTCGCCGCCCATCAGCGTTCCCGACATAATGCTCAGCGCCTTAAACCTCATACTGATGCAGAACCGCATTTACGACCGGCGCAAGGGCTCGATTCGCCGCATAACCGAGTTAGCCGAAGTAATCGCGACTCCCGACGGCAAAGCCGACATGCAAGTATTGTATTCGTGGGAGCCCGTAAGCGACAAGCTCGTGAAAACCGGCAAGGAAAGCGCTTACCTCAACCTCTTAAAGCACTACACGGGGATGAGCGACGAAGAAGTCAACGGCGAACTATCGGCGCGAAAAAGCGTGCTCGAAAAACTCGTGAAAAACAACGTGCGGCACTTGGACGAAGTGTGCGCCACTACACAGAAATACTTGTTGGACAGGAAGAATAAGCAATGAAAAACGAAGAAGAATTCAAGGACTACTTTGAAGCGGAGAGAGTCGCGTCCAGCGTTCGCGCCGTAGCCGAAGACGCGGTCAAGCCCGGCGTGAAACTGCTCGACGTTGCAACGGAGATAGAAGAAGAAACCGAGAACGCGGGCGCCGCCCTGGCGTTTCCCGTCAACCTGTCAATCAACGAAGTGGCCGCGCACTACTCGCCGGCTCCCGGAGAAGAAACCGTTTTCACGGAAGAAGACGTAGTCAAAGTCGACTTCGGAGTGCACGTCAACGGCTGCATAATAGACCAAGCGTTCACCGCCGACCTCACGGGAGAACACGGAAAACTCGTGGAAGCAAGCGAGAAAGCGTTGGAGAACGCGGTTAAAACAATAAAGCCGGGAGTAATGAACGGCGAAGTGGGCCGCGTAATACAGGAAACGATTGAGGGCTACGGCTTCAAGCCGATTGAAAACCTGTCAGGCCACCAACTCGCGCCCTACGTGTTGCACGCCGGCGAAGCCGTGCCCAACACCGAGGGAGGCGACTACGAATTCCGGGAAGGCGACGTTTTCGCAATAGAGCCTTTCGCAACCTCGGGAGCCGGGCGCGTGGAAGAAAGAATGACCAACAAAACGCAGATTTACTCGCTCGTCAACCCCAAACCCGTTCGCCTGCCGCAAAGCCGCGCACTACTCAACTGGGCCGTAAGCGAACGCCAGGCATTGCCTTTCTCCAAGCGCGCCGCGTACCCGAAAATAATCAACAGCAAGCCGTCACTCGAACTCGCGTTACACGACTTGATTCGCCAAAACGTTTTGCGCGAATACCCTCCGCTCGTCGAAATAAACAAGGGGCTCGTGTCGCAAGCCGAAACAACGGTGATAGTCGAAGCCGACGGCGCAAAACAATTAACCTAATAAACGAATTCCCCGTAATTGGAGTTGAAAAATGGCTAAAGAAGAACACGCTGAAGAGCCTGCAATATTCAAGCAATCAGCGGCAAAAGAAATCCGCATAGCCCTACCCACAATAGAAATCAACTTCGACCACCGCTTCCGCAAGAAAGCGCCGTTGCTCGCAATACTCCTCGTCGTATTCCTGTTCTCGTGCATCGTGTTCGACAAAGCCAATTTCCGCGTAATGAACTTAATGGACTTCACGCGCATCGCCGACGCACCCTACAAGCTATTCAGCTTGTCCTCTCTCTTGTTCATCGCGTTATACTCGCTCCTCCTAGCATTCACGATGTTCTACTCGAAGGGCCTCAACAAGGCAATGGCCTTGTTCGCCTTGCCCGTAACATTGGTGCCCGCAATCGCGTTGGGGCTCTTCATGCCCGCGATGCTTTTCCCGTTCATCGGCTTGTCAATCGCCGTAGGCGCAACCGCATTCCTTACCTCGCGCGAACGCACCGTAAACTGGAAGACCGCCTGGAAAATCGCGAGGCGCGCACTGATGCTGTTGTTAATCGGCGCCGTGCTCACGTCCTACCTCAAAGTGGCCGCGGCTCCCGCGGACTACACCCATATTTTGTTGACAAGCACCGAAGTGAAACTCAAGGAATCCCCGCAATTCCAAACCTTGTTCCAAGGGAGTTCCAGTAACCCGATAACCGAAGGCGTAATCAACCAAATCATTTCCGACGAAGCAATAGAAGACGCGTTGAGCGAGGAACACATCGCTGAAATAATGGGGGCGAGCACCGAATTCAATGCCTTGCCGGATTCAGCCAAAAGCACGATAATAACGCAATTACAGCCGAAAGCCAAAACCGTGATAAAAGAAGAGTTAAAGCAAATCGCCACGCAGGAAGCACAAGGAGTAACCGATTTGAGTACTCTTCCAAGCGGAATGCTGGAATACTACTTCGAGTCCTCCGGATTCGACCAGACACTGCACCAATGGCTGCCCTTCGCCGTCGTCCCAATAGTGTGGATAATTGCGTCCATCTACTTGTTCATCATTCGAGGCCTCACCACGTTAATCTGGTTCGGCCTAAGCAAACTGTAAAAAGGCGGGCAACCAAAATAAAATCAGGATGCCCAACTACGAAGAGCCCACGGGAAACAGGTACGTAATGGAAATAGGCCAATACAAACGCCCAAAATACCGGCCCGTGAAACCCGAAAGCATAGGCGAAGAACTTGAGTACTTGAAACGAATCTATTTGTACAAGGAACCCGACGAATTCTCCGGCGCATTCAACGACTCGTACTCGGAACCAGACAAAAAACAACGAGGCTTCTACGAATACTGGCAAGACAAATTCGCCGAATACGAAAATCCGAAAGACGCCGAAAACGAATGCAAAAGAATAGGCACCACCTTCCAAAACGTGTACGGTTTAAGTCGGCAAGAAGCAGAAGAAGAAAAATGGGAAAAAATCAGGACACTGGCATTATTCCACCCGCAACACATCCAACGAATGGCGAAAATACTTACGTCCAAACCCAAGTACCACTGGAAAAAAGGAGAAAAAGTAAAGCCCGACAAAACGGTGATAGAAAAAATAGCTGAACACCCGCAAAGTATTATCCTGGGACCCATATCTTCAGGAGTCCTCGCATCAAACCTGTTAAGGCAAATCCTGAAAACCTCCGGAGCAAAAAACGTTCCACCAATCCTCTTGGTTAACACCAATAAAATGGAAGGAAAACCAACCGAATACCAAAGCGAATTCAACGAAAAAATAAGCGATTACTTGGAAAAAAACAAGGCGTTCAGAAACGCCGAACTCATCGCATCAATAGACGACGTGGTCGGCCTAGGCAGGACGGCAAACAAAGTACGAGACCTGTTGTTACTGGCCGGAAAAGGAAATGCCGAACTAATTCACGCCGGCCTGGCAAGATGGGAATTCGACTCGCGCGCCCACCGACCGCAAAGCTACCTTGACCCGGGTTACATAACGACCAAGGAAAAAGGAACGCACCGAACACCGAAAATAAGTCACGAAAAAGGAAAAACCGATTACTATCGAAAATACCGCGGAAAAGTAAAAAATTACTTGTTGCACCACCCCAAAGGAAAAAGAATAATCAATGCAATACGCGGGCAATACGGGAACGAAATAAATAAGATAAACGAAACCAGGGAAGAACGACTTGAATTCAAGAAAAAATTCCACAGAAACGGAAAAAGCGAACCATTTATTATAAGCGGCGAACACAACGAATAACGGCGGGCCCGTAGCTCAGCTTGGATAGAGCGACTGGTTCCGAGCCCTCTCGAGGAAACGGAAGTCGAAGCTTCGGTCCAAACTGGGGGAGACACCAGTAGGCCGCGGGTTCGAATGCAATTCTTTCTTTTGCGAAAAGAAAGAGCAGCACTAGAAAGAAAAGCAGAAAATCCCGTCGGGCCCGCTGAACCTTTTTCTTTCTTTGCGGAAAGAAAAACGTTCACGAAAAAGAAAGACGCGAAAGTGTTTTAACCCAAAGAAAAAAATTCTAGTCATGCTGTTTGCCTACGCAATCGCGGCACTTTCATTCGTTGTCGCGCGCCGCTTCATCGCGCGCACGCGCGCCTTTCAAGAAGAGTGGTTGTTGGTCGCGGCGGCGATTCCGCTCGCACTCGCCTCTTCATCGCTCGCCTTGCTCGGCTTTTCGTGGGCGTGCGGCTCGATTTGTTTCGTTGCCAAGGCGGCAACGTTATTGTTGTTCGCGTTTGTTGCGGCGTGCCTGCCTCAAGCAAAGCGGCTCGGCAACGACCGGCGGGCGCTCGCATTCGTGTTGGTCGGCGCCCTGCTCTTTCTTGCAATCAACCATTACGGTTATTTGTATGAAGAAGAAGGGCAGTACAAAAGCATTCTCAACGTTTGGGGGGACGGACCGTTCCACTACGGCGTAATCAATTCGTTTGCGTTCGCCGACAATTTTCCGCCGGAATACCCTCAACTCGCAGGACAAAAAATGGGTTACCCTTTTCTCAACGACTTTTACAGCGCGTTCCTGGTAACCGAGGGTTGGGGGCTCCGCGAGTCAATCATAATCCCGAACGCTTTGCTGGGTTTCTCCTTGCTCGCCTTGTGTTACGCGTTCACAAAGCGCGTTACCGGCAGCAAGGCCGCGGCGCTCCTCGTGCTATTGTTGTTCTTCGTGAACGGCAACGCGGGCTTGTTCGAGTTTGACGGAGCGCTTGACAAGGATTACTCGCACTTGGAGGATTCGGGGTTGTGGTTCATGAACTTGACGTACGCGTTGTTCCTACCGCAACGCTCGCTCTTGCTGGGTTACGCGTTGTTTTTCCTCGCGCTTTCCTTGATTGGGCGCGGAGACAAGAAGTCGTTGTTTGCGGCGGGAGTAACGGCGGGGGTAATGCCTCTCGCCCACGGCCACTCCTGCCTTGCGTTGGCCGTCGTGGGCGGTTGGATGCTGCTGGAAAAAAAGGGTTGGAAATGGTTTTTCGCGCCGGTCGCGATTCTTGCCGCACCCCAACTCGCGTGGATGCTTTCGCAGGCGTCCGACGTGTTTTCGGGTGCGCGGTCGTGGTGGCTCGAAGTAATGCGTGAAATGACGGCTTTCGAGTTGGCCGGTTTTTGGCTCGCCAACTGGTGGGTGGTCGGCGTTGTTGGCGCGGCCGCGTTGTTCTTCGAGAAGAAGTTGCGGCGGTTCGCGGTGCCGTTCATCGCCTTGCTGGTGCTCGGCAACGCGTTCCGTTTTCAGCCGTGGGACTGGGACAACGCCAAAATCCTTTCTTACGCTTTTTACGGCTTTGCGGTTCTGGCGTCCGTTGCCTTGTTGAAGCTTGCTTCGCGGGGCGACCGGCAAAAAGCGGCGGCAACCCTAGCCGTTTTGCTGGCGGTCGGCTCGGGAGCGCTCACGTTCGCGTGGATGCTGGGAGCCGGGCAAAACGCGCATTACGCGGTTTTCGATGAGAAAGATTTCGATTTCGCGGAATGGGTGATTGAAGAAACGCCTAAAGGCGCCGTATTCCTGACGGGTGGGTCTCCGCAAAGCGTTCCCACTTCTCTCGGCGGCCGCTCTTCCTTCGTGGGCTTCACGGGTTGGTTGTGGAGCCACGGCTTGGATTACGGCGGGCGCGAAGCAATAATGCGCGAAGTCTACGATTCCGGGGATTGCCTGCTGGCAACCGAAAACGGAATCGACTTCGTGGTGTTGGGCAACCGTGAAGCGCATTTGGAGGCCGACGAAACGGTTTTCGCTTCGTGGCAAAAGGTTTTCGACAATGGGAGGCAACGCGTTTACGCCTGCGCCAATAAATAGTTTGAAATGCAATTTATTTTCATGAGGAATGCAGTAGCCGTGTTGGCGGCGGCGTTATTGTTGGGAACCCTGCAATCCGACGTTGAATTAACCGTCGGCGAAACGGCTTCGCTGGGCGAATGGTCAATTGAACTCGTGGACTTGAGCGGTTCGGACGCGGCCTTCGCTTTCTACGAAGGAGGCGAACTAATAACCGGGTTTGAAGTAGTGGAATCCGGGAAGACGATTCGTGTTTCCGGCTTGTACTTGGCTCTTGAAGGAGTGGAAGCGGGGAAAGCGCGTGTAACGCTTTCGGATGAAGCGCCTGAAAAGCGTTTCGAGGCGGCGGAAGCGTCCGCCTTCTTCGAAGAAAATTACGCGGGTTACGGAGAGCCGGCGGTGGAGGAAACCGTGTTCGACAACCGCGAGGCAATAGTGGTTTATTCACACGAAACGATTGAGTTGCCGCCGGTTGCCGCCGAAATCAACGGTGGGAAAACGGGATTACCGGCGACGACCATTCAACGCGCGGCAGCGACTTATTTCGACGCGGAAACCGGGGAAGTGCTCGCCGAGTACACGGTGAATTGATTTTGTACAAAAAACTCGAAGACAAGTATTACGACTTGATGGATTGGCTGCAAAAAAAGGCGCCGGTTTACGAGAAACTGGTTTACCCGTTGGAGGCACGAGGAATCCCCTCTTTTCCCGCACTCTTAACGTTTTTTTTCCTGGCAGGCTTATTGCTGGGCTACGGGTATTATTCAGCGTTCGTTTTCCGGGAACCTTTTTTGGTTAAAGTGATGGACTCGGACGGCAGGCCCTTGGAAGGCGCGCTGGTCCGCGTGTTCACGGACTCCAAGCTGGCTTACGAGAATTACACGCGGGAAGGCGGCGAAACGCGGTTCAGCGTGCGCCTCGGCGAAAAAAACGAGTTAAGCGTTTCAATGGAGGGGTATTTACAGGCAAAGCGCGGGTTTTCGGGAGGCGAAAACAAGGTTTACTTGAACGAGTTGGCCGACCCGCCGTCGGCCGTCCCGGAAGAAGAGCGGTTCGATTACTTCATTGCTTCCGACAAATCGGCGCTTGAAGAAAAGTACGGGGAGGAATACGCGGGAGAAGTGGAGGCGTTGATGGAGGAACTCGCCGAAACGGTTTCGAGCGAAGGCATTCCCGCGCGCGCCGTGTTTGAAGACGAGGACTTGAAGGAATTGGTTAACGGGCACGCGCCCCGCTACTTGTTGTTGGTGGGCGGCCCGAACATAATGCCTTTCTTCGAAGTCGAAACCCCGCTAAACGAAATGCCGGGAATGGGTTTCGTTGCTTCGCTGGACCCGGTCATCCCGACGGACAACCCGTACGGAGTGTTGGATTCGGCGGATTACGCGGGGTGCAAGGAGTGTTACCCCGACGTGGCGGTCGGGCGCCTGCCGGACGGCTTCAAGGAAAAAAGCGGTTCGCGCTTGTTGGTTGAATTGTTGGAGAACACGATTGCCGCACATTCGCGGCAACCCGAGAAAAAAGCGGTTACCGTGGTATCCGAAGACGCTTTCGGGCCGCACCTCGGCCGCGGCGTTTTCTCGGAGTTGGGCAACGAGTTGTGGGAGTCGCCCCCCGAATACTCTTGGGATTACTCTCGCGGAGAAGAAGGCGATTTTGAGGAGCTGATGCGGTTCGTTTCGGGGTCGCCCTACCTCTTCCTTTCACTGCACGGGAATGCTCCCCCTGAAGAACAAGCTTACACTTCGAGCGACGGCTCCGGCAACTACCTGGTTTTAAGCACTTCCCTGCCGTTGACCGGCGAATACGCGGCGAAGGCAGTCATATCGGATGCTTGTTACGGGGCCAACCCGTACCGGGGGGAAAAGGAAAGCATTCCCCTGCACTTCCTGGAAAGCGGAGCCGTCGCCTTCGTCGGCGCCACTACGAGCGCGCTCGCCAACAAGCGCGTGAGCCGCCTCGACCTTGAAGAAGCCGAGATACTCAACTTAGGGTCGTGTACCGCCCTGACTTACCGCGTGTGGATGGGGTTGGAAAAAGGCGAGAGAATCGGGGACGCGTTCCTGGAAGGAAAACGCTTGATGAATGCATTCAACCCCGCGGACCGCTTGACCGCCCTGCAATTCGTTTTGTACGGCGACCCCACGTTGCGCGTATGATTTATTAAACAAAAAAACCAATTCTTGTTTGGTGAAACCACTTATGAAGGAAAAATTATTGATGTTTTTGGCGGGCGCACTCTTGTTGGGTGCGGCCGCGGGATACTGGCTCGGCGGCTCGCAGGCAACCGGCGAGTACACGGTAAAGCTCGACGAGTGCGGCGCCGAAGTATCCGAACTCGAAAACCGGGTCGACTACCTGCAAAAAGGGCCCGGAATGGCTCCGGTTTGCCCCGCGGCTTGCGGTCCCGAGAAAGCCATTACCACGGTAAACCTACGCTTCGAGGAGTACGCCGAAGGAATGGCTTTGGAGACCCGCAATTGCGCGAGGGGGGAATGCACTTCGACTTACGGCAACACCGAATACTATGAATGGGGTTACCAAGGCGTGAATTACCGCGGCGGCGAAGCCAAAGTGGTTGAAGCGCCCGCCGCAGTAATCGAAAGCGGCTCGCCTTCCGGAAAAGCATTGTTGTTCAACTCCAAGTACGCCGACCCTTCGGACGCCCCCGACGGAGTGGACAACCAAGGCGGAAACCGCGTAATACACTACTTCGGGCAGGAGTTTGAGGACGTGGAAATCGAGTTCGACTTGTTGTTCGGAACCGACGAAGACCACAGCGAAGACGACTACAACTTCGACTTATTGACGATTTACGTCGGGGAAGACTACGAAGCGTTCGCGATGGGAGAAGGCTTCGACCCCGAAGCGAACCATTGGGTGAACGGCTTGCCCGTATACATAACCGGCCCGCGGTTCGGCGACGGCTTGCGCGGCGAAGCGACGAGTGCGGACGCGCCCTACCCCTGGATGAGGATGATGGCCAACAAGTACGAGGCCTCCTCGATTTATTCCTTTGGTGAAAGCTGGAGCAACGGCGAAGCCGTCTTCGAATACGAAACGGGTAATTGGTACCACGTGAAAATCGTTACGGACTCCGAGGAAGGCACCTACCAATTGTCGATAGGCGGCTCGACCACGGTTTACCGCGTTGGCGAGAGCCCGATACTCCCCACTCAAGGAGGCATCGGCTCCTTCGAACAAATCGTGGTGGGCGACCCCGGAAGCGGCCAGGAAACCGACTTGCAAGAGGTTTACATCGACAACCTCGTCGTCAAGACGCCTTGCCGCGACGAAGCGTGAAACCCTTCTCTTTTTTATTTTCTTTTTTCCTTTATAACGAATTATGAAGAAAAAGGGCTACGTACTGGCATTCACGGTTATGAGCATAGCCGTACTGGCGCTCGCCGCAGGCATAATCGCGGGAAAACAGATGGGCCGCGAAGAAGCAAGCGAAAACGCGGCGTTTCAAGTGGGGGGCGCGGCTTCAACCGTGCTCGACGCGTACTACGAAAAAGAGGAGTTGGAGCGCGCCGGAATATTATTGAAGGGGTGCGACAAGTGCCGGTTTTTCGCGCGGGAGTTGGACGGCGCCGAACTGCCGTTGGACGCCCAACAATTAACCGCGTTATTTAGAGAACTCGAATGCGAAAACGTTTTGGTGCGAGCCGAAGCGGTAATAGAAGGAAGGTCGGCGTACCGCGTAACCGACGCTTTTTGCTCGGTTAGCGTGCGCGTAACCGGCGAACCCTAATAAATAAGTTATAAATAAATTAAATTGGTGGTTCAGGAATGAAGTTGGAACAAAGCGCGATTTTGTTTGCCGTGCTCGGTCTCGTAATCGGCGGCTTTCTGGGGATGATGATTGGATATCAAAACGGTAAGGAAACAGGTTGCTTGGCCCCCGAATACTGTGCTTATACGATTGCGGCGCACGAAGGAATGGACGACGAGTACTTGGCTAAACAATCGATGCCTGACGGCGAGTGGTGCCCTTTGGGCCCCGGCGCTTGCTTGGGTTGCATGAGTTGCCTGGATTAAAACGCAACGATTTCCTTGTTTTTTCTTTCAACTTTTTTTTAAACCCTTGTTTTTTTCTTCCAAAAAATTCCATGCTTCCCTTAATGTCAGGGCGGCCGCGGGAACGAGGGCGACGTGAAGGAACACGATGAAGCGGTCCATGAACACTTGCAAGCCCACCAAATCGTTTTTGATGCAGAACAATCCCACGAGCAGACAGGATAAAATGAGTGTTTGAGCCGCGCGCACCCGCTTCTTCTCCAACGCGCGAAACGCGAGCAACAAAAAGCCGAGAGCACCCAAGGCGAGGAGAACCAACCCCGTCTTGTCGTACAATAATTGTGCGGACACGAAAGCGCCTTCGTGGTGTTCGAACTGTGCCAAAGCAAGCAAGTCGAGGTTGCTCACCGCGAAAAAGTGCCAAGCCAAATAAGTAAGGGTTCCAACGCCCCACGCGGCAAAGCCGAGTTCGGCGTTTTTCCACGATTTTTCGTCAACGAATCGGGAGCGAACGGTTTCCATTAACCCGTAAGCGAAAGCACACCCGACGAAGAAAACGCCGGCTTCCTGGTGCGCCAGAACAATCAAGAACGCCGAGAGCAGGGAAGCGCGCAGGTTTCGCTTGGCGAGGAAGTAAAAGGCGACGGGGAGCATTGCCAGGCCCAGGCCCTGGGGCAGGGGGCGCACCGTGTAAACGAGTAGTTCGGGGGACAAAGAGGCGAGGAAAGCCGAAGCGATTCCCGCCCAGTCGCCGGCGAGTTCGCGGCCGAGCAAAAAGAAGCCGAGAGGGAGCAGTAACGCGTAAAGCATTACGATGAGGCGACCCACGACGTCGAATGACAGCCCGGTCAAGGCAACGAGTTCGGCGTACAAGAAGCGGTACAAAGGCACGTAGAGGTTGGGTTGGCCGCCGCCGTAAGAGTAATCGTTCCACATCGGGTATTCACCGGTTTCAATGGCGTGCCGAGCGCTTGCAACGTGAATCATGGTGTTACCGTAAGTGGGCATCACCCACTCCCCGAAAACCATTGAGTGCGCGTAAAGCGACAACGCGATTGCGCCGAGGAAGAAAAGCCGGGGCAGGCGTTTGTTCATTCCAGCACCTCGTAAATGCGCACTCCGTCGTTTTCATAGGCGAGTGCGAAATACTGCGGGTCGAACAATCCCTCGTTTACTTCGACCCATTCGTAGCCCGCGAACACTTTGCGCTTGGGAGCCCAAACGAATTCGGCTCCGTACTGCTTCGCGGTTTCCCGCGCTTGACGCGGGTTTTCAGCGCCGTAAAAAGAGTATTGCACGTCGTGCATTCTCTGCACTACGTTGGGTATTATGGCCCAGTCGCCGCCGACCGCGCTCTCTCGCAACGAGTAACCCATCAAGAATTCGCCGCCGAAAATGCCGTTCACGAAAACGGTGCGCGGCGCCGTGTTTTGGCGCACCCACTGCATTGCCTCGAGTTCTCCGGGCAACACGACGGGGGTCATCCACGGCCTTGCCTGTTCCATTGCCGAGCCGTAGTCGGCTGCGGCAAACCAGACGACTGCGGCCAGGAAGGCGAGGGGAAGCAACTTGAATTGCATAACTGTTTTTTAGCGCGCGCCCTTTTTTAATTGGGTTGGAAATGGCGACGGTTTACGACGGCATAGCCGGGCAATGGCAGGAGTACCGAAGCGAGCCGAGGAGGTTTCTGATAGCGCCGGCACTAAAAAAAATAGGGAAAAAGTGGGCGGTGCTCGACGCGGGGTGCGGCAACGCGGTCAACGCAAGGGAAATTGCGGCCAAGTGCCGTGCGGTGGCTTGCCTGGACAACAGCCGTGAAATGATTGGTTACGCAAAAAAGAATTTGGGGGGAGTGAAAAACGCGGAAACCGTTTTCGGGTCGATGGCCCGCCTCCCGTTCGGCGAGGAAGCATTCGAAGCGGTTACTTGCACCGCCGCACTCCACCACTTGAATGCGGGGGGTAGGAGGAAGGCGGCAAAAGAATTTTTCCGCGTTTTGAAGCCGGGCGGAACGGTTTTCGCAACTTTGTGGAGGCCGCGCGGCCACGGCAAGTGGGGCTTGATTAAATGGGGCCGAAAAAAAAGGAAATACTTTTTTCCGGGAAACAAGGAATTGAAGAAATTGTTTGGCGGCGCGGGCTTCCGCAGGGTTCAAGTAAAGGAAGAAAAAAGGAATGTTTTCGTGGAAGCCGAAAAATAAGTTTTTTAAGGTGCGAGTCAGTGAAAGTAAGGCGTTAAAGGTGATTTTTCAGATGGCTAAGGAAAAAAAGGACTCGATACAGGAAACGATTTACTACGGCTTGGCAGCAGTATTCGTGTTGTGGCTGCTTTCAACCGCTTACTTGGTGATGCAGAACAATTCCTTGAAGGCGACGGTTGAAGTGAACACGATTTCCAACGACGCCGAATTGTCTTCGCGCCTCAAAAGCATTGAGTCGCGGCTCAACGTGCTTGAAACGACGAGTGATTACGCCGCAGCCGAATTCTATTTTTACTATGACTCGACTTGCGAAGAATGCAACAACACGAAGTGGCTCGCGCACTTGCGTGAACAACCCGTGCAAGGAGTGGACTCCGTGAAAACCAAGCTCGCAAAGAAGAACGTGGCAATCAACATCGTGGACGTCAGCACGGTTTCGGCTCCCGCAGAAGTCAAGCGCGTGCCCGCGTTTTACGTGGACGTCGCAGACTTCCAGGCAAACGAGGCGCTCGCAGACTACTTCCGCGAACTCGGCACTTACTGCGACGCTTACGGCAACGAAGCCGTTGTGCTCGTTCCTTCCGACGACGGCCAAAAATCGCTGTTGTTGCAGGAAGAAAGCTGCGCTATCAAGGGAAGCGTGAAGCTGGACAGGTATTCTCCGGAAGAATGCTACTTGTGTGATTCCGCGGACGCCGGAGAAGAAACCCTGAAAAACGCTTTAGGCGAAGCGCTCGACTACTCCCGCTACTGCATTGCCGGAAGCGAGGAACAAAAAAACGAGTGCATTGAAGCCGTAGGGGAAGAAGAATACGACGCGGCGATGGAGGAATATGCGCGCCTGCAATTGCCGGGTTCGACAATGATTCCCACGTACGTGTTGGACTGCAAACACGTTTTCCAAGCGCAAAACTTCGCGCAGTTGAAGGAAATGGTTTGCAACAAGCACGAAGAGTTGTGCGGCCTGCTTTCCTTGAATGCAACCGGCTGAAAAGGTTTAAAGGGGTGAAAACCCCTTTTTTTTATTGTTCATGAAAAAAATCGTTGCCGTAATGGTTTTGGCGGCGGCACTCACGGGCGCGACAACCCACGAAGTCGCCGAAGGCGGAGAGCTGCGCTTGGGCGGCGCAATAATAAAGGTTGTTAACGCCGAAGAAGATTCCTGCGTATTCACTTATTATTCGCCGGGGGAAACCGAGTCGTTCATCCTCGGCGAAGGAGAGTTTTCCAACGGCATTCTCCTCTTGGAAGCAAGCCCCGAATCCTGCGTAGTAACCGAGTCGGCGGGAGCCGAGGATTACTTGACGAAAGGCGAAGCCGAAAAAAAGAGGAGTTCGCCGTTCTTGTGGGCGCTCGCGGGCCTCGGAATACTTGCATTACTCGCTTATTACGGGAAAAGGAAATGAGGGTAGTGGAACACGGAACGCACCCCGGGGTTTACCTCGTCAAAGGCCGGTTGGCAACGGTTAACGCGGTTCCGGGGGTTCGCGTTCACGGGGAACAATTGTTCAAGCACAAGGGACGGGAATATCGCGAGTGGAACCCGCGCCAAAGCAAGCTGGCAGCGGCAATAGCAAAAGGAATGAAGTCGGCCGCAATCCAATCCGACTCGGTAGTGCTTTACTTGGGTGCCGCCAACGGGGCGACCCCTTCCCACGTCTCCGACATGGTTACCGAAGGCGGCGTTTACTGCGTGGAGTTTTCGGCGCGCGCCGCACGCGACTTGTTAAAGGTTTGCGGCTCTAGGGAGAACACGGTCCCCATAGTCGCCGACGCCAGGAAGCCCGGGGAATACGCGGACATTGGAAGAGTGGACGTCATATTCGAGGACGTCGCCGACCCCGAGCAAGCACGCATACTCAAGGAAAACGCGCGCTTTTTGGGGAAAGGCGGCTGGGCGCTGTTAGCCGTGAAGTCGGCGTGCATCGATTCTTCGAAGAGACCTTCGGAAGTGTTTGCGCAAGTCAAAAAGGATTTGCGCGATTGTTTCGAGTTAGTGGAAGAAATAGATTTGGAGCCTTTTGAGGCGGGCCACGAAATGCTGGTCCTTAAAAAGAAATAAATTTGGGGCGGAGTGAAGGATTCGTAATGGGTTTGTTGAAGCTTAGGATAGCGATGCTTTTGACGATGACGCTGCTCTTCGGTTTCCTGGCCGGCGTCTTCGGCCTTATTTTATGGCAGTGGGGTCCCGCGGTTGAAGGCTCGATGGCGCTCGCCGGAATACTCGTCTTCGTCGTCTTGTTCACGACACTGCAATGGTGGGCCGCGCCCTCGATAATCAAGTGGACTACGCGAATGAAGCCTCTCGACGAAAAAAGGTTCGAGCGGGTTCACCGCGACGTAGAAGGCCTGGCCAAGAAAGCGGGAGTTAAAAAGCCGAAGTTGTGGCTGGTGCCCGACTCGACGCCAAATGCCTTCGCGTTCGGTCGCACGCGAAACGACTCCAACATAGCGGTGCACTCCGGCTTGCTGCAGGCACTCGACCGCCGGGAAACGCGGGCCGTGCTCACCCACGAAATGGGGCACGTGAAGCACCGAGACGTAGTCCTGATAACGGTTGCCTCAATGGTGCCCTTGTTGGTCTACTATTTGTTCCTCTTTTTTTCTCCCCGCGGCGGCAGGCGAGGCAACGGCGGCCTCGGCTTCATAGGGGTTTTCCTCGGCGCTTTGTTCGCGCAATTCCTTTCGCGCCTCCTCGTAATGTACTTGAGCCGCACCCGCGAGTATTACGCGGACGCGTTCAGTGCTCGGGCGACCGGCGACCCGGGCGCGCTCCAACAGGCATTGAAAAAGATTTCTTACGGCTTTCGCGGGGTAAACCCTTCGCGGTACCGAGGCAAAGCCGCTTTCTACGTGTCCAACCCGGACGAGGCAAGCGCGCTGTCGCAAAAAGCGGAGGGAATAGAGTACGCTATTGCGTGGGAAAAAACCGATTCGTGGACGCATTTAAGCGAATGGGTTTCCACTCACCCGCTTACTTACAAGCGCTTGGAAGCGCTCGAAGAATTCAAGAAGACGGGGGTAAACGAATATGGTTGAAAAAGCGGATATAGGTGTTTTCGGAGGAAGCGGTTTTTACTCGCTCCTCGAAAACCCGGAAGAAGTCAGGGTCGACACGCCGTTCGGCGACGCGTCCGACGCCGTAATGCTCGGCGAAATGTCGGGCAGGAAAGTGGCGTTCATTCCCAGGCACGGGCGCAATCACTCGCTTCCCCCCCACAAAATAAATTATCGCGCGAATGCCTGGGCCTTCAAGGAGCTCGGCGTGAAGCGCGTAATCGGGCCTTGCGCGGCGGGCTCACTTCAAAAGGAAGTGCCGCCCGGGACGTTCGTGGTATGCGACCAAATCGCGGATTACACGAAAGGGCGCGAGTACACGTTGTTCGACGGCCCCGAAGTAAAACACTTGACCGCCGCCGACCCATACTGCCCGGAAATGCGGCGAGTCGCCGTGAAAAGCGCTGAAAAACGAGGTATTCCCGTGCGCGACGGGGGCACGGTAACCGTAATAGAGGGGCCGCGGTTTTCGACGCGGGCCGAGAGCAGGTTTTATTCTTCGCAGGGCTGGGAAGTGATAAACATGACGCAGTCGCCCGAAGCTTTCTTGTGCCGCGAAGCCGGAATGTGTTATTGCAACGTATCCCTCATAACCGATTACGACGTCGGATTGCAGGGAATGAAGCCCGTTTCCCACGAGGAAGTGTTGAAAGTGTTCAAGGAAAACAACGAGAAACTTAAAGGGCTCATAAACGAAATGGTTGCGGGGATGCCCGAAGTTGAATGCAAGGAGTGCACGCAAACCGTTTGAATTCGTTTTGGCCGCGCTCGTGGGCGCCGCAATAGCGTTCGCGTTGGCTTCACCCGAATGCCATTGTTTGAACGGGTCGGTGGCCCCCGTATTCTCCCCTAACGCGGATTCCGTCGTACTGCCCTTCGTTGAAAGCGCTGAGCACTCGATTGACGCCGAATTATACCAATTCTCCAACCCGCACTTGAAGGCCGCGCTCTCGGACGCGGTACGGCGCGGGGTTCGCGTGCGCCTCATAATGGAGTCGCGGGTTGAAAGCAATTACGAGACCGCCGCGTTCCTGCAGGAAAAAGGCGTGCTAGTCAAGTGGGGCTCGCTCGACTACACGAACACGCACTCCAAGTATTGCGTGGTGGATGGAAAAAAAGTGTTGGTTGGAAGCACGAATTGGTCGAACCGCGCAATGGAGTCCAACCGCGAGGCATCCGTCATCGTGAGCGACCCGGCAACCGCGAAATCATTTTTAAAAGCGTTTGAAGAGGACTGGGTGAAAGGAGTTGCGGCTTGAAATAATCGAGGGAAAAGGGGCGCACGCTTATTCAATCACGGTGATGACGCGGCACTTCTTCCCGTATACCGGCTTCACCTTCGACACGATTATGAAACGCCTCTCCGACCCAGACAACCAATACTTCGTCGCCTTGCAGGGAAAGAGATGCGTTGGCTTCGTTGACTTGCAGTACTCGGGGGAATCCGCCAAAATACTGGGCTTGGGAGTGCTCGAAGAAGAGCGCGGAAAGGGGCTCGGCGAAAAGCTTTTGTTGCACGCAGTTTCGGAAGCCGCAAAAAAAGCGTGCAGGCTCCACATACTCGTAGCCGAAGACAACCTCGCGGCCCACCGACTCTACGAAAAAAACGGGTTTGAAAACAAAGGCGTACTCGACCGCAAAATCAACGGGAAAACCGTTTTATTGATGGCGCGCGACTTATGAACATGGGTATTGAAGAGCGAATGCGGCTCGTAAGCGAAGTGGGCGAGGAAATAATCGAGCCCGACGAGTTGCGTGACTTGCTCGAGGAAAAAAAGCATCCGGTGGCCTACGACGGGTTCGAGCCGTCCGGCCGCATCCACATAGCCCAAGGGCTTTTGCGCGCAATAAACGTCAACAAGTTGTGCAAGGCCGGCGTGAAATTCAAGTTTTGGGTGGCCGACTGGTTCGCTTTGATGAACGACAAAATGGGCGGCGACCTCGACAAAATCAAGGTTACCGGCGAGTACTTCGTTGAAACGTGGAAAGCCGCAGGAATGGACTTGCGAAACGTGGAGTTCTTGTGGGCTTCCGAACACATGGATAAGAAGGATTACTGGCTGCGCACCATTAAAATCGCGCGATTGAATACGGTGGCGCGCGTAACGCGTTGCGCGCAAATAATGGGGCGCGGGTCCAAGGATTCGTTGAGCGCCGCACAAATATTTTACCCGTGCATGCAGGCGTCCGACATATTCGAGTTGGACGTCGACTTGGCGCAACTGGGAATGGACCAACGCAAGGTAAACGTGCTTGCGCGCGAAGTCGCCCCCAAACTGGGTTACAAGAAGCCGATTGCGGTCCACCACCATATGCTGGCCGGCTTGCGCCCCCCTAAGGACTCGCAGGCAAAAGGAGTAGGCCGCTCCATTCAATTCAAGATGTCCAAGTCCGACCCCGACTCGGCGGTATTCATGACGGATACCCCCAAGCAAGTGGAGAAAAAACTCGGTAAGGCGTACTGCCCGGAAAAAGTAACCGAAAACAACCCTTTGCTGGAATACGCGAAGTACATCGTTTTCGAAAGCGTTGACTCGATAAAAATAGAGCGCCCCGAAAAATTCGGGGGAGACGTCGAATACTCTTCTTACAACGAACTCGAAAAATCTTTTGTCGCCGGCGAACTCCATCCCGCGGACTTGAAGAAAGGCGTTGCCGGCTCGATAAACGGGTTGCTGGAGCCCGTGCGCAAGCACTTTGAAAAGGGAAAGGCGAAAGGCTTGCTGGAAGAAGTGCAATCGTTTAAAACCACCAGATAAGGTTTTAAACCAGTAAAACACGAATGTTACTTGGTGGGAATAGTGAAAAAACTGTTGATTGCATTGTTTGCCTTGGGCGCGCTCGCGCCTTTTGCCAACGCTTACAACGAAGTGGACCCGTGGTGGTTCGCGTTAGGGCCCCTGCAATTCGGGACCAACCCACCGGACTACCAATACCACGCGCATGCGCCGCCCGCGTATTACGCGCCGCGCTATTACCCGGCCCGCTATCAATACCCGCAAAACGCTTACTCTTACTCTTATGCTTATTCGGGCAACGGATACGCGTATTCTTCAAGCGGGCATTACCCTGCTCCGTCTTACGCTTACGCGCCCCGGCAGTCTTATGGCGGCCCCAGCGATTACTGCGTGCAAATGCTTGCCCGCGGCTACTACGTTTGTTAACGCTTGCGCTTTGAGCGGCGCCCTTTTTTACCCATCTCCTTAACGCGTGGCTTTGCGCGCCTTATCTTTCTCGCCGCGAAAACGACGAGCGCGCCCACGAGTATTTCGGCGAACAACAAGTACAATAACGGGTTTGCTTCGGCTTTCACGGTTTTGGGCGGTGCCGAAAATTCTTCGGGGAAAAACGCTTTTTCAGCCGAATAAGCAATGGTTTTTTCTTCGCCGGGGGACAACGACTCCAAAACCCAGTAAACCGAGGACTCGTTTCCACCGTCCGGCGGCGCCGCAAACTCGAAGCCGCCGCCTTTCGGCAAGTATTCTTCTAACACGAAGTCGTGAACCGCTTCCTTGCCCAGGTTTTTCACCGACAAGCCTACGAAGGTTTCTTCAACGCCGCCGTCGCCGCGCAGGACCGTAACCGAACGCCTTATTTCCACTACTTGCGCGTCGCTTTCAACGCAGTAAAACGCTTCGCCCGAAACAACGGATTCAACCGGCTCCGTTGAAGGGGCGGGGGGTGTTGGCGAAGGCGAGGGCGGGGCAGGGGGCCGGAGCCGCCCGAGTCAACCGGGCTCTCTCCTTCCTTCGTTTCCGCTCCCTTGCCTTCCCCCCCCCAGCTCTTCGGTGGGCGTAGGCGAAGGCTTTGAAGAAGAGCCGTCGCCGAAGGATTGCAGTATAGTAAAGTTATTGAAACCGTGGCAAGCGGCGACGAAAAGTTTGAGTCAACGCCGGACGAGTACTGGCCCGCCAAAGCAAAAACGTGTTGCGGGTTGAAAGAGTAACTGCTCCCGTCGTTCGCGGAAACGTTTTCGTAAACATAAAACCAATCCGAGTAACCCGTCGGGCTCCGTTACGCCGGCTCCCTGAATTGAAACATTGGCGTAAACCGGTGGCACCGGCATAAAACCCGCGGGGGTCCGGTTAGCGTAAAGCCAAGCCGAGTCCGGCGAAACCGTGGAGTTGACGTAGAACTTGAATGCCGCCAAGTCGTTGGGTGAGTCGAACAAAAATTCGGGAAAGGAAGAAGCGTAAAACTCGTTTCCCCACGAAGAGGAGTTGGAAGGGTTGAAAAAGTTTTGTGGTGCCGCGGTTGCTAGGGCAACGAATAACCCGAAAAAAAACGCTTTTTTTCCCACGCAAACAAAACGAGTTAAAGCAATAAAAACAATTCTTTAAGCATTAGTGATGACAGCGTATGAGTCCTGAGCCGAAAGGCAGTGAAGAAGACCTTGAGTGCTGACTATTCTTCCAAGTCGAATTCGACTTCACAGTCCGTGCCGCCGCCTTCGGCCATTGCGCGGTAGGAGCCCGTCGAAGTATACGAGCAGTCCACGAAGCCCTGGTAGTCGCCGCCGCTCATTTCTTCGAGTTCGAGGTTTTGCCAGCTGCGAGTGGAATGGCAACGCATTTCCGCGTCCGAAACTTCCTGCGTGAAGCGCACGACTATGCGCTTCTTCATGGAGCCCACGTCCTGGCCCGAAGTGAGAACCGTGCACGAAACGGGTTCCGGGGAAGGCGACGGCGAAGGAGTCGCATCTATTGAAGGGGATGCGTCCGGCGAAGCCGACGGGGTGGCTTCGGCGCTGGGCGAGGGAACCGGTTCTTCGGGCGGCTCGTAAGTCAACGCGGCTTCGCCTGCCGGAGTCCACTTGTCGAGACCTTCCTCGGTTTGGATTTCCAGGCAACCGAACAATAATAGTGTTACCGCAACAAACAATAGCCCGTGTTTCATACAAATACCAATAAAACAACGTTTTTTTAAAGCGTTGCCCTAAGTAAAAGGGTATGAGTGACTGGGTGGACGACTTTGAAGACGTATTGCACGCTTTCGGGGCGCTTGCCGGATTGTACTGCATCTACTTATTTTACAACGGAGTAGTCGACGGGTTCGAAGGCATTGCAGTAGGAGTGGCGGGCATTTACTCGATTATAATCGCGTTAAAGGAGCACTTCGAGCACGCCAGCCTCCACTAATATAAGGCGCGCAAGAGTAAAAGTGAATGAGATGAAGGGCTTGAACTTGTTGGAGTTGGACGTTTTAAAGCCCAACGAACCGTCCATCATCGACTTCTGCCTCGCGTTAAGCGAAGGCAAGGGAGTTAAAGGCGTGGACGTGCTCGTGCGCGAAGTGGACCGCAAGGTTGAAACCGTGCGCATAATGGTGAACGGCAAAAACCTGGACTTCGCCGAAGTAAAAAACATAATCGAGTCGCTGGGCGCAAGCATTCACAGCGTAGACCACGTTTCCAGCGGTGAAGTGCCGGGAGCGCACCTGAAACATGCTTAAAAAAATAAGGCGTTACGACGGGCTCACGGGCTTCTCCAAAATCGCGCGCCGCTACGCCGTAATGAATTCTTTTGACGGAGTGCTGACCGGGCTCGGAGTAATACTCGGCGCAAAAGCGGCAGGCATAACAAACCCGCAAACCGTGCTCTTGCTGTGTTTCAGTACTGCAATAGCGCTCGGCTTCTCGGGGGCCACCGGCGCTTTCGTGGCAGAAGAAGCGGAGAGGACTAAAGAGCGCAGGGAAATGGAGAAGCAGTTGATGCGCGGACTCAAGAACAGCGACTTGGGCAAGGCATACGACTTCGCGGCAAAGGCGACTGCAACCGTCAACGCGTTCGCCCCGTTCTTGTCCGTGTTAATCGTGGCAACCCCTTTCGCCTTCATTCAAGAAATAGATTACTCGTATCAAGCGGCAACCGCGCTAAGCTTCTCCTTGTTGTTCGCGTTGGGCGCGCTGTTGGGGCGCGACTCGAAGACGGGTTGGGTGCGCGGGGGAGCCAAAATGTTGTTGGCCGGAATCGCAACCCTGCTGGTAATGCAATTATTAAACGCTTGAGGCAATAAGATAATGGTTGAAATGGATTACTCCTCGATTGCAGTGCAAGCACAAGAATACGGCTCGACCCTAATAGAAAAAGCGTTGGCGGGCGACCCCACCTCAATTGCGTTGGGCGCGCTCGCCGTACTCCTGACCATCGGCTTGTTCGCAGGCGTCAGCTCCCTCATTTGGAGGTATCTCAAATCGCTTTTGTTGTTGGGAATAGTAGGGTTATCCCTTTACCTGGCCGCACCCGAATTATTGAAGCGGTTTTCCGCGGGGGGAATGAGAGTCGAAGTCCTCGCCATCGGCGCAATAGCGTTGTTAGCCGGCCTCTTCGCCTTGCTCTTCGCGTTCAAGCAAACGAAGAGCACTCACACCGAAGCCACGGGCGGTGAAGCGGTGCTCAAGAAAACCGCACCTGAAAAAGCCGCCGCGGGCACCCAAGAAAAAACCTTGCTCGAACACCTCAGTGCGGCAAAAGACCGCGACTTGACGAGCGTTATAAGCCTCCTCATAATCGCCCAATTCGGAATCTTCACCTCGAAAACGATTAGCGCGCCCAACGCCGACGTGGGAATGATGCTCGTCGGCGGCTTCCTTCTCGCCGCATTCTTCTTCATACGCAACACTTATTCTTCTTACAAGAAGGGGTTGGCGCACTTGATGGTCGCCGCAGTAGCCGCCTTCGCGATTTCAATAGTTCTCGGCCACTACTGGGGCCGAATACCGTTCGAAACCCTTCTCTCCCAGGAATACTTCGCGACCGACGCCGCGGTTGCATTCATTACCAGCATCGCAGTATCCTTGCTGATGGGTAAAAACAAGTAATGCGCGCCCTCACGATTAACGCAGGTAGCTCTTCGCTCAAGTACTCGGCTTTCGAAGGCGGCGAATTGATTCACAAGGGTTTAGTGGAACGCATAGGGTGCGGCGGCGCGGAGTGCCACGCGGACGCACTCGAAAAAGCGTTGTCGGAATTATCGGGCAAAGCGGTAACCTGTTTCGACGCGGTAGCGCACCGCGTGGTTCACGGCGGCGAAAAATTCAGGGAAAGCGCTTTGGTGGACGCCGAAGTGTTGAAGGCAATACAGGACTGCATTCCGCTCGCGCCTTTGCACAACCCGGCAAACCTGGAATGCTTGAAGGCGTGCCTGAAGCGCTTGCCCGACGCAAAACACGTAGCGGTATTCGACACGGCTTTCCACTCCACCCTCGAAAAAGAGGCGTTCCTTTACGCCATACCTAAAAAGTTTTACGAGGAATACGGGGTGCGCAGGTACGGGTTCCACGGCACCAACGTCAAGTGGTGCGTTTCGCGGGCCGCGGAATTACTCGGCGCACCGCCCGAAAAAACGGTTGTCCTGCACCTCGGAAACGGCGCCAGCATTACCGCCGTCAAAAACGGGGAAAGCGTGGATACCAGTATGGGCTTCACACCCCTCGAAGGCCTCGTAATGGGGACTCGAAGCGGCGACGTAGACCCCTCCATAATTCCATTTATTTGCGGGGCCGAAGGCGTGAACGCGCGCGAAGCCGAAAAAACGTTAAACAAGGAAAGCGGCTTAAAGGCGTTGTGCGGCTCAAACGACTTGCGGGACGCCTGGAAAGCGGTTGACGAAGGGAGCTCCGAGGCGCTGGCCGGGCTCAAAGTGTACGCTCGCCGCGCAACCAAGTACGTGGGCGCTTACGCCGCCGCAATGAACGGTTTGGATTGCATCGTTTTCACGGGCGGCGGCGGGGAAAAGGATTCGCGCCTCCGCAAAATGATTTGCGAGCCCTTGTCTTTTCTCGGAGTTGAATTGGACGAAGAAAAAAACGAGGAAGGCCAAAACCTTGTTTCGCGCGGCCGCGTCAAAATCCTCGTAATCCCTGCAAACGAAGAGCTCCAAATGGTTCGCGAGGCCGAAGCACTCTTATGAAGAAACTCATAATCAACGCCGACGATTACGGGTACGCCCCGCGCTTCAACGACGGAATACTCGACGCGCGAATAACTAGTGCCAGCGTAATGATTGAACGGCCGTTCGCCGACCTGCGCCTGATGGAAAAAGGGTGTGGAATCGGGTTACACCTCGAACTAAGGGGGGGCGACGCTTACGCCCAAGCCGAAAAACAGTTCAATGAATTCACCCGCGTCTACGGCTTGCCCACCCATCTCGACTCCCACAAATGGGTTCACGAAGAGGATTGGGCGCTTGAAGGCGTTGCGCGCTTCGCCGCCGAAAACGCGTTGCCCTTGCGCTCCACCAAAAAGGAGTCGCGCGATTTTTACCGCTCGCTCGGAATCAACGCGCCCGACAACTATTTTCATTCGTTGGGCAAGGAAGCGGACGAAGTGCTCGAATCGTTGAAGGCCTTGCCGGACGGAGTAACCGAGTGGGCGGTGCACCCCGGTTACTTCGACGCGGAAAGCGATTCATCCAAGAACGAAGAGCGCGAAAAAGAATTGGAGTTATGCAACTCCGAAGAAGTCGAAAGCATTCTGGAAGGAGTTCGGCTCGTTTCCTATGCGGACGCATTCTGATTACTCGAGTATCTCGACTTCGTCGACCACGCCGTCGCCGTCCTCGTCGAACCCTTGAACCACGCGAGCGAAAACACTTGAATCAAAGAGGTTGTTTTTTGCGAGTTTTTTCGCTTCGCGCTTCAACGCCAATGCGGCCACGCGCGTGCCGTGGTGCCTGCTCCCCGCAACAACGAACAATTGCTTGGACTCGTTGAAGGGGTTTGGGACACACTGGATTACGCCGACTTCTTCGGCATAACTCTTCTTTGAAAGCGAGGAATACACTTCGAACGAGTTGGCCTTGAAGCGAATCGGCAAAGAGGAATTGATTTCGGACAGGAAAGTGTTGACTTTGGGGCCGCCGACCACGAACAAGGACTCGCGCTTGCGTGCCTCGTCGAGCTCGGTATCCAAGTAATAAAACGGGTGTTTTACGGCGGCGAAGGACCCGAGCCACGCCCCCAGTTCGGCAACGCAGAATTCGCTTGCCCGCGCGCGGTACTTGCCGTGGGGTTCGGGAGATCCGATGACGAGGCGCGCGTCCAGCGTGCCCCGGTTGATGAAGGGCGCCAGGAAGGACGGCGGCTTGCCGGTGCGGTCGCGGAACGGCTTCCAGTCCCCGCGCAACACGAGGGCTAGCGCGTCCGCTTTCACGGAATAGCGCTTTGCAAGCGCGCCCCCTTTCTCCTCGTAGTCCTCCACGCTAATCAAGCCGGCTTCAGCGAGCAGGCGCACGTGGTAATACGCGGTTTGTTGTTGGATTCCCAGGGAGCGAGAGAGTTGCGCGGGGTACTGCGGCTTTTCGGCGAGGGCGCGCAGTATGCGCAAACGGTCTTTTGAGAGCACTGAAAAGGATTCGGCGCTTACTTGGGAAGCGTCAACGAATTTGCCGTCCGACAAGACAATCAAATACAACCACCTTAATACTATTATCAACTATTTTTTAATAAAAGTAGTTTAAAGTTATTAAAAGGTTTTTCCGGGCCCTGAAAATTCAAAAAAATTTTTGAGCGCACCTTTTAAACGCGGCGGAGCATAAGCGTTGCATAAGTCGAAACCTGAGAGAGACTTTGGCGGGCAACGGGGGTAAAAACCCCTTTTGCGCCGCATTCCCACAAAGAAAGGAGGATTCAAAATGTGCGGCATAGTAGGGTATATCGGACCGCGAAAAGCGGGGGAAGTATTGTTCAAGGGCTTAAAGAAACTGGAGTATCGCGGGTATGACGGCGCGGGCATTGCAACGGTAAACGGCGCGGTCGAAGTACGGAAAGACAAGGGAAAAATAGAAGAATTGAACGAATCGCTTCACTTCGAGGAAATGAAGGGCTCGGGAGGCATAGCGCACACCCGTTGGGCTACGCACGGCGGGGTTACGAAGGCGAACGCTCACCCGCACACTGACGAGTCCGGGGAAATCGCGCTCGTACACAACGGAATCATCGAAAACTTTCAGGAACTCAAAAAAGGGTTGGCAGGAAAAAAGTTCGAGTCGGACACGGACAGCGAAGTAATCGCGCACTTGATTGCCGACGGTTGGGAGGGCTCCCTTGAAAAAGCGGTTCAAAAAGCCGTGAAAAAACTGAAGGGGTCGTATGCATTGCTCGTAATATCCTCACGGGAACCCGGAAAAATCGTTTGCTGCAGGAACGAGAGCCCTTTACTCGTAGGCATTGGCGGGAAAAAAGAGTTTTTCGCGGCAAGCGATTCCCTGCCCTTGCTCGAGTACACGCGGCGCGTCGCCTACTTGGAGGACGGCGAGTCCGCGGTGTTGACCGGGGAAAGCGCTTCTTTTTACCGGACGGACGATTGGTCGCCGATTGAAAAGGAAGTGCACGAAGCGGATTGGAACGCGGAAGACGCAAAAGCCGAAGGCGATTATACGCTAAAGGAAATAATGGAACAGCCGCAAACCTTGAAGGCCTTGCTTGCAAACGACGGCGAAGCGATAAGGAGGTTCGCCGAAGGCATTCGGGACAGGCCCGTGATAGCGGTCGCGTGCGGCACGGCGCGCCACGCCGCGGTCGTCGGGAAACACGTGTTGGACCGCGTTGCCGGAAAGCGGATAGAGGTAATGATTGCAAGCGAATACCCTTATTTCGCGCACAACACTCCCGAGGACGCGGTGCTCGTCGCAGTGTCGCAAAGCGGGGAAACCGCGGACACCATGGAGTGCATCCGCGAAGCCAAGAAGCGCGGCCTCAAAGTGTTTTCAATAGTCAACGTGGCGGGCTCTTCAATAGACCGCGCAAGCGATGAAAGCATTCACATCAATTGCGGCCCCGAAATAGGGGTCGCCTCGACAAAGGCGTTCCTCAACCAAGTCGCCGCTTTCTACCTTGCGGCCTACGCCTTGAAGGGCGAACTTGAAGAAGGCGAGAAAAAAGTGTTGGAGGCGGCGCCCCTCATACAGAAAACGATTGACGACAACATCGAAAAGTGCAGGGAACTCGGCGAATGGGTTGCCGGCAAGGAACACGCCTATTATCTCGGCCGCGGAGTCAACTACGCAATAGCGATTGAGGGCGCACTCAAACTCAAGGAAATAAGTTACGTTCACGCGGAAGGAATGCCTGCCGGAGAATTGAAGCACGGCACTCTCGCACTCATAGAGGAAGGCACGCCCGTAGTCCTACTCAACCCCCCGGATTACACTCACGACGGGGCGTTGAGCAACGGAATCGAAACGAAGGCGCGCGGAGCGGTACTCGTAGGAGTAAGCAGCGAGGAGAACGAGGCGTACGACCGCTTTGTTCGCCTGCCGAAGCCGAGCGACGAATTGTTTTATCCCTTGCTTGAAACGGTGCCCTTGCAACTCATAGCGTATTACGCGGCCAAGGCGCGCGGCAACGACGCGGACAAGCCGCGCAACCTCGCAAAGTCGGTGACCGTGAAGTGAAGGCCGCGCTGTTCGACGTCGACGGAGTGCTCTACGACTCAGAGGAAGCGCTTTACGAGTTATACAAAACGGTGTTGTCGGAGCACGGCCTGAGCGTTCCGGAAAGGGAGGAAATAATCAAGTGGAACGGCAACCGCGCGCCCGAGTGGCTGAAGCGTTTGGGGGTGGAGCCCGAAGAGCAACTGGTAACCGAAATACGCAGCCGTTACGCAAACGAGTTCTTCCCGAAGTACGCCGAGTTGAACGAGGACGCGATTCAAACCGTTAAGGCTTTGCGCTCCGCCGGAGTAAAGACCGCGGTGGCAACCAACCAGACGAAAGGGGAAGCTAAGAAAACGTTGAGGGAAGTCTCGGAATCGTTCGACTTCGTTTCAACGCCGGAAGATTGCCGGCCAAAGCCCGCGCCCGACATACTGGTCAAGGCGTTGGAAGAGCTAGGGGTAAGCGCTGAAGAATCCGTGTTCGTCGGGGACACCGAACTCGACGTTAAAGCCGGGCGAGCCGCCGGAGTAAAAACGTTAATTGTTGCGCGCGCTTACAACGAGGGGTTGCCGAACCGCGTTCACTCCTTGTCGTACTTGACGAGCGAGTAAACTTCGTGGCCCGAAAGCTTTTCGCGGCCGTTCAAGAAACCGAGTTCGACTAGGAAGGCGATTCCGCAAACTTTTCCGCCCAAGCGCTCAACCAAGTCCACGGCGGCCTTGGCCGTTCCTCCCGTGGCAAGCAAGTCGTCGACCACCAACACTTTTTCACCGGCGTGAATGCCGTCTTCGTGGACTTCGACCGCGTCCGACCCGTACTCCAACTCGTAGTCCACGCGAATCGTCTTGTAGGGGAGCTTGCCGGGCTTGCGCAATGGCACGAACGCGGCACCCAACTCGTGGGCGAGGGCCGCCCCGAAGATAAAGCCGCGCGACTCGATTCCGACCACGCAACTCACGCCGGCGTCCCCGTACTTTTCCTTGAAGCGCTCGACCGAGTGCTTGAATGCTTCGGGCTCGCGCAACAAAGTCGTGATGTCCTTGAAAACGATGCCTTTTTTAGGGAAGTCGGGCACGTCCCGAATGTAATCCTTCAACTCCATTTTTTCACACGTCCAACAAAATTCTAATCTTATATCCCTTAACCGTTTTTTTAACGTTGCTTTCGTGGTGGGTAACCGCCTTAACGTCGGTCCGACCGAATTCGGGGCGCCTTCTGGACCCGGAAGCCGCGCCCTTCAACACGAATTGCGAGCCCTCCTTCTTGAACGACGCCACTTTGAAGCCGTGAAAAAACAAGTTTTCGGCGTCCGCCTCCGAAAGCAATTCTTCGAGGATGAAGACGGCGAGACCTCGCAAATCGGGGGCGCGCGCCTCGACGACCACGCTCTCATCGCTTTTGACTCGGGAAACGTCGGCCATCGTCTCGAAAAGGGCTTGCGCGCATTCTTCGACGGCGTCTTCAAAGGATTCGCCGGTTGCTTCGAACAAGACGTCGGCCTTGTGTTCGAGAAAACGGTGCATACACTGTTATTGGGGAAGGCAAGGGGTTTAAACCCTTGCCCGCGAAATAACCGTATGATTCCCAACGTGAACCCCAAGCAGATGGGCAAGTTAATGGCTCAAATGGGTATTAAAAGCGAGGAAGTGGAGGCCGAACGCGTGGTAATAGAGAAACGCGACGGCTCCAGCATAGTGATAACCGATCCCGCAGTCACGCGAATAGAAATGAAGGGAAGAGCGAGCTTTCAAGTCGCCGGGAACGTGGGCGTTGAGGAAAGCGGGAAAAAAGAGGAAGGCGACGCCGAAATAATCGTTAAGGAAACGGGTTGCTCAAAGGAAAAAGCGGAGAAGGCGTTGGAGGAAAGCGACGGCGACCTCGCCGAAGCAATCCTGAAAGTACAAGAGAGTTCAACGGAATAATTCAGCCGCGTTTCGAGCGCCCAAGGCGTTCAAGTAAATTCCGAGCCCTAATTCCACTGCCCCCCAACGCTCGGTTCGCGGGAACACTTGAACGTGAAAGTGTACGCCGCCGCCTTTCGGCGAGTTGATGAACGCGAAGTTGTAGGAATTCGAGAACCGCTTGACGCGGCGCACGCATTCCTGTAAGGCACGCAGCAATTCAACGCCGTTAACGCCATTCATAGACTCAACGTGTTTTTTTGGGACGACCCACAGTTCGCCTGCCGTCAACGAGTCGAAGGGCGCGATTACGCGGAAGTTTCGCGTGGAGAAAACGGGAACGCCCAGCTTACGCAAATCGCACAAGGCGCACGGCTTGGCGGCGAACCGCTTGACGCGCTCGGGAACGAAAGGGTAGGAAACGATTTGCGAGTGCTCGTGGGGAATGCTGGCGCCGCTGTCCGCTCCGTGGTTCTTCAACAAGAAAACGAAGCGCGTTTGGGGGCGGCTCGACAATTCGTTGAAGCGGTCGAGGTAAGCGGACCACAACGATTCGGTTTGTTCGCGCGAATAATCCTCGAACAACTCGGAGTGCCTTGCCGTCTCCACTATTACTTCGTGGTCGCCGAACGCGGGCGCGGTTCGCGCGCCTTTCTTGAAGCGGCCGCGGCGCTCGACAAAAGGATACTTGTTCGGGAACGCGCGCACCCTCCACTTTTCAGCGGGCAATTCCAGGGTTGCCGGGCCGGTAAGCGCTTCGTTGCCCCTGCAAAAAGGGCACTTCTTTTTTGCGCCTCCCTTCTCGTGCAAGTGCGGGCGTTCAGCCCGTTTTTCGGCTATTAAAAGAGTTAAGCCCCGCAAGGAGTCGAACCTGTACTCGTGCATGAAAAGGGGAAGGCGGGCGCGCAATAAAAATAAGGGGGGCGCGTAATTGTTTTCGTGAACGCTTTCATTGAATTGGTGAGGCCGGCGAACTTCGCGTTGAGTGCGGCAGCCGTATGGCTGGGTTACGCGTTGGGGGCGGGCGCGGGAATAAGCCCGGCAGCGGCTTACGCGATGCTTGCCGCCGCGTTAATCGGCGGCGGGGGGCAAGCCATAAACGATTTTTTTGACGGGAAAGCGGACGCGGGAAAAAACAAAAAGAAACCGATTCCTTCTGGCAGAGTCAAGGCGGGAAAGGTAAAGGCGTTTGCATTCGCGTTGTTCGCGGCGGGCTTGGCGTTGGCGTGGCTGGTCAACGTTGCGGCTTTCGCAATAGCCGTTGCGGCATCCGTTTCATTGTACTCGTATTCGGCGTTTCTCGCCGGCAAAAAATGGTTGGGCAACTGGGTGGTCGCAGGAAACACGGCGCTGTTATTCGTTTTCGGCGCGAGCATCACGGGCGATTACGCGGCGGTGGCTCCCCTGGCGCTCGCGGCATTGTTCGCGAACGCGGGCCGCGAAGTAACCAAGGACTTGGAGGACGTGAAGGCGGACAAGGGATTCAAAAAAACGCTGCCGTTGGCGGCCGGGAAAGGTTGGGCGGAAAAAATAGCGCTTTACTCCCTGCTTTCCGCCTGCGTTTTCGCTTCCTGGCCGGCTCTCTCCGGCCCCGCTTCGTTCTTCGCACTCGTCGCCCTCGCCGACTTGGCCGCCTTGAACGCAGCGCGCCTCCTCCTCAAAAAACGTTACGGCCCCTCACAAAAATGGTTCAAAATCGCGATGCTCTGCTTCCTAGTCGCATACGCGGCCACGACCATAAGCGTTTAAACCCCTGCAACCAAATTATTTTCGTCTCTCTCAGGGCTCCAGGTGATTTAAAGAATGGACCGAAACCTTGCCCTCGAAATGGTGCGCGTAACAGAAGCCGCGGCAATAGCTTCCTCGCGGCTCGTAGGCCGGGGCGACTCGCACGCCGCCGACGACGCGGCCAGCCGCCTCATGCGCAAAACCCTCAACCAAGTCAACGTGGACGGAACCATCGTAATCGGTGAAGGCGAACGCGACGAAGCGCCGATGCTCTACATAGGCGAAAAAGTAGGCACCGGAAAAGGCCCCGAAATAGACGTCGCCGTCGACCCCCTCGAATGCACTTCCGCAACAGCCAAAGGCCGCGACAACGCGTTAAGCGTACTCGCCTGCGCGCCCGCCGGCTCACTCCTACACGCCCCCGACTGCTACATGCACAAGCTCGCCGTCGGCGCCGAATGCGCCGGCAAAGTCGACTTGGATTGGCCCGCGCAAAAAAACCTGGACGCGATTGCGCGCGCACTCGACAAGGAAATCGAAGACCTCACCGTAATCGTGATGGAACGCGAACGCAACAACGCGTTAATCAAGGAAATCCGTGACGCCGGCGCCCGCATCCTCCTCATACTCGACGGCGACGTAACCGGCGCCATTGCAACCGCCCTACCCCATACAGGCGTCGACGCCTTAATGGGGGTGGGTGCCGCGCCCGAAGGCGTGCTCGCCGCCGCCGCACTCAAGGCGTTCGGCGGGGAAATACAGGGCCGACTCGTATTCAAGAAAGAAAACGAGTTATCGCGCGCCCGCGAAATGGGGGTAGGCGCCAAACAAGAAGAGTTCAACGAATACTTCAAGGTAGGCTACTCCGACAAGCTCGACATCGAGGACCTGGCAAAAGGCGACAACGTGATGTTCGCGGCCACCGGAGTAACCAACGGCCCGACCCTGAAAGGCGTGCGGTTCACGAGTCGCGGCGCAATAACGCATTCGCTTGTAACCCGCTCCAAGAGCGGCAGCGTCCGCGAGATTCGCACGGACCACCGGTTCGAAACCGACCCGATTTATTGAGGTGAAATACGGATGAAGGTTGAAGGAAAAAAATTGTTCGACGCTCTCCGCGACGAAGAATGCATAATAATGGCTTGCAACACGCGGCTCGCCAAAGGCGTTGTTGCCGGAATATTCGATGCCGCGCGCGAAGCCGACTCCGCAGTCATAATGGAGCTCGCCAAAAGCGAGTGTGGGCTGGACTCGGGCTACACCGGCCTCACTCCTTCGGCATACGCGAAGTGGTGCAACGAATCCGCGGGAGACGCGGTTTGGGCGTTGCACGCCGACCACTTGACGGTCAAGAAAGGAACCGCCGAAGAAGTCGAAGGAATCAAGAAACTGGTCAGCGCGCAAGTCGAGGCCGGCTACACTTCTTTCGCAATCGACGCCTCTTTCTTGTTCAACCACGAAGGCGGCAATTTGCGCGAAGAGTTAAGCGAAAACATTCGCGTGAGCACCGAAATAGCGCAACACATTTATTCCGAGGCGGGGCCGAACGCCGGCCTCGAAGTCGAAGTAGGCGAAATCGGGCGCAAGAGCGAAGACGGCTTCGTGGTTACTTCCCCAGAAGAAGCGGTTACGTTTATCAAGGCGCTCAACGAAAACAGGGTTTACCCTCAAGTAATCGCCATAGCCAACGGGTCCACGCACGGCAACATTTACGAGAACGGAAAGCTCGTGGAACAAGTAAGCATCGACGTTCCACAGACTCGCGCCGTTGCACAAGCGTTGCGCGACGAAGACCTCGGCGTACGCATCGCCCAACACGGCATTACGGGTACGCCCCTCCCCCTCATAAAGGAAAAGTTTCCGCACGGCGACATCACGAAAGGCAACGTGGGCACGTACTGGCAAAACCTGTCGTGGCAAGTGCTCAACGAAAGAAAGCCCGACTTAATGCAAAAAATACGCGAATGGGTTTTCGCGACGTACGGCGGCGAAGCGCGCGCCAAGGGAATCAAGAGCGACGACGAATTGTTCGGCAAATACTCCAAGAAAGCGCACAAGCGGTTCTTCGGCGAGTTGTACGCAATCGACGACGAGACGACCGGAGAAATCCGCGCCTTGTGCAAGGAACACGCACTAAAATTCTTCGACGCATTCAAGAGCCCCGGAACCGCCGAAAAAGTCAGGAAACATTTAAATACTTTAAAGCAATAGGCATTAGCGAAGGTGGGAAAAACGCCTCGATTAGCACTATTAGTGGTTAGTGATAACACTAAACACAACATTTAGTGGTAACAAAGGCGAAACACTTAAAAATTCAGCCGCACTTCCAAGTCAGGATTGTGGTTTGGGATAAAAATAAACACAACATGTTGGGGGTCGAAATAAATGAATTGTCCTTTTTGTGGGAGTGAAGACGTAAAAGTAGTTGACAAGCGCTCCAGCGACGGTTCTTCGAACCGCAGGCGCCGCGAATGCAATTCCTGCAAAAAACGCTTTACTACTTATGAAAGGGTTGAAGGGTTGGAGCTGGCCGTACTCAAAAAAACGGGTTTGAGGGAGCCGTTCAGCCCCGAAAAACTCAAGTCCGGGTTTTTGAAGGCGTGTGAGAAAACCAATATAAGCGAGGAAAAAATCGGCGAACTCGTCGAAGAAATCGAGAAGGAGTGCCGCGATGAATTCGGGGAAGAAGTCAAGAGCACGGCCATAGGCGAAAAGGCACTGGAAAAATTGAGGCCTTTGGACGAAGTGGCGTACCTGCGGTTCGCCTCGGTGTACCGCGCCTTCGATTCCGTGGAAAAATTCGAGAGGGAAGCGAGTTCCCTCAAAACCAAGCCGGCGCGCATCACCTCCAAAATCAAGAAGGTACGCAAGCGCGACGGGCGGGTCGTGCCGTTCGACAAGGAAAAAATAGTGGAAGCCCTTTACAAGGCGGCAATCGCGGTGGGCGGCCGCAACAAGAAGCTGGCCCGTGAAATCGCCGGCGAAGTGGTCTTCGAGTTGGACCGCGTGGGCCTGACCGAGCCCAGCGTGGAAGACGTCCAGGACATGGTTGAAAAAGTGTTGATTGAAGGCGGCCACGTGAAGACCGCGAAGGCATTCATACTGTACCGCAAGCAACACGAAAAGATGAGGAGCTTGAAGAGCACTTTCCTCGACATCCACGGGGTAATGGAGGGCTACCTCAAGCAAAGCGATTGGAGGACAAAGGAAAACAGCAACGTGGACTACTCTTTTTCCGGCCTCATGCTTCACACCGCGGGCTCGGTAATCGCCAACTACGTGCTCAACGAAATGTACCCCGCCGAAATATCGGACGCGCACCGTAACGGATACTTCCATATACACGACTTGTCAGCAGGCATAGTCGGATATTGCGCGGGCTGGTCCCTCAAAAACCTTCTCGCGCGCGGCTTCGGAGGCGTGCCCAACAAGGTGGATGCCAAGCCCGCCAAGCACTTGGACGTGGTAGTCCACCAAATGGTGAACTTTTTGGGATGCACGCAAATGGAGTTCGCGGGAGCCCAAGCGTTTTCGAGCGTGGACACCTTGCTCGCCCCTTTCGTGAAGTCGGAGGAGTTGTCTTACAAGGAAGTAAAGCAGGCAATGCAGACAATGATTTTCTCCCTCAACATTCCTTCGCGTTGGGGCAGCCAAATGCCGTTCACCAACCTTACCTTCGACTGGACGGTTCCCGACGACTTGAAGGGCGAGCACGCCATAATCGGGGGGTTGCCCGCCGACTTCACTTACGGCGAATGCCAGAAGGAAATGGACATGATTAACCGGGCGTTTCTCGAAGTAATGAAGGAAGGCGACGCCCTCGGAAGGATTTTCACTTTCCCGATTCCCACGTACAACCTGACAAAGGACTTCGATTGGGATACCGAAAACGCGCGCCGGCTCTTCGAGATGACGGCGCGCTACGGCACGCCTTACTTCCAGAACTACGTGGGCAGCAAACTGGACCCGTCGAGCGTGCGCGCAATGTGTTGCCGCCTCAGCCTTGACTTGAACGAGTTGCGCAACAAGGGCAACGGCTTGTTCGGCGCCGGCGAGCAAACCGGCTCCATCGGAGTCGTCACGCTCAACGTGAACCGCCTCGCGTACGAAGCCAAGACCAAGAGCGAGTTCTTCGAAAAACTGGGGCGTTACATGGACTTGGCGCGCGACTCACTCGAAATAAAGCGCAAGGTAATCAACAAGAACATGGCGGAAGGCCTGATGCCTTACTCGAAGACGTATTTGGGGACGTTCGAACACCACTTTTCGACCATCGGGCTCGTGGGAATGAACGAGGCGTGCCTCAACTTGCTCGGCAAAAACCTGTTCACGGGCGAAGGCAAGGAATTCGCAATCGAAACCCTGGAATTCATGCGCGGCAAGCTCAAGGAATACCAGAAGGAAACCGGTAACTTGTATAACTTGGAGGCGACGCCGGCGGAAGGAACGTCTTACCGCCTCGCGAGAATCGACAAGAAGGCGTACCCGGAAATAATTACGTCGGGGCAGGACGAGCCGTACTTGACCAACTCGACGCAACTGCCCGTGGACGCGACCGACGACTTGTTCGAGGCGCTCAACCACCAAAACGACTTGCAGACGATGTACACCGGCGGAACCGTGTTCCACTCTTTCCTCGGCGAAAAAGTGAGCGACTGGAAGGCGTGCCGCTCCCTCGTAAAAAAAATAGCGCACACCACGCGCCTGCCTTACTTCTCCATCAGCCCGACGTTCAGCATCTGCCCCGAACACGGGTACATTCCGGGCGAACACTTCGTTTGCCCGTGCGGCAGGAAGACTACCCCCGGAGAAAAAGTTTTGGTGAGGGACGACTAAAAAAAAGAGGTGAACGAAAAGTGAGCGAAGAAGTATGCGGAAAAAAATGCGAGGTTTACTCGCGCGTAGTGGGCTATTACCGGCCCGTGCAAAACTGGAACAAGGGAAAGCGCGAAGAATTCAAGGAGCGCCTCGAGTACTCGGAACCCGACTGCTCGGGTTTTGAGGAAACCGTGCAAGAACAATGATTCTGGCGGGCCTCCAAAAAAACACGCTCATCGACTACCCGGGAAAAGTGGCGTGCACCGCGTTCACCGCGGGCTGCAACTTCAGGTGCCCTTACTGCCACAACCCCGCGCTCGTAACCGGCGACCCCGAAAGAATGCCCGAAGAATACTTTTGGAATTTTTTGGATGAAAGAAAGGGTTGGCTTGACGGCGTATGCATCACGGGCGGGGAACCCTTGATTCACGAAGACGCCGCCGAATTCCTGAAAAAAATAAAGGAAAAAGGGTTCGACGTGAAGCTGGACACCAACGGCTCTTTCCCGGACGCCCTCGAAAAATGCCTACCCCACGCCGACTACATAGCGATGGACATAAAGGCACCCATCGAAAAATACGCTTCGGTTGCCGGAGTGGAAGTAGCCGAAGCAATACGAAAAAGCGTGGAAATCATAAGGAATAGTGGAAAGGAGTATGAGTTCCGCACTACCGTGGTCCCCGAATTTTATTCCAGGGAAGACGCGCTCGAAATAGGGGAGTGGCTGAAGGGAAGCTACGCCTACTACCTACAACAATTCGTTTCACAAGGGGAACTGGTCGACCCCGAGTACCGCGGAAAACCGGGCTACCCACCGCAGGAACTCGTGAAGTTGAGGGATGAATTAAGGCCATACTTCAAGAAATGCGAGGTGCGAGGAATTTGATTAAGAAAACCGACTTGATTAGGGAAGTCGTGGAAAAACACCCCGGAACCGCGGGCGTACTCTTGTCCGCGGGGATGGGCTGCATCGGCTGCGCAATGGCCCGCCTCGAATCAATCGAGCAAGGCGCCAAAGCACACGGCTTTTCCGACGAAGGCGTGGACGAACTAGTGAAAAAACTCAATGAAGTTATCGAAAAAAATAGCGCGCCTCAAAAAAAGTGAGGCCGGCAAGAAAATCCGCGAACGCGTAGCCGAACTGAAAGCCAACCAAAAACATTTTCACGAGCTCTGCTTTTGCTTGACCACCGCGAACTCGCGGGCGCGCGCCGGGTTGAAAGCGCAGGAAAAACCGGATAACTTCGAGTGCCTCAACGAAAAGGCGTTGGCCGAATACTTGAAGGAATGCGGCGTGCGGTTCCACAACGTGAAGGCCGCCAACATAGTGAACGCGCGGCGCCTCAAAAAACAACTCCCCGAAGCGCTCGCTCTTCCATCCGCGCAGGCACGCGAGTGGCTGGCCGAAAAAGTGCGCGGCCTCGGCTTCAAGGAGGCGAGCCATTTTCTACGCAACGTCGGGAGAATGGATGTCGCCATAATAGACCGCCACGTAATACGCGCAATGAAAAAAGAAGGCCTCATAAAAAAAGAGCCGAAAGCGGTTACGCGCAAGAAATACCTGGAATTGGAGGACGCGTTGCGGCCACTTGCAAAACAAACAGGGTTGGAACCCGGAGTCCTCGACTTCTACTTGTGGTTCCTTGAAACCGGCGAAATACTGAAGTAAAGGCGCGGGTTAACCGAAAATGTTTCCGAACCCGCTGACCGCATTATCCAATCCTTCTTCCAAGGACTTGAGCACGGCTGCCTTCTCTTCTTTTGTTGCTTCCCGCAAGGATTCAACGCCTTCAAGGCCTTTCGCCAAATCCTCGTCGCTCTTGAAGTGCACGAAATACTTTCCGGCGGGCAAGCCGACGGACTCCGAAGACTTCAAGTCGTAGCCGACGCGCGCAAAACTTTTTTCGGCGTACGGGTCGGCGTCCAGCAACGCCTTTAACTTTGATTTTTCCGCGGATTCAACAGAGTAAACGAATTCATCCATATTCTTACACCCGTTTATGTATTGGTTCGCAACCGTTAAATAATTTGTTCGAATGCCTTTCATATGGAGGCATCCGAGTTGAAGGGGATTGCGGACGACGTCCGCGCCAACGCGCTGATAGCAATTTATTTCGCGGGCTCGGGCCACCCCGGCGGCTCCTTGTCCGCAGCCGAAATTCTTGCAACGCTTTACTTCGGCGAAGCGAAAACCGACGCGTCCAAGCCCGAATGGAGGGGGCGCGGCAGAGTGTTCTTGAGCGCGCAACACAAGTGTCCCGCGCAATACGCGGCGCTCGCCTTGAAAGGGTTTTTTTCGATGGAGGAATTCCAGACGACTCTCCGCAAAACGGATTCGTCTTTTCAAGGCCACCCCCACATGTTGGACACTCCCGGCATAGAGTTGAGCGGCGGCTCGCTCGGCCACGGCTTTCCGGCTTCGGTGGGCTCGGCGCTCAACGCGAAAATAGGCGGGGAGAACTACCGCGTTTACTGCGTGATGGGCGACGGCGAGCAGGAAGAAGGAAGCGTTTGGGAGGCGGCGGCCGCGGCCTCACACTACGAACTCGACAACTTGTGCGCGGTAATAGACGCGAACCGCCTGCAAATAGACGGCGCCGTAAGCGAGGTAATCGGAGTCGAGCCGTTGCCCGAAAAATACCGGGCGTTCGGGTGGCACGCAATCGAGTGCGACGGCCACGACGTTGAAGCACTCAAAAAAGCGTTTGGCGAAGCGCGCGCCACCAAGGGAAAGCCCACCGCGATAATCGCGCGCACCGTGAAAGGCAAAGGGGTTTCGTTCATGGAAAACGAGGTCGGCTGGCACGGCAAGGCGCCGGACCGCGGCCAACTCGTCAAGGCGCTGGAAGAACTGGGGCGCACCGAATTGTTTTCAAAGAATTTGGAGGACAAGGCGGCCGGCGTGAAGGCGCGCCTGCAAGGAAAGTACCCGGTTACGCCTTGGAATTCGGGCGGCGAAATGAAGGTCGGGTTGAAGGCGATTCGCGGCGGAGCGGGCGCGTGCCTCGAAAAATTGACGGGGGACGAGCGCGTCGTCGCCGTGGGCGCCGACTTGAATTCTTCCGTCCGACTGTCTTCCCTCAAGGAACGCGTTTTCGAGGCGGGAATCGCCGAACAAAACATGATGGGGATGGCTGCCGGCCTCGCCAAGGAAGGCCGCATAGCAGTCGCGGGCTCTTTCTCGATTTTTGCTACGGGCCGCGCCTGGGAGTTTTTGCGCACCAGCGTTTGTTACCCCGAATTAAACGTCAAAGTTATTGCGAGCCACGGCGGGCTTACCGTGGGAGAAGACGGGGCAACACACCAGGCACTCGAAGACTTTTCCACTACGACGGTAATACCCAACCTCGGCGTGTTCGTTCCCTGCGACTTCTTGGAAGCGTGCAAGGGCGCGCGCAAGACAATACTCGACGTGAAGGGCCCGGTCGTTCTGCGCCTGGGCCGGGTGAAGACACCCGTCGTAACGCGCGAAGACACGCCGTTCGTTTACGGAAAAGCGAATGTCGCCTCCTTCAAAAAGGAAGAAGAAGAATTCGTCGACGCTTTCGATTGGACTCTTGCAAGCGAGTGGGAGGGGGACTGCGACGCCGCAATAATCGCGTGCGGAGTTGCCGTGCCAGAAGCAATGCGCGCCGCGTGGGAGTTGTCCAAGAAAGACGTGAAGGCGGCCGTAGTAAACGTTCACACCTTGAAGCCGTTGGACGAAGAGGCAATCCTAAAAGCGGCCGACTCAAAACTCGTGGTAACCGTTGAAGAACACCAGGTCGGCGGCCTCGGCAACCTCGTGGCAGGCGTTTTGACGCGCAACGCCCGCTCGACCCGGCAAGTAATGCTCGGCGTTAATGACCGGTTCGGTGAAAGCGGAGACCCGAACCAACTCCTCGCAAAATACGGGTTGAATGCCGAAGCAATCCGCAAGGCGGTTGAAAAAGGTTTAGCCCGCGAGAAGCCAAACGCTTGACGCCGCCAACGCCACTGCAAGCCACCCGCGCACACCCAATTTTTCTTTGTAGGCAAGCGTGCTCAGAACAGCGGTAACCAACAAATTCATGTTTACCACGGGAACGACGACGGACGCCGCACCCAGCGAATAAGCCTTGAACATGCAGAGCGTGGCGGTCGCCAGTACGAGCCCGGAAAAAGCGAGGCGCTTGATGGAAGGCAATTGCAGGGAACTCAACTCCTTCCTTTTTTTCAGTAAGACGAACGCCGAATAAAACGCGGCCGAAGAAGTCATTAAAACCGCGTAAGCCGCGAACGCGCCGACTCCGCGGGAAGCAAACGCGTTCAAGTGGTTGAACACGCCGAGCAAAATCATTGCGGCAACCGAGTACTTAAGCCAGCCGCCGTCCTTGAAGCGCGGAGACTTCAACAAGGGAATCACGAATACCGCCAAGGCTATTCCGGCCGCGGCGCGCAACGACAATTCCTCACCCAAAAAAAGTACGGCGAGCGGAACCGAAACCAAGGCATTCAAGTTGATTATTGCCGATACGGCGGAGGCGAGCCCCTTGCGCAAGGCGAGGAAAATGCAGGCGGTTGCAAGGAACAAGGCAAAGCCGGCGGCAACCGACTCGGCCGGAATCGTGGAGGGAAACGAGGAGAACGCGGCGAGCGCCGCCCAGGCAATCAGGAGTTGGGAAATAGTTTCAAGGAATCCGGCAACAAACGGGTCCACCCCCTTGAGCGCCTGCTTGCGGTAAAAGTGGGCGAACCCGAACAAGAAGAACGAAGCAAAAACGTAGTTCCACATATCCAAACGATTTTAACGCAAGCATTCAAAAGCATTTCTTATGGCTGTTGCAACAAGTAAAATCTGGGAGGTCGGCAAGGAAGGCCTGTCACGAAAAGGCAACTGGCTTTGGTGGTGGTGGATATTCTACTTCGACGAGCCCGCCCCGCGCCCACGACAACTAATGGTTTTGTGGTCCACGAAGAACGAGAAAAAAATCAACTGCAACGGCCTTGACATAGAACTGCGCGACGACTTCGTGCGCCGCGAAGGAAAGTCGCTCAACGTTGACGGCGCGGTTGCCGCGTGGTATTACGACGGCAAAAAAATGCGGGAAAACTATTTGCTCGACCAAACCCCCGTAATAATCGACGGCAAAAGCATTCGCACCCGCAAGCCGGACACCGAATTCAAGGAGTTGAAGAGCGGGTTCAAGGTCTCGCTCCGCAAAAACGATTTCCGCATCGGCCCGATACAAAAAAAAGGTTTTTACGCCCCCGAATTCCACGAATCCGCGTTTCCGCTCGGCTACTCCTACGACATACTCAAGATAACCCGCGCACCCTTCAAGAGCAACATCGGCAACGGCACCGCGTACTTCCAGCGCGTACGCGTAAACGCGCCGGCGCCGCCCTGGTACTGGGGGGTCTACCACTTTGAAAGCGGTGCGTGCGTGCACTACTACGAGCCGCACCTCGGCAAAACCGTGTTTTCAAACCGCGCCGAAAAAGCGTGGCGCTTCCCCGTAAAAAAACACTTCCAGTTCTTCGACGGCAAGAAAACGTTCGACAACCGAAACGTGAAAGTGAAGCGAATCGACGAAGCGGAGAACCCCGCGTTCGAGATAACCACCGACGGCGCGGACGGCAAGGGGAGAATGCTCGTGGAATCGTATGCTTCGGCCGCGTGGAAATTCCGGAAAAGCAAATGGAACCGGTTGGACTACAACGAGTACCCCGCGCTCGCAACCGAATTCTCATTCAAAAACAATTCCGGCGAGTGGACTCTCGACGACTTGGGGGCGGGCCGCGGAAACAGCGAGCACGCGACCGGGTTGTTATGGTAAGAGTTTTAATTGGGGGCAACGACAATTCTTGGTTGCCTCCGTAGCTCAGGTTGGTAGAGCGTCTGTTTCGTAAACAGAAAGTCGTGGGTTCAAATCCCTCCGGAGGCTCTTTACGGTTTTGGTGAATTGTTGAAATGAATAAGTCCGAGGAGAAGGCGGCCGAAGAATTCTTGAAGCAATGCAAGGAGCCGTACCCAGGCCTGCAAACGCTGGAAACATTGTTGAAGAACGGCCGCGATTTTTTGCAGCACTTGGGTTCCACCCAGTATTACTCGGAGCGGTTGAACAAGCGCGTGTTCATATTGTCGCTTGAGTCCGAGTCCTTGTTGTTGCGGTTGGATGCATTGCGCGTAACCGAGAACGACTTGTTGTGCGTTTTGCAGCACGGCTACGCCAAAAAGAGGAAGGTGAAGCTCGACCAAAAATTGTTGGACGCCTTCCTTTCGGAAGTAAACGAGTTGGAGAGCGAGGCCTTCGAATTACACGAAAAAACGCTTTTGCTCACGCAAGACATTGAACGCGAATTCAAAAGCAAGACCTGACAAAGCTTTTTTTCGGTAATCGCGGGTTTTTCCGCGCTTTTCGCGAATTCGAAGCCGTGAGAGAAAAGATTTATTAATGCTCTTGATTGTATTCTTGTCACTCTTTTTAAGGAGTGTAACGGTGGATTGAGAACCATGTTTGTTTGCCCCAACTGCGGTCACGAGTACGCGTCGGACGACGAGTTTACGCGTTGCCCGTATTGCGGCACCAAATTCTTGTTCAAGAGGACGCCTCCGGTGTCCCACAAGGTCTCAACCGATTAGAAAAGTGATTTCCGAATGGGTACCAAACGACCAGGTCCGAAGAGGGGTTCCCGCGCTTTTTGGCACAGGAAGCGCTCGAAGCGCGTAGTGCCGCGAGTGAACACTTGGCCCGACTCCGGTAACGGGTTGCAGGCTTTCCCGGGTTACAAGGTCGGGATGTCCATGGTTTCCCTGGTATCCGAATCCGAGTCCGCATTCAAGGGACAGGAAGTCGCCAAGGCGGTTACCCTCGTGGAAGTGCCGCCGGCATTCGTTTACTCAATCGTTTTTTACGATAAAACTCCGTACGGCTTGAAGCCGTCCGGCGAAGTGGTTGCAACCGACTTGCCCAAGGAGTTGCGCAAGCACTTCAAGGGAGCCAAGAAGTCCTCGAAGAAAATCGAGGATTTTGCGGGACCCGCGGACGTGCGCCTGCACTTGCTGGCGCAACCATTCAAGGCCGGCCTGCCGATGAAGAAAGCGCAACTCGTCGAAGTGGCTTTGGGCGGCTCGGTTGAAGAAAAGTTGGAGTACGCGAAAAGCGTGCTCGGCAAGGAAGTCGGCGCCGGCGACGTTTTCGAAGCCGGCGAATTCATTGACGTGAGCGCGGTAACCAAGGGCCACGGCTGGACGGGCGTGGTGAAAAGGTTCGGCGTTTCATTGAACATTCGAAAAGCAACCCAAAAGCGCAGGCACGGAGGACCCCTCGGACCCGAACGCCAGGCAAAAGTAATGTACACGATTCCGCGCGCGGGCCAATACGGTTACCACCGCCGCACGGACACGCTAAAGCGATTTTTGAAGTTGGGCGCGGAAGCAACCAAGACGTTCAAGAATTACGGGCACCCGAAGGAGGCTTACGCCGTAGTGGAGGGAAGCGTTCCCGGTCCCGCAAAGCGCTTCGTGTTGTTGCGAAAGGCGATGACAAAGTGCGAACCCAAGCCGCCCCAACTCAGGGAAGAAATATATTTATCCGGTGAAAAGCAGTGAAAGCAGTCCTTAAAGGCATTGACGGAAAGAAGGGCTCTGAAGTGAAGTTGCCCGCGCAATTCGGCGAGGATTACCGCCCCGACTTGATTACGCGGGCGTTCAACGCCGAGCGCTCGCTTTACTTGCAGCCCAAGGGAAACTTTTTGCGCGCCGGCTTCCAGAACACGGCGGCGTACTACGGCCGCAGGCACCGTTCGAGGCAAACCATTAACACGGGGCGCTCGCGCCTTCCCCGCGAAAAAATTCCGGGTTACGGCACGGGCCGCGTAATGATTGTCCCCCAAGCAAGGGGGGGCCACCGCGCGCACCCGCCCAAAGTAGCCAAGAAATTAATCGAGAAAATCAATTTCAAGGAAAAGCAGAAAGCGGTTCGCAGCGCGATTGCCGCCACCGCCGACCCGAAACTCGTGAAGAAGCGCAACCACGCGTTCGACGGCGCTGCACCCATAGTGGTCGACGACGCCTTCGAGGAAGTGAAGCGCGTTTCCGACGCCAAAAAAGCGTTGGAGGGCCTCGGCGTTTCAAGCGACTTGCAGCGCGCAATAAAAGGCCGCAAGAAGAGGAGCGGTAGGGCGCGCCTGCGCAAGGGAGGTTACAAGACTCCGAAGAGCGCGTTAATCGTTTTCGGCGAGGACCGCGGCATTTGGAAGGCGACTCGAAACCTTCCCGGAGTGGACTGCGTGAAGGTAAGCGAGTTGACGATCGAAGACCTCGCCCCGGGCGGAGTCGCGGGCCGCCTCACGATTTGGACGCAGCACGCGTTAAAGGAAATGGAGAAGCAAAAATTGTTTGAGTGAAAAAAAATGAGCGCGATAATCACTGCATTGACGACCGAAAAAGCCGTTGCGGCAATAGAGCGGGAGAACAAGCTAGTGTTCCTCGTCGACAACAATTCCAACAAATCGCAGGTGAAACAGGAAGTGGAATCCGAGTACGGCGAAAAAGTCCGAAAAGTCACTACCGCCACTACTCCGGACGGCCGCAAGAAGGCGTTCGTGGCGTTCAAGCGCGAGGGCGCGGCCGCGGATTTGGCGGCAAAACTCAAGGTGATATGAAGTGGGTAACCCGTTGAGGCATCAAAGGCGCGGAAAGGGCTCTCCGGCGTACCGCACGCCGAAGCACCGCTATTTGTCGAACGCCTCTTACCACGGCTTGCCCGAGTCGGCGCGCGGAGAAATAGTCTCGTTCAAGCTCGACCCGTCCAAGAGCACCCCTCTCGCGGAAGTGTTGTTGGATAACGGCAAAACAGTTTACTTGTTGGCGCCCGAAGGAGCTTGCGTGGGAGACCAACTCGCGTTTGGAAAGGGGTCGGGCGCCAGGATAGGCAACGTGGCGCGCCTCGGCGACTTGCCCGAGGGAATCCCCGTGTTCAACTTGGAGTTGCACCCGAACGACGGCGGCAAGCTGTTGCGTTCCAGCGGCACTTACGCCACTCTCCTCGCGCACGACGAGGACACGGAAATGGTTACAATCAAGTTCGCTTCGTCTTCCAAGGCAATGCGCTTGTTGTCGCCCGATTGCCGGGCGACGGTGGGCATTGCCGCGGGAGGCGGCAGGAAGGAAAAACCTTTCAAGAAGGCGGGAAACAAGTTTTACGCCAAGAAGGCGAAAAACAAGATGTACCCGAAGGTGCGTGGAAGCGCGATGAACGCTTACAACCACCCGCACGGGGGAACGAGCTTCGGCAAGTCTAGCACGGTCGGCAAGGACACTTCTCCGGGCCGCCGCGTGGGCCACGTGAAGGCCAGGCAGACGGGCAGGAAGAAGCGCCGCGAGCGCTCGAAAACGGCGGTGAAATGAGATGGCGGTCAGGAAAACCACTTTCAAAGGAAAAACCCTCGAAGAATTGCAGGGGTTGGGCTTGGAAGAATTCTCGAAGCTCGTCAACGCGAGCGCCCGCCGCACCATCACGCGCAACAATTACCGAATCAAGAACTTCTTGAAGAAGTTGGAGTCACACGACTGGAAGAAGCCGTTCCGCACGCACGTGCGCGACGCAATCATTCTTCCCTCCATGGTTGGAAAGACGTTCGAAGTTTACAACGGCAAGGACTGGATAAAGTTCACGGTCAAGCTGCCGATGCTCGGCCACCGCTTGGGAGAATACTCGCACACGACCAAGCAGGTGAGGCACTCCGGGCCCGGAATCGGCGCGACCCGTGGAAGCAAATCGGTAGAACTCAAGTGAGATGAAATGGCACCCTACAAGTACTCCGTGAAGGCAGGCAAAAACTCTGCAAGGGCGCAGGCGCACGACGTCGACGTTTCTTACAAGGACCTCGGCGAGGCCGCGCGAGCCGTCAAAGGCAGGAAAGTCGCGGACGCCTACAAGGCGTTGGACGAAGCAATTGCTTTAAAGCACGCGATTCCCTTCAAGAAGCACGCCAAGGGGTGCGGTCACCGCAGCGAACTCGGCGGCAAGAAAGGGCGTTACGCGGTAAAAGCGTGTAGAATCGTGAAAAAAGTTTTGGAGAATGCGGTTGCAAACGCCGTCAACCAGGGCCTCGACGAATCCAAGCTGTTCGTTAAGGCGGCGCGCGCCTACAAGCAAGGTGAGTACCCTCGCTACAAGAAATTCTGGGTTTCCAGTGCAACGCTTGGGTACGGCAAGCGCGCGATTTGGTCGAACTACATTACTTCCCGGCTTGAAATAGTCGTCGAGGAAGGCGCTCCGCCCAAGCCGCGCCCCCAGAAGACGAGGCGCAAGACGCATAAGAGGTACCGCAGACAGTAAAAGGTGAACGATTAAAGTGGCAGTAGAAAAAAAATTCATTGCAAAGGCGTTGGACGACTTGGAAGTAAAGAACTTCCTGCAAGACGAGTTGAAGCGCGCAAGCGTTTCAAGCGTTGCACTTCAAAAAACGCCTATCGCCACCAGAATAACCATTTGTGTTCGCAGACCCAGCGTGGTGGTCGGACGCCGCGGCAGATCCATCAACGAGTTGTCCGAAAAACTGCGCCGAAAATTCGGTATTGAAAACCCGCAAATCGAAGTCGTGGAAGTAATGAAGCCCGACTTGGACGCGCAACTCGTAGCCGAAAAAATTTCGCACCGCATAGAAATGCGACCCCGCGTAAAACCCATCCTGCGGTTCGCGCTCAAGGACATAATGGAGTCCGGCGCAATAGGCGCGGAAATCCGTGCAGCCGGAAAAATCGTGGGCAAAGGCGGAAAAGCACGCGAATTCGTGGTTCGAAGCGGTTACATCAAGAAGAGCGGCGACTCCGTGAAGCTCGTACGCACCGGAACTTGCACGGCGTTCCTCAAGGCGGGAACAGTCGGAATCACCGTGAAAATCGTTCCGCCCGGAACCGTGTTCCCCGACCAAGTAAAAATCGAGGCACCCAAAAAAGTGGTGGAAGAAGAAGCCACGATTGAAGGCGAAGCCGAAAAAGAAGGGAAACCCAAAGCCGACAAGAAAGAAGAATCCAAGGAAGAAAAAACCGCCGAAAAAAAGGAGAAAATAGAAGAGGCGGCCGAAGAAAAACCGGAAAAGGAAGAGCCCGAAGAGAAGCAGGCCAAGGAAAAAAAGAAGCCGAAGAAAAAAGCGGCCAAAAAAACCGAGGAGAAAGAATCAGTTGAAGAAAAAGGGGAATGAATGAAAAATGGCCGTCGCAAAAAAAAGTGAGTTGAAGGGCCTCGGCGCGGACGCGTTGAAGGAAAAAATCTCCGAAATCGAGAAGGAGTTGCGCGCCGAACAAGCAGCGCGAAAATCGACGGGCAAGCCGGAAAACCCGGGTCGCTTCCGCGAACTCAAAAAAGGCCGCGCACGCATCAAAACGCTTTTAAGGCAGCAGGAAAAAAAAGGTAAGCAGTAGTAATGTCGAAAATTTGCCCCAAATGCGGCCTGCCAAAAGAAATTTGCGCTTGTGGAGCCATAGAAAAGGAGACTAGCAAGCGCCTCAAGGTTCACACGACTAAAAAACGTTTCAACAAGCTGGTAACCATAATCAAGGGAGTCGAGGAAGCCGAGTTAAAGCCCGTGATGAAGGACTTGAAGCACAAACTGGCGTGCGGCGGTTCGGTCAAGGACGGCGCGGTCGTGCTTCAAGGCGACCACAAGTCGGACATCGCGGACATCCTCGTGAAAATGGGTTACCCGCGCGAAAACATAGTGATTTCGTAGAAAAATAAAGGTTTTTAAACGAAACCATTCAAGATATTGGAGTGCGAAGAGGCACGAAAACGCCTTCCCCGATTGGGGTTGAAAAGCGGCCTCGCCCGGAATTGCGCGAATTAATCGGCGTAACACTTCGGGTGGAGAAGAGCAGCTGCAAAGACCTGCAAGGTGTCGAAGGCGCGGTAATCGAGGAATCGACGAACACTTTCGTCCTGGAAACGCCCAGGGGAAGGAAAATCGTTCCAAAGAAAAACTGTGTTTTCCGTTTGGAAACCGGTGAATTGCTTGAAGGCGCCCTCGTGGCCGTACGGCCCGAAGAGCGCACCAAGAGGTTGTGGAAGAAAAGTGTCAAAAAAAAGCGTTGAATTGAGTGCGCGCGGAATCGTGCGCGAAGGCGTAGTGGTCAGCACGAGGCCCAAGAAAACGGCGATAGTGCGCCTGGATTACGCGTCAAGCGTGCCCAAGTACGATCGCCTCGAAAAGCGCAAGTCGCGCATTGCCGTGCACGTTCCCGAAGGAATCGAGGTGAAGGCGGGCGACAAGGTGCGCTTCGCCGAGTGCAGGAAGGTAAGCAAGACCAAGGCACACGTCTTGACTGAAAAGGTGGAATGAAAAGTGTTAGGCCTTTCCGCAAGAATAACCAAGCCGTTGAGTTTGGGAACGCGAATGGTTTGCGACGACAACAGCGGCGCCAAGGAAGTCGAAGTAATCGGCGTCAAGAAAAGCAAGGCTCGCTTGAGGCGCTTGCCAAAGGCAGGCATCGGCGACGTGGTAATCGTTTCCGTGAAGAAGGGAAAGCCGGGAATGGTCAAGAAAAAAGAGAAGGCGTTAATCGTTAGGCAGCGGCAGAGGTTTCGCCGCGGAAAAGAGTGGGTGGCATTCGAAGACAATGCGTGCGTGCTCGTGGACGACCAAAAGCTGCCGAAGGGAACCGAAATCAAGGGGTGTGTTGCGCGCGAAATAAGCGAACGCTTCCCGAAGGTCGTGGCAATCGCGGCCGCAGTAGTTTAAGTGGTTTAAGATGAAGTTCAATGAATCTGTTACGAGTCAACCTCGCAAGAAGAGGAAACAGTCCTTCCGGGTAACCTTGAAGGACTCGGCCCCGCGAGCGCACTTGTCCAAAGAGCTCCGCGAAAAAGAAGGGAAGAAGCGGTCGGCTCGGGTTCACAAGGGAGACTCGGTCAAGGTTTTGCGCGGGGCGTTCAAGGGAAAGAGCGGTAAGGTTTCGCGCGTGGACGTGAAAGGGAGCCGCTTGTTCGTTGAAGGAATCGTGTTGAAGAAGCAGAGCGGCCAGGAAAAGCCGGCGCCGTTGGAGCCGTCCAACGTCGTGTTAACGGCTCTGGCCGAAAGAAAGGAGTTGAAAAAAAAGAATGGCTAGTCACGGCAAGAACAGGCATTTGAAGCGCCTTGCGAGCCCCGTCAACTGGGGGGTCGGCAGGAAGAAAATCGTTTGGGCCAAGAAGCCGTGTGCGGGAGCCCACGCACTCAAGGAAGGCATTCCCCTAACCGTGTTGTTGCGCGACGTCTTGAAGGTTGCGGACAATGCTTCACAGGCCAAGCACATCGTTGCAAACGGGAAGGTCCTCGTGGACGGCAGGCGCGTAAGCGACGACTCGTTCGGAGTCGGCTTGATGGACGTCGTGTCCCTGCCCGAAGCAAAAGAATACTACGTGATGATGCCCAAGGGAAAATACTTGCTGCCCGAAAAGGTTTCCGCCGAAAAAGCGAAAGCCAAGTATTGCCGCATTCGTGACAAGGTGCGCGTCAGCAAGAGCAAGGTACAACTCAACCTGCACGACGGCAGGAACATCTTGATTGAGCGCGAAGAAGACACTTTCAAGCCGGGGGACACCCTCGTGATTTCATTGCCCGAACAAAAACTGGAAAACGCCTTGAAGCTCTCCAAGGGAGCGAACTGCCTCGTCTACAAGGGCAAGCACGCGGGCGCGACCGGTAAATTCGTCGAAGTAATGGAATCGAAGGGCAACAAGCCGGCTAATGCAAGGCTTTCAACGGACGGCCACGAACTCGTAACCTTGAAGGATTACCTGCTGGTCGTAGGCGAAGGATTCGGTGGTTCCAAGAAATGAACTCAATGCAATCCATAAAACTCGAGAAAGTCACGGCCAACATCGGCGTAGGCCACGGCGGGCAAGACCTGGAAAACGCGCGTGAACTATTGGAAACGCTGGCCGGCGGCAAGCCCGTCAAGACCAAGTCTAGGCGCCGCGAACCCGCGTTCAAGCTCAGAAAAGGTAACGAAATAGGCGTGAAAGTAACGCTTCGCGGGCAGAAAGCAAGGGAATTCCTTGAAAAAGCGTTGAAGGCGCGAGAAAACAAGGTTTCGGCGCGCAGCATTGACCGCGCGGGAAACGTCGCGTTCGGAGTAAGGGAGTACATCGATTTTCCGGGCGCCAAATACGACCCCAACATCGGGATGATCGGCTTCGACGTGTGTGTAACGCTTTCAAAAGCGGGCCGCCGCGTTTCCCGCAGGCGCATCGCGCCCCGAAAAATCCCGGCAAAACAGCGCGTTAACAAGGCGGAAGCAAGGGAGTTCATGGAAAAAGAGTTCGGAGTCCAATTCCAGGAAGAGTGAGAATCCTTATGGAAAAAAAGAAGAGCGTTGAAGAAAAAAAGTTCGATTCCCGTTTCAAGAAGCGCGGAAACCGCAAGTGCCGCGTTTGCGGTACGAGCAAGGGAGTCATCCGAAAATACGGCATGAACATTTGCCGCAGGTGTTTCCGTGAAAAAGCGGAAGAATTGGGATTCAAGAAGTACTCGTGATAAAAAATGGATACGTTAGCAAATGCAATGAATTCTTTGAAGCTCGCCGAAGCAAAGGGCAATCGCAGCGTGCGAGTCAAGGTAATCTCCAAACTCGTGAAAGGCGTGCTTGAATTGTTGAAGGAAAACGATTACTTGAATTCGGTGGAAGAAGACACGGGTTCGCGCCACCCGCGAATAGTCGCCGAACTCGCGGGCCGCATAACGGATTGCGGAGTCATAAAGCCGCGTTACGCGGTTAAAGCGGACGAAATAGACGATTACGAGCAGAGAGTGCTGCCCGCGCAAGGCGTGGGCCTCCTCATATTGTCGACCCCGAAAGGGTTGATGACCAACATTCAAGCAAAAGAGGCGAACCAGGGCGGAAGACTGCTGGCGTACGTGTACTGAGTGATTCAAATGAAGATTCCGGAAGGGGCAAGCGTTGAAGTAAAAAAAGGCGGCGTTCTCAACGTCACCGTCAACGGCAAGTCCTTTGAACGCCATTACCGGCCGCGAATGGTCGAAGTAAGCTTGGAAGGCGGCGAAGTAAGCGTGAAAGCGCACGGCAAGCCGTCCCGCGAAAAAAACGCGATGGCCGGGTCCCTCGCATCACACCTCAAAAACCTTTTCTCGGGCGAAAACTTCGAGAAAAAACTTAAAATCGTTTACGCTCACTTCCCGATAAGCGTGGAAGTAAAGGGCGCGGACGTGTTAATCAAAAACTTCCTCGGCGAAAAAACGCCGCGCAAAACCAAGGTGTTCGGCGACGACGTTAAAGTCGAAGTCAAGGGCGCGCAAATAACGGTTTCGGGCAAGGACCCCGAACACGTGGGTCAAACCGCGTCCAACATAGTGCGTGCAACCAAGGTAAAGTGCTTGGACAACCGCGTGTTCCAAGACGGGATTTATTACGAAGAAGAGTGATACAGGTTTTATGGCTAAAAAACACCCCAAATTCGAAAGGCAAAACCGTCGCTACAAGAAGCGCATCAGCGATGCGTGGAGGAAGCCCCGCGGAATCGACAACAGCCAGCGCGTGCAAAAGCGCGGGTTCGGAAAGCTTCCGAGAGTAGGTTACGGCACGCAAGCGGATAAGCGAGGCCTTCACCCTTCGGCGGGCCTCAAGGAAAAACTCGTTTTCAACGCGGGAGACTTGGAGGAAGGCTTTGCCGCACGCATCGGCGGGTCGGTCGGCGCAAAGAAAAAAGGGGCAATCGTCAAGGCCGCCAAGGAAAAAGGGATAAAGGTGCTTAACGAATGACGTTGAAGTCGGTTAAGAGAATCGCTGCGCGCGTCCTCAACTGTGGCCGAAGCCGCATAGCAATAGTGGACGAGGAAAAAGCAGGGGAAGCATTGACCGCGGACGACGTGCGCGAACTCGTCAAAAACGGGGGAATAAAGCAAAAACCCGTGAAGGGCACGGGCCGCGCCAAGGCACGCGAAAAAAAAGCGAAGAAAAGGAAGGGCCGCAAAAAAGGCCCGGGAAGAGTCAAGGGGTCCAAAGGCGACTCCAAGAAAAGGTGGATGGAGCGCGTCAGGGCACAACGCGCGCTCTTGTTGAAGCTGAAGCCCTTGCTGAAAAAAGGCGAGTACGCCAAGTTGTACCGCCGCGTCAAGGGAAACAACTTCAAAAGCAAGAAGGCGTTGTTGACGCACGTCCACGAAAACAAGCTGTTAAAGTGATTAAGGAATATGAGTAAGGCAACCGGACCGTTGTACAGCGTTCACTTCAAGCGCAGGCGCAACGGCAGGACTGATTACGCAAAACGCATAAAGCTGTTGAAGAGCCGCAAGCCGCGCCTCGTAGTGCGCAAGACCTTGCGCGGAGTAATCTGCCAAGTGGTTTGCTTCGGCGAAAAAGGGGATGAAACCGTTGCCAGCGCGCACTCCAAAACGCTTCAAAAAATAGGCTTCAAGCCGAAGAGGAACACGCCCACAGCGTACCTCACGGGATTGAAGGCCGGAAAAGCCGCGAAAGAAAAAGGCGTGAAGGAAATCGTGCTCGACGTGGGCTTGCACCCCGCAACCAAGGGAAGCATATTGTTCGCTTGCCTCAAGGGCGCGGCGGACGCGGGCTTGGAAACCGCCTACGGAAAAGAAAAAATGCCTTCCGAAGAACGCATTGCTGGAAAACACTTGCAAACGGAGGGTTTTGAAGAAGCCAAGAAAAAAATCTTGGGCAACTAGGTGTGATTATGGCTAGGAAAAAAAGAAAGGGGAGATACAGGCGCTCGAACCGAGAGGACGCCTTGTCCAAATGGTCCCCTAAAACTTCGCTGGGAAAAGAGGTGCTGGCAGGCCAAATAACCAACGTGGACGAAATATTCGCTTCGGGCCAGCGCATACTCGAACCCGAAATAATCGACGTCCTACTCCCAAACATGGAGGACGACGTACTCGAAATAGAGAGCACTCAAAGAATGACTCCTTGCGGGCGCAAAATGCAGATGAAGGCGGTAGTCGTAATAGGAGACCGCAACGGCCACGTTGCCTACGGCACGGGCAAAGCCCCCGAAACCAGGGACGCAATCGGGGAAGCCATTCGCGACGCCAAAAAGCGCGTGATACGCGTGCCCTTCGGCTGCGGCTCGTGGGAGTGCGGCTGCGGCGGCCGGCACTCCATTCCCCAAAGCGTTTCCGGAAAGTGTTCGAGCACCACGGTAACCATCAAGCCCGCCCCGAAAGGAGTCGGCTTGGTCGCGGGCCACACCACGCGCCGAGTACTCGAACTCGCCGGGCTCAAGGACGCTTGGACGTTCATCAAGGGCCGCACCCGCAACGACTTGAACACTCTCGTCGCAACCATTGAAGCCCTCAACCAACTCAACGAGTTGAAGCACGGCTTCGACAACAATCAACAAAAAGAAGAAAAAGGCGAAGAGGAGGCTGACTCCGAATGAAAATCGCAATAGTGCGCGTCAGGGGCGTCACCGGCGTGAACCGCAACGCGCGCGAAACAATGGAACAACTCCACTTGAACCGTAAGCACTCGTGCGTCGTACTCGAAGAAACGGATACGGTCAAGGGAATGCTGAAAACCGCGAAGGACTTCGTTACCTGGGGCCCCGCAAACGAGGAAACGGTCAAGAAACTGGAAGCAAAAGGAAAGCCGCCTTACCGCTTGCACCCCCCCGTCAAGGGATGGGGCGGAAGCATAAAGAAAGCGTTCCCGAAGGGAGCGCTCGGCAAACGCGGCGAAAAAATAAACGAATTGATTGAGAGGATGCTTTGAAATGGCTAGGCGAAACCCTTCAAGGAAAAGCAGGCACTTGGGGCACCGCACGTTCGGCGGCGGCAACACCAAGAACAGGCGCGGCAAGGGCTGCCGCGGAGGCAAGGGGCGCGCCGGCTACCACAAGCACAAGTGGCTTCAAACAATCAAGCGCGGCGAACACAAGCCGCCCAAGAAAGGATTCGTTTCGGGCCGCAAGAAAACGGGGGAAATAACGCTCGCAAAAATAGAGGCGATGCCCGAACAAGAAATCGTTTTAAAGAACACCAAGGTATTAAGCAACGGGAAACTCACGCGAAGCGTGAAAGTAACCGCAACCGCTTTTACCGCTAAAGCCAAGGAAAAAATTGAGGCCGCCGGCGGGCAAGCAATAACGCTTTGATAAAAAATGTTGGAAGCCCTCAAGCCAGTAATCAACTTGTTGCCCGAAGTAAAAAGGCCTGAAAGGGCTCCGGGGCTAAAACAAAAACTGTTGTGGACGCTGGGCATCCTGGCAATATTCTTCATACTCGGCCAAATCCGGCCGTGGGGAGCCGACCCCGCGCGGATACAATACTTCCAGCGGTTGGACATCCTGCTAGGAAGCAAGGCAGGCTCGCTAATCACGGCGGGTATCGGCCCCATCGTGCTCGCCAGCATCTTCCTACAGCTGGCCGTAGGCGCGAAAATGATTAACATCGACTTGTCGAACCCCGAAAACAAGAAGCTTTACCAAGGCCTCCAAAAACTTTTGGCAATCGCGTTGTCGTTCCTCGAGGCATTCATTTACACTTTTTCGGGCTACGTTGCCGCGGATACAAGCATTCAATTGTTCGGCTCGTTCTTCTTCACGCAGACGGCGGTAGCACTACAACTCGCGTTAGGATCCCTCATACTACTTTACTTCGACGAAGTAGTCCAAAAATACGGTATCGGCTCCGGCATCTCCCTCTTCATCGCGGCAGGCGTATCGCAAACCGTGTTCGTGGGCGCGTTCAGCTTCGCCGAAGCCGCTACGGGTATTCCCGCGGGCCTCCTACCCCAAGCCATTTACTACATTGCGAACGGCAACGTTGCAACCGCGATTTGGACTCTCCTACCCATCGTATTCATGGTACTCGTGTTCGCCATCGTCGTCTACGTGGAAGGAATGAAAATCGAGTTGCCGTTGGCGTACGGGCGCGCACGCGGCCTGGGAGCCAGGTATCCCATCAAGTTCTTGTACGTGTCCAACATCCCCGTCATCCTCGCCAGCGCCGTGCTCCTCAACATCCAGTTAATGGGGATGTTCATGGCGGGCGCGGGCTTCCCCATACTAGGCACTTACCAAAACAACCAAGCCGTGGACGGGTTCGCTTACTACGTGAACTCGATTCCCGCGTCGCCCCTCGGCACGGGGGGCTACCAAGCCTACCTCCAATTCTTGTTGCAGCCGCGCGAAATATTCCACATCTTCACTTACGGAATCGCGTTGGTGACGCTGGCAGTAATATTCGGGTGGTTCTGGATTGAAAGCACGAATATGACTGCGGCCGACGTGGCCGCACAACTCGAGCGGTCAGGCCTCCAAATCCCGGGCTTCCGTCAAGACCCCCGCGTAACCCGAAAAATACTGGAACGCTACATTCCCGTAATCACCGTGCTCGGAAGCATGTTCGTAGGCATCCTCGCGTGGTTCGCCGACATCACGGGCGCGCTCGGCACCGGAACCGGAATCTTGTTGACGGTAGGCATCTTGTACAGGTTCTACGAAGACCTCGCCAAGCAACAAATATTCGAAATGTATCCCGCCTTAAAGAACATTGTTTCAGCGTAAAAACGAGTTTCTTTCTTTTAATGAA